>NZ_JBWVBF010000005.1:0-400596 GCF_057221115.1 Ruegeria sp. HKCCD6426 | reverse complement strand
GCCCAAATGCGCGCTTGAAAGTCCGAGGACTTGCCCTTCTCAATCACGCGCAAACAAGTTGGCAATGCCTGCGAAACACGTAGCTTCCGAACTCATCCGTTATGTCATGGCCAAAGCCTTGGAAAGCCCGATCAAATGGCACGTTGCGGTTATCGCCGGGATGCAGATACTTGCCGTTCATGCCGCATTGCCAGATTTCGACGCGGCGCCCAACTTGCGGCCGCCTGTCGCGATCCACGATGATGCTACGCAGGGTGAAGATTTCGCCGCCAGCCTCCTCAACCAGCCCTGCGATTTTGACCAAGTCATTGTCGATATCAGGCATCCGCATAGAGGGCTTGGGATAGAACAGCCCTTCTGCAGCTCGTGGGGTCAGGACAGCAGCAATGGCGCTGGTCGCAAGGGCGCTACTTCCCACCAGCCCCGCAATTCCAGCGAACACGCTGCGGCGTGTTTTCTTTGGTGTCGTCAAAAATTGCTCCCTTTTTTCAAGAGAGGTCCGGACGCCCGACTTCTATGGCCAACGATTGTTTATCGTAGTCCAGTGTGTATCGGTCTCAATGCCTGCCGTTCTCGGTTCGCAATTTCTTGTGCACTATGCAAAGTTGATTACAAGGGGCTCTAACCGACCACGAATGCAGTGGCGCAATCACACGATCTCGCTCCCTCCAAGTGTCAGACCGGCCCATTGCGGAACCTGGTGCCCCAACGAAGCACTGCGGCGAACTTTATAGGACCAGCCTTTCGGTAAACTGGGCATTATATGACCGTCGCTTCAGGCCACAGAGTACAGTTTCAACAAGTTCTGCGGCATGTTCAACATTAACACCTATGACTTGATCTCAGTCCTCGATTGTAACTTGCGATGAGGTGGTGTTGTCTGGTCCGGCACGCCTAAGGAACCACCATATCGATATGATCGATACCAGTAGCAAGAGGAGCGCGATCGGATATTCGACGATCCGTGCCAAATCGCCGTTCATCAAAGCAAGGCTTTGCGACAGCGACATCTCGAAGCGCGGGCCCAGAAAGAAGGCGATGATAAAGATGACGACCGAGTAACCGAAGCTGCTCATCAGATAGCCGACACCGGCAAAGACCAGCATGACGATCACGCCGAATATTCCACCTGTCGCCAAGGAAACCCCGACGATGCAGAGCAACAAGGCCGAAGCGAAGATAATGGATTCTGGCGCCGAAACGACCTTCACCCAAAATCTTAACCCCACTTGACCAACCCAAAGATTCAGGAAATTCGCCATGATCATGGCACCAAACAACCCATAGATCAGGCGGCCCTGATCCTGGAACAGCAGCGGTCCCGGTTGAATTCCATGGATCATGAAAGCACTGATGATCAGGGCCGCGCCGACACTGCCGGGAATGCCAAGCGTCAGTAGGGGAATGAGGTTAGAACCCACAACCGCAGAGTTAGCGGATTCCGCTGCCGCGATGCCGTGGAGATTGCCTCTGCCGAACGAACTGGGATCTTTCGAAGCGCTTTTGGCAGAGGCATAGGACATGAACGCCGCCGCCGTTGATCCGATCCCGGGCAGCGCACCCAGAATGGTTCCGATCACCGCACCTCGGAGCATGGTGAACCGGCAGGCCCAGTATTCAGCCCAGCTGACGCGCCGGTCCTGGGGGTTTCCAGTGTCCTTGACCTCGACCGCAGATTTCACCTCGCCGGACATTTGTGCCAGACGGCGCAGGATTTCCGCGATGGCCAGCGTTCCTATGGCGACCGATGCCAAAGGCAGCCCGTCGTAGAATTCGAACATGCCGAAGATCAGACGGGGGGTGTAGTTTTCCGGGTCGGTTCCGACCGAGGCGCAAAGCAACCCCAGGGCCGCGGCGATAACCCCCTTGATCAAGGAATTGCCGATCAGCCCGGAAAGCACCGAAAACGCAAAGACCATCAGTGCGAAGACTTCGACAGGCCCCATGCGCAGAGCCAGGATTGCCAAGGGAGCCGAAACCGTAATCAGGACCAGGTCGCTGAAGGTGTCCCCGGTTACCGAAGAAAACAGCGCCATCTTTGTGGCTTTCAATGGTTTACCGTCCCGTGCGAGCGGGTAGCCGTCCATGGCCGTTGCGGCCGCGTCAGGAGTGCCGGGTGTATTCATGAGTACCGCTGGCACGGCACCGCCAACCAGCCCCCCCTTGTTTACGCCGACCAAAAAAGCGATGGCCGGCAGCGGATCGAGGCCGAAAGTAAACGGGATGGCGATTGCCATAGCCATCACCGGGCCGATTCCGGGAACGGCGCCAACGAATTGGCCGACGACGACGCCGAACAGCACAAATGCCAGGTTCCAGAGCGTAAAGGCGTCCGAAAAACCGGACAGAATTGTGGAAAGATCAACCATGTCCGCTCTCCTCAGGGCAAGGCTCGGTCGAGGACCTGCGCGACCAGAAACCAGATCGCCGCGGGCATTCCTACAATCCCGCCCATCAACCAGAAGGGACGCCGTTCACCGATCAGCAGCATGATGACCAGGGCAATTATGGGGGCGACATAGACGAATCCAAACCGGCCCATGAGAACGAGCCCGACCATGAGTAGGCCGAAGTAGATCCCCGCCCGGACGAATTCGCTGACCTCTTGCGTGTGGTGTTTCGTGGGGCGCAGCATCAGCAAGGCACCGCAGAGGCTTAGTACGATAGATATGGCATTGGGAATGGTGTCGGGGTGGACCCAGCCATCTTCCACCTGTTCGACGAAGGTCGGAATGATGAACAGATAGAGCGCCAGTCCGAACAGCAAAAAGAAAAGTCCGGACGCACGGTCTGCGTTGATCTTCATGATGGCCTCCTGAATTTCCCCCCGCCGAAACCTGTCCGGCGGGGGAAGTCGATTACTGCCCAAACAGGACTTTGACGTTCTCTACACCGTCGACCATCATCTTCTCGGTGCCCTCGGCGCCGAGGTTCAGGACTTCGGTTGTTGCGGCGTTGCGCACGATCTCGGCCACTTCATCCGTGGCCAGTGCGTTTTCAAGCGCCTTGGTCAGGGCAGCGACAGCGGCAGGATCGGTGCCTGCAGTTGTGGCAAAATAAAAGTAGGGGTCGAGATAGGCGTCGATCCCTGCTTCACGCACCGTCAGTACGTCCGGCGCATAGTCATGACGAGCGTCATTAGCGCTGGCGATCATCTTGAAGTCACCCGACTCGAGATATTTGATGTGGGTACCAGCCGAGAACCCCGCCATCACCTGGCCGCCAAGGATCAGCTTTTGGGTTTCCGCCTCACCCTTGGTCGACACAAAGCGGAAATCTGAGTCGGTCTCTCGGTTCACCACTTCCATTAGCAGCTTTTGTGGCGGGGCGCCGAAGCCGATGGCCAACCCGTCATTGGCTTTAGAATACTCGATCATACCGGCAAGGTCATCGAACGGCGCATCAGCCCGGGCGATCAGCGCCAATTGGGCTCGCGAAATAGTGCCGAGGTAATCGAAACTGTCGAGATCGAAACCAAGTTGGTCGCCGCGCTTTACGAGGTTGATCAGGATAGGCATGTTGACGCCCAGACCGATGACATTCCCCTTGGGCGGCATATTTGCGATGCCGGTGAACATGGCGACGCCACCGCCGCCTGTCTTGTTCTCGGCGATGATGTTCCAGCCGGTTTGTTCTTTCATTACCTTGGCGATGACACGGCCCATTGTGTCGGTCGATCCACCGGCGGCGAAACCGATCTGCAGGCGAAGTGTGCCATTTGGTTTCCAATCTTCGGCCATTGCGGCTCCGGCAAAGGCCATCAACGCGCCGGACACAAGCCCGGTGATTGTCCGTTTCAAGTTCATGGTTTCCTCCTTTTTAATCTGTCTTTGGATCTTGCGTGCAGGGCAGATGGTTGATGCCCCTCCGGATCATCCTGCCCGTCTGTGTCAGTGAGAGACAAAAACGGGTATTTCGGCCTCTCTGAGAATGTGCTTCGTGACTCCGCCGAACAGGTCTTCGGATAGTTTCGAGTGTCCGTAGGCGCCCATGACCAAGAGGCCCGTTTTCCGTTCCATGCAGAAGTCGAGGATCGTTCGGGCGGTTCCGCCAGGTCCTTTCGGCACCACGACGTGTTTTGCCTCGACCCCATGGCGTGCCAGCAGGGTTGGCAGATTGATGCCCTTGGTTTCCTGTCGGGCGCCTATGTCCCCCACCGTGACGATTGTGACCATCTGCTTGGTTTCCAGGATGTTCATGGCGTCGAACAGGGCCCGGGACGCATTGCGCTTGCCGTCCCAGGCGATCACCGCGCTTTCGTTGATTTCGGTCGGGCGAAAATATTTGGGCGCAACCAGGATCGGACGGCCGCTTGCATGGGCAATCCGATCTGGGTGCAGAGCGTATTCATCGGCTGCCGGCAGGTTTTCATATTGTCCCAGAACCGTGACATCAAACATCCGAGTGTAATAGGAAATAGTCCGGTCCGGATCGGCGTGAACATCGATCCAGTGTTGTTTGTCGGAATCGACTTTGCCATCGAGGTAACCGCGAAACCTGCCTTCGAGTTCCGCCACCCGACCCGCAATGATGTCATCCAGAGAGGCAGAAACTTGCCGCGCCAGCCACGGAGGGAAATTCTGCACGGCGTTTGACACGCCATGCGCGACGATGCCAGTCAGATGGGCATCGTATTTTCGCGACATCTGTACGCCCAGATGCAAGGCGGTGTCCGACGCCTCGCCACCGTTATAGGCGACCAGCAGATTTTTCAGTGCCATGCCTTGTCTCCCAATTCGTCGCCATCCGCAACTAGGATTGGTTGGCAAACAAGTTAACGTGTGAATGGCTTCATGGCTGTCCACTGAAACATATGACAAGAAGGCTTCTATTTCGGCTGCCGCATGTCCTTCACACGGTGACTGGTGCCTTTTTCCGTCAGCTTGGCTGGGACATCGTTTTCATCCCAATCTCCGATCATCACGCCGATGCCCCATTTCGAAATTGATAAGCTTCCATCGGCATGTCGCAACCATGAACACCACGGCCTCCCGCGGGCTGGGCCCAATAAGGACGCCCTCGTTGTTGGTTGTGAAATCGACCCCGCAAAACACCGCCCCACGATCCGTATCTGACTTTTTGCCATACAGAACCAGCAGCAGGGATTCTCCTTCGAGGATGTGACTTGCCGCCTGCTAATTCCGGGAATGTCGGCGCCAAATCGAAGCTTTGCGCCAAAGCGTTACCGACTGTGCCGCGGCCACGGCCTTGGTCGAAGGGCCAAACGGGTTTTGTTCCACGAAGGTTTCGTCACAGGGCGACCCTGGGAAAAGGCGTTGACGTTATGTACAGAAAGGTCGGCCTTGTATTCCATCTGCGTTGCTTCACTGATAGTTTTCAGGCGCTCCTTGAGTGTTGGTGTCGTTTCGCCATATTCAGGGAACCGGTCGAAATCTGCCCGTGACGATAGGCATCAAGCTTGGAGAATTATGTCCCGTGTTGCAGGGGACAGGTCCGACAGCTTGGTCTCCGTTAAGTCCCCAAGTTGCCAACGCCACGAAATCTACTCATCATGAGATCATGACACTTGAAAATTTCTTCAGCGGTAAAGGGGCTCCGAAGTTCCTGAAAATATTGTCGTCTTGTTTGGCGTCTGTCGGCTCTGCGGACTTCAATGTACATTTTCTGGACATGATCGAATATGTCATCAAGGCCGATCAATGCATGATCTTCTCGTACAAGCACGACCGTCCGCACTGCTATCTTTCGTTTAATGAACGGCAGAAGCAGACTGCAAAGAACATGGCGCACAAATACCTTCGAGACGGGTATCTGCGCGACCCATTGCGCACAGATATCGAGGCGACAAAACAAGACGGAGAGATGCGTATTTTCACTCTGAGAGAGCTTTCCGATCGGATGCCGCCAGATTATAGGCAGGAGTTTTTTGAGAAGACAGGAATTGTCGACAAGATCACGGTGCTTGCGCGGAGCGACGACGAGGTGGTTGGTATGAACTTCTACCGTTTTCAAGAAAACGGGCCGTTCATCATCAGCGAAGATGAACTCCGCCGCGATTTCTGGACCCTCGTGTCGAAAATCGTATTGCTGCACTATTCCGGAAACCAGCCTGCACAGCTGCAAAGCCCGCTCAATTCACTGTCAGGCCGCGAAAAGGAGATTTGTGAGGCCATCCTGAGAGGCCTGACAACAGACGCCATCGCCTGGGAACTTGATGTGGCCGCCAGTACTGTCAATACCTACCGAAAACGGGCCTATGAAAAACTGGGCATCAATTCGAAGTCCGCTCTCTTTGCCTTGTGCGCGTGAGGTTGTTGACAGCAGTACAATGGTCACCAGTTCATTCTGCCTTGTCCCTTAACCCAGAGGACAGACAAGAGCGCCGCTGCAATGAAAGACTGCGCAGGAACGCGCAGTATTCAAAAGGTGGACGGCATGAGACCCGCAGGAAAAGGTCAACTGGACTCGCTGTACTTCACATATCCGCACTTTGATGCCCCGAAAGGTGCTGAACGGCGAGGACTTTCAAGTCGGGTAAAAGTCGCCATCGTCGGTGCCGGACCGGTGGGCATGACCGCGGCGCTGGCATTGGCAAAAGAAGGCATTCCGTCAGTATTGCTCGACAACAAGCCGACGTTCAATGATGGCAGCCGCGCGATCTGCATCGAGCGTCAGAGCTACTACATGCTGGAAAGCATTGATGCACTGGACCCGTTTCTGGAGAAGTCGCTGGGATGGACGACAGGCCGGTCATTCTATCGCAATCAGCAAATCCTCGAGTTCGAGATGCCGGATGGGGAGAACGAAAAATACCGTCCGATGTACAATATCCAGCAGCAATATATCGAAGAATATCTTCATGATGCCGTTGCCCGGAACGATCTGATCGACATGCGTTGGCAAAGCGAGGTCGTCGCAATCGAAGACCTAGAAGACGGTGTGGAACTGACCGTCCGGGACAGCGAGGACGTCTATGACCTTTGCGCCGATTGGGTGCTGGCTTGCGATGGGGGAAAAAGCCCGATCCGCAAAATGCGCGGGTTGCGGCTCAAGGGTGAGAATTATGAAGGCCGTTATGTCATTGCAGACGTGCAGCTGGATCATGATTATCCCACGATCCGACGGGCTCTGTTCGACCCGGCCTGCCGTCGCGGCGGTACGGTTCTAATCCACCGGCAGCCCGACAATATCTGGAGAATCGACTACCAACTATTCGAAGACGAGGCGACGGAAGAAGCCATACAGGAAGACCAGATCAGAGCTAGTGTGCAAGGTGTGTTGCATGAAATTGGTTATGAAGGTCCGTGGAACCTGGAATGGTGGAGCGTTTACACCGCCAACACGCTGGCCTTGGATGACTACCGCGACGGCCGGGTGTTCTTTGTGGGCGACAGCGCCCATGTCGTACCGATTTTCGGCGTGCGCGGTTTGAACAACGGCTTCGCCGATGCGATCAATATCGGTTGGAAACTGGGCTGGGTTCTGAACGGAAAGGCTGGACCGGCTTTGCTGGACAGCTACACGCCCGAGCGGCGCGGCGCGACGATGGACGTGTTTGCGAAGGCCTCCAAAAGCGCACGTTTTATGACACCGCCGACACATGGGTGGGAAGTGATGCGTAATGCCGCTTTGTCGCTGGCAATGGACCACGAATTCGCAGGGCAACTGGCCAATCCACGCCAGATGCGCCCCTATATCTATGCTGACAGCCCGGTTGTGACACCGTGTGCCGATGTGTTTACGGCGGGCCCCGAGGTTGGAAAGGTTCTGTCTGAGGTCAAGCTGGATCAAGGCTATTTGTCCGACCAGTTGGTCCATGGTTTTACGGTTTTGTGTTTTGATCACGCACTTGCTGATGCCATCAAATCTGCGGCTTCATGTGAACCCTTAAGCATCCTTGTGCAGCCGTTAGAAGGTCCAGTCGCGGAGTTCTATGGCGCGACAAAAGACACGGTATATCTTATCCGGCCCGACCGGCATGTCGCCGCTCGCTGGAATACCGCCACGCCGGCCGGTGTGCTGACGGCCTACAAAACTGCGGTTTGCAAGTGAGGAAAAATCTGATGTCGCAAGTCAACATCGAAACAATCTATGAGGCAATTGCCAAATCCATTGATCTGGTCGGCCCGCAGCAATCCGAGCAATTTCTCGCCAGACTTGCCCTGCTTCTAAGCCACGAAATCGACAGTACGGTAAAGGTCCTGTCGCTGGTGCAGCAAGCGGCCTTGTTTCAGGAGTAAGACGGGCCATCAATCCCAACAAATTTCTTGGGCATCAATCCGGTTTTTTCTGGGGTTGTCGGGCGTTTCTTTCTTGTTCGAATGACTGCATTCGTGATTGCCAACTTGTCTGCGCGTTCTGGAATGGTAAAGCGTCGTGCATGAAGATACTGCCCAATGTGCTGCGCCTGAATGGGTTTCGTTTCCCGCGCGAGGTCGCCAATGCCGTCTGGGCCTATCATCGCTTTTCGCTCACCACAGCCGATATTGAAGATCTTCTTGCTGAGCGCGGAGTTGCGGTCAGCCGGGAAACTGTCCGGCAATGGAATAACCGCTTTGGTGATCACGTCGCCAATTGCATCAGGCGAGACCTGCCCAAAGCGGCCGACCAACGGCATTTGGATGAAGTGGTCATCCCGATCAACGGCCGAAAATGCTGGCTCTGGCGGGCAGTGGATGCGAACGGGGATGCCCTTGATATTCTCGTCCAATCGCTGCGGCCCGCCGCTATCAACTCTTCGCCATCTCATTCCGTCACGCCAGGACCGGTACTTTCAACCTTTGGGACGGCTAGGCTTTCGAAATGACCGCCTGACGAACACAAATCAGGCCGCATTCAGGCGCGGGAATACAAGTTGGCCATGCCGTTGGCGCTGCGGATCAAGTCAGGAAGCCTATACCGACGAGGATAACTCCTGCTATGAAAAGAGTTTCTACGACAATAAGTGCGATGGCGGCGGCTCCGACCGACAAAACTTGTTTCAGATTTGTCTTCATGCCAACTGCCGCGATGGCAATCAGCAACAACCAGCGTGAGGTTTGGCTCAGAAATTCTGCAATTAGAGTTGGGATTAGCCCGAACGAACTGACAATTGCCAAGATCAGAAATCCGACGACAAAACCAGGCAGGATAGGAGGGCGTTTTCCACCACTGTCAATTTCGGAAAAGTTGCGAATAATCAAAGAGGCAACAAGAACCACTGGGGCCAGCATCGCCACGCGAAACAGTTTCACCAGCGTTGCAGTGTCGCCGGTCTGTTCCGAAATCGAAAAACCTGCACCAACGACTTGTGCAACATCGTGGATAGTTCCGCCCAAAAATATGCCGCCGGCAATTTCATTCATCCCGAATGCACGCACCAGAATGGGATACGCAATCATGGCGATGGTCGACAGGACTGTGACACCCAATACAGTAAAAATCAGTCTCTCTTCCGAGCGTTCGTCCTTAGGCAGAATGGCGCTGATCGCCATGGCCGCCGATGCTCCGCAGATCGCAACCGAACCGGCGGTCAGAAATGCAAACCGCCACTTGTGGCCAAAGAAGCGAGCAATAAGCAGGCCGAAAACAATAGTTGCCAGAACACCACCAATCACCAGCGCGATAAGATTCCAGCTGAGCCCGAGCATCAGCGTCATCGACACCCGGACTCCCAGCAAGGCTACCCCTACCCGGAGAAGGGTTTTCGCGGCAAAGTCGATGCCTTCGACGGTCTTACCTTCGTCACCCAGAAAATTCACCGCAATACCTAACAGCAGCGCCAGCAGCATTGCCGGGGTCGCGTAGTGCTCAGACAGGAACTTGGCAGTTACCGCAACAGTGATCGCCACCATCACGCCGGGAAAAAGAATGCGGGCGTGCCGACTATAACGTTGGCGCAAAGTTGACATCACTTCGTCTGCGGCAATCATCTTCATTTGTCCTTTGTCGGAAGAGAGCTGGGATACACGCCACGCGAGGGCCGGCAAGAATGTTAGGTGACGAGCGATTGCAATACGGTGACGGCGATGATTTGTGTCACATCATCCGAACTACACCCACGTGATAGGTCGTTGGCAGGCTTGGCCAGCCCCTGCATCACCGGACCAATCGCCGCATAGCCTCCTAAACGCTGAGCCATTTTGTATCCGATGTTCCCTGCATCCAGGTTCGGAAAGATCATTACGTTTGCCTGGCCCGCAACTGTCGAGCCGGGTGACTTTCGTTCACTGATCGACGGGTCGAATGCAGCATCGAATTGCAGTTCACCATCCACATTCAGCTCCGGATGGTTCGCGTGCAGCATTTTTGTCGCGTCTTGCACTTTATCGACGGCGGGATGCTTCGCGCTGCCTTTTGTCGAAAAACTCAGCATCGCGATTTTCGGTTCTTCCTGTAGCAGCGCCCGTGCAGAGCCTGCCGATGCGACTGCAATATTCACTAATTCTTCTGAGGTGGGATCAATCACGAGACCGCAATCGGAATACAACATGGCTCGTGCGCCCGGCTGCGTATCCTCGGGTGGGTACATAAGAAAGAACGACGAGACCATTCCCGCGTCCGGCTTCACCCCAACGACCTGGATCGCGGTGCGCACCACGTCGCCTGTTGTGTGAACTGCACCGCCAACCGTTCCCGTGGCGTACCCTATGCGAACCAGCATCGCCGCATAAACCAGCGGTGTTTCTACGGCCTTTCGCGCAGCAGCCTCATCTATGCCTTTGTGTTTGCGCAGTTCGTAGTATTCGCGGGCAAACTCCGGGGTCAGTTCGGATGTAGAGGGGTCGTGAATTGACACCCCTTTTCCAATCCTGGCCGAACCTGATTTCAACTCCGCTTCAACTTCGGCCTGAGGGCCGACCAGAATGATATCAGCCAACCCCGCCGCCTGTGCGGCCAGCGCCCCTTTTACGATACGGGGATCGCTGCCTTCGCTCAGAGCGACAACAGGATGGGTCGCCGGGGCGCAATCGCGCAACAGTTCAATCGGTGTTTTGGTCATGTGTCCCGGTCTTTATCCTTATACTTACACTTGCGACAGTGCCATGTCTGCAGCGTCGATGCCTGCCACGCGAACCGGCTTTTTCATTGCGTCGCGACGGAATGGATCGCCCAGTTCCTGGTTGATCAATGCCTCGATCAGGGTGGTTATGCCATTCTCCTGATCGATGATCGCCTGGTTCAGCGCTGCGGTCAGCTCGTCCATCGTACGAGCCTGAACGCCCTTCAGTCCACAGGCGTTGGCGATACCGGCATACGAAACCTGCTGATCCAGTTCGGTGCCCACGAAGTTGTCGTCGAACCACAGGGTTGAGTTGCGCTTTTCCGCGCCCCACTGGTAGTTGCGGAAGACGATCTGGGTAATCGCGGGCCATTCCTCGCGGCCGATTGCAGTCAACTCATTCACCGAGATGCCAAAGGCACCGTCGCCAGCAAAGCCCACAACCGGAATATCCGGACACCCAATTTTGGCGCCAATGATCGAGGGCAGGCCGTACCCGCAGGGACCAAAGAGGCCCGGCGCCAGGTATTTGCGGCCTTCATCAAAGCTGGGATAGGCGTTGCCGATGGCGCAGTTGTTGCCGATGTCGGACGATATAATCGCCTCGCGCGGTAGTGCCTGCTGGATCGCGCGCCAAGCCATGCGCGGGCTCATCCAATCTGGTTTGGCTGCACGGGCACGCTCGTTCCAGGTGGTGCCCGGATCATCGTTCTCATGCGTCAATGAGCTCAGCTCTTGCGCCCAGGCCGATTTGGTCTGCGCGATATGGGCTTTGCGTGCATCCCGGCCTGCGTCACCGGCGTCATCCGCCAATTGACCCAAAATTCCGTTTGCCACATTGGCCGCGTCGCCGACAATACCAACAGTAACGTCTTTGGTCAGGCCGATCCGGTCCGGATTGATATCCACCTGGATGATCTTGGCTTCGGTCGGCCAGTAATCAATGCCATAGCCAGGCAAGGTCGAGAACGGATTCAGGCGGGTGCCGAGACACAGAACCACATCCGCTTCAGAGATCAGCTCCATGCCCGCCTTCGAGCCGTTATAGCCCAGCGGACCAGCAAATAGTGGGTGGTTGCCCGGGAAGGCATCGTTGTGCTGGTATCCAACACAAACCGGTGCATCCAGACGCTCGGCCAACGCTTGTGACGCAGCAATCCCGCCTTTCGACAGAACAACGCCCGCGCCGTTCAAAATTACCGGCTTCTTCGCCTTCGACAGAAGTGCTGCCGCGTCCGCAACGGCTTTCGTGCCACCCGAGGGACGTTCGAAATCAACGATCTTTGGCAATTCGATGTCGACAACCTGGGTCCACATGTCGCGCGGAATGTTCATCTGCGCAGGGGCCGATGCCCGCTTGGCCTGCATGATCACACGGTTCAGAACCTCGGCCACGCGGGTCGGGTCACGCAGTTCCTCCTGATAGGCAACGCAGTCTGCAAACATGCGCATCTGTTCCATTTCCTGGAAACCGCCCTGACCAATAGTCTTGTTCGCGGCCTGCGGTGTTATGAGCAACAGCGGCGTGTGGTTCCAGTAGGCCGTCTTAACAGCCGTCACAAAGTTGGTGATGCCGGGGCCGTTCTGGGCAATCATGATCGACATCTCGCCAGTTGCCCGGGTATAGCCATCGGCAATCATCCCGCCAGTGCACTCATGCGCGCAGTCCCAGAACGTGATTCCGGCTGCAGGAAAAATATCCGAAATTGGCATCATTGCCGAGCCAATGATCCCAAATGCATGCTTGATGCCATGCATCTGCAGCGTCTTAACAAAAGCTTCTTCGGTCGTCATCTGCATGTGTTTGTCTCCTGGACAGGGTAAAATGGGGGGTGGCTTTAAGCGGTCATGTTGCGATCTTCTAAGATCAGATCGCTGCATTTTTCTCCGATCATGATGGCGGGTGCATTTGTATTGCCGCTGACGATGTCCGGCATGATCGATGCGTCTGCGACGCGCAGACCTTGTACACCGCGCACTCGAAGACGCGGGTCGACGACCGCCAAGTCATCGACACCCATTTTGCAGGTAGATGTTGGGTGATAGATCGTCTGGGCCATATTGCGCGCGGCTTCGAGGTAATCATCGTCCGTTTCAATTGTGCCGGACGGTTCGTGTTCACGTACGACGAAGGGCGACAGTGCCTTGGTCTTGGTCATGGCCCGTGCGAATTTCACGGCCCGAACAGCACAAAGCTGATCCGCGGTGGCCGACAGATAGTTTGGCACAATCTTGGGATAGACATGCGCATCTGGTGCCGCAATGTGAATGTGCCCGCGGCTTTCGGGGCGCAGTTGACATACCGAGGACGTAAAGCCTGAGAACGGATGCATTTCGATCCCGGGTTTGTCAGCCGAAAGCGGTTGGAAATGGAACTGGATATCAGGAGTTTCCAACCCCTCCATAGACTTGGCAAAAATGGCAACCTGAGAGGCACCCAGGCTCATCGGGCCTGTGCGACGCAAAGCGTATTCGATACCTATGCCCGCGCGATGAAAGATATTATTGATCGCATCGTTCAGTGTTGGGACGTTGACCTCATAAACAAGGCGGATTTGAAGGTGATCCTGAAGATGCTCGCCCACACCCGGTAATTCGTGTCGGACTTCGACGCCGGCGGCTTTCAGGATGTCAGGGTCACCAATGCCCGAAACTTCGAGCAATTGCGGCGAGCCAATCGCCCCGGCGGACAGGATGACCTCACCGCCAGGCTTTAGCATCGCTTTTTGCGGCGAGCCTTTGCGGTCATATGCGACCCCGGTCACCTGTTTAGGCGCATCGGCGGCGAATATCAGACCTTTGGTATGAGCATGGGTGACGATTTCCAGATTGTTGCGCTTGCCCTTTATCGGCGACAGGAATGCCTTGGCGGACGAACAACGGAACCCTTTGCGGGCAGTCTGGTGAAAGTAGCCGACACCTTCCTGTTTTTCGCCATTATAGTCATCTGTCCGGGGCACGCCCATCTCGACGGCGGCGTCAATGAACGCTTCGGATATTTTCGACTTGGCGCGGATCAGAGATACCGCCAGTTCGCCATCCTTACCGTGCAACTCGGAATCTGCATCCTCGTGGTTTTCCGAACGTTTGAACAACGGCAACACGTCATCCCATGCCCAGCCGGTGTTCCCCAATTGAGCCCAGCGATCATAGTCTTCTCTCTGGCCACGCACGTAGAGCAACCCGTTGATTGAACTTGATCCGCCCAGAGTTTTTCCGCGCGGCCAATCCAGCGAACGGTCATTCAGCCCAGGATCGGGCTCGGTCTTGTAACACCAGTCCGTATTCGGGTTGTGCAGTGTTTTGAAATACCCAACAGGAATGTGAATCCACGGATTTGAATCCTTTCCACCAGCTTCCAGCAAAAGGACATTGATACTCGGGTCAGCAGACAGACGGTTGGCGATGACGCAGCCTGCGGAACCCGCTCCGACGATTATGTAATCAAAGTTCATTTCTACCCCAAGTTATGTCTGGCTGGCGCCACGTGTGAAAGATGTGCCCGCGTCATGGCTGTGGCCAAACCCGCCTGCGCACCTGGGTGCAAATCCGTGCATTTTAGGAATCTTGCCGGTAGCGAATTTCCCTCTGGCACCATGCGAGAGGGTCTTTGTTTGGACCTGCAGCATGGCCCTAGACCGGTTTCGGAGAGATGGCGCTGGTCAACTAAGGGATCACGAATCAACTCGGGGTGACGGCTGTGCGGACCGGCCATCAGACATCCAAAAGAACGTGGTCGGACAATGGCGAAAATTACTTCCATAATGGTCTCCTCCCAAAGTTGCTGAAAAAAGGTCTATACAAATTGCTGCAATTATTCTAGTCTTTTTTGATACGAAACGTCTCATTTTTTGCGAACAGGGAGGTAAGCAATGGAGATCGGCAAAAAACTAACGGGTATTTCACGGCGGGATTTTTTCCGCGTGGCAGGCCGGTATGGTATGAGTTCCACGCTACTGGCTGCAGGAGGCTTCGGGGGCGCAATGAGCCTTGCGAATCTAGCGCAAGCCGCTGAATCGACATATGAAAAGCGGTTCTCAAAAGAACCCAAGCATACGCTGAAATTCGGCGCTTCGGGGTTCAACACCCGCAACCTGTTGATCGAACGCGCAGGTGCGATCGAGTTTGCGCGCGACTTGGAAGAACGGACCGACGGTGAGATTCGCATCGAGTTCATCGGCGACAACCAGATCTGTGGTCAGTTGAGCTGTGTCGAGAAAACCCAGCAGGGGATCGTCGACATCTATGCGGCTTCGACCCAGAACTCGGCGGGTGGCGCGCCATATCTGAACGTGTTGGACTATGCCTACATGTTCCCCAGCCGCGCGGCGCAGTATCATTTCTTTTATAGTCCCGCGAGCCAGCGCATTCTGCGCGAACCGCTGGAAAAACGGCACGGGCTGAAGTTCCTTTTCACCCATTGCGAACTGCGTGGTCTGCAAATGGGGTCTACCTTTGCCGACAAACCAACCGTCACCAAACTGGAAGAGTTGTTCGGTACTAAGAACCGCGTAACGGGCACACAGTTAGGCCGGATCGCCATGCAACTGCTGAACCTGAACCCGGTACCGGTGGCATGGGAAGAAACGTTGGACGCCCTGAAAACAGGTCTGATCGACGGGGCGGAAACCTGGGCGTCAGCCGTCGCCTACGCCAATATGTCACCAGTCGTATCCCAATCGGTGAACCTAAAGTTCTTCTGCGGAACCGAGCACACCTCAATGTCCGCCAAGGTCTTTGATGGGCTGAGTGGCGAATTGCAAGACGCCGTCATGGAATCGTCTTACTTCACACAGGCGCTTATCCAGGGTGCAAACGAAGCGGCGCTTTTGAACACGGTTGGCTTCTCGGATCCGCAATTGCCCAACACGATCTTCGCTGAAAACGGCGTGCGCCCGGCCTTCCTGGCGGACGATCAGATTAAACTGGCCGAAGAGATGTGCGCCCCCAACTACAACCCCGAACCTTGGGCACAATGGCGCGAGCGGTTGAACAAGTGGTCTGGCGGCATCGACACCTATCAGGAAATTTACGACGTCGCGCGCGAGATTCCAGCAGACACTCTTCCAGAAAATGTCGAACCACGCCGCTGGTGGAGGGGTGAGGCCTGATACAACTTTGAGACCCAGCTCCAATGGGGCTGGGTCAATCAAACACCAACAGGGAGGACGGGGTTCATGTCATTTTGGGCAGATCTCGGTGCAATTTTCAGCGCCTTACTCAGCCAGGATTCGTTCGAGATACAATCCGCATTGGCGTCTGACGCAACTTGGGTCGTCGGCACTGTATTTTCGGCCCTGGGTGGCTTACTCATCATGCTGATCTATCGGACAGTGCCGTTCATTGAACGACACTTTGAACGGGCTGTGATGGTTTATTCGTACCTGGCCATCTCTATGATCATCTTCTGGGGAGTGATTGACCGGTTTGTCTTTAACAATCAGGAACCCTGGTCCACCACCATTCCCCCGCTGTTGTTCATGGTTATGGCCTGGTTCGGCGCGTCCTATAATGTGCGCTTACGCACCCATCTGTGTTTCAGCGAATTCCGCACAGCCATGCCGCGTGCAGGACAATTGGCATGCCTGTTTCTGGACGCTGTCCTTTGGTTCATATTTGCCGTTATCGTTATCGTCACGACAACGCGGCTGGTGGCGCTGTCAGCTTCGAACTTTCAGATTGTACTGGGGACAGACAACATTATGCAATGGTGGTTCCTTCTTGCAGCACCACTTTCCTTCTTCCTAATGGTCGGGCGGGTGTTTCAGAATCTGGCCGACGACTTGCACAACTGGAAAACTGGCGAGCCGCTGATCAAGCAGGCCGTGATTGGAGCGGACTGATGGCTGACGGAACTTGGGTTACACTGATCTCGCTGGGCGTCACGTTCCTGTTCATGCTAGGCGTACCGGTATTACTTGTTATCGGGTATTGGGTGATAGGCTGTTCGTTTGTCCTCGGCCTGACGCTGGACAATATGGGCGCCGAGTTGCTCAACGTGTTCAACAAGGGCTTTGCACTGCTCGCGATGCCACTGTTCATCCTGACCGGAGACCTGATCAACAGATCAGGCATTGCCCGACGGCTCAGCGATTTTGCCTATGCCTGTCTGGGCTGGATACGCGGCGGGTTAGCTATGGCATCACTTGGGGCGTGCGGATTGTTCGCTGCAATCTCAGGCTCAAACTCAGCCACGACGGCAACAATCGGGTCGATGCTGCATCCGGAAATGGTCAAAGGTGGCTATGACGAACGCTTTAGCGCGGCCACTGCCGCAGCAGGTGGTACTGTGGGGATCATCATTCCTCCGTCGATTATCTTCATTGTCTATGGTTTCCTGATGAACCTGCCGATTTCCGAACTGTTCGTGGCAGGCATTCTTCCCGGTGCACTGATGGTAATTGGCATGCAGTTCGCGTGCTGGATCATTTGCCGGATCAACGGCTGGGGGCATCTCATTCCGTTGCAATTGAATCGTGTCCTGAAGACCGCTTTTGGGGCATGGCTCGGATTCTTTGCAATCGGGCTGGTGTTATGGGGCATTTATACAGGCAAGTTTTCCCCGACCGAGGCAGCGGGCGTCACCGTTGGGTTCTGTATGATAGCTGGTCTTGTCAGCTACCCAATCAACCGGATCATGGGCGCGCGCGACGATATCCTGCCAACTGACAAGAGCTTTGCTGAAATGTTGGTCGTCGAAGGGTTCACTGTCCCCGAGATTCCATCGATCGTCATTCGCTCGGCGCAGATCACCGGGATTCTTGCGCCGCTGATCGCAATTTCAGTCGTTATGCAACAAATCCTGTCTTTGCTGGGCGCACAACAAACCATCGGAGATTTCGTGACTTCGATGGGTGGCTACTACGCCGTTCTGTTCACCTCGATGGTGATTGTGTTCTTCTCGGGCATGGTGTTGGAAAGCCTGCCGGTGACGATCATTCTGGCGCCGATCCTTGCACCAATCGCAGCCTCGGTCGGTGTTGATCCGATCCATTTTTCGGTGATCTTCCTTGTGGGTGCATCCATCGGCTTTATCACGCCGCCATATGGGTTGAACCTCTATGTGGCGTCGGGTGTAACGGGCGTGCCTTACTTCCGTCTGTTGCGGTACACGGTGCCGTATCTGGTGGCGCTTCTGTCGGTCTGGATTTTGGTGGCGTTGGTGCCCGATCTGGCCTTGATCCTGCTGCCAAATAACTAGAATGTTGCAGGATGGCCGAGACGGAAAAACAAGACAAAGAAACCCAGATTCCGACCAATCTGCGTTTGCTTCTTATTCTGGAAGAGGTGGCGCGGCGTGGTGTGGCGGTAAAACCCGCTGAATTGATCGATGCCCTCGGCCTGGCTAAGCCAACCGTTCACAGGCTGCTTCAGACAGCCGAGGTCGAGGGTTTCCTACAGCGTGATCTGGACGGTCGTTCTTATGGTCCGGGTCCCCGATTGCGCAAACTATCGGTCAACATAATGTCTTCCGAACATTTGCGGACCGCACGGCTTGCTATCTTGCGAGGCGTCGCGGACAAAATCGGCGAGACATGCAACCTCGCCATCCCCGACCGCGAGGGCATGATCTATCTGGACCGGGTGGAAACCAAATGGCCGTTGCGGATTCAGCTGCCAATCGGGACCCAGGTGCCTTTTCACTGCACCGCCAGCGGTAAAATGTACCTGTCCACGCTGCGTCAGAAAACACTGGATGGCGTGCTGGAAGCAGGGCCTTTAAAGCAACACTCAGATCACAGGTCTATTGACACAAAGGCATTACGTGCCGAGCTGAAAACTATTGGCGAACGAGGGTATTCTACTGACAATGAAGAGTTCATGATCGGCATGACCGCAATTGCCGTGCCGATCAATGACGAACACGACCGCATCACTGCAACACTGTCAGTCCATGCACCTATCCAACGCCATGATATCAATGGATTGATAGACTTTCTTGCGATCCTAAAGCCAGCTGCTGGAAGGCTGGCCAAACTAATAAATGAATAAGGCATTCCAATTTGTTTGCCGCGACTGAATGCGACCTGGTTTGTGCCCGCCACGAGGTCATTTCGAGAGCGTAGCCATCCCAAAGATGGAAAGAATTGGTCTTGGCGTGACGGAGTGAGATGGCGGAGAATTGATAGCGGCAAGAGCTAAAGACAGTATTGATCTGATCGTGAGCGGCAAGAAACCTTTGCGCCTGCTTTGCGGACTTGAAACGTCCCATCAGCTTCTCGCGCTTTCGAGTGGGTCTGCGTGATCCTTCATCCTTCGATCCGATTGTTTAACCCTTTATGTGCTCGGTGAGCTGCACCCACCGCAAGATCGCGGATCGGCCTGAAATAGCTTCGCAACTTATCCGTGATCACGACACGGGGTTCGTAGTATTGCGAAATCAACTGCTTCAAAAAGCGCCGGGCCGCCTTGGCGTTCCGCTGTAGTTGGACGAGAATATCATAGGCATCCCCGTTCGCATCCACCGCCCGCCAGTGCCAGCGTTTTCAGCCGTAGATCGGGATGACCACTTCGTTCAAATGCCATTTGTCGGGCGCCTTTGGCCGGTTTCGCCTGATGCAATTGGCGAAATGACCACCAAAACGGTTAACTCACTGTCGGAGAGTTTCCCGGCTGACCGTAACTCCGCGATCAGCGAAAAGACCGTCAACATCGGCTTTACTGAGCGAAAAGCGATGATAGGCTCAGAAGCATTGCCGATGATCTCGCGCGGAAAACGAAACCTCATCAGGTGCAGCACTTTGGGCGGAATCTTCATGCGTGGCGCTTTACCAGTTCAGAAAGCGCAAGCATGTTGGCAATCACCTTTCGGCAATTCCGCCAGAATATCGTGTTACCCTGCGGTTTAACGTGGTGTGATCCACAAAAACGCAGCGTTCGGCCATGATCTCCTCATCATCGCGATATGACACTCCTTAGCGACCATTGAAGAAACGGTGAACAGGATCACATCCTTCGGATATTGTGTGTCTTTGAAGGAATATATGAGCTCGCTTTCGACCTGAAAAGACAGACAGTCATTCACACACAAGCTCCAAGAGCGTTAATGGTCAGAAGTTTGCGACAGAACTAGGTATCCGGCCATAAAACCCTATTCCATTTTTACGAAACACCTGTTTACGTTTCGAGCATGGGAACTCTCCTATAGCCCGAGTTTTCATTGACGTTTGATCGAGGATCGTGGCCAAATGACACAGAAATTCGCGCTTTGGTCCATTCCAATTTCAATCGCCGTACTGGTCCTAAAGCTGCTGGCTTGGTGGTTGACAGGCTCAGTGGCTTTGCTTTCGGACGCAATGGAGTCCACCGTGAACGTCATGGCCGCTCTGCTCGCGTATTTCGCGGTGCGGGTTGCCAGTAAGCCGCCGGATAAAAACCACCCATTTGGTCACAAAAAAGCCGAGTACCTATCTGCTGTTGTGGAGGGCATACTAATTGTGCTCGCGGCCTTTTTGATCATCAGAGAGGCGGTGTTGGCACTTCCTAATCCACATCTTGATGATGCGCCGCTGCTTGGTATCGCCATCAACATCATTGCGACTGGTGTGAATGGTGCTTGGGCCTATCTGTTGCTTAAAATCGGCAGGCGCGAGGGGTCGCCTGCCTTGGAAGCAAGTTCCCGACACATTTTCACGGACGTGATGACATCAGTTGGCGTCGTGGCGGGGCTTTTATTGGCTCTCGTCACGGGATGGCTGATCCTTGATCCGATCCTGGCAATTCTTGTTGCCCTGAACATCTTGTGGGAAGGATGGAAAGTTATCCGGGCATCCGTGGATGGTTTGATGGATGTGAGCCTTTCCGACCATGACTTACAGGTCGTTTCTGCTGCTATTGAAGCAAATCTCGGATCAGCTTTGGAGTATCACGACCTCAAAGGGCGTAGATCCGCGAATGTCATATTTGTCGAATTTCATCTTGTTGTGGACGGGTCAATGTCTGTCAGCGCGGCTCATGACATATGCAATGAAATCGAAGAAGAATTGGAGCATTTGTATCCGGGTTCTGTCTTTGTCATTCACCTCGAACCTGACGAAGAGTTGCAAGGTGACAGGGTTGGTGCACACTGAAATCTTTCGAAGGCCCTGTGAAAGCAATTTCAGTTGGTTTCGCGTTTCTGCCTAAGACGTTCGGCCTGCAATTAATCAGACCTAAGCCCGATGTGGGGAAACAGGGGCCACGATAACCTGTCTCCAGTTCATGAAACGCGTCGAACAGTATTGGAGGCGAAGATGAAAGTTCAAAGAAAGTTAGGCCAACTTCTCAGCACAGCGGCACTGGCTTCGTTGATTGCAGTGGCGCCGTACGTGCCAAAGTTTGACGCTGACGGTCGTCTGCAACTTGAGCCAGCCTACGCTTTTGCCAAGAGTGGTAAAGGTAAAGATGGGGATGGTCGCGATGATGATCGGGATGACGACCGCGACGATGACCGTGATGATGATCGCGACGACGACCGCGACGACGACCGCGACGATGACCGTGATGATGATCGCGACGGCCGTGATGATGACCGTGATGACAGTTCAGGATCAGGCAAAGGCGGTCGCGACGATGACAATGACGATGACTCGAAACGCGCCAACAGGGGCAGCGGAAAAAAGGATCGGTCTCATGCTGGGGGCAAGGCTTCAGGTTCGGCCGGGATAACAAAGGTCGAAACAAACGCTAACGGCATCGAAGTGCGTTACGCCGACGGAACCAAAGAAGAGATCGAAAACGGCAAGTATGAGAGAAAGAATGCTCAGAACCGAACCGTTGAGGAGCGCCCCGCGACTGGCGCCGACGTCTCAAGGCTCCGGTCTTTGGCAAATGGTATCTCAATCGATAACGTGCGCTCATCCGGACAAGGGGGCACTGCTGGTAGCCGGCCCACGAAAATAGAACGCCAGGGCAACAACATCGAAGTAAACTACGCAAATGGTTGGAAAGAAGAGATTGAGTTTGGGCGCTACGAGTTGAAAGACCCGTTCAACCGCACTGTTGTTGAGAGAAACGCAACTGCCTCTGATCGCCGGAGACTACAGTCGGTTACCAACTAAACAATAACTCTGGTCAATGTTCCGCTGGCGGTTTCTTTTAGTGAGAGACCGCCAGAGTCATCAAAGACACCGCAACTAGTCTGCTTTGTTCCAAACATCGTGCGCTATCAGAGCTGCCTCTACCCGATTTCGCGCATGAAGTTTGGACAGGATTGCCGTCATATAGTGCTTCACGGTTTTTTCCTGAAGGTCTAGGTCCTCTGCTATTTCCCGGTTGCTTAACCCCTTGGCCACACGCCGAAGTATTTCTTCCTCTCGATGCGTAAGTTCATTGAGGATGCCATCTTTTTTGGAAGTGTCGGCATCGCTGTTGATCTGAAGCAGTACGCGCGACGCCAGACCTGGCGAAACGAACCCCTCTCCCGCGGCAATGTTGCGCAGTGAACCTGTCAATTCGCTAGCTGTCACGCCCTTTACAATGTACCCTATCGCTCCTGCCTCCAAAGCATCCGCGACATCACTGCTGTTCTCTGAGACTGTCAAAATTGCAATGAAGGGAGGGTTCGCCATCGCCGCAATCTTACGTGTAGCGCTTATCCCACCACCCGGCATCGAGAGGTCGAGAATAGCTATGTCAGGCTGATGCGTTCCAACAAGTGAAATCGCCTCGTCTGCATTTGAACCGGCAGCGAGAACTTCGAACCCGTCGGCTTCTTCTAACGTACGCTGCAAACCGTCCCTGAAAATCGGATGATCATCCGCTATAACGACAGATGTTGTCATGATGTAATGTTCTTTCTGGGAAATAGTGTCATCGTGATGGTGGTTCCTTTGCCAGGGCTCGACGATACCTCGAACCGGCCACCGATACTTTCGACCCGATCTCGCAAACCCATCAACCCCTGGCCTCCATCGTCCCGTAAAACCGCGCCGTTTGTAGGATCAAATCCGGGTCCGTCGTCGTTGACATCAATGACGATGCGATCACTTTGCACCTCACAGGTGACTGTGCATCGGGAACTTGGCGCATATCTCGCGGCATTGGAAAGCGTTTCCTGGAGAAACCGAAACACACACAACTTGTCGGACACTGACAACCCGGGTGCCTGGCTTCCTTGAAACGAAACTTCCGGTCGCAATGGGCTGTGTTCCGAGTGATCTTCTATGGCTCTTTTCACGACATCGATGAGTGCCAGGTTGTCGATGTCCGGAGCAGACAGCCCCCGCGACAATGCACGAATTTCAGCCAGGGACTTTTGCAAGGATTGTTGAATTTCCTCTGCCTCTTTAGGCTTTTCGGCCCCTTCGGGAAACGCGGCCTCCAATCGAAGGGCGGCGAGTGAGAGGTATTGAGCGGGACCATCATGCAGCTCGCTACCAAGTTTTCTAAGAAACCGATCTGTTTGAGCGGAATATCTTTCAGATGCTTCGATTACGCGCGACCGCAGCATGGCATTCTGCTCGGCCATCTTTTCACTTTCAGAAAGACGCTCCTTTAGGAGACGCCCTTGCCGTCGAATTGTGTTGTCGCCAATTGCAACGATAGAAAACAGCACAATCGTACTTGCCACAAATGCCGAGCCGACGAACAGCCAGCTTGTTCTTCTTGCTCTGGCCATGTCCAGTTTCAGTTGATCAGCTCTCTCATAGAACTCGGCGACTGCAATGATTTCGCCGGACCAGAGTTCGCGAATAGGGCTGTAGACTTCCAGTAACGGTATCCCTAGTGCCGCTTCCGCGGCGCTTTCGGCATGATCGAGCTCTTCGAAAGAGCCGGAGATCTCTCCGCTCCATGCCCGCTTCAGATCTTCAGTTGGATTGAAACGATTACCAATTGCGGCTGTATCGGAAGCATGCGCAATCAACCCTTCTTCTTTCCAAAATTTGTAAGAGACAATGCGGTCACGCATTGGTTGGGTCATGAAAATCTCATCCAGTGCCCGGCTCGCCTGCTCAGAAAGACGGTCGCCATGTGCCAATTCCTGACTGAGGGGGGATACGATGCTCTCCATATACAGCGCCGCAGAGTTGGCGGAGTTCTGTACGACGGCGTTCTCTATACGATTTGACACCCAAATCCCGACAATTGCAGTAGCAGACCCCATCACGACAATACTGGCCGCGAGAAAAACTCGCGACAATGACCAATTGCCAATCGTCAGGTCAGCTACTTTCGCTCTCATCGTGAAATTGAATATGTACTACAAATTCTTAACGCACCACCGACCTTAGTCTGACGCGATCTGGTCTAAAAACCGGAGCTTGAGTTATGCCCCAGTTGCGAGACTTAGACGCCCTCCATCATTCTCAACGTGACAGCATCGGTCAGCGAACAATCCCGCTGTCACAATTGGCTGTGTGCTCGCTCAATACGTCCTCCATGCGTCTTAATTCATCGATCTTGCTTCGTACGTTAGCGATATGGGCCTAAGGCAATTCTTTCTCGGATCGGCAATCTTCGTCACCTGCTTTTGGCAGATACAAAAGCACCTTTGCGTCTGAGAGTGGAAGTTCCATGTCACGGCACTGCATTAGAAATCGAAGGCTGCCAACAGTGCTTTCTGAATCTTGCTGAATAGAGTGAGGATTGATCAGAGCTTGTGCAGGCTTTGGCACGATTCCTTCGTGTTCGTAATTGCGGATGGTTTCAGTTCCGACACCCGTTTGGCGGGAAGCCTCTCCTGTCGCAATCACGTGAACCGCTCCCTTTGGTTCTGTCGCGAAAATTTTGGATGGTCTAAATCAGTTTGCCATCGGACACAGTTATCCTGCGAGTGCCGCGAACTGCCTGAAACCGGGTTCACCGTTTGCACCAACTTGCCCTTTTCGGATCATGTGAGCGACCTCAATACCTTCCAGGGCCGCTACTGCTGAATGGAGGCCCCGAAGCCGAGCATCGCCCGGGTCAAGCGTTTGATAAACCGATGATCCTGTTCGATAACGTTGTTCAAATATTTGACCTGCCGGATCTCGATCTGGCGACCTGATCGGGCAAATTTCACGACCCAGCGGTTCAATGCGGCGTGGTCAACCGCAACGCCACGTTCGGCCATGATTTCGTCGAGATCGCGATACGAAACCCCATACCGAATACAGAAGAAAATGGCGTACAGGATCACGTTTTTCGGATAATGCGCGCCTTTGAAGTCCACCGTCATGCTTTCTACTCGGCTTCCTTTGAACACCAGTCTTCTATGACCTAGTAAAATCCAAAGGAAAGACGGGCGAAACCTAGCGACAGATCCAGATATCCTGCGCCTGATCGCCCTGCAAACGCAAAACAGCGGCAAGCCCCAGATCGAAGCCGAAATCGACGTCGGGGACGCGATTGCCACCTTCGAGTCTTACGCTGAGCTCGCTGATGGCCTTGATGCCGCTCAGGGCGCACGGGTCACCCATGCGGGTAAGGTGCATTTCGGGTTTGTGCGACATGAACCGGTCGGTCCTGTCGGAATGATCGTGCCCTGGAACTTCCCGCTAGTTACAGCTGCATGGAAACTGGGCCCGGCGCTTGCAGCTGGCTGCACCACAATTCTGAAATCGTCGGAAATGACGCCGTTTGCCGATTTGGTTTATGGCGACATCGCTCAAGAGATTGGCTTCCGGTCGGCGTGCTGGACCTGCTGACCGGAGATGCAGAGACAGGTATAGCACTGACCGGCAATCCCCTTTTCCGCAAGATCTCGTTTGCCGGCTCCAATATGGTTGGCAGTCAGGTCATGAAGGCTATCTCGCGCCGCTGCCTGCCGGTTGCATTGGAACTGGGCGGAAAGTCTCCGATCGTGGCCACGGCGGATGCGGATGTCAATAAAGCTGTTGACTGCATTATTGGCGGCATTTTCTTCAATGCAGGTCAAATCTGTTCCGCAACCTCGCGGCTTCTCGTGGATAAGTTTATCGAGTCAGAACTGATGGACGCCCTGATTTCCGGAACCCAAGCACTTAGCCACGGACCCGACAAAGATGACGGTGCTGACATGGGGCCAATTACGACCCGGCAACAATTCGAGAAGATCCAGAGATATCTGGAACAGGCTCAGGTAGACGGTTTGGACTGCGTAACAGGCGGTACTGCCCATGGTGAGACCGAAAACTATGTCGAACCTACGATCTATCGTAATGTGTCACACGACAATCCTGTCTGGACCGAAGAGATTTTCGGGCCAACCCCTCGCTACCACAGCCTTAGACGATGAAGCAGAGGCCGTTGCTTTGGCAATTGCCACGGATTAGGGGCTAGTAGGGTCTGTCGTCAGCGGAGATTGGGATCGGGCCAAGCGTGTCGCGGATCAGATTACGGCTGGTCAAATCTGGATCATTACACCGCAAATTGTCTATCCCGACAGCGCCTGGGGCGGGTTCAAGTCCAGCGGGATTGGGCGCGAACTGGGTCCTTGGGGCTTGTCCGGATACCAGGGCGTCAAGCACATTCTATCACCGGTTACCTAGCGCGCGGATGTCTGGATCAGGGGCGTGCGTGTCACAGACAGAGGGCCGCACGCCGATCTTTGGCCGTTATACTTCTGAGATCCGTCTTAAGCTGGACTTAGATTGTCAGACCAATGTGAGCAGTCCGCTGTGACGGCGGATTAATTTGTTAACGTGATGCAAACTATAGTGCAGGCAACAAAAGGCGGCCAACAAGTGGCCGCCGGTTCTCGGGGGAGTCATTCTTTACCGTATGGAACGCCCGGTAGCACACAGAGCATTTCGTACAGCAGGTTGCCCGCGATGACGGCGGTGTTGCCCGAGGGATCGAAGGGCGGTGAGACCTCGACCAGATCGCAGCCGACAAGGTTAAGCCCCTTGCAACCCCTGACAATCTCAAGGGCTTGATTGGTCATCAAACCACCCATTTCGACCGTTCCTGTTCCCGGGGCACAGGCCGGGTCCAGACTGTCGATGTCAAATGTCAGATAGACCGGAGTGTCTCCAACCGCGTCGCGGATTTTGTCCATTAGCGGGGCGCAGGATTTGAACCATAGCTCTTCTGCCTGCACGACGGTAAAGCCCCACTTGCGGGCTATATCAAAGTCGTCGGCCTCGTATCCGGTGCCCCTCAACCCAATCTGGAAGGTCTTTTCAGGTATGATCAGACCTTCCTCATAGGCGCGGCGGAACGGAGTGCCGTGGGCGATCTCTTCGCCAAACATATGGTCATTGATGTCAGCATGCGCATCCACATGGATCAACGCGACTGGCCCATGTTTCTTGTGGATTGAACGCAGCACCGGCAAGGACAGCGTGTGATCCCCACCCAGGGTCAATGGGATCACATCATTTTTGAGAACGTCGTCATAAAAGGCAGTAATCCGTCGCACGCTGTCCTTAAGATCAAAAGTGTTGATCGGGACATCGCCGATATCCGCCACCTGAAGCCCCTCAAACGGTGCCGCAGTGGTCCACATGTTATAGGGCCGGATCAACGTGCTTTCGGCGCGGATCTGGCGGGGCCCGAAACGGGTGCCTGACCGCAAACTGGCCCCGATATCCATCGGAATACCAATAAACGCGGCATCAAGCCCCTCGGCCGTTTCAGCTGCGGGTAGGCGCATGAAGGTGCCCGGCCCCCCAAAACGTGGCATTTCGTTTCCGCCAAGGGGTTGATTATACATAGCTTAACTCCATTCTATTCTTTAGACGATCCCAAGCCACTGCGTGGCCACCGACGGTATTATGCGGCCAGTACGAAGTATTTCTTGAACTGTTCGTTTACCCGAAACTCTCTGCACCACCCTTTGTTGATTACGAAGCTGTCGCCAACCAGCCAGCGAAATGTCGTTCAGGGCAACACAGCGCAAGGCTCGCGATACCTTACAAGCCAGAGCAATTCTCAAAAATTTGGTTTTGCAATTTCTTACATTTGTTGATTTCAATCTATCGATGCGAATCTCAGGTTCAGACATCCACCTGTTGTCAATTTTTGAATGCGTCGCGCGAAGCAAAGGCTTCACCGCCGCGCAGGCCGAGCTTGGCTTGAGTCAGCCGACAATTTCCAATCACATTACGGCCTTGGAGGAACGGCTCGGTGTGAAACTCTGCCAACGCGGTCGCCGAGGGTTTCTGCTGACCGATAAGGGGCAGGTTGTATATGACTTGTCCAAATCGCTGATTGAATCCTTGGAGGACAAGTCCGACAAGCTTTCCGCGCTGAAAAGTAGCCTGACCGGACGGCTTTCGATCGCTGTTGTCGATTGCTCGGCGACAGACGAAAACCTGAGGCTGTCGCAAGCCATTTCGGAAATGACGCAAGAGGCTCCTGATGTGCATTTTTCGATCGAAGTAAAGCAACCTCAGGAGATTATGAACGGCTTGTCCAACGGGCACTATCATGTAGGTATTGGCAGCTTTGATAATAAAATCAATGGCCTGTCCTATGAAGATCTTTATGAAGAGAGGCATTCACTTTACTGCGGCACCAATCACATCCTGCTGTCGCAGGACTTGAATGGTCTGACGCTTGCAAACCTTCGCGAGTACCCCTGGGCGCATCGGGGATATTGGAACCGGCAGCGTCTGAGGCAGGTCAGACAAAACGAGTTGGACAGTGTCGTCAACGATATCGAGGCGCAGATTTTCCTATTGCTGAGCAATCAATATCTGGGATTGCTCCCAGAGCACGCGGCGGCCCAATTCGTATCCAGCAACCGGCTGGTAAAACTGCCTGTAGCGATGGCTGACTATAGTTGCCAGATGCAGGTTGTGTCGCGATCAGGAAAACAGCCGGATATGGTCGAACTGTTTAGGTCGTTTCTCAGAGAGAATATGCGCAGTCAATAGATTGGAAATTCCAATGTTCAACGTCGGAAGCGCCAGGTGTTTCTGGCCGACATTCCTACGAGGCAGAAACGCAAAGCGGCCCGCTTCCGGGCCGCTGAATAGGTAGTACCGCACATTCCGGGCGCGTCGACCTGAATAGATCAGGCGATCTCCCCCATGCAGACATATTTGATCTCCAGGAAGTCTTCCGTCCCGTATTTCGAGCCTTCGCGACCCAGGCCGGATTGTTTGACGCCACCAAAGGGCGCGACTTCAGTTGAGATCAAGCCGGTGTTGACACCCACCATGCCCGATTCCAGAGCCTCGGCCACGCGCCAGGCGCGCGCCAAATCGCGGCTGTAGAAATAAGAGGCCAGACCGAATTCGCTGTCATTGGCCATGGCGATGACGTCGTCTTCCTCATCAAACTTAAACAGAGGAGCTACGGGGCCAAAGGTTTCGTCCTTCGCCACCACCATGTCGCGGGTCACGCCGGTCAGAACTGTGGGTTCAAAAAAGGTGCCGCCCAGATCCGAACGTTTACCGCCCAGCGTTACTGTCGCACCTTTGGAAACCGCGTCTGAGATGTGTTCTTCCACCTTGTCGACCGCCGCCTGATTGATCATCGGTCCGGTCGTAACACCGTCACCGAAGCCGTCGCCCACATTCAGCGCTTTGGTCTTTTCCGCCAGCTTGGCGGCGAACTCGTCATAGACGCCTGCTTGCACATAGATACGATTAGCACAGACGCAGGTCTGACCGTTGTTGCGGAACTTGGCGATCATCGCGCCGTCAACTGCGGCATCCACATCAGCGTCGTCGAACACGATGAAGGGCGCGTTGCCGCCCAGTTCAAGGCTCATCTTTTTGATGGTGCCCGCGGCCTGGCGCATCAGGATCTGGCCCACGCGGGTCGAGCCGGTGAAGGTGATCTTGGCGACTTTGTCGTTAGTGCACAACTCGTTCCCGACGCCCGAACTGTCGGTGCCCGGGATCACGTTGAACACGCCTGCGGGGATGCCCGCGCGTTCACCTAGAACTGCCATGGCCAATGCCGAGAGCGGCGTCAGTGTCGCTGGGCGCGCTACAAAGGTACAGCCCACGGCCAGCGCCGGTCCAACCTTGCGCGCAATCATTGCGTTGGGGAAGTTCCATGGGGTAATCGATCCGACAACGCCAACGGGCTGTTTCAGCACCACGATACGCTTGTCGCGTTGGTGGCCGGGGATGATGTCACCGTACACGCGTTTAGCCTCTTCCGAGAACCACTCGATGAAAGATGCACCATACAGAATCTCTCCGCGCGCTTCTGCCCACGGCTTGCCCATCTCGGCGGTCAGGATGGTGGCCAGATCGTCGGCATTTTCGACCATCAGGTCGAACCACTTGCGCAGGATTGCGGCGCGTTCCTTGCCGGTCTGGGCGGCCCAATCCTTCTTGGCGGCATAGGCCGCATCAATGGTATCTACGGTGCCATCGATGCTGACATCGGTCACGTTGGCGATCAGATCACCGTTGGCGGGGTTGTGGACGGGGAACGTCGCTTCGCCTTCAACCCATTCACCGTTGATATAGGCGCGGGTTTCCAGAAGGCTGGGATCTTTCAACTCCAGCTTGGTCACTTTGGTATCCAGCATGTTCAGGCTCCTTTGGCAGCGTCAACCGAGGCTTCCACAATATCCATGGCTTCGGCAAAGATGTCGTCTTGCACCGTCAGCGGTGCGAGAAAACGGATTACGTTTCCATATACGCCGCATGTCAACAGGATCAATCCGCGCTTCAGCGCTTCGGCCCGTACGGCGTTAGCCATGTCCGGGTTCGGGGCGCTGCCATCGGCAGTGTTGAATTCAGCTGCCACCATGAAGCCGGGGCCGCGAATGTCGACGATCTCGGGTGTGCGGGCGCGGATCGATTCCAGACGCTGTTTCAGACGCGAGCCCAGCTCATTGGCGCGAGCACACAGGTCCTCTTCTTCGATGACGTCCATCACCGCATGGGCGGCTGCGATGCCTAGAGGGTTGCCGCCATAGGTGCCACCCAAACCGCCGGGCTGCGCTGCATCCATCAGGTCGGCGCGCCCGGTGACAGCTGCCAAAGGCAGACCACCCGCCAGACCCTTGGCCATGGTAGTGATGTCAGCAGCCACGTCATAAGCGTCCATCGCAAACAGATTGCCGGTGCGAGCGAAACCCGTCTGCACCTCGTCAGCGATCAGAACGATACCGTGTTCGTCACACAGCGTGCGCAGGCCGCGCATCAGTTCGGCAGGCGCGGAGTAGAATCCGCCTTCGCCCTGGACCGGTTCGATTATGATTGCGGCAACGCGGTCCGGATCCAGATCGGCCTTGAACAGCTTGTTGAGCGCGCCCAGCGAATCCGCGGTCGAAGTGCCGTGAAGCTCAACCGGGAAGGGGACGTGATAGGTGTCTGGCATCATCGCGCCGAACCCTGCCTTATAGGGCTGCACCTTGCCTGTCAGCGACATACCCATGAAGGTTCGGCCATGAAACCCGCCGCCAAAGGCGATAATAGCCGGGCGCCCGGTTGCGGCACGGGCAACCTTGACGGCATTCTCGACTGCCTCAGCGCCGGTCGTGACAAAGACGGTTTTCTTTGCGAAATCGCCGGGCACCTTCTCGTTCAGGCGTTCGGCCAGACGGATGTAGTTTTCGTAAGGCAGAACCTGATGGCAGGTATGGGTGAAACTGGCGGCCTGTTTCTGCACGGCCTCCATTACCTTGGGGTGGCAGTGTCCGGTGTTCACAACGGCGATGCCTGCGGCGAAGTCGATATATCGTTTGCCTTCGACATCCCACACTTCGGAGTTTGCAGCACGATTGACGTAGACCTGTGTTTGCATGCCCACGCCCTTAGCGATCGAGGCATTGCGGCGTTCAGCAATCTGAGCGTTCAGCATCTTGCGTCCTTTCCGGTTACCGGGCGCTGTGCCCGTATGTCTGATTGCGCAACACTAGTGCCCGCTGTCCAAAGTAAAAGCCTGTTTCTTGTGAATCATAAGTCCTTGAATTAACGTTCTCGCACCTGCCGGATGATGCGGATATTGAACATGAGAAACACTGATCAGGATGATCTGAACCTTGGCCTGCGCCTGCGCTCACTTCGCAAACGTGCCGGGTTGTCACAGCGGGCGCTGGCTAAAAAGGCGAATGTGCCGAACTCGACCATCTCACTGATCGAGTCAGGCAAAACGAACCCGTCGGTGGGTGCGTTGCAGCGCATTTTGCAAGGTATCCCGATTGGCATGTCCGATTTCTTCTCATACGAGATCGAACCCGAGCAAACCGTGTTCTACGCCGCCGAGGACCTGACCGAGATCGGCAAGGGCGGCTTGTCGCTGCGGCAGGTGGGAACAAACCTGCATGGCCGTGCGATGATGATTTTGCAGGAAACCTATGACCTGGGTGCTGACACGGGCCGGGTGATGTACGGGCATGAGGCCGAAGAGGGCGGCATCGTCGTCGCGGGCCGGATCGAGGTCACTGTGGGTGAACAGCGCAAGATGCTGGGACCGGGCGACGCGTATTACTTCGACAGCCGCACTCCGCACCGGTTTCGTCAGGTCGGCCCTGAGAAGTGCAGGATCATTAGCGCCTGTACTCCGCCGACGTTTTGAAGACGACTATCACAGAAACCGATGCCCGGACCTTGCAACCAGTGACGCGCTGACCCTGCGCGGCAAACAGAGCAGTTTCGATTCTTTCATCGTGCCTTTGTCAAATCCTCGGTCAGCCGGATAGTCTGTCAGGGTTTGCGACGGGATAGTACAAGTCACGCCAAAACCGGGCGCTGCTGCTAAAGATTACCTGTCCTTCTCTCGCAACCAGCTGGAAATGATCTCGACGTGGCGGTCACCAGAATAGGATGGGAAATGGCCGCCGTGCACAATCCGCGCGGGCAGTTCCAAAAGTCGCTTCATACTTTTGATGTAGTCCGCCATGTCGTTAGCGTCGTCGCTTTCAATCAAAGGTCCGTCATAGACGATATCACCGCTAATCAGCGTTGCTGTCGCAACCTCCCACAGCGCAATTCCACCGGGCGAATGACCTGGCGTATGGATAACTTCAAAATGGCGGTCGCCCAGATCGATGACATCGCCGTCTTCCAGAATACGTGTCGCCGGGGCCGCCTTTACGCCATAGGTCGAAGACTCGTACCGCCCAGGGGGCAGCTGATGGAAGATGTCGTCTTTGACATAGTCTTCGGCCAGGGTGTTCACGCGGCTGGGCTGCGCAAGAATATCTGCTTCAGCAGTGTGGCATAGACGGCAGGGAAATTCGTGATGCGTTCCGATATGGTCGAAATGGGTGTGGCTCGCGACGGCGTCGAGAGGGCGCTCGGTGACAAGCGGGACCCAATTGCGCAACGACAACACACCCATGCCGCTATCGACCAGCATATCTCGGTCGCGTCCGCGTACATGCCAGATGTTGCAGCGGAAGAACTCCTTGATATGCGGCTCGTCAATCCAGGTTATCCCGTCCGAGAGGGGACGTATCCTGTACCAGTTTTCCGGGCGGGCCCGTTTCATTCTGTACCGTCCAGCACCAGCGGGTGCGACCCGAAAAGATTGACTTCGCCACCGAGCTCGGGCAGCTCTCCAAGCGGCAGGTGGGCGATGAACTCCAAGTCTGGCTGTTGGATCGGTCGGAAGTGACAGCGGTGATATGTTCCGAAAAAGGCCGTGCTTTCCAGTACTGCTTTACCAAGTTCGATGGCGCCGCTGAGGCCTATGTTCTCGGGACGCATACACAGATGCGGATTGGCGCAGTTCTCCACGCCTTCAATCCTGCCAAAAGTAGTGGTGGCGGTGCCATCCTTTATCGTGGCGGGGATGATGTTCATGTCGCCCATGAAATTGGCGGAAAACATCGTGCGCGGTGTCAGGTAGACCTGCTCTGGCCGTCCCACATCTTCGATATGACCGTGGTTCATCACCACGATGCGATCTGCCACAGCCATCGCTTCTTCCTGATCGTGGGTGACATGAACAAATGTGGTTCCGACCTGACGCTGGATGGTCTTGAGCTCTTCCTGCATTTGGCGGCGCAGCTTTAGATCAAGCGCACCGAGTGGTTCATCAAGCAGCAAGACATCCGGGTCTACTGCCAGAGCACGAGCAAGAGCAACCCGCTGGCGCTGACCGCCTGAAAGCTCATGCGGTTTGTGGCCGGATTTGTCCGGCAAACCCACAAGCTCAAGCATCTCCATCGCTTTGTCGTTTCGAGTTTTTTTGCCCTCTCCCTTCATGCGCAGACCAAAAGCCACGTTGTCGCGCAAGGTCATGTGCGGGAACAGGGCATAGTCCTGAAACATGGTGGTTGTCGGGCGGTCCTTGGGGGCAACACCGGTCATGTCATTACCACCGATCAGCACCTGACCCGATGTTGGCGTCAGGAAGCCACCCAGTAAGAACAACAGAGTCGACTTACCGCAGCCCGAGGGCCCCAAAAGAACCAGAAACTCACCCGCCGCTATGTCGAGATTTATTTCGTGCAGCGCTGTGAAATCGCCGAATTTCTGGTGAACAGACTGAAAGGATACGTCAGCGGTCATGATTTGGACTTTCTAAAGACGGCCACCTCAAGGATCAGAAGCACCGCAACGGAAACAAGGAAAACGAGCGATCCAATCGCGTTGGTCGCCGGGGACAGGCCCGATCGCAGCATCGACCAGATTTCAACCGGCAGGGTGACATCAAACCGGGTCAGCAGGAAGGCGATGATAAACTCGTCCCAACTGAATGTGACCGCCAGGAAAAACGCCGCCAGCAAGGCCGGGCGAAGCATCGGCGCCGTCACCAGACACAACACCCGCCATTCGGACGCTCCCAAATCACGCGCAGCGCGTTCGGCATTTTTCTGATGATCTCCCATCGCCGCAAACAAAATAGCGAAACACAGAGGCAGGTTTATAACGACGTGGCCGATCCCGGCCGTCCAGAGCGAAGGCCGGATGCCAATGTCATTGAACATGTTCAACAGCCCCAACGCGATGATCAGATAGCTGACCGTCATTGGCGCGATCAGAAGGCCGCGCATGATGACCGAACCCGGCAACCAAACGCGCGCCAGGCCCTGCGCGGCCAGAAAACCCAGAAACAGCGCGACCGATGCCGACAGAAGCGCCACTTTGAGAGAGTTCCAAAGACCCTCCATCAGGTCGCGGTCGTTCAGAACCTCAACATACCAGACTAGCGAAGGGCCGTTGAATGGTGGCACCGGCAAGCGGCTTTCCTGAAAGGAAAAAAGCACCAGAACCACAACAGGAAGAAAAATGAACGCGAAGATCGCTGCCAGATAGATCCATCCAATGATCCGCATCATACCCGCTCCATTTTCAGCCAGCGCGCCGTGGCTGCGTAGGCAATCGTGACAATGACCATCAGGACTAGGGATAAGGCCGAGGCCATCGGAAAATCACCGCGCCGTCCCAGTTGAAGCATGATCAGCTGTGGCATCGTCAACTCGTTGTTGCCGCCCAGAATCTGCGGTGTGATGTAATCGCCGATACACAGCACGAAGGTCAGAAAAGCGCCTGTCATGATCCCCGGCAAGGTCAGCGGTAGGATCACGAGCCGAAAAGTGTTCCAGCCGCTTGCACCCAGATCAGCCGCTGCCCGTGCATAGTTGGGCGACAACTGGATCAGGTTAGAGTAGATCGTCAGCGTCAGAAGCATGACAAAGAAATGCACGAAACCGATGATGGTCGCGCTGCGCGTCGCCATGATCTTGATCGGTTCGTCCAACAGGCCGATGCCGATCAGCGCCTCCATCAACACGCCATTTTGCCCCAGAACGAGGGCCCAAGCGTATGACCGTACCACGTAGGACGTCCAGAACGGCAAGACGGCTAACATGATCGCAAGCCGCTGCCAGCGCTGGGGCACTTGTGTGGCAATAATCCACGCCAATGGCCACGCCAGAAGCACGGAGAGGATCGTGACAACGGCAGTGATTTCCAGAGACACGATTATCCCCTTGAACAGCGAAGGGGTCGTGAAAATCCTGATGTAATTACCGAAGTCGAACGACTGAACGATCTCTCGGCCTTCCAGGTGAGCAAGGCTCAACAAGATCATCGCCGCAAAGGGCAAGACAAAGAACGCACCTGTCCACATCAGAGCTGGAGCGACAAGCGTAAAGGCTCGTTTTCTTTCGATTTTTTCGATACTCATGTGCGTTCCCAGATAGGCTGTGCGGCGTGGAAAGGCCGCACAGCATTTGACTGACAGCAAGATTTATTGCTGCAGCATGTCAGTCCACAAATCCTGCATCTTTAGGTCAAGCTCTGCACTTGGGATTGGGTACAGTTGCGTGCGGGCAAGGTAGTCGTCCTGCTGGTCCCAGCGCAGCGCAACTTTCTGATCGTCTGTCAGATGATCACCAGCTGCTGCATTGGCTGGCATCGCCCAATAGCAAGACGATGTCGCAAGGCGGGCCTGTCCTTCAGGGCTGGTGATGTATTTGACGAATTCAACCGCGAGGTCCTTGTTCTCGGAACCCGCGAGAACACCGATGGATTGCGACCAGCGCAGCGCACCTTCTTCCGGAACGCTCCAATCGAGATCAGAGTTCTCGGCAGATAGAACCGCCGTCAGCCACTCGCCGCCGCCAATGACAACATCAACCTCACCTGTAGCAAGGGCTGTCTGGCTGGCGACCACATCGGCCACGGATTGCGATGCGGCCTTCAGGCCATAGACACGATCACGCAGTCCTTCGACAGCCTCGGCATCCAGATCAGAGGTGTTTACCCCCTGCTCCAGACTGACCAGCCCAAGCAGTGGCAGGTAGTAGTCATAGATGGCGATCCGCCCATCATATTTTCCACTCCAAAGGTTGCTCATGTCGTTCATATCAGCGGCGTCTACTTTCGCCTTGTTATAGGCGATCGTGTTGTAGCCGAACTTTTCGGTTACGGCATAAGTCACCCCATCACGGGTGTTGTTCTCGGCCATCACGACTTCAGGAAAGAATGATGCAGTGGCCAGCTCGTCCGCAGGCAAGGGCGCAAGGCGATCTTCGTCAATTGCACGCCCTACGTCGACTGTATCGATCACCATTACATCCCAATCACCGGGACGCGACTGATCGAGAATGGCAAGACCGGCGGCGGTACCTTCATACTCCTTAATGTTGACCCGCACGTCATGCGCCTGCTCGAACGGTTCGAGCAAGGCAGGATCAGCGTGGTCACACCAGACAAGAGCATTCAGCTCTCCTTCGGCAAGCACGGCTGTAGTGGAAAGCAGCATTGCAGATGTGGCGGTAAGCACAGTTAGGATACTTTGTTTCATAGTCGCCCTCCCAGTTGGAATAGTTGTTTTGGTGGATGCTATAAGGCTTGCATACTCATAATTTTGAAGTCAATATGATTTTATAGTCACTACAACTTTGGAGGCTGCATGGTTGGTTTAAGGCAGAAAAAAAAGGAAGAAACGAGCCGAAAGATCATGGATTGCGCATCCAAGATGTTCCGTGAGAACGGTTATGAGGCCGCGCGCATTGAGGACATTGCAGCAGAAGCCTCCCTATCGGTGGCGACTTTCTACAACTACTTCAATTCAAAAGCGGATATTCTGCTGGCGACGGTTGTTGCCGAGACTGAGATTGTCATCGCAGCGGTCGATGCTTGCATTGAAAAAAGGAATCAGAGCCTTGAAGCCACCTTCGACGAAATCGCGAAATGCTATTTCGACATTTCGTTTCAGTATACCTCACGTGAAACGTGGAGCACGGCCGTAGCGCGCACGTTGCTGGACCCAAACGCAGAGTTCAGTCGGCGTTACTTTGAAATTGATCGACAACTGGCATCTCAACTCTGTCGATTTCTCAAGACCCGGCAGGACCAAGGGCAGGTCGCAAGCGATATCGACATAGAAGCAGTCGGGCAGCTTTTGTTTAACAACGTGAACATGAACTTTCTGGAGTTCATGCGCAGGTCGGACATGATGTCAGAAGAGGTTCGTTCTATTGTGAATGCACAAAGTGCCCCAATCTTCAGGTGCATTTCGGTGAAGCAAACATGTTAGGAAATCAATCCCTTCGATTGGTGTGTGGGAGCTGGCATTAAGCGATCTGGTGCCGATAAGGCTTTCTCAGGTTGTTGGCCGGGTGACGGCGGGGTAGCGAAGGATCATGCTGGGTTTACCCGACCCATCCTGCATCAAGGGCCTCCGGTTTCCTCCTTCCGTGACCGGTTATACCGTATGGGCGTATCGCCGATTTTCCCTCAGCCTGAGGGACGTCGAGGACCTTCTTGCGTCACGCAGGATCCGGGTTACGCGTTTCGATGGTCAGATCGCTGCGAAAGTAGCCGGGGCCGGCCCGTGCCTTCGGATAAATGGTATCTGGACGAGGTGGTAATCCTGATCGAGGGTCAGAAACATGCACTCTGGCGAGCAGCTGCTTCAAATGGCCCCTCTCAGCGAATGCAGTGTATTCGCCTGCCGGGTAGCGGATGTGCTCGATGCTCTGGTTCAGTCGCGCTGGGACAAGAGTGCTGCCAAGCGTTTCTTTCGAATGTTGTTTCGGCGTTGGGATAGGCCTTAGGTGCAGGTGACATGCAAACTCCGATCCTATGCCGCAGCCAAGGTCGAGATTGCCCCCGGAATCGAACATCGCCAGAACAAAGGTCTGAGTAATCGAGCTGAAGGTTCGCATTTGTGTCGGCCACGTTGGGTGATATCGACGTCGCCAAAATGATCCGTATGGGGCAGTTCCTTGAAGCGACAACATCAGGCTTACGACAATTGGCGGGATAAGTTTTTTCAGGCGAAATGCAAACGCTGGGCGTTCAAATGTTTTCGAAGCATCCGTATTGTATTCAGGGTGCTGTCTGTTCGAAGCGCGTATCGAAACTCCACATTAGCGCTTGTTGGCTTCCAATACTCGAAATGCCGTTCCTCGTACGACCAGAGGTATTTTTGCGATCCTGGTTTTCGGAGTTCGAGCCTTCGGTAGGGATCGTCAGCAGTGCGTGGGAGTTACGAGTTTTTGGTGTTGCGCCGAGAAATGTTCGTCGAACAAGATGTCCCGATGAGGGTAGGCGGCCATTTCAGCGAAACTTTATTTCGTTTTACTGAAGGAAATCGAAACTTCATGACAAGGCGGGTGCTATACTTTAGTTGTTCACCTTAGATCAATTGAAGACAATTTTTCGGTGAACTCTGTGGAACATATAGGCTTTACGTTCGAGATGGGGGTGGTTTGTGCTTTGTTGGCCTTCACCGTCTTTCTGTTCGTGTCCGAGGTTGTCAGAATTGATCTTTCTGCCATTCTGGTCTTGGTTATCGTCGGTCTTCTGAGCTACGCGCCCGGGCTTGAAAACCTCGCAGATGTTCCGCACCTGTTTGATGGGTTTGCCTCAAATGCCGTGATTTCCATCATCGCGGTCATGATCGTGGGCGCGGGCCTGGATAAAACTGGCATCATGAACAAGGTCGCCGCAGTCATTCTGAAGTACGGTGGCACAGCCGAGAACCGAGTGCTGCCAATCGTTTCAGGTACCGTCGGCGTTATTTCATCCTTTATGCAGAATGTGGGGGCGGCCGCGCTGTTCTTGCCGGTTGTCAGCCGGATATCGTCAAGGTCCGGGATTCCGCTGTCACGTCTGCTGATGCCAATGGGTTTCTGTGCCATATTGGGTGGCACAATGACGATGGTCGGATCGTCACCGCTTATCTTACTGAATGATCTGATCCTAACAGCAAATCAAGGGTTGCCCGCCGGTCAGAAAATCGAACCGTTCGGTCTTTTTTCGGTGACTCCAATCGGTGCCGCCTTAATTCTAACCGGGATCGCATACTTTCTGTTACTTGGACGCTGGGTACTGCCGGGCGACGCAGGTTCTGATAGCACAGGCACCGGACAGGGCACACAAGAGTACCTGCAACGGGTCTACGGTCTTAAGGCGGATGTTTTCGAAGTGATTGTACCGGCGGACAGCCCGCTGGTGGGGCATATTTTGGCCGATATTAATCACGAAAACCATCTCTATATCATTTCGACCTTTTACCGAGGCAAAACCTCGATGGTACAGGTCCTAACGGCCGAGATTGCTGCGCCCTGCAGGCTTGCGATCATAGGGAACCGGTGGGCCGTGGAAGAATTCGCTCAGAAATTCGGTCTGACTGTCCTTCCGGAACTCGACATTTTTGTAGAAGAGTTTGCACCCACTAATGCAGGAATAGCCGAAGTCGTTGTAACACCTGACAGTAAGCTGATCGGAAAGTGCCCGCGCGAGCTTTTGTTCCGCAAGACATATGGCATGTCGTTACTTGCAATTCATCGAGGAGAAGAAACGCTCAGTCATGTGGAGACAGAAACGCACGAGTCCACCCAAATCGGGCTCGAGAATTTCCACGCGGGCGACATGCTTGTTGCGCATACAAGATGGGACAACCTGATGCGGATCAAGCGGGATCCGGATTTTGTCGTCGTAACAACGGATTTTCCGCAGGATGAACTGCGGCCGCAGAAGGTCGGCTGGGCCCTGGCCTTTTTCGCGATTTCGTTGTCGCTGATTTTGTTCACCGACGTGCGGTTATCGCTGTGTCTGTTGACTGGAGCCGCCGGAATGATGCTCACCCGGGTGCTTAGCGTGGACGAGGCATACCGCGCAGTCGGATGGAACACCGTTTTCCTGCTCGCGTGTCTCATACCGTTGGGGCAAGCCGTGCAAAACACTGGAACTGCAGCGTGGATTGCGCAGCAAATCATGATCATACTGAATGGATGGCCGATCTGGGCGCTTCAGGCCGGGGTTGCAATTTTGGCCACTGCTTTTTCGCTCGTGATGTCAAATGTCGGGGCCACCGTGTTGCTTGTCCCACTTGCCGTTTCGATTGCAGTAGCGGCTGGTGGCAACCCTGCGGTCTTTGCGCTTACGGTCGCCATTTCGACTTCAAACAGCTTTATCATTCCCACGCATCAGGTAAACGCGCTGATTATGGGTCCCGCAGGCTATAAGGTCATGGACTTTGTGCGTTCAGGTGGGGTCATGACCATCCTGTTCCTGGTTGTTTCCTTGTTGATGCTCAACGTAATGTATTGAGCCAACCAATCCGGTGAACAATCAATCGCGTGGTCGTGCGAACCTTGGGATCAGCTGGGCACCCAAGCTTTTGTTTCCAGTGCAATCGTGATGCCGCGGATGTAATTTGCAGGTCGCAGCCTTGGTCGGGAATGCCTTTGAAGCGGAGTGACGCGCTTAGCGTCGAAAGCCGTAATCGGGTAAATTTTCTGGAGTATTTCGCATGCGTTCTGAACCTAAGTGAAGGGGCGACCTTTTAGCGATTTAGTAGGTTCCTCCACATCTACAGTGATCTGTTCGAACAAGCGCCCGCACCCCCGTAGTTTTGAGAATCCAGTCTCCGCGCATAAGATGCGCGATAGTTGATTTTAGTAATTGATAGCGAGGAAACTGGCATGGCAACAGAGCGATGGACTGTCGGGTCATATTTGGCGAAGCGTTTGCAAGAGGCTGGAATTGAGGACTACTTTGTGGTGCCAGGTGATTACAACTTGGTGCTGCTGGATGAGTTGCTGGGCAACCCGGATCTGCGAATGATCAGTTGCTGCAACGAACTCAATGCGGGCTATGCAGCGGACGGATACGCTCGTGCAACCGGAGGGCCGTCGGCAGCAGTCGTGACCTTTTCTGTAGGCGGTTTGAGCCTGCTCAACGCGGTCGCTGGCGCATATGCCGAAGACCTTCCACTGATTGCCATTTCCGGTGGCCCCAACACAAATTCTGAAGCCGAGTGGGAATACTTGCATCATACACTGGGCGAGGTCGACTACGGTTACCAACGGGAAATGTTTGCCCGTGTCACGGCGGAAGCTGTAATGATACATCATCCGTCACTCGCGCCCGTGGCAATTGACAGGGCTATCGATACGGCAATGCTGCGCCGAAAGCCTGTGTATATCGAAATAGCTTCGAACATAGCGGGATCGCCCACCTCTGCGCCCGTCCCCCGCAGTTTCGCCAGACGAGCGAGCAGCGATCCAAACACGCTGGCAAAGGCAGTAGACCAAGCCTCTGAGTTTCTGAATGCCGCAGAGCGGCCCGTACTGGTCGCGGGAAGCAAGGTACGTGCGGGTCAGGCAGAGGCTTCCTTGCGTGCTCTTGCTGAGAGTTGCGGCTACGCTCAAGCGTCCATGCCCAACGCCAAAAGCTTTTTGTCCGAAGCACACGAGAACTTCATGGGGATTTATTGGGGCCCGGTAAGCACTCCTGGTTGCGGTGAGATTGTCGATGCGGCGGATGGGCTGCTGTTCGTCGGGCCAGTTTTTACTGATTACACTACAACTGGTCATCAGCTGGGATTTGACACCAGTAAAGCGGTAATGGTTCATCCAAACTCGGTCCAGCTGGGACAGACTCATTTCAGCAATGTGAACATGAGCGAATTCCTGGATGCGCTGAACGGCAAGCTGAAGCCCAACGATGGTGCGATTAGGGCTTTTGAACGCGTGAGGACTACCAGTAGCTTGCCTGAACCCGCTGAGGCTGAAACACCAATCACTGTTCGCCAGCTATTCGCCAGAATTCAAAGGATGCTGGACGGCGATAGTGCTCTGCTCGTTGAAACAGGGGATTCATGGTTCAATGGAATGGGTGTTGATTTGCCTGATGGCGCGCGGTTCGAAATCCAGATGCAATATGGTTCAATAGGATGGTCCGTCGGTGCAACGTTGGGTTACGCGCTTGGCAACGGTGAACGCAGGCTGGTTTCTTGCATAGGTGATGGTTCCTTTCAATTAACCGCGCAGGAAATCTCGACAATGATCCGGTACGATACGAACCCGATCATATTCCTGATTAACAACGGCGGTTACACAATCGAAGTAGAGATCCATGACGGACCGTACAACACTATCAAGAATTGGGATTACGCTGGTCTGATCGACGTATTTGGCGCCGGCGAAGGCAAGGCATGGGGCTGCAAAGCAACCACAGAAGGAGAGTTGGACGCGGCAATTGAAAAGGCACAAGGCCACGACGGCTTGTGCTTGATTGAGGTGCTAATTGATCGCGACGACTGCAACGTGAACTTGCTGAGATGGGGCAATCAGGTCGCACGAAACAATAGTCGACCAAACCGGTGTCGCTAGGTATTTCTCGGTGAAAATCGTAACGGGCGGTCAATCCGGTGTCGACTTGGCGGCGCTGAAATTCGCGCATGAGAGCGGTTTTTCCTACGGGGGATGGGTCCCGAAAGGTCGGACAAATGAGTTTGGCAAAATCCCTTCAATTTATAGAGGTTTGATCGAAACGCAGTCTCACGATGTCAGTGAAAGAACGAAGCTAAACGTTCGTGACAGCGATGCGCTGCTTGTATTTGTTGATGGTTCGTCAAGCCGAGGAACACAGCTTGCAATCGACTTTGCCAGAGAAATAGGAAAACCGTACCTGATCGTAGACGTCAGAGATGGAACAGATACCTGCGCAGGGCAAGTACGATCGTGGGTAACGTCGAAATCTATCGCGGTGCTGAATATAGCTGGTCCGAGAGAGACTGAGGCACCGCAAATCGGCGCTAAAGTGGCAGAAATACTAAATGGGTCTCTAGGTCGGAACAACGGGTGACCTAAGGGTCAAAGCACGGTTTTTCTTTCCTTAGACACGCCCTCTGAAGCCGTCTACCCTTATCTTAACCTTGGCTCCTTTCTCAGAGGAGGTTGAAATGCTCAATGGCGCAATGCTTGTCTGGTTTCTTTTGACCGGTGCCAGTGTGGGCTTTGTCATTTGGGATTCAATAAGCAATGGTGTGACAAGCTGGGTGCAGCGGGCGGCCTGGATTCTCGTTACTCTCTATACCGGCCCGATTGGTTTGTTTTTTTATCTTCTTGCATGCCGTCGCCCATTTCCGGGAGGTCATGACCGCTATACTCAACCCATTTGGAAACAAGGCATCAACAGTGAAATGCATTGCGTCGCCGGTGATGCCACCGGGATTATTTTCGCTGCAATTCTCGTCCATTTCCTAGCTCTTTCTAATGGGTGGGATATTGTGATCGAATACGCATTTGGTTTTGTGTCCGGGCTGTTCATATTTCAGGCGCTGATGATGAAGCCTATGTTTGGAAACTATTGGCTCGCGGTCCGGAAAACGTTTTTTGCTGAAACGGTCTCGATGAATATGGTGATGACGGGGATGATCCCCACGATGGTCCTGCTTGCGGCAGAGTGGCCGGGCTCCGAAAATCCGCTGACCCCACAGTTTTGGTTTCGCATGAGCCTTGCAACTGTCGTCGGCGCAATAGTCGCTTTTCCGATAAACCGATGGTTGGTGGCCAATCACCTGAAACATGGTTGCATGACGCTACCCGGAGCGGATGGTCCGGCCCCAGCGCTTGGACATGCCTCTTCCGAGCCTGACGCGATGGGCGCCAATGGCGAAGGTCAAATGTCAGATCACGGTATGGAAATGAAAAGCCTATCGGTTGGGAGTGTGATTGCTTGGATATTCGGCACGTATGCAATCCTGATCGCCGCGCTGTGGATAACTTCCTTTTTTACTTCAATCCGCTTTTAAGAAAGGCGCTACTAGAACGTCCCTCACTGGGTTTTCGGAAGGTGCATGCATCTTTGAGGCAGATGGGTTGGGGGAGCACACAAGGCGACCATCGATGTCATGTTGTGTAATGCCCGGACTGCGCTCGCTGCAGGCGTTGCCTTAGTTCAGAATGTTGTGACAAGCTATTCTTGCGCGTCCTGTTTGAGAAATTGGATGCAGTTGTCTGATTGCAAAGCGTACACGCGTGATGAAAACCAGACTGAGCGAGCCGCTGGTTCTTCCCTGTGGCGCGAGCCTGAAAAACCGTTTATCCAAAAGCGCCGTGATCGAAGTGCTCGCAGATGCGAACGACAATCGAACAGAAGGCCATCAAAGGTTATATCAACGATGGGCCGCGTGCGGCATGTCCGTTCAAGTAACGGGCAACGTCATGATCGATCGGAGATATCTAGTACGACAATGATATCCGGGTGCTGCGTCCTCTGCGTGTTATAGCCGCGAGTTTCTTGCTATGGACGCATTAGGAATATCACTCGCCCGAACACCTTTTTCATCCTGGAATAGTCTCCGCCGCCGTATCGAAGTTCCTGCCACGCATGCCCTTTCCCCGCTCGCCGCTGACCCGACATTCGACATTAGCTTGGCAATCCGCCTCGCTGAGAACATATTTTGGTCGCCCACGCGGTGCGAGGCGGAACAAAGGCCAGTCTTGATCTGATCCGGCTTTTGGTACTTCGATGCGTTTCGCAACAAAGGACGGGCATTCCAAGCCGCCCGTAAATTCCCCGACAAGCAGTTCCCGATCTTTCAGGTGCGTGCCGGTAATGCCCTTCAGAATACCCTTGGGAGTGGTCTTTTCGCGAGCCAAACCCCCCGGGCCAAGTTCCATTCGACCGTCCACAAACCGGCCGGAGACCTGCTGTTCGTCGATGTCGCCGACGAGTTGCCTAGTGACTTCGCCTTCCGGGGCAGAGAGCATGAGCGAAAAGTAGGTATTCGATTTGCAACCCGTGAGCCAGCCAGACTGCTCTGCGTTCCAGAGCACTTGCAGGGTGGGCAGCAAAAATAGAGATCACCGCGATCAGAACGGTGGCGGGCAAAATAACAGGTTTGCGACAGTCACTACCTCGCGCGGCATCAATAGTCGGCTTTGTAAGTCTGTGAGGTGAAACTCCCGCGTCCCTTGCCGTACCCTCCAGAGCAATAGGGTGTGTCATGACGTGAAGAACACTCGCTGAGCTGGGCAGGCCGGATCAGAAACCGGGGCAACCGGCTCGTCTGATTGCGTCTATGGCCCTGCTGGAGCCAGAAAGAGTAAACGCGTCCAGTCCACGATGAATGTCCCAAACTTCAACCCAATTGCCCGCACGCAACGCATTCACTACGAGCAGATATCCTGGCCGACCTCCGGTGCTGCAACGGTTGTCACGGCAAGACATGGAAACGTCAAAGCGCGAATGCCCATCAATAACAATAACGTAATTCGCCTGCGGATCGCTCTGAGCGACGATCGGGCGAAGATCCGGGGAGATTACAATGCCGACTTCGCCACTGTTGCCGCAATCCACGGCAAGTTCCGTTCCGCCTGGGCTTACCACCACCGCCTTTCCCGCCGGGGCGTGCGCCACGTAGGTCCAATCCTCTGCAGCAAGTACCGCGAAAGGTGCCAACAAAAAGAGAACGAGGCTGAACGTTCTGATCATGGCCGCCTCCAGAGGTAAATCTGGTCGTGCCCGATCTCTTCGGGACCGACGGTTACCGCTGGGCTCAAACTAATTGCCGTTATCGAAGTTCCGGTTTCGACCAGCAGATCAAAAATGTCGTCCCCGCGAACCGTTGCGTCAAAGGGAAGGTCCAAAATCAAACGATCTTGTGGATCTCCAAGGCCCTGGATGTAGATAGTTCGCATGTGAGAGACGCGGCTGGGAGGGGCAAAAAAGCTGCGCGCCACGACTACCAAATCGGGTTCGCCGTCGTTGGGAGAATAGATTTCTGCGCTAAGTGCGTCGTCCTCACCACAGAGCAGGACGATGTCGGCTCCGTCACCAGGTTCGACGCTGGCCTGATTGTCGAGAAGAGTGATCCGATCATTTCCGTCACCGGCAAGCAACCGTGCCTCTGATCCGACCCAGGTTTCTGGCCGATCTTCTAGAACAGCTTGAACGATACGATCATCGGTCGGACCGTATACGGCGGAGCCTTGTTCGTTGACTACCTTTCCGGGTTGCTCGACGGGCACGTCCGCCGCCGCCATCTCTGCCGGATCGCAGGAAAGTGGCGGCAACGCAAAGTCCGGCGGGTTGCCGGTCATGCTTCGAGCCTCCCACAAGCTTGTGACATCTAACGTAGCGCCCACTTCGGGCGTGCGCCTAGTCGGTGTCACAAGCCGACCTATATCCATGCTGGGAGCGAGCACTGCTATAGAAGACTGGGCGCGGGCAACCCGATCAGATTGATCGCGAATATCCAAGGGGTGGTTGAGAACAATGTCGACGCCATCCAAGCGGACTGTAGTCTGGAAATTGTACCCCCCGATACTCTGAACATCTGTCCCCGGTGGCAGGATCAGGCGATCAATCTCGGGGATGAACCCGAGTATGTTGATCCGGCGAACCTGACCATCTGGCACGCCCTGGAAAACGGCATCGGCAACGACGACAGTATCCGGTGCAAGATCCGGTGATGCATGCTGATCGAGTATGATCGTGGCCTCGAGATCCTCAAGCGAGCAAAGCACAAAAAGGTCACTTCCCGCTTCACCATATATTCCGGAGGCACCACTCACATTCGCCAGAAAGACAATATCGTCACCTTGGCCAAGGGCCATCACGTGTTGTTCGCCGTCACCCTGATGAAAGAGCATGTCGTCGCCGGCACCCCAGTACGCCGAGTTCCAGGCATCAATCATCTCAACACTTGGTCCGCTCGCCCACGGACGAAGTGGCGCGACCAAGCCACCGCAACCGGGCACAGCGGTTCCCTGCGTGATCAGATCCAGGCTTCCGGGACTATCAACTCCGGGTACAATTTCCCGCCCTATAATCTCGATCGGTGTACCGTGGCCACCGTGGCCGAGATTGTCACTTCCATGTTTGCCGTCGTGGTCTTCATGGCCGCCAAGCCCAATCCTTTCGCCCGTTCCGGAGTGAACAGCGGCAAGACCTTCTGGCGGAACCAGACCCGCCATGGCCGCCTCAAAGTTGAAATCACGCGAGCTTTCCCCTTTGGGAGCTTCCGACCAGGTTATTCCCTTTGAAAGAACTTGAACATTTGCCAAATCAGCCGAGAAATTCGTGACCGTTATGTGTCCAATCTCGACACTGCTGCTGCCCATCATCGGTCGGTCGGTGATGGCGGGTTTAATGTGGCTTCGTACTGTTATCCGATCAACTTCCGGGTGGAAATCGGACAACATTAGTTGCACCCCACCGAGATGCTCAGCGTCTTCGAGTGCATCCTGATGAATAACGAGTGTGTCGGGTATACTGTCCGCTACAATACCCTGCGGAGATCCGAGAGTCAGGCTGGCGTAGTTGCTTTCGAACGAGCAGATATGCAAAATATCCGTTCCATTTCCGCCTGATACAACGGTGCGGCGCCCGCCATTGACCAGCAAGATCAGATCATCGCCGTCTCCGGCCATTCCCATTATGCCGTATTCGTCCGGCGCGATCAGAATGCGGTCGTCTTTACTTGTCCAAATCGCTTCAAGATATTTTCCTTCTTCTATAGGTGCTAACGTTTGCGGCACCTCAAGGTGGTCGGGAATGTCGACGATGGTGGATGTCGCTTCTGACGGAGCCGCGAAAGACAAGTCTTTCGCGATGGCGGCGCAGCTCGTGTCGATTAAGCCGCTATGGGAAGAGCGGCCCATTTCACCAGAAGGTGACGTGGTTTCGGTAGCGGCCACTGCGTCCTGATTGGAAATATCTTCGGAATGACTCTCTGCGACAGGCGTTTTACCAAAGTCCGGAGGGGCACCTGCCGCGATACGTGCCAGGTAAAAACGACGGTCAATCAAAGTTGCTTCAAGGCAATCTTCGGACGCAATACACTGATCTCGCTGATCTTTGATCCAACGCCTTTGTTCCTCGCGAAGTATGTCTTTCTCGATCGGCGTCAGTCTCTCAAGGGCTGACGTGTAGGTGCCGGCGACGCTGCTATCCAAATGTGCGAGAGTGTCATTCTGACAAATCGTATTCTCCGTGGGACTGGAGGCCTTTTCACAGTCAAAACTCGCTCGGCCCGTCGTGGGTGGGGGCACGGTCACTGGCTCCTCACTCAGGGTTTCGCCGTGCAGGCGCCGATACGTCCCGACATGTGCAGCCCAGGCCTGCGCGACTTCGGACCGAACCTGCTGGCCAGGTTGGCCTGTGAGCCGAAGCCCATGGTCGCGCTCAAACGCCGATATTGCCCCCCGAGTCCGCTGACCCATGAGGCCATCGGCGGGGCCGGGGTCATAGCCGAGCTCTGCGAGCTGCAGCTGTAAGTCACTGATTTCAGAGCGTGACGCCGCAGGTGGCTGTTGCTGAACTTGAGCTTTTGAATTCGTTTTTTGCTGCGGGGACTGATCATTAAGGTCGATGACCTTTCGCCCGATATCCAGCAGTTCCAGCAGGTCTTGGGACGCAGCCTGCCCGGCAAAAAAACAAATCAGAATGCAAACAATCGGTCTTACACACAGCATCGCAGAAACCCCGCAGCTGGTAGTCAAATAGACTCCATAAATGTGCCAGTTTCGTGCTTGAACGTCAATTTTTCTGGAATCCTGACCTCGTAAACGCTCTGCCCTGCGGCGGTATGCCCTATGCCTCTAACCGGGACGCTATTTCTCTGAACAGTGATTTTTCAAATCGGGTCTGAGTATGCAGAGGATAAATGTCTCGCCGGATCGTGCCCTCGTCGTGGCTGCTTCCCAGGCAGATCCGAAGCAAGGGTTGCGCAGCTTTGAGCAAGACTATCGACAAGTAAGACAAGCCTTGCGGCTGAAACGAATGAGTTCTTACCCAAGTTGCGAATGAATTGGATTTGCCGCCAACTTTGTGGACTTTTGAATCGCACAGAGCCTGGGCGCCAATTGACCCAAACGAAAAGGTGCACCCGGTTTTTTTGAGACGGTGGTTCTGTTCAACCATGCCCCCTTGAGATGATCGGTAGATTCTGTAACGATTACGGCAATTCGTACAACACTAGAATTTCTCGCAATACAGTCTGTGACTGATCTGGGTTTAGGTTGCCTGACATCCTGAAGAGACAATTGTCACTTCTCCGGAAACGTCCTCAGAGAGACTCCGCCAACTTTCAGACAACAGCCATCATCGGCCAAAGGAGATTGAAAGCCGGATTAATATAGCGTCGCTTAATGTATTTTCAGAATGCGATGCAGGCTTAACATCAGACGAACCCTATCTTTTGTTCAGAGCCATGCCAGCTTGTTCCAAATCGCCTGCGGCCGGACATTGCACGACCTGAAGCACAAAGCTGCTTCGTTGGTAAGCTGCCATCAGGCTGAGGCAACACAATCGTTGGACACAAATATGAATTTATGACCTGACCCTTGAAAGGAGAGATGAATTGTTTAGCACGATTGCAACATGGTACTTGAAACCAGAGTGCCAATCTGAAGGCGTTGCTGCGCTCCGTCGGCTCGCCAAGGATGTCGAAGAGAACGAACCGGACACATGGGGTTACCTCGTGCATTCCGGCGGCGGGGATTCTTCACCGCCAAACAGCGACGGCACCATTGTTTTTGTGGAAATCTACAAGAACAAAGAAGCCTTCCTTCACCACGTGAAAGGCCCGGTCTTTTCGAAGTTTATGACTGATCATGGCAATCTTTTCCAAGCCGGGCCGGGCGGCGATAGCCCCTTCGTCCAGGTTCAGAATGTTGACCGCATTCAAGGCTTCCTGCGACCCCAAGCCAGTTCTGAGAAAGGCTGATCGCACACAACCCCAAGCCGCTGGTGAAATTGTGGTTAGGCCGACGGACATCCCAAGCGCGACTGGCGCTGCTTCTTGAGCTCTCGCTCAAATACGATATCCAACACAGAATTTGGGGCGCAGCGTCAATTGTTCGCAGATCTGACATTTATCTCCGTGTTTCTGGTCGTCCTTCGGTCGATCCAGAGTTGCCGTTCGGGAAGGCGTTGGTTGGGTTTCGGATTGCACCTGGGCGGTTCATTCTACCTTCTCCCGGAACCAGCGTGATCGCGCAGGCGGCAACAACCATTTGTGTGGCCCGTTCGCGAGTCTCATCGCACGGTGAATGGAGGAAGGGATAATCGGCGGTACTTCGAAACTATGATCCGGCCAATGCCCAGACAAGGGGCATACCGATAGTCAGTCTGTATCGGTCATAAAAGACTGTTCGACACAACCAACTGGAATTGATGGGCGACGTATTGTCCATAGTATGCTACCAAAGGTTTCATATTCATATTGTTGTTTCAAGATAAGACGTGTTTTGTCTAAAAAGATAGAGGCGGCCAGATTGGTAAGTCCTGAGGTCAATTGCCCAGAATGTGGTTCGGCCAATCCTGCCGGATCAAAATTTTGCAACAGTTGTGGACGCGCCCAGACCTTGACGTGTGGGGCGTGCGGAGAACTGACCGTGCCAGGCGCAAAGTTCTGTACGGCCTGCGGGTCGTCTTTGTCTGGGTCAAAAGTGGGATCAGCGGGCAACGACCAACTGGAAGTGAGCAAAGCCGCGCCGCCGACGCAAGCCTCAGACAGTGTTGCTGAACGGCGCCAGTTGACCGTTTTGTTTTGCGATCTGGTTGGCTCAACCGCCCTGTCCGAAAAATTCGACCCCGAAGATTACCGGGATCTCATTACCCGGTATCGTGATCTGGTCGGAAGCACGGTCGCCAAATTTGGCGGCGAGATAGCGAACTATGCAGGTGATGGTGTAATCGCTGTCTTTGGTTACCCGATTGCACAAGAGGGCAGTCATTACAACGCAGCGCTGTGCGCGCTTGATATCGCCTGCACGGCACGAGACATCGACGCGGGATTCTCAAGCCAGTCTGTTTCAACAAATGTGCGCATCGGGATTCACACCGGACCCGTTGTAGTCGGCACTGCCAATAGCTCTTCGCTAGATGAAAAGATGTGGTTGTTTGGCGATACGCCGAACGTGGCTGCGCGAATTCAGTCCGTCGCCGATGTGGGGCAGGTGGTGGTGTCTGAGGTAACACGCCGGTTGATCGGTGAGCGTCTCGACTTCATCCCGCTTGGCAGCCCGCCACTGGCGGGTGTCAGCACACCGCTGGAGCTGTTTCAGGTCCGACGGAAGGTTGCGGGGTTTGAATCTGCCCGCAAGGACTTTTCGCATGATACGACGCCGACCATCGGACGAGCCGCAGAAATCGCGCTGGTTCGGTCAAGATGGGAGGGCGCGTTGGAAGGTGAAGGGCAGGTGTTGCTGCTGACCGGCGACGCCGGTGTCGGCAAATCCAAAATTGCCTTTGGCCTCAGGGATGAATTGACTGACGAAAACTCATCTCAGTTCGTTTTGTTCGGGTCCCCGCTTCATCAAAGCAGCGCCTTTTATCCAGTAAAAAACGCTTTGACGGCGCTAACCGGCATGTCCCCAAACGAGACGCCTGAGAGCAGCAAAGCAAAAGTTATCGATTTTCTTGCGAACCTGGGTTTGGACGACGAAGTCTGCACTGTGCCAATCCTGCGTTTGATGGACTTGAAAGGCAACTCGGCACCGGTCGAACCGATGGCTCCGGAGCGGGAAAAAGGTGCACTGATCGAGGCCTTGCTGCGCCTGTGTGCCGGCCTGGAACAGAATTGGCCGTTGCTGCTGCTGTTAGACGATGTGCATTGGTTCGATGCCTCGACGTTGGAATTTGTCAACGGCTGGGTCGAGCAATTGTCAAGCCGGCGCTGCCTGATCCTGATGACTGCCCGCAGCGAGTTTCAATCACCTTGGCGGAACCAGTCTCACGTCACAACTCTTGAGCTGAACCGCCTGGTGCGCCGCGACATCTTCAAGCTGGTTGAGAGTATTTCGGGTGTCCGTCCCTCGGAGGAGATCCTGAGTCAACTGGCGGACCGAACAGACGGAGTACCACTTTTTGTCGAAGAGCTGACAAAAATGGCCATGGAAGCCGGGTTGCTGGCCAGCCGGGATCAAAGTCAAGCCGAGCTGTCCCTGGCAATCCCAGAATCCCTGCAAGATTCATTGATGGCCCGACTGGATCGGTTGTCTGCCAGCCGCGAAATCGTGCAAGTCGCCGCGGCAATCGGACGTAATTTTGAAAGAAATCTGCTGAGCCATGTCCTTAAATGGAATGAGGAGGACATTGCCAGTGCGTTGGAGCAGCTGCTGGAAACCGAGTTGATCGTGCCGGCGGGGCTGCGAGGTGATGAAGACACTTATCGGTTCCGTCATGCGCTGGTACAGGATGCGGCCTATCAATCCATGCTGCGTGCAACAGCTTCCAGATGGCACGGGCAGATCGCTCGAATCCTCGAAGAAAAATACAAGGAAACGGTCAAGCGCGAGCCGGAAATCCTGGGTCATCACTATCGGCGTGCAGGCGATTATGTTGCGGCCGAACGCTGCCTGATGACCGCCGCCCGCCAGGCTCTGGATCATTCGGCTAATGTCGAAGCGATAACGCATTTGCAACACGCGCTGGAATGCTTGCAGGAATTACCGCCCTCTCAGGAACGGGATCGGCGCGAGATCGACCTACAAATCACGATCGCTGTGCCTTTGGCTTTTGTGCAGGGCTATGCGCACGCTTCTGTTCTGTCCGCCTATGCCCGGGCGCAGACGCTGTGTCGCGAATACGGTGAATCGGAACGTCTGTTCAAGGTCGTCTACGGGCAGTTCCGGTCAACAATGCTGGGCGGGGAATACGCCATTTCCAAACAGAATGCGGATCGCCTGGTATCGCTGTGCCAGGATCTGAAAAGCCCGCTTGCTTTGGTTTCCGCTGAAAGGTCGCACGGGGCGCTGCAAACCTATTTGGGCCACCCGCTGGATGCCTTGAAACATCTCGAAGCCGGGATCGAGGTCAACTTATCGCTTGAGCATCGGTTCGTGGGCCTGGATTACGACGTTGTTGACCTGTCAGTCGCGCTACAGGGGTACCGGGCATTGTCCAGCTGGTTGTCGGGCGACACGGCAAGCGCGCTGGATGCGATTAGGGCTGCCCTGATCCACGCGGAAGAAACCGCGCATCCCTTTAGCCAATCCTTTGCCAACGCTTTCCTGGGCTGGATTTCCCAATTCCGCGGCGATGAAGCGACGGTGCAGGAAAGCTCTGCAACCTTGATTGCTTTGTCCGAGGAGTATTCGTTTCAGTTCTGGCGTGGATGGGCGCGGATCATGAATGGGTGGGCCCGCCGGAACGAATTGGGTGAGAAGTCGCTGGATGAAATCGAACTGGGTCTGCGCGAATGGCGGGATACCGGGTGCCGGCTGGGTCTGAGTTTCTTTCTATGCCTCTACGCGGATGCCGCCATTTTGCATGGACAGCTCGAGTTGGCGGAAGAGGTGCTGAGTGAAGCAGAACAGTTCGCACAGGGCAGTGGGGAACAGTTCTGGATCGTCGGACTGACGCGCCTAAGGGGTAAGCTGGCACTTGCCCATGGCAAAGAAGAAGACGGAATTCGCCATATTAAAAACGCAGCATCTCTGGCGCTGGATCTTGGGCATTTTGGCCCGTTGCTGAGCACGATCAAGGAACTGGCCGAACTCAGTTCGACGCCCGAATGCCTGAGAATGGTTGCAGAGGCCGTAAAGGGTGTCGTCGACAATGCAGGGACCGACATTCCAGATCTGCTCGAGGCAGACGCCATTTTAAAAAAACTGACGCCAGAAGTGACGGAGAGTTCATCGGAAGAAAATTGAATTAATCAACATATTCAACGCGTGTGGGGAGGCCACAACCATTATGACAAAGAAAAAATCAAAAGGTGACCGTTGCCATCAGACTGATGTCACCGGTGTGATGCCAAAACTGCCTGAGCAGTTCGATACATTCCCTTTCTATTACGCCTCACTGCAATGCCAATGGATGTACTGGTACACATCCGTCGAAGCGGCCAAACCCTTCGTTAAGGGTACAGGTCTGTGTGTTGCCGAATTTCCCGATGAAAACGGCGAGAACAAGGCCGTAATACTGTTGAATTTTCAACGCTACACCGCGCATTATGACAATTCGCTGGGCACTGTGAACGAGGTAGAATTCAATCTGCTGGCCTACCCCTCGAACCGAGTGCCCGGTGTGCCCAAAATGACCCTGACCGAGTACCTGCACGGTCGGGATCAGACCAAAACGATAGGTCATTTGCGGGTTCACGTCGCCGCAGACAATGCCATGGCAGTTAAGGCTGGTCGCGAGGCTTTTGGCGAACCCAAATTTCTGGGGCAGTTCAATTACAAAGTTCCCTCGCTGAATGCCCAAATGAAAGGCAATCCGCCAATTTCCCCGAAAAAATGGTGGATACAGTTGGTGAACCCCGATGATCCCCAGACAATAGTCTACGACCTGAAAGCCGATTTAGGCAAATTGATGGGCCATCAGTGGACGACGACAAACTGCACCCCAATTCCGGAATTTGCTACAGGCCTTGGCCGGACCGTCTGGACCAGATGGACAATCTCGGGCCTGTTCGAAACCGCGATGCTGACCAACAAGGACGGCAAACGCGTTGCCAAGACCTTTGAACTGAGGATTGGTGACAACGATTTTCCGATGACGCGTGACATGCGCAGGTTGTTTACCGACATGACACCCGTCGCGGTGCAGGTCTTCGAAAGCCCGCCAGCCTGTTTCGAGCCGCGCGGGTTCTACGTGGACGCCATCGATGGAGATCGCCATGACCACGCATGATCAATCGCCCGATTATCAGGCCTTTTTGACCATCAGCGCTGTGTTGACAGGATATGACAGCGCCGAGTTGCAGGGCACAGGCTGCGCAGGGGAATACTGGCATCAGTTCCGACAGGTGCTGCCCGCAGAAATACTGAACCAGTTTCTGTCCCATGCTCAGGCGCTTGGTCAGAATGATGATGATGGGGTTATCCGCAAGATATACCTATCCGACAGATGTCTTGGCCCGGTTGCCCGCTCGCTTATTCAGCTTTGGTATATTGGGCAGTGGGTTCCGCTTTCGCAGGAATGGCGCGAGAGTTACGGGGCCTCGCGGTTTGACGTGGTCAAGATCATCTCGACGCGCGCATACAAGGAAGGGTTGGTCTGGGACGCCATCGGTGCCCACCCAATGGGTGCAAAACAACAGGGTTTTGGGGCGTGGAGTCTTGAACCTCCGGCGAAACGGGGGGTGGATCAATGAATGCGATATCAGACGACGACGTCACCTATGATGTCGTGATCGTCGGCGCAGGATTTGCCGGCGGAATTTTGGCGAAAGAGCTTGTTTCAGCAGGTCATTCCGTTCTGATCCTTGAAGCAGGTGCAGATCACGGCAAATCTTGGGAAACCTACCGATCTTATCTGGATCAGTATTACCTGTCCTTGGCGAAGACGCCGAATTCACCCTATCCGGACTTGCCCACTTTGCCATCGCCGTCTGTTCTGGACATCACGGCGGTCCGGGGCACCGAACCCGACACTAACGGGTATTTTGTCCAACGAGGTCCCCTGCCGTTTGGCAGCAATTATCTGCGTGCTTATGGCGGTACGTCGTTGCATTGGCTGGGTACAAGTCTGCGAATGATGCCGGCGGATTTCGAAATGCAGAGCCGTTTTGGCAAAGGGGTCGATTGGCCGTTTGGATATCAGGAAATTCGATCCGATTATGAAAAAGCCGAATGGGAGATCGGGGTTTCCGCCGACGCTGAAGAACAGACGCCTAAAGCGCTGGGAATTCGAACCTCTGGCCCACATGACGAAAAAGGATACTTCGCCAAGGGCTATGATTTTCCAATGCACTCGGTCCCTTCATCTTATGTGGACAACTTTTTTGCCCGCGCGGATGGAATGCCGATCGTGATTGGCGAGGATGCAAGGAATACCGTCAAGCTAAAGGTTTCACGCACGCCACAGGGCCGGAATTCGACCCCGCGCAAGCCTAAAAATGCCAAAGGGATCCCAGTCGGAGGGGAGACGAGGCGTCAGTTCCGCCCGCGTGGCGCAACGGGGCCATTTGCGTATATGGGCCAGCGATGCGAGGGCAATTCAAGCTGTATTCCGATCTGCCCGATTCAGGCAAAATACAATGCGATGAAGACGCTGGAGGACGCCAAACATACCGGCAAGCATCTTATGACGACGATCACGCAGGCCGTAGCGTCGAAGGTCGAACTGGGTGAAAACGGACGCGTATCGGGCATTGTCTACAAGAAATACCCGTTTCCAGGTGTCGCCCAGTACGATTTGCGCAGGGCCAAGGGCAAACAATATGTTCTTGCAGGTGGCGCAGTCGAGAATGTGACGCTGGCGCTGGCGTCCGAGATTTGCCGAACCAGTGGCGAATTGGGACGCAACCTGATGGATCACCCTTATATGATGACGTGGGGCGCGGCACCCGAACCCGTCGGCCCGTTTCGCGGGCCGGGCTCGACATCCAGCTACGCAAATTTCCGGGATGGGGTTTTCCGCGACCGGACGGCCGCATTCAGGCTGGAGATTGGCAACTGGGGCTGGAATTTTGCCACGGGGGCGCCGAACTCGGATGTGGCGCGTCTGGTGGAACAAGAGAATCTTTATGGCAAAGCTCTGCGAGACAAACTGTATCACGACGTTCAGCGGCAAGTACGTATCGGGACCCTGGTCGAACAACTGCCACGTGCGACAAACCGCGTGACGATTGATCCGGCCTATCGTACGCCGATGGGCGAATATCGCCCGGTGATCAGTTATGACATAGACGATTACTCGCGTGCCGGATTAGCGGCGGCATACGACACATGCGGGCAGATTTTTCAACGGTTGGGTATCCGCAATAATTCGGCTTACGAGCCGTCTGATGCCGGATATTTCACCTATGACGGTCGTGGATACACGGTGTTCGGTGCGGGCCATCTGGTTGGCACCCACCGGATTGGCACGGACAGGCACAATTCGGTGACCAACGATGTGATGCAAACCTGGGACCATGACAACCTTTGGCTGGTCGGAGCTGGATCCATGCCAACGATTGCGACGTCGAACCCGACTCTAACATTGTCAGCATTGGCATATAGGGCCGCCAGGGCCATCAAGGCTGCCGTTCGGAAGAGGAGCGCGACATGACTTCGAATGAAAAACTGTCCGCGGTGCGGAAACGGTTGCGTGGTTTGCTTCAGGATGCATTGATGTTGGAACTCTCCACAATCCCGCCTTATGCCACTGCGTGTTATTCCATACTGGAGCAAGGTCAATACGACCGATCCGAGCCTACCATTGTGAATGCCGAGCCCATCGAAGTGATCCGTCAAGTCATGGTCGAGGAAATGTTGCACATGGTGCTGGTGGCAAATGTCTTGAACGCCATCGGAGGCAAACCGGAACTGAACAACCCCAAGCTATTGCCACGTTACCCCGCGGCGCTGCTGGGCGGGCGTGGTCCGACTGTACATCTACGAAGGTTCACCCCGGAGCAGGTAAAAAGCTTTCGACGGATCGAAACCGCACCGAAAGACACCAGCCCTGCCAAACGGGGGGACTATCACACGATCGGAGGGTTCTACATATACATCCGGGAACAGTTGCAAAAGGCGTGTGATACCTTTGGCGACGGCGCGATTTTTGTCGGTGATGACCAGCGGCAAATCACAAATGCCGACTATTTTGGCGCCGGAGGCGAGGTGATCGAGGTGAGCGGTACACCGGCGAAGCGCCGCAAAGCCGCGTTGAAAGCGATCAAGGAAATCATGGAGGAAGGGGAGGGTGCTGATCTGGGACACAGGGCCGGAGACGGAGACATCATTCCCGGACCTGAAGGTCACGAAGATATTGCGCACTATTTCAAATTCAACGAAATCCTGCACAGCCGGTACTATCACCCTGACGATAGCGTCGACGGCCCGCCGACCGGTGGTGATCTGATCGTCGACTGGAGCGCCGTTTCTCCAATGCGTGACGATCCGACCGAGAGGGATTTCAAGAATGCGCCCGAAATCGCCGCGATATCTGCGGACTTCAATGATGCTTGGTCCGGTCTGCTGGATGGCCTGCAAATTGCGTTCAACAAAGACAAGGCCGCATTGCGTGCTTTGGTTCCGGCTATGTACGACATCAAGTCTCTGGCGCAAAAGTTGATGCGGATACCCTTGCCGGACGGGTCTGGCGAAACCGCCGGACCGACCTGGACCTATCGGGGAAATGGAAAGGGCTGAAACGAAGTTGCAAGTGCTTTTGAAATTGATGGTCTGACCCGAAAGATCATCTTCGATCAGGGCGGGGCGAATACAGCCTGCATCACGGTAATCAGTACGATGATGCGGGCTTTGTTTGCCCGATCCCTAATGAGATAGTCCGGCAGAAGTGCCTGATTGACGCCGCAAAACAGAATGCTGGGTTCATCTATCGACGGACCCAGCTGGCACTCTGTTCCAAATCCGCGATAGCACGACCTCTTTTTCCCGCTGATGTATAGCGATATTGTATGGAAATGGATGTAACTCAGCTTCGAACAATTATTCACGTTGCCGAACTTGGAAGCCTCTCGAAGGCCGCCGACAGGTTGCGTATTGCCCAACCAGCGCTCAGCCGTCAGGTGCGCTTATTGGAAGAGGAGCTTGGTGTTCGCTTGTTCGACCGCCATGGCCGGGGGATGGTCGTCACTGTGGCTGGGCAGGAAGTGCTGCGCCACGCTCAGCGTATCATGAACGAGATGGAAGAAATTCGAGCCTCAGTCGCTGACGAGGGTGCGCCATTAAGGGGACATGTGTCGATCGGTATGTCTCCCACTGTTGCCGACATTCTGTCTGTCCCGCTGGTCTCCGCTTTTCAGGAGCGGCATCCAGAGGCTACTTTGCGCATTGCCAGCGCCTACTCTGGGTATCTTCTTGATTGGTTGCACAGGGGGCAAGTTGATGTTGCAATCCTGTATGAAACCCGGCCGTCACGATCTTTGCGTTCCGATGCGCTTCTTGAAGAAGAACTGCACCTGATTGGATCACCGGACTCAGGTTTGTGGCGGGAAGATCCGGTAAGATTTAAGGCCCTGGAAGACAAAAGGCTGTTGCTGCCAAGCAGCGATCACGGGCTGCGCAAGATCGTCGATGATTGTGCGTCTGGCGCGGGGGTGACATTGAATGTCGGCGTTGAAGCGGACAGTTATTCGACGCTGAAGAATCTCGTGAAAACCGGTCATGGCTATACCATTCTGCCACTTGCACCGATTCACGAAGAGATCACGCGTGGACAATTGGCCCATGCGCCTTTGGTTTCACCCGCTCCGATGCGTCGCTTGATGATGTCTTTCCCGTCCGACCGTCCGACGACCCGGCTGGCGAAATTTGCCGGGAAGGTGCTGGTCGATACCACGCGCGATCTTGTCGAACGCGAAATCTGGTCAGGCAGAATGCTGACGGAAAGCTAGGTTCCAGCCTCGCTGAGATCGAATTTTGGCGCCATAGACCAGCTATCGAATTTTCATATAGCTGATAGCAAAACCTTATCTTTGTATTATCGCACGACGGCAGGTAACAGCAGGAAGACAGATACTATTGGAGCCTGCCCATGTCCGCCCAGACTGAAACCTATTCTGACATACGCGATGGCGTACGCGCTCTTTGTGCCCAGTTCCCCGCTGAATATCATCGCAAGATCGACGAAGACCGAGCCTATCCGGAAGAATTTGTCGACGCCTTGACCCGTGAAGGCTGGATGGCTGCTCTGATCCCCGAGGAATACGGCGGTTCGGGCCTTGGCCTGACCGAAGCCAGCGTAATCATGGAAGAGATCAATCGCGCAGGTGGGAACTCCGGTGCCTGTCACGGCCAGATGTACAATATGAACACGCTGGTGCGGCACGGGTCTGAAGAACAGCGGCAGAAATACCTGCCGTTGATCGCCGAAGGCAAGTTGCGGCTGCAATCCATGGGCGTCACAGAACCGACCACGGGCACCGATACCACCAAGATCAAGACCGCCGCCGTGAAAAAAGGCGACCGCTACGTTATCAACGGGCAGAAAGTTTGGATCTCTCGCGTCCAGCATTCCGACTTGATGATCCTTCTGGCCCGCACCACGCCGCTTTCCGAGGTGACAAAGAAATCGGAAGGCATGTCGATCTTCCTCGTCGATATCAAAGAGGCGATGAAGAACGGCATGCAGGTCAAGCCTATTGCCAACATGGTCAATCACGAAACCAACGAGTTGTTTTTCGACAACCTCGAAATACCCGAGGAAAACCTGATCGGCGAGGAGGGCAAAGGATTTAAGTACATCCTGACCGGTCTCAATGCCGAGCGGACTTTGATCGCCGCAGAGTGCATCGGTGACGGCTATTGGTTTACTGACAAAGTTACCGACTATGTGAGCGAGCGCACTGTATTTGGGCGGCCGATCGGGCAGAACCAAGGTGTGCAATTCCCGATTGCCGAAGCCTTCATCGAAGTCGAAGCGGCCAATCTTATGCGTTACAAGGCGTGCTCTTTGTACGATGCTGGCGCGCCCTGTGGGGCCGAGGCCAACATGGCCAAGTACCTCGCGGCCAAAGCCTCGTGGGAGGCGGCCAACGCCTGCATTCAGTTCCATGGTGGGTTCGGTTTCGCCAATGAATATGACATCGAACGCAAATTCCGTGAAACGCGGCTGTACCAAGTCGCGCCGATCTCGACCAACCTGATCCTGTCTTACGTTGCCGAGCACGTGCTGGGCATGCCGAGGTCGTTTTGATGGGTGCGTTGGACGGCATTCTGGTCGTGGCCATCGAACAGGCGGTGGCCGCGCCGATGTGCACCGTGCGCCTCGCAGATGCCGGGGCCCGGGTGATCAAGATCGAGCGAGAGGTGGGGGAGACAGCGCGAAATTACGATAAGGCCGTCAAGGGGACGTCGGCCTATTTTGCCTGGCTCAATCGTGGTAAGGAAAGCGCCGTCTTAAACCTAAAGGATACGAATGACTTAGAAGTGTTACGCGCGATGCTTCTACAGGCGGATGTGTTCGTGCAGAACCTGGTCCCCGGTGCTATGGACCGGATGGGGTTGTCTCCAGACGCCTTGAAGCGTGATTTTCCGCAACTGATTTCCGTGTCGATCCAGGGTTACGGGCGGGACACGCCTTACGCTGGCATGCGCGCCTATGACATGCTGGTGCAAGCCGAAAGCGGGCTGTGCGCTGTCACCGGAACTCCGGACACTCCGTCCAAGATCGGTGTATCAGCTGCCGATATTGCCACCGGTATGAATGCTCATGCCGCCGTATTGGAGGCCCTCTTGAAGCGGAGCAACACTGGGCACGGCGAACATATCGAGATATCCATGTTCGACGGAATTGCCGACTGGATGTCCGTTCCGCTGCTTCACTTTGAGCACACTGGTAAAGTGACCGGGCGATATGGTCTGTCGCATGCCTCGATCTACCCTTATCGGCCTTTCCGCTGCGCTGACGGAACACTGATCGTGGCGATTCAGAACAACGCCGAATGGTCGCGCCTCTGCGAGGGGGTCGTTCAGCGCCCGGACCTGCTGGACCGACCGGAATTTCAAAGCAATGCCGAGCGTGTTGCAAATCGCGTCTTGCTGGACGACGAGCTCGAACCGGAATTTGCGCGGCTTTCGGTAGATCAGGCTGTCGAGCGACTGGAAAAAGCCGGGGTCGCCTATGGGCGATACACGGAACTCAACGATCTGGGCGATCATCCCGCATTGCGTCGTACATCGGTGTCCTTGCCCGATGGTCAGGTTGTGACCATGCCGCGCCCAGCAGGGCGGGGCGACGGTTTTCAAGCGGGCCCTGTGCCGGGGCTAGGGGACCAGACTGACGCCATCCGAAACGAGTTTAGGTGAGGTCCAACGATGGAGAGCAATACGGACTTCACCCCATGGCTTGGGCGCACAAAATCCGCGGAACCAGAAGCCATCACTCCAAGGTTGATTGCTGGCTTTGAAGCCACGTTAGGTGAAACCACGGCGAAAGTTGAAGGTGCGCCGGCGGGCGTGCACTGGTGCCTTGCGCCATCCTCGGCAAGTCCTGATGAGCTTGGCCCCGATGGTCATCCCGCAAAAGGGGGGTTCCTGCCACCGGTTCCGTTGCCCCGGCGCATGTGGGCCGGTGGTCGTGTTGAGTTTCGCCACCCACTCCAATCGGGTGATGAGGTCTGCAAAAAATCACGGATCAAGTCGATTGATTGGAAAAACGGCAAGTCGGGCAGCTTGTGTTTTGTCACGGTTCGCCACGACTACGCGACCGAACGCGGCGTGGCGATCCGTGAAGACCAGAACATCGTATATCGCGATGCGCCCTTCGGACCTGTGCGACCCACAACCCCGGAAATCTGCACCAAGGTTTTTGAACGGGAGGTCGACGTCGCGGTCGATACGGTGCGACTGTTCCGCTACTCGGCGCTGACCTTCAACGCCCACCGGATCCACTATGATCTGCCCTACGCCAGAGACGTTGAATTCTATCCTGATCTTGTCATTCATGGCCCGTTACAGGCGACTTTCCTGTTGAATTTTGCCTCCAGCGCACGCGGAGCAATGCCCAAGACGTTCTCCTACCGCGGAGTCGCCCCGGCAACGGGCACACAGGCACTGAAATTGGGGCTACGGCGTTCGGACGCCGACACATTTGCTTTGTCCGTCGTCGCACAAAACGGCGTGGAAACTATGTCTGGAGAAGCCACATGGTGAAAAGTTTTCCCTTGATCGCGCCGCTTTTTGTACCCGCCAACAAGCCCGAACGCTTTTCAAAGGCGGCTGCAAGCGGCGCCGATGCAATCATTGTCGATCTTGAAGACGCTGTTCCACCTCAGGAAAAGGGCAGCGCCCGGGAAAATCTGGGCGCAGCGCTATCGAGTGTTCAGGTCCCGGTCTACGTGAGGGTCAACGCTATTGGCACGGAATGGTGCGAGCTGGATCTTAAGGCGGCGCAGAGCATTCCGATTGCCGGTATCATGCTGCCCAAGACTGAAAGCTCTGATGACTTGCATCATGTAGCGCGGAGGCTGGGAAACGACGTCCCGGTTCTTGCACTGGTCGAGACAGCCGTTGGCCTGGTCAAGCTACCAGAAATTTCCTCTGCTCCGAACGTCGCACAGATCGCATTTGGTTCGGTGGACTACTCGCTTGATCTGAATTGCAGCCCTTGCAGGGAAGCATTGTATCAGGCGAGGGTAGAGATTGTCTTACGGTCCCGGGTTGCCGGATTGCCGGCGCCCATTGACGGAGTGTGCACTGAATTATCAGATACAATCGTTCTTGAAGGCGACTGCGCCTACGCGTCCCGACTTGGGTTTGGTGGAAAAATGGCCATACATCCCAGGCAGATTTCGACTATTCAAGCCGCATTTACACCTTCTGATGACATGCTGGATTGGGCGAAACGGGTTTTGAATGCAGAAACCGATGCAAAAGGCGCAGCCTTCCAATTGGATGGCCGCATGATTGACAAGCCTATTGTCGAGAAAGCACGGCGCATTCTCGAAAAGTGGGGTTAACGATCCGCCATTGAGCCTTTTCCCCTCCGCCGAAGATCACTTTCCCTTCCAGACCGGATCGCGTTTTTCGGCAAAGGCACGCGCACCTTCCAACTGGTCCTCGCTGGCGTATAGAACGTCGACTGTGCGCAACTGGCGATTGGTGATGCGGTTCAATGCATCCTGGAACTTACTGTCTTCCGCGTCCCGTACGACTTCCTTGATCGCCGCGTAAACCAGCGGTGGGCCCGAAGCCAGCAAGCGGGCCAGCTCCCACGCTCGGTCCATTAGTTGATCGGCAGCAACAATCTCGTTTACCAGGCCCCACCGGTTGGCCTCTTCGGCGTCAAACCAGCGCCCGGTCAGCAGCAGTTCCATCGCGATGTGGTAGGGAATGCGCTTGGGAAGCTTGACACTGGCCGCATCGGCAACAGTGCCTGAGCGGATTTCAGGCAGGGCGAAGGTTGCATGTTCAGCAGCCAGGATCATGTCAGCTGAGATGGCCAGTTCCAGCCCGCCGCCGCAGGCGATGCCGTTCACTGCCGCGATAACCGGCTTGTTCATATCACGAAGTTCCTGCAGGCCGCCAAAGCCGCCAACGCCATAATCTCCGTCAACAGCATCGCCGTCGGCTGCTGCTTTCAAGTCCCAGCCAGGGCAAAAGAACTTTTCGCCTGCGCCGGTCAGGATAGCGACACGCAGTTCTGGATCATCCCGGAATTCGGCAAAAACCTCTCCCATGATCCGGCTGGTGGCCAGGTCAATAGCATTTGCTTTGGGCCGGTCGAGCGTAACCTCAAGGATCGCTCCTTCGCGGCGGGTTTTGATCGGGTCCATATCTCAGGCCTTTCTTATGAGGGCATCCACTGCAACGGCCTTGTCCGGCGTGCAAAGGAGCGGATTGATTTCGACCTCGCCAAGCGTGTCGGCATTTTGCATGACATAGGCCTGAACGGCCTGAATTGCGCGGATAATTGCATCCATATCAGCCGCTGGCTGACCACGGTAGCCTGCCAACAACGGTGCGATTTTCAGGCTTCCCAGGGCTGCCCGGATGTCATTCGGCGTACTGGGGACCAAAAGAGATGCCGTATCGCGCAGTACTTCGGTCAGGACGCCGCCCGCACCCAGCGTCAGGACGAACCCGTGCGCAGGATCGCGCACAACGCCAACCAACAGTTCGGCCACGGCTCCGGTGATCATCTCTTCGATCAAAATCTCTTCGGTGCCGATATCTGCGGCCACGTCCGCCACATCTGCGGCCTGTACCCCCAAGCGGACAGCGGCATGTTCGGACTTATGCGCCAGCCCGACGCCTTTCACCGCAAATGGTGCTTCAAGTTCTTGTGCAGCGGCACGAGCCTCAGCTGCGCGGCGCACCGTTCGGTTGCCCGGGATGCGCAACCCGAATTCGGCCAGCGTTTGTTTGGCCTCTCCCTCGCTCAGGGTCCGCGTCGCTTCGGCGCTGCCCGGCAGGCAGACGGGATCGGCCGCGGGTTCAGCGACTTGACCCGCTGCGCGTGTGGCAGACAGTGCTTCCCGCAGGCCCATCAGTGGGACAACGCCGCCCTCCATCAGAACCTGCGCGACATCTTCGGGCAGAAGTTCCGGCAGCGTTGCGGCAATGGCAAAGCGCGCACCGGTTTCGGCCCGAACTTTTAGTGCCGCACGTGAAGCGCATGTCCAATCGGCGGCATCGGTGGTCGGGTAGTCGACAATCGAGAAGGTCAGATCAATGTCATCTCCGGTCATCCCTGACCATGCCTGTGCCATCGCTTCTTTGTCGCGCCAGATATAAGTGTGGTAATCCAATGGGTTGTTCAACGCTACCATCGGCCCAAGTGCATCGCGCAATCTCGCTTGTTTGTCTTCAGACAGACGAGGGAAGGTCAAACCGGTACCAACGCTCATATCTGCGATCAGGCTAGCCTCGCCCCCCGAACAGCTAATCGAGGCGATGTTGCCGCCCGGCAGCGGGCCGTAGCAGTGCAGTAATTTCAGCGTCTCTAGGAAGTCGGGCAGGGAAGACAGGCGCGGAATGCCGAGACGGTTCAGCAGGGCTTGTGCCCCGGCATCGCTGCCGGCCAGCGAGGCTGTGTGAGACACGGTTGCTGCCTGCGCCTGCTCGGATGCGCCGACCTTGAGCGCAATCAGCGGGATATCCTTTTTGTGCGCCTTTGCGGCCAGCGCCTCCCATTCGCGGATATCCTTGAACCCTTCTATATGCAGGCCCACCGCTGTTACACGCGGATCGTCAATCAGGGAAGTCGCGATCTGCGCCTGGCTGGTTTGCGCCATGTTCCCGCAGGTCACCATATAGGCAATCGGCAACGCGCGTTTCTGCATGGTCAGGTTAATCGAGATGTTCGAGCTCTGCGTCAGGATCGCGACGCCCTTGTCGACCGGTGTGGCGCCATGTTGGTCCGGCCATAGCAACGCTCCGTCCAGTGCATTGATGAACCCATAACAGTTGGGCCCCAGAATGGGCATGTCACCAGCGGCGGCGATCAACCGATCCTGTAGATCTCCACCGGTGTCGTCCTCAGCTACCGCTTCCGAAAAGCCCGAGGCGAAACAGACCGCGCCGCCTGCGCCCATACGCGACAGTACCTCGACGGTTTCGATTGTAGCGTGACGGTTGATGCCGACAAAAACGGCGTCCGGCGCCTCGGGCAGGTCTTCGAGGTGCCCGTAGACTGAGTGGCCCGCGATTTCTTTGGCTTTGGGATGCACCGGCCAGATTTGCCCCGCATAACCCATGCGTCCCGATTGCAGGATAACCTGTTGGCACCAGGCGCCGCCACCAACGACGGCAATGGTTTTCGGGCGCAACAGCCTGGTAAGATCTTTGTGCATCGACAGTCCTGATCGTATCGTTGGATAGGCCCCGGCGGTGAATCGTTTCAACAGGCTGAGAGCGCGACCCGTTGAATGTTCTTCACCACCGGGAATTGGTCTTATGCACCCAAGGGACGCAAAAGATCGCGGCTGATGATGTGGCGCTGGATTTCGCTGGTGCCATCCCAAATCCGTTCAACACGAGCGTCGCGCCAGAAGCGTTCGATCGGGAAGTCATCCATAAGTCCCATGCCACCAAAGATTTGCAGCGTTGTATCCGTGACCCGTGCCAGCGCCTCGGACGCATATAGCTTGGCTGACGCGATTTCGCGGTTCGATGGCAGGTTCTGATCCAGACGCCAGGCAGCGGACAGGGTCAGCCAGTCGGCTGCGTCGATTTCAGTGATCATGTCCGCGATCTGGAAGCTTACGCCCTGGAACTTGCCGATTGGCTGGCCGAACTGCTTACGCTCGGCGGCGTAGTTCAGCGCGTAGTCAAAACACCGGCGCGCACGGCCGACCGAGAAGGCCGCAACTGTCAGACGCGTGGCGTAGAGCCATTCGTTCATCACCGCGAAACCGCCATCGACCTCCCCCAGCACCTGCGCGTCCGGCAGGCGGCAGTTGTCGAAATACAGGATATAGTTCTTGTATCCCTTGTGGCTGACAGAGTTATAGCCTTCTCGTACTTCAAAGCCCGGTGTGCCCCGATCCACCAGAAAGGTGGTTATCCGCTTCTTCGGGCCTTTCGGGGTTTCATCGACACCGGTGGCAATGAAGACGATAAAGAAATCTGCGTGCTCGGCGCCCGAGATGAAGTGTTTCGAGCCATTGACGACCCAATCACCGCCGTCGCGTACGGCCTGACATTTCATGCCACGCACGTCCGAGCCCGCATCCGGTTCGGTCATCGCCAGCGCATCCATCTTTTCCCCACGCACGGCTGGCAACAGGTAGCGTTCGCGCTGCTCGTCATTGCAGGCCATCAGGATATTTTGCGGTCGACCAAAGAAATGGGTCAGCGCCATGGATCCGCGGCCCAGTTCCCGCTCGACAAGGGTGAAATCGAGATGGGACAGTCCGGCACCGCCGACTTCTTCGGGGAAGTTGCAGGCATAGAATCCCAGATCGATGCACTTCTGCTTGATCTCATTGCCAAGCTCATGCGGTACCTGACCCGAGTGTTCGACGGCTGCTTCATGCGGGTAGATTTCGTTTTCCACAAAGCTGCGGACGGTGGAAACGATCATTTCCTGTTCGTCGGACAAACCAAAGTTCATAGCGCGGGTTCCTTTGATAGGTGATTGACGAATGAAACCGCAGTGCATTATGCAACGGCATGCCAAATTGGTGCCTGTTCGTGCAGAATTGGAATAAATTTGATGCAGAGATTCAACTTTCTTCTGTTTGACGGGTTCTCGAACCTCTGCCTTGCCAACATGGTTGAGCCCTTACGCGCGGCGAACACCCTATCCCGTAAGCCGCTCTATGCCTGGCGATTCTATTCCCCTGACGGAGAGCCCGTTCAAAGCTCTAGCGGCTTACAGGTTTCGCCGCATGACGCGTTGGGTAAAGAAAGCGGCGAAGCGCTGGTCGTCATGCCCTCTTATGGGTATCTTCGGCTGGACACCGCCCAAGTGACGCGCGCGCTCAGGCCTGCTGCCAAACGACATGCAAAACTGGCGGGTCTGGATACCGGCAGTTGGCTATTGGCCCGCGCTGGTCTGCTGGATAACCACCGTGCGACCATTCATTGGGACGAACTTTCGCGATTTGAAGAGACTTTTCCCAATGTCGACGTGGTTCAGGAAAGATATGTGATCGACGGAAACCGGATGACATGCCCGGGTGCGATGGCCGCCTATGAGCTGGCCGATGCTTTGATCCGTGCTGATCATGGGCCGCTGTTGTCCATGGAAGTCGCGCACCTGCTTATGAATCGGGGCACGCCGCAAGCCTACTCGCTTCCGATGAAGTCCGAGCATTCGCTTGTAAACCGCGTGCTGGCCATCATGCAGAACACGCTCGAAACACCGATGCAAATACCGGAGATTGCTAGGCAGTTGGGGTGTTCACAAAAGAAAATAGAATCCTGCATTCAAGCTGACCTAGGAACAACTCCACGTGCGCTATATCGGCGGCTACGATTGAATCTCGCCCGCAAGCTTGTTGCAGAGACCGAGCAATCGGTAGCCGAAATCGCAAGTCGCTGTGGCTATGAAAACCCCAGCGCAATGACGCGGGCGTTTCGGGCTGAGTTCGGACAAACTCCTACTGCTTTCAGAATTGGTGCATGACCCAAGGGGCATTTCTTGCGGGTTGAAAGTGTAAGTTCGCCAAACTTGCCAGCGATTGAGTGCTCTGGACGCTGATGCTCAGGAAACACCGCAGCGGTGGAAGCGATTTGATCCTAATAGTCCGCGACCAGCAGAAAATCGGGGTCGGCGTCTTCCTCGATAGTGGCAAAGCGCGGAATGGGATCTTCGAACACGTTGTCGGTGCGGTCGTCATTGACGGTCGAGACCTCGCCAATCAGGCAGTCCCCTTGTTCTGCCCAGAATGCATGCCAGATGCCGGGCATCAGAGTCACGCTTTGACCCGGCTTCAATCGCAAATGCTCGCCGGGTTGGATCGTGACAGGACAACCGTCACTGGGAACCACGACCGGCGTGTCGCGGTCAATGTCGCCTTCAGGGTTCGAGGCATAGATTTCCATCACCAGGTCGCCACCACCCCGGTTGATGATGTCTTCGGCCTTGAGGATGTGGCGATGCATCGGCGACAGCTGCTTCTCCTGTGAGATCAGAAGCTTTTCCGCATAAAGCATGCCGCGCCCTTGGCCCAGGTCGTTCACGTCGCCGTTCCGCAAGGTGAAAAGGAACAGACCCAGCTCATCGAACCGGCCCTGTCCGTAATCCGTAATATCCCAGCCCAGCCCGCGTTCGCGGATACCTGCGGCTTGAGCGCTGCGCATCTGGTCAGGTGACCAGTCGGCAAAGGGCGGAAGAACAGCGCCAAACGAATGGATGAAGGCCTGCGCCTCAGTCTTGATGCGGTTGATGTCGGAACGTTTCATGGACGTCTCATCTTTTTCAAAGTTCATGCGCCCAGGGTGGATTTGCTCCGGCGCGGGACACGGTTACGGCTGCTACTTCAGCGCCCTTGGCCAGAGCTGCGCGCAGGTTTTCAGGGGGCAGGGCGCGCAGGGCGAGTTTGTTCAAGTGACCGGCTTGTTCCAATTCAGCCAGAACGCCCGCATTGAACGTGTCGCCTGCGCCGACGGTGTCGACAACCTGTACGGGTTTGACGGGTACCGAGACTTCGGTTCCATCTGTCAGATAACCGGTCGCGCCTTCGCTGCCGCGCGTAATGATCACTACGGAGGGACCGGCCTGCAACAACAGAGGTACTTTTTCGGCGAGGCTCTCGGGGCCAGGGATGATCCAGTCCAGATCCTCATCTGACACCTTGACGATGTCACACTGAGCGATCATCCGGTTTAGCCGGGTGCGGTAGCGGGTTTGGTCCGTGATGAAACCGGGGCGAATGTTTGGATCCATCATAACGGCGCGATCCGCACCATGACGTTCCAGCAGGGCCGCATAAGCGTCTGCGCAGGGCTCACATGCGAGGCTGATCCCTCCGAAATAGAGCGCACTTGCGGTTGGCAATTGATCTGGCATGTCCTCGGGACGCAGCATACGACCGGCTGAGTTTTCGTCGACAAAACTGTATGTGGCGTGACCGTCTTGCAGCTGTACAAACGCCAGAGTTGCTGGACGGTCCGACCGGATCAAATGGGTCGTATCCACGTGGCTGGACTGCAATGCGTCTGCCAGTTGTTTTCCGAACATATCTGTCGACAGGCCCGTCAGCATACCTGCCGGCGCGCCCAGACGTCCCAATGCGATGGCCGTATTGAAGATGGCACCGCCGGAATACGGAACATACCCTTCAGTTCCAGAAACCGTGGGTTCGGCAATCATGTCGATCAGGGCTTCTCCGCAGCACAGGATCATTTCAGCGTCCTTTTCAGGTGGCAGGCCTTAATACGGTTTACTTAGTGCTCGAGCGCATTTTTGCAGAAATTGTTAGCGCCAACAATGCCGAATTCATCTTGTTCTGAAACATATAGGTTCATCGACTGGCGCAACGCGTCAAACCGGCCGCCCGCGTTGAAGGCGCGCAGGAAATCCTGCCCAAAGAGCCAGCGGTTTTTTTCCGCGACTCCACCGACCAGAAAGATCCCCCCTGCGGGCACCAGCGCTACAGCCAGATCGCCCATAATAGCCCCCAAGTGTTCTGTGAACATCCGTGCGGTTTTGACTGCGCATGCGTCATTCCCGTCCCGGGCGTCCTGCAGAATGTCTTTTGCGGACCGGACGGGAGTGTCAGATTGTCCTCCGGCAATCCCTACGGCCTGGTACAGGATCGGCAAGCCGGTGCCGCTTAGGAACATCTCGGCTTCCAGCGTCAGGCTGTCGCCAAAGAAACAGTCCGGTGCAATTTTCCGTGCGGCGTCAAACACATCGACTTCATCCCGGTGGCGGGGGGATAGGCCCATATGGCCGCCTTCACCCGAGAGGGTGTGGAAATGCCCCTCGAAATACAGCAGCGCGCCGACCCCCAGCCCAGTACCGGGACCAACGACCAACCGTGTACCCATAGGCGGAGTGGTAGCACCTTGAAGAACCTCGACGTCTTTACTGGTGATCTCGGCCACTGACCACGCAGCGGCGGTGAAGTCATTGATAACAAACGTGTGCTGCGCTCCGGTGGCGCGCGCCAGTTCCGTCTCGGACAAGTCCAGATTGGCGTTTGTCAGGCGGATGCTTCCGTCCTTCACCGGTCCTGCCCCGGCGGCCACCACAGCGCGCGGATCAGTTCCGATCGTGTCGCGTAGGTCGTGCAGTGCTTCGCGCAGATCGGCCAGCGTACCGGTGGGGTGTTTGTGCAGGTCCGTTAGCTCTCCGTTTGTCACCACGCCAAGCCGCGTGTTGGTGCCACCGATATCGGCCACCAGGTTCCAATGATCATGCACATTTCCCGGTGAACTCACCCATGGTGAGGGCATCCCGTCTGAGGTCACGACGGATTTCAAGGCACCTATCGCTGCCTCGTCTGTCGTTTGAAGAAAATACCCCTGCACCGGGAGTGAACTATCCAGCATTGCCGACAAGTTGTCGAGTTGATCAGAAAGGTCAGCCGGTGCTGTGGCAGGTGCAGTAACAAAAATAGGAATGTTCTTGGTGTTATCGCACTGGATGCTCTGAAGACACTCGGCAAGCTGAACCAGATTAGATTCAGGAATTGTCAGGCCGCACCAGTCGACCGGTACTGAAATTGTTTCAAGGTCGTGTCTCCATCCTGCCGGCAAGTGGGGCTCAAGTGTTTCAAGCAGATCGACTGGATATTCGCCGTTAAACATCATATTGAACAGAACAGAGGCTACCGGGGTTTCCGTGCAGATTTCTGCTCCCAGATTGGTCATCCCATAGCCACGCATCGCTTGTATCGCGCGACCATTGGCCATTAGCTGATGATGCATGCTACGGGCCGCGGTACGAAGATCCTGCTTTTGATTGCCGGCAGCCAATCCTGATGGACACTCTATCTGAGGCGCGGCACTGAACACGCGGTCGCCAATGCGGGCCATGACAATCTCGGCGAAATCGCCAAAATAGCTGGCGACGTCGCTATTGCGCCAACCACCCAGATCTTCCAATTCCGGAGGCAAGACAGAGTGGTCCAGTATGCCGCATGGGCGCAGCCCATATTCTAATGCGTCATCAACCAACTTGTCGCAATCATCCAGCGCGACTGGATCAACCTGACCGCGCCCATGCGGGACAACGTGCGCCCAGCAGATCGAAAAGCGATAGGCATCAAACCCGCGAACCGGTTTTGCAGGGGCCGCCAGACCAAAGAGAAAGGACCTGGGAAAATCGGATCGGGTTTTGTTCATTATCACAACCTGTTTGTGGCCTGATCTGCCGTCAAGCCACCTATCAGGTTATGTTAGCGGTATCAATTCTTTCGGATGTCAGATTTCAAAGGCAATCAGTCCGGGTCTGAAAAGACAACGTCACACCCATTGATCTCGATACCGTTCCAGGTGACCGGATCAGCGTTGTAGTTGATCAGCACGTCGTGGCTTGCTGTCTGACGTCTGCGCAAGCCTCCGGGCATAGGGTGGAGGGGCAGCCCGGTCTGTTGAGTGGCCATTGCGATCACTCGATCCCATAATTCATCATCCGGGAAGCCGGCCAGATACCATATCCCGTCAACCCCCTTCAGCGCCGGATTCCCATCTTGGTAGGACAACAAGTCTGGCGCCGTGCCGGATAGGCGCTCCACCCAATGAGCAGCGGTACCGCCGCCTTGTACTGGACGTTCAGAGCCCGGCGGTATTGTTTCGACCAAATCAACATCGCAATCCATGGCCGACAGGCCGGGACGCCCCGGACCGGGGATCTGGAAGTCCCGGGTGATTGCGCCCGTGCGCGGCCCCAGTACGGCAAGGTCGCAGCCTTCGGTCAAATTCTGGACCAATCCTTCGTCGAGTGTAGCCAAACCGGGGGCGAGGATCAGCTTGTAGCGGTCAGGCGGGACATTTGAGGTTGAAACAAAATCAACCGAAAGTCCGGCCCGTCGCAACGCACGATAGGCCGAGAAAACAAGACGGAAGTAATCGAAACCGGCTCCAAGAGGTTGCGTTGCCCACGCCCAGTCCGAGGCATAGTCGAACAGGATTGCCACTTGGGCTTTGTAGAGTGAGACGTCGCCCAGTTTGGCCAGATCATCGGCAGTCTGGCGGGCCTCGGCCAGTCCGGGGGCGTCCCGGACCGAGGGTGTTTGCAGCCCTGCATGCATTTGTTCCTGTCCGAACGGTGCCTGTCGCCAGCGGAAATAGCTAACGACCTCGGCGCCATGCGCTATGGCCTCCAGCGACCAAAGGCGGACCATGCCGGGCAGCGGGGCCGGGTTGTACGGAGCCCAGTTCACGGGGCCGGGTTGTTGTTCCATCACCCACCAGCGCCCGCGCCCAACCGCACGGTAGAGGTCATGGTGAAAGGCCTGCATGTCCGGGTCACCCTGCTGCAGAAAGGCGGATTTGTGCACGGCATCGGCTTCAAGCCTGTCCGACAGAAAGCCGATGGGATAGCTGTCCCATGTCGCGATGTCCAAGTCCTGACCAACCTTGAAATGGTCAAACGTCAGAATGCGCCCCATGTAGTTATGTAGTAGGGGCGCATCTGTCAGCGGGCGCAGCACGTCCACCTGCGCTTTGTTAAACGCCACCACCTGGTCCGAGCTGAACCGGCGGAAGGCCAACACATGCGCCGGGTTGGGTTCGGTCACGGTCTGGTTGGGCAAGTCAATCTGATCGAAGCTACCATACTCCATCGACCAGAATACGTTGCCCCAAGCTGCGTTCAGTGCCTCGATCGAGCCGTACTGATCCGCCAGCCAAATCCGAAAGGACTGCAGGGCAGTGTGGCTGTAGCTGAGCGTGGTGTCATGACAACCATATTCATTGTCGATCTGCCAAGCCGCCACATGCGGGTTGCGCCCATAACGTTCGCCCATGATCCGGGCGATGCGCGTGCATTCGTCTATGTAACCCTGATGACTGAAGCAGTAGTGGCGCCGCGAGCCGAACTTGCGCGGAGCGCCGCCTTCGTCCGCCGCCAGCATGTCCAGGTGTTTGTCCAACATCCAGCGTGGTGGTGTTGTCGTCGGTGTGCCCAGAACGACTTTCAGCCCTGCGCTGCCCAGCGATTCAATTGCCCGGTCCAGCCAATCCAAGCGCAGATCACCTGGTGAAGGTTCCATCCGACTCCACGCAAATTCACCGATGCGGACCCATGTCAGACCGGTTTCAACCATGCGGGTTGCATCCGTCGTCCACATCGCTTCGGGCCAGTGTTCCGGGTAGTAGCAAACGCCAAGTTCGGGTTTCATAGAAGGACTCGGTGTTCAGGCTGACCACGCCCTGCGTTGGGTGCGGCAAGGGTCATGCCGTTTGTCGGTTGAATTTCAAGCGTATCCGCATCCAGCCCTTCGCGGGCCGTCGTGCAAAAAAGCGTTGTCAGATCGTCCCCACCAAAGGCGGGGCAAGATGTGTGAGCCGCCGCGAACCTAATCGCCTTCAGGAACCGGCCTTCGGTGTCGTAAGCGGCCACGCGGGAGGCGCCCCACTGTGCTATCCAGATGTTGCCCGCGCTGTCCACGACAGCACCGTCCGGGTTCAGCCCGTCCGCGCGCAGGTCGAGAAAGACAGACGGGTCGCCCTCGGGCCAGCCGGTGTCAGGGCTCAGGGCCCACCGCATGACCTGTTTCGTCATTGTATCCGAAAAATATGCGCAGGATTTATCTGGTGCGAAACAGATAGCGTTAGAGATAGTCACGTCCGGCACAAGTTGGCGCAGTTCGCCGCGCCAAAACCGGTAGATCGCTCCGGCTCCGGGTTCGGCGTTCTTACCCATGGTGCCGATCCAGAAGCCGCCCCAGGGATCGGCACGCCCGTCATTCGAACGTGTTACGGAGTTGTTGGCCTCCAGCGGAGCAACCAGTTCTTTCTGACTGTCTAGCAGGTTGAACCGCCACAAACCGGTTTCCGAGGCGATCAGCAGCGTGCTGCGGTCCACCCAGCCCGCCGCCGAGACGTGTTCATTAAACGTCCAGCTTTTTGGTTTCCCATTTTCTTGGGACATCATCCGGCGGCCGACAATGTCGAACCAGAACAGTTGCCGCCGGGCCGGGTGCCATAGCGGGCCTTCACCCAGCTCGCAGGCGCGGTCATCATGAATCTGGCTCATGCAATAGCCTCATCATAGGCCGAGACGATCTTCTGCGCGCGCGCAGTGACGTCGTCAATCGATAAGCCCGGTTTGTAAAGCGCCGAACCGATGCCAAACCCATCCGCACTAGCCTTGATCCACGTGCCGAAGTTTTCAGAGCCCGCACCGCCAACGGCGAAAACCAGAGTGCCCGCGGGTAGTACAGCCCGCAGCGCGGACAGTCCTTCGGGCCCGGCCATCGTTCCGGGAAACAGTTTCAAACCGGAGGCTCCGGCCCGCAAGGCGGTAAAGGCTTCCGTCGGCGTGAAAACACCGGGCCAACTCTCCAACCCCAGCCCAACCGAGCGTCGGATCACCTCAGTGTCGCAGTTCGGCGACACGATAAGTTTGCCACCTGCATTTGCCACCGCATCGACCTGATCTGTGCTTAGAACAGTGCCAGCCCCGATCAGGGCACTATCCCCGAATTGGTCGGCCATAATTCTAATGCTTTCAAGCGGTTCTGGTGAGTTCAGCGGTACTTCGATCCGATCTATGCCGGCTGCGATCAGGGCGTGCGCTACGGGCGCCGCCTCGGAGGGCCTAAGGCCGCGCAGAATTGCGATGATGGGGCGGCTCATGCAGTTTGCCTCGTCAGGTTGCGGGCCATGGTCAAACCGGCCAGAGTGGATTGCGTGGCATTCGCCGTTTCGACAAAGGCGCCCTGTTTTTGCAGTGCTTTGACATAGAAATCGGACAGACCCTCGGCTCCGACGACTGCGATCTGTTGGCCCAGCCAATAAGGGCGCGAGGCCGCAAGTTCCGCGCCGATCAGCAATCCGGACAGGCGTGCCCGTGCAACGTTTGGGTTCTGAGAATGCAGTAAGTCCGCAGCACGCAGCCCGAACAGACGCGCAGCCAGCTGTTCCGGTTTCGACAGAGCATCCTCGACGGCTTCGACGAAGGCGGTGTCTTCCCAGCCATCCCCAACCGAGTGCCGTAAAACCGATTGGCTGCGCAGCAGGTCGAACAATTCGCCCGTCATGAAGGTGCGGAAGCTGACGACTTCGCCGGCGCTGACCTGTACCCATTTCGTATGGGTGCCGGGCAGGCAGATCACTCCGTCCCAGTTGGGGCGGGTCGACAGGAAGCCGGCGATCTGAGTTTCCTCGCCCCGCATCACGTCCGGTGGGGTGTTCTGCTTCAAACCGGGCACCACAAAGGCGCGGATGCGAGAGTCGGTATTCGGCACCCGGATTGGAACACCGGGCAAAGGTGCAGAGGGCACTGCCGTATACGGTGCCTCGACCCAGCCCTGTCGCGCACCTACCATGCCGCATGCAATCACATCGACCGGAGCATCGCCGAGCCAGTGCCCCACCAGCGTAAGCAGCGTGTCCTGGAAGTCACCCTTGGCCACGCGGGACATACCATGATCCGACTGCGCGGCATCCAGTACTGTGCCGCCTCGCATGGCCCAGGTCCGAAGGTGAGACGTTCCCCAGTCGACGGCAATCCATTCTGTATTCATAGCTTCACCCCGATACCACAACGCCGCCATCGACGGCCATGCACTGGCCGGTCATGGCCCGGCTGGCGTTGGAAGCCAGAAACAGTGTCGGTGCAACCATGTCCTCGGGTGTCAGATGCTCTTTGAGGCATTGGCGGCCCAGATGTGCGGCCAGATCATCGGGCGTGGCCCACATATCCAACTGCTTTTGCGTCAGCACCCATCCCGGTGCCAGAGCGTTGACACGGATTTTCTGAGGCCCCAATTCGCGCGCCAGCGATCTTGTCATCCCGGTGATCCCGGCATTCGATGTGGTGTAGATCGGGTATCCCGCGTTGCCCATCATATAGCTGATCGAGCTGAAATTGATGATTGCCCCACCTTTGCCCTGCATCTGTCGTGCAGCTTCCTGGCAGGCAAAGTAATAGGCCTTCAGGTTCACCTCTATCATCCAGTCCCAGAATTCGGGCGTAGTTTCGTTCAGAGAGTGCCGTTTGTCGTTGGCGGCGTTGTTGACAAGTACGTTCAGTGAGCCATGCGCCTCGGCGGCCTTGGCCATGGTGGCATGCAGCAATTCAGTATCGGTCATGTCGCCTTGCAGGAACAAAGGCGCGCGGCCGTGTTTGTCGCGCATCTCTTCGACGAAACCGCTGGCGTCGGATCTGCCGATGAAGGCGACCTTCGCACCTTGCTCCATGAAACCGTCCGTCAGCGCGGCGCCAACTCCCGATCCGCCGCCGGTGATGAAGACCGATGCGCCGCTCAGGTCGTGAAATGTGGCTGGTTGGTCCATCAGTGGCTCTCTCTTGTCACAAGGCGTGTGTCTTTGCCGACGAGGAAATCAAGGTCTGCGCCCTGATCGGCCTGTAAGACGTGATCGATATAGAGTTTCGCGTAGCCGCGGGTGTAATGCGGCGCGTCCGGTTGCCATGCGGCGCGACGGGCGTCCAGTTCCTTTTGGTCGACCAACAGCTCCAGCTCGCCTTTGCTGGCGGAAACCCGAATGCGATCACCGGTTTTGACCAGCGCCAGCGTGCCGCCTGCCTGGGCTTCGGGGCTGACATGCAGGATGACGGTGCCATAGGCGGTGCCAGACATGCGCGCGTCCGAGATACGGATCATGTCGCGCACACCTTCCTTCACCAGCTTGGCCGGGATCGGCATATTGCCGACCTCTGGCATGCCGGGATAGCCCTTGGGGCCGCACCCCTTGAGCACAAGAATGGTCTCGGGCGTGACCGGCAGGTCGTCGCGGTCGATATTGGCTTTCAGGTCTTCGATATTTTCGAAAACGTAGGCCTCGGTCTCGGTTTCCAACAATTCATCTGTTGCCGCTGAGGGTTTTACAATGGCGCCGTTCGGGGCCAGATTGCCGTGCAGGACACGCAGGCCCGCAGCAGGTTTTACCGGCTCGTTGAAGGGGCGGATGACATCTGTGTTGAAACACTCGGCGCCGTCATAATGGGCCGAGATGTCCTTATTCAGAACGGTTTTGGCCGGGCGCAGGAAGGGTTTGAGTTCGTTCAGAACGACCGGCACGCCGCCGGCATAGCAGAAATCTTCCATTAGGTATTTGCCCGAAGGCATACAGTTAACCAACAACGGAATTTCCGAGCCGATCTCGAAATCCTTGAGCGTCAGATCCACGCCCACACGCCCCGCCAGCGCCAGAAGGTGAACCACCGCATTGGTCGAACCGCCGACGGCGGCGTTGGTCAGGATGGCGTTTTCAAACGCTTCCTTGGTCAGGATATCCGACGGTTTCAGGTCTTCATCCACCATCTCGACAATTCGTTTGCCTGTCAGATGCGCCAGCGCCATGCGGCGGGCGTCGACAGCGGGCAGAGCGGCATTGGTGGGCAGGCTCATGCCCATCGCTTCGACCAATGAGGCCATGGTCGAGGCCGTGCCCATCGTCATGCAGACCCCGGCACTGCGCGACATGCCGGACTCGGCACTCATGAAATCCTTGAGGGTCATCTCACCAGCGCGAACGGCTTCGGAGAATTTCCAGACGTCGGTGCCCGAGCCGATATCCTGCCCGCGATACTTGCCGTTCAGCATCGGGCCGGAACTGACGACGATCGACGGCAGATCGACGGAAGCCGCGCCCATCAATTGTCCCGGTGTGGTCTTGTCGCAGCCACCCAGAAGGACCACGCCGTCTATGCCATAAGCACGAATGGATTCCTCGACATCCATCGCCAATAGATTGCGAAACAGCATGGCAGTGGGCTTCATCTGCGTCTCGCCCAGCGACATGACCGGGAATTCGACCGGAAATCCACCGGCCTCCCAGACACCGCGTTTGACGCCTTCGGCCAGATCCCGCAGGCCAGAGTTGCAGGGGGTCAGTTCAGACCACGTGTTGCAGATGCCGATAATGGGGCGACCATCAAAAGCGTGATCCGGAAAACCCTGGTTTTTCATCCACGATCGGTGGATGAACCCATCTTTGTCCAGCTTGCCATACCAATGCTGTGAACGGCGTTTTTTTGTCATTGTTTTCAGCCTTCTAAAATTGGGCTCAGGCGGCCTTGGCAGGTTTGCACCAATCGGGCAACCAGTCGGCATGCGCTACCAGAAGATCATTTACCAGATTTCGGATCTGCCGCAGGTCCAGTTCTGCTGCGGTGTGGGGGTCCATCATGGCCGCGTAATAGATAAACTCGGGGTTCTGCTCAACCAGCGCCCGAACAGTTAACTCCTGTACGTTGATCTGAGTGCGCATCAGCGCGATCAATTGCGGTGGAACGTCAGTGACGACCGATGGCTGGACACCGTTGGAGTCCACAAGACACGGGGTCTCGACCGCAGCCCCCAGCGGCAACTGGGGTATTTGTCCAGTGTTGGGTAGGTTGCCGTAGGCCGTGTAGGGCGTATCGGTGACGACTGCATTCATCAGGTCGGCGGCGAACTCGTGGCTGCGAATGACCTCGATATCCCGCCCGTCGGTCAGGGTCTTGGCCTGTTCCTTCCAGCTTGCAACCTGCTCCTGGCAGCGTGTTGGGTATTCGTCCAGTGGGATGCTGAACTGTTCGATCAGATCTTCGCGCCCGTCTTTGATGAACCACGGCACGTATTCGGCCAGATGTTCCGAGCTTTCGGTGCAGAAGTAACCCAGGTGCTCCATCACCTCGTACCGCACTTTGTTGGGGCAGCGCGGCATCAGAAGCGGAGGTTTCGGGAAGCGACCATCCGCATATCCCTGACGTAGGGCAGGGTAGAGATCGCGCCCCTGATGTTCCAATCGCAGGAAGAAGGCGACGTGATTGACGCCCGCGACCTTGTAGCGGAACTCGTTTTTGGGAATGTCCAGATCATGCGCCAGTTCTTCGACCGTGTTCTGCACCGAATGGCAAAGCCCTACATGTTTCAACGACGGAAATCGCTCGGACAGCGCCCAAGTGTTGATGGCCATCGGATTGACGTATTGCAGCAGAGTCGCATTCGGGCAGACTTGCATCATGTCCCGAGCCACATCCCAGAGTACCGGAACCGTACGCAGTCCGCGCATAATGCCTCCGATGCCCAACGTATCGGCAATCGTCTGGCGCAGGCCATATTGCTTGGGGATTTCGAAATCCGTTACCGTGCAGGGTTTGTAACCACCGATTTGGAATGCGGTAATCACGAAATCGGCCCCTTCCAGCGCTGCACGGCGATCTGTGTGCGTGGACACTGTCGCGCCGGTGCCGAGAGAGCGGATCATGGCTTTTGCGACGGCTTCGCTTTCAGCCAGACGAACCGGGTCGATATCCATCAGCGCAAAGTGGCTGTCGGCAAGCGCCGGGGTCAGCAGAGCGTCGCCCACGATATTCTGCATGAAAATCGTGGAGCCCGCCCCGATAAACGTGATCTTAGTCATTCTGCAAACCCTTGGTTTGGCGTTATTTTACGGCACCGAGGGTCAGACCCGCGATGAAGTGTTTCTGCATGAGGAAGAACATGGCCACCGGCGGCAGCGCCGCGACGATGGAGCCTGCACTCATTAACTGATAGGCGGCCCTGAATTGGGCGTTAAAGCTGGTGATGCCTGCGGTGACAGGCTGGCTTTCCGCGCCTTGGGTCAAAACAACGGCCCAGAAATAGTCGTTCCAGATGAAGGTGAAGATTAGCACGCTGAGCGCCGCAATTGCAGGCTTCATCAGCGGCAGGACCACGTACCAGAAGATGCGCCATTCGCTGATGCCTTCGACCCTGGCGGCCTCGATTAGTTCAAAGGGCAGGGCGCGGATGAAGTTGCGCATGAACAGCGTGCAGAACCCGGTCTGGAACGCGATGTGGAACAAAACTAAGCCGGTTTTTGTATTGTACAGGCCAAGTTGCAAGGTCAGATCGCGCACCGGGACCATCAGGATCTGGAACGGGACGAAGTTGCCCGCCACAAACATGAAGAAAATCCAGAGGTTCGATTTGAACTTGTAGATCCCCAGCGCAAAGCCGGTCATGCAGCTAAGCGCCACGGCTCCGATCACCGTGGGGACCGTGATCAGGAACGAGTTCAGCAGATAGCGCGGCATGTCTGAGTTGAAGAACACCTGCCCATAGTTGAACGCGCCTTCAAAGCTGGACGGCATGCCCCAGTAATTTGCGTTGGTGAAGTCCGCCTCGGGCTTGACCGAGAACAGGGCGACCGCCAACAGCGGGCCAAGCCACAACAACAATGCCAAGGGAAGCATGGCCTGATAGGTGATCTGCGCTGCGCGGGGTTGTTTTTCGATGGGTTTGGGAAACATCTCAGTGCCCCTTCTCTTCGCGATACATCGACCACAGGAAATAGGCGATGAAGCATAGCATGATCAGGAACAGGATCACGGCGATGGCCGCTCCGTATCCCATGCGGAAACCGTATTCGGACAGCGCGACCTCGAACATGTAATAGGCCAACACGCGGGACGAGCCGAACGGGCCGCCTTGGGTCATGATCGAGATCAGGTCGAAGCTGCGCAACGCGCCGATAATTGTGACGACAAAGGCGATGAACGTGGCGGGGCGCAGCTGCGGCAGGATGATGTGCCACAACATCCGCGCGCCTTTGGCACCGTCGAGACGGCCGGCCTCAATCTGTTCGGGGTCAACGGCGTTCAGGCCGGTCAAGTAGAGGATCATACAATAGGCCGTTTGTGGCCAGAGCCCGGCGAAGATGATGCCGTAAGTCACGAACCGCTCATCGCCCAGCACGTTGAGCGGACCCATACCGAACAGTCCGAGGAATTCGTTCAGCAGACCGAAGGTCGGATCATAAAACCACGTGAACACGAGGCCGACAACGACCTGAGAGATAACAAAGGGGAAGAAAAACAAAGATTTGTAGAGGCGGATACCTACAACTGTCTGGTTCAGGAACAACGCGATGAACAGGCCCGCCGGGATCGCTGCGAGATACAGGATCAGCCAGATCAGGTTGTTCTTGAGCGAGATGAAGAACGCGTCGCGGTCGACCCATTCCCAGTAGAGATCCTCGTAATTTCGAACGCCGACATATTCGGCAGCGCCCAGCCCGTCCCATTCGTAAAGCGACAGGTTGAAGGACTGAAATACCGGGATGATCACATAGACCATGAAGAACAGCAGACCCGGTGCGAGAAACAGCCAGGGGGCAAGGCGTTGCTGGTTGCGATGGAACCAGCTTTCCTGTTCGGGGATGTCGACGGCAACGGTCATGAATAGATTTTCCGGTTTTTTGGGGGTAGGCCGGGCTGCTGCCCGGCCCTGGTCCAGAGATTACTGGTCGTAGATACGACCGCGGGCCCGTTCCAGCTTGGCCAGAATCTTGTCCACGTTGTCAGGTTTGACCATGAATTCCTGGAAACCTTCCATCGAGGCCTTGGCCATTTCCGCAGGCGCGTCACGATCCCAGAACTGGGCGACGCCTCCGGGGCTGTTGGACGACAGCATTTCAAAACCCTGATTCAGGAACTTGTCGTCATCAACTGAGGAATTGGCGTTCACAGGCAGCTGCCCAAGGTTCTTGCCATTGTTGATCTCGGTCTGTTCGTCCGGGGAAACGACAAAGCGCAGGAACTCGCGTGCGGCTTCCTTGTTCGAAGCGTTTGCTGGAATGTGGAACGTGTCGGTCGGCGCGTCTTCGGCCAGTTCGACATCGGGATTGATCGCTACGAACTGGTAGAAGTCCAGCTGATCGTCGGTCAGACCCGCTTCACGAAGGGGTGCCACGGCAAAGTTGCCCATCAGGTAAGCGGTCGCATCGCCCTTGACCATGAAGGGCAGGGCTTCCTGCCAGCTATAGGTCTGGTGGTTGTCGATGAAGGCGCCCATGTCGATCAGCTGTTTCCAGTTGGCAAAGGTCTGTTTGACCCGGTCATCTTCCCAGCTGACCTTGCCTGCTGCCAGATCCTGATGGAAATCGAACCCGTTGGTGCGCATGTTCAGGTAGTCGAACCAGCCGCCCGCGGTCCACAGGAACTTGGTGCCGATAGTGTAGCATGCGCGCCCGGAATCGATGATCTTCTGACAGTTGGCAAGCTCTTCTTCCCAGGTGGTCGGTTCGCTCAGACCGAGTTCATCAAAGATGTCTTTGCGATAGTAAACACCCCACTGATAGTAGGAATAGGGCACGCCCCACTGCTTACCATCGATCGTCATCGCGCCCTTGGTCGAGGCCAGATTGTCGCCAATCGCAGGCTCCGCCCACAGGTCCGACACGTCCTCGAACAATCCCGCCTCGACGTAAGGTCTCATCCGGTTTGCCGCGTACCATGTCGCAACGTCGGGCGTGTCCGCAGTCAGAAAATTGCGGATCTGGGTCTTGTAAGCCTCACGGTCGATAACGGTGGTTTCGATGGTCAGGTCCGGGTGCTGTGCCTGGAACCGCTCGATCATCGCTTCCATCGTCGCGCGGGGCGCCGGGTTCGATGTGTCAAGAAAGATCCGCAGCTCGCCGGTCAGTTCAGCCGACGCCGGCGCTGCAATTGCCACACTGGCAGCCAGTGCTGCCGCAGTGCGCTTGAAGATGGAATGCATGGTTTCCTCCCTTAGCTTCCATTTTTGAGGTTCCAAATAATGAAACCTAGTTTTATATATTGAAAACTACACATCGAATCGGTTAGCGTTGTCAAGACCCCCGCACTGACGCTGTGGGGTATGTGGAGGAGATCAAGCACCCGTGGCTGGCGACGGAACAATAGGCAAAGCATGTGACGTGCTTGAGCAAGTAGCGGCGTTTCAACGCCCGGTGCGCTTTGCGGAATTGCTGGACAACAGCGATTTTCCTAAAGCGTCGCTGTATCGTTTTCTGCAATCCCTGACCAATCAGGGAATGTTGTCATATGACCCAGACAGGCAGACCTATGCGCCGGGCCTAAGATTGGTGCGGCTGGCCCATGCGGCCTGGACGCAGAGTTCGCTGGCTCCTATTGCGCGGCCGTTTCTGGATGCGCTTAGCCGCGAGACCGGAGAAACGGTTCATCTGGCGCAGCTCGATTCCAGCCAGGTCCTGTATGTAGACAAGCGGAACGCGGCGCAGCCGGTCGAGATGTATTCGCAGGCTGGCAAGGTTGGCCCGGCTTACTGCACTGGGGTCGGTAAGGCGATGATGGCATTTCTTGATGAAAATGCGCTGAACAAGACGATGTCTCAGCAGAGCTTTCACCGCTTTACCGACAAGACGCTGACCTCTGAGAAAGAACTGCGGGCTGATCTCGACTTGATCCGCAGCCGTGGATACGCCGTCGACGATGAAGAACATGAACCCGGCATTATCTGTATTGCTTGCCCTATCCTGACTTCGGGTGGGCGGATGCTAGGTGCGATTTCAGTGACAGGTTCGACCGGACGCATGGATTTCGATCAATTGGAAGCCTGGGTTCCCCGCGTGCGGCACGTGGCTGAACAGATCGGGACCGAGGCACAGGCATGGCGGTTCCCTGAAACCCGCCGGATGGCCAATAACGACAGGATGTAAGCGACATGACAGGTGTAACTCTGAACCGTGCGATCAAACGGTATGGCCAGACGCAAGTGATCCACGGCGTCGATCTACAAATCGAAGACGGCGAATTCTGCGTTTTTGTTGGTCCCTCGGGTTGTGGAAAATCCACGCTGTTGCGCATGATCGCGGGGCTTGAGGAAACGTCCGAGGGGGAAATCCACATCGGTGTGCGCGACGTCACCCACATGGACCCGGCCAAGCGCGGCGTAGCGATGGTGTTCCAGACCTATGCTCTCTACCCCCACATGAGTGTGGCGGAGAATATGGGTTTTGGTCTGCGTATGAACGGGGTGCCAAAGGCCGAGATCAACAAAAAGGTTCAGGAGGCATCGGGCATTCTGAAACTGGATCAATATCTCAAACGCAAACCAAAGGCCCTATCGGGCGGTCAGCGTCAGCGCGTCGCTATTGGACGGGCCATAGTGCGTGGCCCCGAAGTGTTTCTGTTCGACGAACCTCTGTCCAATCTTGATGCCGAATTGCGCGTTGAGATGCGTGTGGAAATCGCACGTCTGCACAACGAAATTGGCGCGACGATGATCTATGTGACTCACGATCAGGTCGAGGCGATGACTATGGCCGACAAGATAGTGGTGCTGCGCGATGGGCGCATCGAACAGGTCGGTGCCCCGATGGACCTGTATCGCGATCCCGATAACCGCTTTGTAGCGGGCTTCATCGGGTCGCCCGCGATGAATTTCCTCGAGTGCGATGTAGTAGATGGATTTGTCCGTCACCCCGCGTTAACCGACTCGATTCCGGTCACCAATTCGGTGCCAGCGGATGCAGCCAAGGTGACATTGGGTATCCGACCGGAACACATTCAAGTTGATCGCTCTGGCGGTGTATGCACCGTCGATCTTACAGAGGCCTTGGGCGGCGTGTCGTATTCCTATCTGCTGACACCAAACGGCGACAAGCTGATTGTGGAAGAGCGCGATGATCAGCGTAGCAAGCAGGGTGACATGATCGGTATATCTGTCCGTCCGGAACGTGCGATGCTGTTTGATCCGGACACCGGGCTGAGGCTGCGGTAATCGTAAAACCCTGAAGCAGAAATGAGCGCGGTGCCCCACACGGGTTACCGCGTTTTTTTTCTTCGAACGAATCCAAAGGTTCGCGTATCCAATAACCGATACGCCGTATTTGAACGCGAAACCAGCGCACACGCAATTGCCCGTCAAAGGAAAGAATTCATGCAATCAGACGTTTTCTCCGGTACCATGCCCGCCCTCATGACACCCTGTACACTAAACCGCGCGCCTGATTTCGATGCGTTGGTACGTAAGGGTCAACAGATGATTGAGGCCGGGATGTCGGCCGTTGTCTACTGCGGTTCGATGGGCGACTGGCCACTGCTGACAGACGCGCAGCGGATGGAAGGGGTCGAGCGACTGATTGGCGCCGGTCTCCCGGTTGTGGTCGGCGCTGGGGCAATCAATACGAAATCTGCGGTGGCTCATGCTGCGCACGCGCAGAAAGTGGGCGCGGCTGGTCTGATGGTGATCCCACGAGTTCTGTCGCGGGGAAGTTCTCCTGCTGCGCAGAAAAACCACTTCCAAGCGATCCTGTCCGCCGCGCCGAATGTGCCCGCAATCATTTACAACAGCCCGTATTATGGCTTTGCGACACGGGCAGATCTGTTCTTTGCGCTGCGAGCCGAACACTCTAACCTGCTAGGGTTCAAGGAGTTCGGTGGTAAGGACGACCTGCGATACGCGGCTGAAAACATCACCAGTCAGGATGATCAGGTCACGTTGATGGTCGGTGTCGATACCGAGGTCTATCATGGCTTTGTCAACTGCGGTGCAACCGGCTCAATCACCGGAATCGGCACTGCTCTGCCGCATGAGGCGCTGTTGCTGGCCGCGCTGTCGCAAAAAGCAGCTCAGGGTCATGCCGAAGCACGCCGGCGCGCACAAGAATTGACCGATGCCTTCCATGTTCTGTCCAGCTTCGATGAAGGGCCGGATCTGGTTCTCTATTACAAGCACCTGCTGGTCTTGAACGGAGAACCCGAATACCGTCTACACTTCAATGAAACCGACGAACTGACCGATGCACAGCGAAACTATTGCGAACAACAATATGCCCTGTTCCGCAACTGGTTTGCCGACTGGTCGAAGCAAGGCGGAGTGATTGCTGAATGCATGTGATCGACAGCCACACCGGAGGTGAACCCACACGGGTGATCCTAGACGGAGCGCCTGACCTGGGATCCGGTCCATTGGCCATACGTGCCCACCAGTTGGCGACCGAGCACGAAGTGTTTTACCGCTCGATCATGCTGGAGCCGCGCGGGCAGCCGGCAATGGTCGCGGCTTTGTTGGTTGAACCGGTAGATCCCACATGCGTGGCTGGCGTGATTTACTTCGATGTGGATGCCGTACTGGGTATGTGCGGCCACGGGACTATCGGTTTGGCGGTGACGCTGGCGCATTTGGGGCGGATCGATGTCGGCACACATCGCATTGAAACCCCGGCTGGGGTCGTCACGGTTGAGTTGCATGATCCAAACACCGTGACAGTAACGAATATCGAAAGTCGTCGGGTGCGCCGTGCAGTAACGCTGAACGTGCCCGGTTTCGGGTTAGTGACCGGAGATGTCGCCTATGGTGGCAATTGGTTCTTCATCATCGATCCCAGCCCGATCCCTGTTGAGCCCGGCAACATTCGTCAGATGACCGACGCCGCAATTGCCATTCGCGAGGCCACAATCGCGCAGGGGATTGGGGGCGAGAAGGGCGAGCCTGTGGATCATGTGATCTTTCAGGGCGCTTCTCCGCGTGAAGGCGTGCACAGCCGAAACTTTGTCCTTTGTCCGGATGACGCCTATGACCGATCCCCATGCGGGACCGGTAGCTCCGCGCGGCTGGCCTGTCTGGCGGCCGAAGGTCAATTGGCCGCCGGAGAAGAAATCGTGCAGGAAAGCGTCATTGGCAGCTCTTATCATCTGTCCTATCGGTCGGGGCCGGGCGGGGGCGTCATCCCTATGATCACGGGGCAGGCCTTTGTGATGTCCGAGGGGCGATTGATCTTTGACCCCAAAGACCCGTTCAGAGAAGGCATTGAAACCTGATGCCGCAGGTTATCGTCATTGGGGCAGGCGTCATCGGCATCAGCACAGCGCTCGAGCTGCAACGGCTGGGTCACCAAGTACGCGTTTTTGATCGCAAGGGCGTGGTGGCGGAGACGTCGGCTGGCAACGCAGGCGCTTTCGCCTTTTCAGAAGTCGAGCCGCTGGCGACGCCGGGCATTATGCGTAAGGCTCCAAAATGGTTGCTGGATCCGTTGGGTCCACTGTCGATTCCGACAGCATATGCGTTTCAAATCGCACCTTGGATGTATCGGTTCTGGCGCGCTAGCCGCCCGGATCGCTATCAAAACCTGTTGGGCGCCCAGGCCAGCCTGATGGAATTGTCCAGTGCAGCCCTGACACGGCAGATTGTCTCGGTTGATGGCGAGGCTTTGATGCAACGCGACGGCCAGATGCAACTCTATGAAGGCGAGGCGGAATACCGTGCCAGCCTTCCCACTTGGGAATTGCGCCGCCGCCAAGGGATCGAATTCGAACTGCTGGAAAGCCCTGAGGCGATAGCCGAGAAACAACCGGGCCTGTGCCCGCGGTTCACACATGCAGGATTCACGCCCAATTGGCTGAATGTCGTCGACCCGAAAACATGGGTCGAGCATCTGGCCCGGGTCTTCCGCGACCGCGGGGGGCAGATCGAGCAAAAGGAAGTGTTGGGTTTAGCGCCGACTTCCAATGGTGTTCGAGTGTCCTGCGCAAATGGCACGACAGAAGTGGCCAAAGTGGTATTGTCGGCTGGCGCGTGGTCCCACCATCTGGCACGGACGCTCGGTGATAAAATTCCGCTCGAGACAGAGCGCGGCTATAATACGACCCTTCCGGAAGGGGCGTTCGATCTTAGGATGCATCTGACATTTTCCAGTCACGGTTTTGTGGCCAGCCGCATCAACGGCGGCGTGCGTATCGGCGGAGCGGTTGAATTGGGTGGACTGAACTTGCCCCCCAATTACAAACGCGCCGAGACGCTGTTGACGAAGGCGCAGAAATTCTTGCCGGGACTGAAAACCGAGGGCGGTATGCAATGGATGGGATTTCGTCCGTCGCTGCCGGACAGTATTCCGGTTATCAGTGCGTCGCCGAAATCCCCGAATGTTATATATGCGTTTGGGCATGGCCACCTGGGTCTGACACAATCGGCCGGAACGGCCGAGATGGTAGGGGCCATGGTCGCTGGCCAAATGCCGCGGATTTCACCTGGTGCGTTCTCTGCAACACGGTTTTGAAAGGGCAAAAATGCGCAGCAGCAAAACCATTCATGTCATTTCAGCCCATGCCGAGGGTGAAGTCGGCGACGTGATCGTCGGTGGGGTGGCTCCGCCACCTGGTGATACAGTTTGGGATCAGCGCGCATACATTGCCCGTGATCAGACATTGCGAAACTTTGTGCTGAACGAGCCCCGAGGGGGCGTTTTTCGCCATGTAAACCTGTTGGTGCCGCCCAAACACCCCGAGGCTGACGCCGCATTTATCGTTATGGAGCCGGAAGACACTCCGCCTATGTCCGGTTCGAACTCGATCTGTGTTTCAACCGTTCTGTTGGACGGCGGGATCATCCCGATGCAGGAGCCGGAAACCCGTATGACGCTTGAAGCCCCGGGCGGCCTGGTTCTGGTTCGGGCTGAATGCCGCAATGGCAAGGCCGAGCGGATCTTTGTGCAGAACCTACCCAGCTTTGCGGACAAGATCGCTGTTCCGCTTGAAGTGCCGGGAGTTGGAACTTTGAGCGTGGACACGGCCTATGGCGGGGACAGCTTTGTTGTGGTCGACGCTGCCGCGTTAGGTTTTGATATTGTCGAGGCCGAGGCCCGCGATATCGCCTGTCTGGGCGTCGCGATCACCAATGCCGCGAATGATCAGCTTGGCTTTTCGCATCCTGAAAACCCCGATTGGGATCACATTTCGTTCTGTGCGTTTTGCGGCCCATTGGAAAAGACAGCAACTGGCCTGCGTGGAAAATCTGCAGTTGCGATCCAGCCGGGCAAAGTCGACAGGTCCCCGACCGGAACGGCGGTTTCGGCGCGCATAGCGCTGATGGCGGCAAAGGGCGAAATGCAGATCGGGCAGAGTTTCCAGGCGGTTTCCATCATCGGCTCGCAGTTCACGGGCCGGATTGTACAGGCAACCTGTATCGGCGATCGCAATGCGATCGTACCTGAAATCTCTGGCCGGGGCTGGATTACCGGTGTGCATCAGCACATGCTGGACCCGGACGATCCCTGGCCCGGTGGATACCGTCTAAGCGACACTTGGGGGGCTGGTTCGCCCTAAGAAAGCGGATAGTCCCTTGGCAACGAAATGAGAAACAACCTTCCAAAGCAGCTGGATGCCGAAGGGCTGGTGGAGTTGGCGAATAAGCGGCAGAATCATCAGGAATTGCTGCGCTTGGCACAGGCCGGTCAGGTCGACGCAGCCTGCGCTCTGTTGGCGGCGCATATCGGGGAAGCGAAGGTGCGGTTGCTGACACTGATGGCTGCCCGACATGGCACAGAGTTTCAGCGGTCTCAGCTGTCCAGAGTGAACATCAGCCGAGCGGTCACAGGCACAGTCCGCGTGATGCCCGGCAACTGAGCCAGTTCCATCAACTTGTCCACGCCTGCTGTTACGCCGGCGTCTTCGGCGCTGATAAAGACCATGTCATTGGTTGAGACCATGACTGAATATTCGGATATGCGCAAAACGAACATCTCGGTCGTGAAATCCACATCGGTGCCCACAAGCGACAATTTGGCCTCGACCTCGAAAGTCTCGCTTTTGCCCACGTCAAGTTTCGAGACTGCGTCCATGTCAATCCGTGCTGACAATGTGGCCGATGCCGCTTTGCGGAACACGTGCTCGATCATGCGTTCATTGCGAATGTCGATATTGGTCTCGACCGAGGACAGGTCGACATCAATCTTTACCCAACCGTCCTCACTTACGTGACCGGACAGATTGGTGAAGGAATTGACCTCTCCGATGTCGTCGATTTTGACCGTACCATAGGCCAGATGTGAAGCATCCGAGTTCAGCGTCCAATTGGCCGCAAAGGCCGGAGCTGCAATAATTATCGACGCAATCGTGATCGCCTTGAACAGAAGTTTCATTTCTTTCCTCCAGAGTCTGTGTCAGTCCTGAACCCGCGGGCCCGGCTCGTGAAAGACAAACACACACAGGTCGCAATTTATTCGATGAGCGGTGAATTGAGTTCCGAACAGGCCGTACGCGGCGCGATCCAGACGCACTCCAAACGCGTTTGGCGGTTTGGTCTTGCGTTGTCTGGGGCTTCGGACATTGCCGATGACCTGTTGCAGGCAACTTGCCTGCGCGCGTTGGAGCGTCATCATCAGGTGACGTCGCATGCGCGGCTGGACAGTTGGCTGATGACGATCTGCCGTTCAATTTGGCTGAACGAACTGCGCGCCCGGTCCGTTCGCAAGGCACAGGCGCTGTCGGTCACGCCCGAGGCAGAACTGGTGGCGACAGGACCGGATGCAGAAACGAATATTTTTGCCGCTGAAGTGTTTACCCTAGTGATGCAACTGCCAGAAGCGCAGAGGGAAACAGTGATGCTTGTGTTTGTCGAAGGCTACAGCTACCGCGAGGCCGCGGCGTTGCTCGAGGTTCCCATCGGCACAATCATGAGTCGGCTGTCAAATGCCCGGCAGAAATTGAAAACCGCAATGCAGCACGATGCACTTGACACCGTTCGACGGGGTGGCAAATGAAGTTTTCTGATGAGACGCTGCTGTCGTATCTGGAAGGCGATCTGGACGAAGACCAGAGCCGCGTAATTGAGGATGCAATTGAGGCCGATCCCACGCTCGAGGCCCGCCTGATGGCATTGGACCCGATTGCGAATGTAGTTCAGGAGGTGTTCCAGAACGTCCCGGCGAAACCCCCTGAAATAGATCTGCCGACCCCGGCGCCGGTGTCGCATGCGGCTGGCACTTTTCGTCTGATCGGGGTGGCGGCGTCTGGGGCGATCATTGCTGTTTCCGCGACTTTCTGGGCTACACGGCCGTCTGATCTCGGTTGGGCTGAGCAGGCTGCGATCTACCAATCGCTCTATGTGCCGGACACAATTGCAGAGCTGGACAACTCTCCAGTTACGCTAGACGCACAGTTCACACTGGCCGAGGCGCAGCTGGGGCGTTCCCTAAACCGTGAGGTGTTGGAAAACTTACCGGGTCTCGATTTAAAGCGGGCGCAGGTTTTGTCGTTCAACGGAAAGCCTTTGGTTCAGGTCGTATACTCGGATGGGCAAGGGCAGCCATTTGCGTTCTGCGTCATTCGACAAGGGCCTGGGGCCGAGGATAAGCCGGTAAAACACTCTGTTCTCAGCGGGTTGGCAACCGCAACCTGGGCACAGGACGGGTTTGGCTATATGGTGTTAGGCCATGATGCACAGACGGATTTGATGGGCCAACTGAATGTTCTTACATCCAGCTTTGCCGGGTGATGGGTTCTTTGTCGTAAAATCACTTGAGAACGAACCGAAATGCCCGAAGAATACCGGCCATGAAATCCAAGCGCATCCTGCCCGAACTGGAAGAGGCCGAGGATGGCCCGGCAAGTATCTATGACACCGAGCCGCCCGAGGACGAAGACCTGTGGTTCATGCCGCCTTTGGACGAAGAGTCCGAAAGCGATTTTCTGTTCCCCGGCAGACGTGCGGACCAGCGGCTGCTGTTTGATCATAGAGACTGGCGCGCGGCGCAAGCAGAATTGTCTTTTGAGCTGGCCGATCTGGCGGCGACGTTTGGGGCGCTGGACGAACGTCTACGCGCAGGGCCCAAAGGGTGGGGCCATCGTCTGGCGCTGATGGAGGTTTCAGACCTCGGATGGTGGACCGGCGACCGGATCAGTGTCGACCGCCTGGCCTTATGGACAGGGCTGCGGATCGGGGCGACCGGCGACGACGTGCAGGCCCTGTTCCGAGCCGGATGGGCGGTCCGGCGGCTGACGTCCGGAGCCGAACCGTCAGACGGAGGGTGGGAGATCGGTTTGACCGCATTTCTTGACCGTATTGCGCAAGGCATTGATGAGATACCGGAAACCGTCGCTGATTTGGCGGAATTGATGGGCAACGCCGCTGGCCTACATCCGGTAACTCAATCTGCGATCGCCTTCCACGCCTGGCGCGCACTGTCACAGGGCATCGGGCAAGATACAGAAGCCGCTATAATTGCGGCACGCCACGCTGCGACTATGGGTCGGGGCGGTGCATTGTTTATGCCGCTTACCTTATCTGGTCCTGGTGCTTTGCGTGGTGCTGGAGAGCCGAATGAAAAACTGTCCGCTTGGATTCATGGTGCTGGGCAAGCGGCACTGGCGGCGTTGCTCCATCTTGATCGGGTCCGCACATGGGAACAGCGCGCGACAGAGGCCACCGCGGACCTGAGCGGGCGCACGCCGCCAGTTCTGATCGAGGTCCTGACGGCTTGGCCAATGGTCTCGGCCCCTCTGGCCGAAGAATTGACAAAAGCCTCGCGAGCTGCGGTGCAACGAAACTTGGACCTGTTCACCAAACGCGGCCTGATCCGTGAGGTCACTGGACAAGGGCGCTATCGCGTCTGGAACGCTGCGCTGTAGTCCAGCAACCATTCTCTAAATACGCGCGCTGCGGGACGCAAAGCGGTGCGGGATGGGTAGGTCAGATGATAGGCCTCTTGCCCCGGACAGATGATGTCCGGAAGACAGGGCACAAGTCCGGACAGGCTCATGATCCGATCCGAGGCAGGCGCGCGGGCCAGCGCGATACCGCCTCCGCAAGCTGAAAGCTCGGCGGCCATCAGTGAATTGTCGGCAAAGAAATAGTGTGCCTGACCCGTCGACAACCGGAGCGTTTCGAATAGATGCGGCCAACTTGCGCGGTGGGTCGAGACTTCGATCAGAGTGAACCTCAGCAAATCTTGCGGTTTGGTGATCTGAGCAGCGATATCCGGCGGCGCAACCGGGTATAGTTGCTCGCGCAACAGTTCGTCGCTTTCGGTACCGAACAATGCAGGGTTTCCGAAAACGATCTGCAAGTCGGTAAAACGATTGGCAAAATCCGAGATCAAGTTGCCCGTGGAGAGCGACAGGTTGATTTGTGGTTGCGTGGCCTGAAACTCGGGCAATCCCCGCGCCAGCACCCCATGGGCAAACAGCAGGACGGATTGCACAAACAGTCTCTGTTCCCGCGTTTCCCCGAACAGCCCGGTGGTGGCTGTTTCAAGCATCAACAGCGATTGCTGAACCGAGGGAAGATAGGCCCGCCCGGTCTCGGTCAGTGTCACTGCATGGGCGTGTCGGTGAAACAGGGGCGTGCCCAATCGGGTTTCCAGCGCCTTGACCTGTTGGCTGACGGCGGCTGCGGACATGTTCAGTTGTACCGCCGCCCGTGCAAAACTTTCGGTACGGGCCGCGGCCTCGAACACGCGCAACCAGTTGAGAGAGGGGATACGAGTGGTCATGTGTGCAGGCTAAGCAAAACTTGGCCTGACCTGCAATACATAGCGTTCTGAGGTATCCGCGATTGCAGGTAAGAATTCGACCAGCGAATAGAACAGATGAGTCACGCCATGACCGAACCGACCTTACCCACACGCCCCAAACGCAAGATTTGGAACTACACACCGCAACTGCCGATCCAGACCTCTCCCTATTGGGACTGGCCGATGAAGCCGCTGGCTGTGCTGAAATACCTGCTGCAAAGCTGGAATCCACTGGCGTTGCGCGCGTTTCTGTTGGTGTTCGCCATCATAACGTGGACTTACCTGACCCCTTCGCTGGCACGGATCGAGACGTTAAGCTGGGATTGGGTGGCCGAGATTTGGTTTCGCAATTTCTGCATTCTGATGGTGGTTGCAGGAGGTCTTCACCTGGCATTGTGGAAGTTCCGCACGCAGCAGGACGAATACCGTTACGACATGCGCCCGATGATGAAGGGCGCCAAGATTTTTACCTTTAAAAATCAGGTCTGGGACAACATGTTCTGGACCCTCGGCCCGGCACTGACCTTCTGGACGTTTTGGGAGTGTTTCATCCTCTATTCCTACGCCAATGGCTGGGTCACAATGATCACCTTCGACAGCTACCCGGTCTGGTTTGTCGCGATGGTGGTCTTCATTCCGATCTGGGCGGGCTTTCATTTCTATTGGCTGCACCGCCTGCTACATGTCGGGACCCTTTATACCAAAGTCCACGCCTGGCATCACCGCAATATCAATACCGGGCCGTGGTCCGGACTGGCGATGCACCCGGTCGAGAGCTTCTTTCTGATGTTCGATACGATGATCTTTTTCCTGCTGCCGTCGCACCCGATCCACGCCATCTTCCTGCTGTTCCATCATGGGATCGGTGCGCCTGTGTCTCACGCCGGATTTGAGCACTTGAAACTCGGCAAAAATGCCAAGTTCCAGGTGGGCGATTTCTTCCACCAACTGCATCACAAGTTTTTCGACTGCAATTATGGCACCTGGGAAACGCCCTGGGATGAATGGTTTAACACCTTCCATGACGGAACAGACGAAGGGAATGAAATGGTCAAGGAACGCCGCCGCAAAATCTGGGCTGCCGAATAATCAATCAGCAATTCTCAGCTGCCGGGTCTTTCGGGACTCGGCAATTGCTATCTAACAACAGGGACCGTCATGAAGAATATTTACACATTTGGCCGCCGCCCGGCGCAGAGGAACTACACCGTCAAAGACCTGTTGGACCTTAAGAAAACTGACCAGCGGATGACCATGTGTAATCCGGCGAACGAGGCCGAAATCCAGGCATGCGTTGACGCCGGAATTGACCTGCTGACACTTTGGGACGTGCATCTGGACATGGCGCGAGAGATTGCACCCACCCATTTCGCGGGCACCGCGATGAATTGGGGTCAGTTTTCCACCAATGACGAAATCATGCGCCACGCTATCGAGTGCATGGAAAAAGGCGCCGACATGTATTTTACCAACCGCTCATACGAAGTGGTTGAAATGCTGGCGCGTGAGAGCATCCCAGTGCAGGTTCACATGGGTCTGGTTCCGTCTCTTAGCCATTGGGCGGGCGGGTTGCGTGCCTTTGGTCGGACCTCAGATGAGGCGATGCAGATCTATCGAACCTTCAAACGCTACGAAGATGCTGGCGCCATAGCGTGCGAGATTGAATGCGTGGCCGAGGACACGCTGAACTTGCTGAACGACAAGACCTCGATCGTTACCATCTCGCTGGGGTCGGGCAATGCGGGCGATGTGATTTTCCTGTTTATGGCCGACATATGCGGCGAGGCTGAAAACCCTCCGCGCCACGCGCACGCCTTTGGCGATCTGGGTCGTCTGCACAAGCAAGTGTACCAGGAACGGGTAACAGCGCTAAAAGAGTTCCAGTCCGAAGTCCGCGCCAGAAATTTTCCCTATCCGGCACAGTCTATTGCGATGCGCGACGGTGAGCTGGCAAAGCTGCAGGAAGCGTTGGATAAAGTCTGACGACCCTACCCGGTGCTCTCAGCGCCCGACGCCTACATAGGTATCAAAACCGGATTTCAGCACCTGGCTTTCAGAATAGATGTTGCGCAGATCAACCATGCGGGCAGTTCGCATGGTTTCGGCCATCTCATTCAGATTTAGCGCGCGGAATTCGTTCCACTCGGTCAGCAATACCACGACATCCGCATCTTTGGCCGCCGCATAAGGCTCCTCGACCCAGTCAACGCCGGGCAGCAGAGCTTCGCCCTCGGACCGGCCCTGCGGGTCGACGACCCGTACCTTTGCGCCTCCGCCGATCAGCGCGGGCACGATGGTCAGCGACGGCGCGTCGCGCATGTCGTCGGTATTGGGTTTGAAGGTGACGCCCAGCACCGCGATGGTCTTGCCATTGAAATTGTCGTCGCAGGCCTCGCGGATTTTCTCGATCATCCGTTTCTTGACCCCGTCATTTACACGAATGACTGTCTCGGTGATCTGCATCGGGTAGGCATATTCCTGTCCGATCCGAGCCAATGCCGCGGTGTCTTTCGGAAAGCATGAGCCGCCATACCCGGGGCCAGCGTGCAGGAATTTGTTGCCAATCCGTCCATCCAGGCCGATGCCACGCGACACTTCCTTGACGTCCGCGCCGACCCGTTCGCACAGACCCGCAATTTCATTGATGAAGGTGATCTTGGTCGCCAAAAAGGCATTGGCGGCGTATTTAATCATTTCCGCGCTTTCCAGATCGGTGGTCAGGATTGGATAGTCGCGTAGGTAAAGGGGTCGATAAACCTCGTTCATGACCTCAGCGGCGCGATCTGTTTCAATGCCGACGACCACTCTGTCGGGGCGCATGAAATCGTCAATGGCGGCCCCTTCACGTAGGAACTCCGGGTTCGAGGCAACATCAAACTCGGCCTGCGGATTTGTTTCCGAGATCACATTATGAACCATCCGGTTTGTTCCGACCGGCACCGTCGATTTGGTCACGATCACAGTATAGCCTGTGACGGCCTGCGCGATCTCTTTTGCGGCGGCTGTGACATAAGTCAGGTCTGCATGACCATCGCCGCGACGGGTAGGCGTGCCAACTGCAATGAACACAGCATCCGCGCCGCTCACGGCCGCGGCCAGATCGGTGGTGAAACTCAGACGGCCTGCGGCGACATTCTTGGCCATCAAGACATCCAGCCCGGGCTCGTAGATCGGAATTTCGCCGGCCTGCAGCATCTCGATCTTGTTGGCGGCCTTGTCGACGCAGATCACATCGTGCCCGAAATCCGAGAAACACACACCCGACACAAGCCCCACATACCCGGTGCCAATCATCGCAATGCGCATAGTTCAAATTCCTTTTTTGTTATAGGCGCCCTTAGAGAAGGCACAGTCCTAGAAACCGAAGATGGATTCAATCCCTTATGGGACCTTGGGTTGCTTTCCGCGGCTTCTTACTGTCTTTGGAACAGAAGAAAAGTGTTTTGGAACAGGGCGGGGCGTATTCATGGCCAAGACTGCGTTGATTACAGGCATTACAGGTCAGGATGGGTCTTACCTAGCCGAGCTTTTGCTGAGTAAAGGCTATGAGGTTCATGGCATCAAACGGCGCGCGTCTTCGTTCAACACTCAGCGGATCGACCATATCTATCAGGACCCGCACGAGCCGGACCCCAAGCTGCGTCTGCACTACGGCGATCTAAGCGATACATCGAACCTGACCCGCATCATGCAGCAGGTTCAGCCGGATGAAGTGTATAACCTGGGCGCCCAATCCCATGTTGCCGTCAGTTTCGAAGCGCCGGAGTATACAGCTGACGTTGATGCCTTGGGTACGTTGCGCTTGCTTGAGGCGATCCGGTTTCTGGGGCTGGAGAAGAAAACCCGGTTCTATCAGGCTTCGACTTCCGAATTATACGGGCTGGTGCAGGAAAGACCGCAACGCGAGACAACTCCATTTCACCCTCGTTCGCCATATGCGGTGGCCAAGCTCTATTCCTATTGGATCACAGTGAACTATCGTGAGGCCTATGGGATGTATGCCTGCAATGGCATCCTGTTCAATCACGAAAGCCCGCGTCGGGGCGAGACATTTGTCACCCGTAAGATCACCAGGGGGCTGGCCAATATCGCCCAAGGGCTCGAAGATTGTCTCTACATGGGAAATATCGACAGCCTGCGCGATTGGGGTCATGCCAAAGATTATGTGCAGATGCAGTGGCTGATGCTACAACAGGAAACGCCCGAAGATTATGTAATTGCCACGGGCAAGCAATATTCGGTGCGTCAGTTCATCGAATGGTCCGCGGCCGAGCTTGGCGTCCGTCTGGAGTTTTACGGCGAAGGCGTGAATGAGATTGCGACGGTCACCGCCGTTGAAAGTGACAATGCCCCAGCCCTAAAGCCGGGCGACGTGATCATGCGGATTGACCCCCAGTATTTCCGCCCGGCCGAGGTGGACAGCTTGTTGGGTGATGCATCAAAAGCGAAACAGAAACTGGGCTGGGAGCCCGAGCTTTCCGTGCAGGAGATGTGTGCGGAAATGGTCGCCGAAGACCTGATAACCGCCAAGCGCCATGCCTTGCTGAAACAGCACGGTCTGGAAATACCCGTCACATTGGAAAATGGCTAAGGGGACGATATGCGCAAGATCTATATCGCAGGGCATCGCGGTATGGTTGGCAGTGCGATCCTGCGCAGGTTGCAGCAGCGTCAATCAGCAGGTGAAGCGTTGGAGCTGGTCACCCGCACCCGCGCCGAACTGGACCTGACCGATCAGGCCGCAGTGCGCGCCTTCATGCAGGCCGAACGTCCAGATGTCGTAATCCTGGCGGCCGCAAAGGTGGGCGGCATTCATGCCAATAACTCCTTTCCGGCCGATTTCATCTATGAAAACCTGATGATCGAATGCAATGTGATCCATCAGGCCTTTGCCGCTGGTGTTCAAAGCCTTCTGCAACTTGGCAGTTCCTGCATTTACCCGCGAGATGTTCCCCAGCCGATGCGCGAGGATGCGCTGCTGACCGGTGTGCTCGAGCCCACAAACGAACCTTATGCGGTGGCCAAGATCGCCGGGATCAAGCTGTGTGAAAGCTACAACCGGCAATTCGGGGTCGACTATCGCTCAGTCATGCCGACCAACTTGTACGGGCCCGGAGATAACTTTCACCCGGAAAACAGCCATGTTCTACCTGCCCTGATCCGTCGCTTTCACGAAGCACAGCGCGATGGGGTTGACGAGGTGGTGATCTGGGGCACCGGCACCCCGCGACGCGAATTCCTGCATGTGGATGACATGGCCGATGCGGCGCTGTTTGTTCTGGACCTTCCGCGCGACGTCTATGATGCGAACACCCAACCGATGCTCAGCCATATCAATATCGGAAGTGGACATGATATCTCGATTGCCGATCTCGCCGTGCTGGTCGCTGAAACGACAGGTTTTACCGGACGCATAACGCAGGATGCCAGCAAACCGGATGGCCCTATGCGCAAGCTTATGGATGTGTCCCGCTTGCGTGATATGGGCTGGCAGGATCGAATTCAACTGGATGACGGTATCCGCGAAACCTATGCTTGGTTTCTTAAGCAGGCCGACACGGACCTACGCAACAAATAACCGCCCGGACTCACGCCCGGGCGGTGGTTTTCAGTACCATCGCCCGATTGCCGTGAGCGCCGGAACGGCCAACGAGGCATCTGAAGAGGTTGACAGCACCTGCCAGGTGACGTCCGTGGTAGAAGCGGCATCAAAGCTGAGGAACCGCGCGATCTTGCCAGCGGTACCGCTTAGGACAGGTGTGGTGCCTGCAGCAAAACTGGACGGGAAATTCCACGTACTTGAGCTACTTGCAAACAAAGCACCGTCCGTTGCGGTGCATCCGACTGCGGTCAACGCAGCGGAACAAATCTGCGTTCCGTCGGCAAATCGGACATAGTCGCCATCGGCTGTGCTGCCTCGTTCAATCACTGCGCCGGTAGGGGCGCCGCCGTTTTCGGATACTGACCCCAATAAGTTGCCGGGCCCATACCCGTAATCCGCGCGCATGAGACGGCCCATGGTCGTGTCATCTGCGCTTGCCTGAACGGCTGCCCCGTTGGAAATACCCGTTGCAGGATCGAAACTCAGTGCTTCGGTCCAAGAGCTTCCGTCCGCTGAGACCTTGATGGAGAAACCGTTGCCGCCCGACAGGCCCATTTCCGCGTGTCCCATCCAGTTCGACTGGAACAACAGCGAGGCAGTATCACCGGCACCTGCCTTGTTGATTTTCAGTTGATGACCGCCGCCGTCATGGCTTAGCAACGTGGCCGGAGACCGAACGGACAGACGGTTGGTGCTGTCATACCCGGTTGCGATGCCCAGACCGCCTAAGTTCTGGGCCGCGATTGGCGGATCGATCCAGTTTGTGCCATCCCAGACTTTCAGCTGCTTCGCTGCCTGATCCCACGCCCGCCACCCAATTTCGGGCACGACGAAATGCCAGGCATTATCCAGCCATGCGGCCAGCTTGCCCGCCTGACCGTTCCATTCAGCGACAGGGTTGCCGCCAAGCGCGTGGACTTCACCTTGCTCGGGAACGGCGGGCGGGGTTGTTGCTTGCAGCGAAGCAACAGTCAGCTGCACGACCAGATCCAGCTGTCGCAGCGCTTCGTTATGGGTGACGTGTTTCTGCGCCTGTGCAGGTTGCAGATAGGGTAGGTTCAATCGGGGTGAGCTTTGCGACATGGGCGTCCTCCTGAGACCGTCGGTCCATCAATGATTGCGCGTCAAACTGCCGTGGCAGGTCTGAATCCCGCCTCACCGGGGCGTACTCCCCGGAAGAACTTTGTTAACCAGTGAATTTCCATCGCCGAAACAGAAGCTATCGATGAATGGCTTTTGTTTCGCAAATTGGTGGGGAAGAGTGATTGATTCTACCTATCGGCAGGTATTGCGGTGATCACCGGGGAATCCTGTAACGCCCCTCAATCTCGGGCGTAAATATCCTCGTAGCGGACAATGTCGTCTTCGCCCAAATAAGTCCCGGTCTGAACTTCGATCAACACCATGGGGACCTTACCGGGGTTCTCCATTCGATGAACCGCGCCCAGTGGGATGTAAACGGACTCGTTTTCGGATACGAGGCGTTCTTCTTCGCCGATCGTAACCTTGGCCGTGCCTTCGACCACGATCCAGTGCTCGGATCGGTGATGATGCGATTGCAGGCTCAGTGCCGCGCCCGGATGGACGTGAATGCGTTTGACCTGAAACCGCTCTCCGACGACCAAGCTTTCAAACCAGCCCCACGGGCGATGATCGACGGGTAATTCTTCGGCTTGTTTCGCGCCTTTTGCCTTCAGTGCTGCAACTGCCTGTTTGACGTCCTGCGCCTTGTCCATGCTTGCAACAAGAACAGCGTCAGGCATGGCAACTGTGATTACGTTCTCAAGACCCATCGCAACCACTTCTTGCGTGGGCGACTCCGAGCGCACTAACACGTTGTGGCAGTCAATGGCGGTGACTTCGCCGGTTGTGGCAACGCCACTAGCATCAGGATTGCTCAGCTCTTGCACGGCAGACCAGCTGCCGACGTCAGACCATCCGGCCGCATAAGGTACTACACTGAGATTGCTGGCTTTTTCCATAACGGCATAGTCGATCGAGATATCCTGAACCTTTGCCCATGCATCAGCGTCGAGGCGCAAAAAGCCAAGATCCGTTTTGGCCCCTTTGACAGCGGCTTGAACCGGGTCCAACAGATCAGGAGCGTGCTGTTGAAAGGCAGCAATGATATCCTTGACGCCAAAAAGGAAAATACCTGAATTCCAAAGGTATGTGCCTTCGTCCACCATGGCCCTGGCGCTGTGCAGATCCGGTTTCTCAACGAACCGATCCAGCGGAACCGTGGCGTCTGTGATGTCAGGTGCGTGGCGGAGCTTTAGGTAGCCATATCCCGTTTCTGGCCTGTCAGGTGTGATGCCGAAGGTCACCAGATCGCCTCGTTCTTCTATAGCTTCGGCGCCTCGCGCGACGGCCGCATGAAAAGCAGGCTTGTCTGGAACGACATGGTCGGACGGTGCCACCAGCATCACAGCATCAGGATCGGACTCTGCCAGATACAAGGCTGCGGCCAGAACGGCCGGAGCCGTGTTGCGCCCCTCGGGCTCGATCAGAACCGGTCCGGGATCGATGTCAACAGCGGCCAGTTGTTCAGGCACTACAAAGCGAAAGGCTTCGTTGGTCAGAATCAAAGGTTTGGCATAACGCGCATCTGCCGGTCCACGAAGTCTGTCGGCACATTCCTGAAGAAGGCTGGTGTCGCCAATCAAGGGCACAAACTGCTTGGGGTAACTCTTGCGCGAAAGAGGCCACAGGCGCGTTCCGGATCCGCCACAAAGGATGACAGGGCAAATTTTCTTCATGGTGCACCCGCCGTGTGACCGCATTGAAACCCGAGGTTCTTGAGAGTTGCCGGATTAGCGCAAGGCATTCAGTTACTGAGCAGCCCTGTTCGCAACAATGAGGTCATGCAGGTACCGGTTCAAATCATCGCGCAGGTCATCTCGGGCCAGAGCAAATGCCACCGTTGCCTGCAGAAAACCCGACTTGGACCCGCAATCAAACCGTTGCCCGTCAAACTTGTAGCCAAAGACTGGCACACCGTTCCCGATGTCCTCTGCGATAGCATCGGTCAGCTGGATTTCACCCCCGCTGCCTTTTTTCATTTGGTTCAGATTGTACAGAACCGAAGGCCCGAGGATATATCGCCCGATTACCGCAAGGTTTGACGGGGCCTCTTCTGGCTTTGGCTTTTCGATCATCCCTTTCGCACGGGTCACGGCGCCAACGTTCTCACTGACATCCAAGATGCCGTAAGAACTTGTCATTTCCGCCGGTACCTCCATCGCGGCAACCATGTTGCCTCCGGTTTCCTCATACGCCTCGATCATCTGCTGAAGGCAAGGCTTGTCGCCAGCGATGACGTCATCAGGCAGCATGACAGCAAAGGGCTCGTCCCCGATCAGTCGCCGTGCGCACCAGACAGCGTGGCCCAAACCCAGCGCTTTGTGCTGTCGGATATAAGCGATAGCACCGCTTTCCATATTTGTTGCATTCAAGGTCTCAAGCAATTCGTCTTTGCCTTTGGCCTTCAGTTCCTGTTCGAGCACCAGATTATGGTCGAAATAGTCCTCGAGCGCGGACTTCCCGCGCGAAGTCACAAAGATGAATTCCTTGATACCGGCTGCCCGGGCCTCGTCGATCGCATATTGAACCAAGGGTCGGTCAACAAGTGTCATGATCTCTTTGGGGACAGATTTTGTCGCTGGCAAGAACCGGGTGCCCAGCCCTGCTACGGGAAAAATCGCCTTAGTGACCTTACGTGTCATGTGACCTCTCAAATTCAATTTACTTTGGACAATCCGCAGCATTTTGAGAATAGCTCATATTCTGCGAAGCCAGGTTAATCAATGTCGTGCAACGTAGCTGACTCGTATTAGTTAAAACCTGCCATTTTCCAGGAGGCAGAGTCAAAAGCTTGAGCGCGGGAAATTGCCGGTATCGTGCCAAACACTGTTGAATTGCGGCAGGTTGTCGCGAAGTTTGCATTGCTCTGGCCTGCAAGTGGAAAAACATTTGCGACACGTCACACAAAGCATCCCCAAAGCCGGTTTGACGGCTTTGGGGAACAGTCTACGCGTTGCCCATGATGGTTTCGAGCGGGTCATGTTCGGCTACGAAATGGTCCGGAGCGATTTCGCTCAACTTCGGAACGTAGTTTGCCTCACCAGCCGCTAAGCGACTGGGCAAAAACCGAAGTGCCGCCTTGGGGTCCATGGGCGAGGGTAACTCACCGGGCAGTTTCAGGCGTGTGCGGCTGCGCTCCACGTCCGGATCGGGAATCGGCACGGCCGAGATCAGCGACTTCGTGTAGGGATGGATCGGCTCAGAGCAGATCACTTCACCATCGCCCAGCTCGACAATGCGTCCCAGATACAGAACCATGATCCGGTTCGACACAGCCCGAACCACCGATAGGTCGTGGCTGATGAAGATCATCGACAGGCCGAACTCTTGTTGCAATTCGCGCAACAATTCCACGATTTGAGCTTGAATGGACACATCCAGAGCTGAAACGGCCTCGTCGCAGATAATCAGCTTGGGCTTGTTGATCATTGCCCGCGCGATTCCCACACGCTGGTTCTGCCCTCCAGATAGCTCGTGAGGGTAGCGGTTGATCATATTGGCCTTCAGCCCCACCCTCTCCATCATTTCGGCGACCAATTCCTTACGTTCACGCTCGGTCAGGTCGGGGCGATAGGTCTTCAGTGGCTCGGCAATCGAAGCTGAAATCGTCATGCGTGGATCAAGACTGGCCAGCGGATCCTGAAATACAATTTGCAGATCCTTACGGTACTTGTTCAGTTCGGCCCGTTTCAGCCCGACGATTGGATGGCCCAGCCAGCTGACATTGCCGCCGCTGGGTTCGATCAGCTGGAGTACCGCACGCGCAAGCGTGGACTTGCCACAGCCGGATTCACCCACAACTCCCAACGTTTCGCCCTTGCGGATATCAAAGCTGACTCCGTCAACGGCCTTTAGCGGTACCTTGTGCCCAAACAGGCCGCCCGGAACGTGGATCGGGAAGTGAACTTTGACGTCGTCGACCTTAAGCAGCGGTTCATCCGTCTTGCCCAATGCTTTGGGTGCGTCACCGGCATCGATCCGCGGCATCGCCTCGAGCAACGTGCGGGTGTACTCGTGCTGCGGTGCGCGGAAGATTTCACGCGTGTCTCCGGCTTCGACGAATGCACCCATCCGCATGACCTGAATGCGATCGCACATCCGCGCGACGACGCCCATGTCGTGAGTGATCAGGGCGATCGCGGTGCCTTCGTCCTTTTGCAGGCGTACCATCAGATCAAGAATGTCGGCCTGTACGGTGACGTCCAGCGCAGTTGTCGGTTCGTCCGCAATCAGCAGCTTTGGGTTGCACAGCATCGACATGGCAATCATGACCCGTTGGCGCATACCGCCCGACAATTCGTGCGGATACTGATCCAGGCGGCGCTTTGCCTCTGGAATGCGGACACGATCCAGCCAATCCAGGCAGCGCGCCCGCGCAGCTGAACCTTGCAGGCCTTCATGCACCTGCAACACTTCGCGCATTTGCTGGCCAATCCGCAGGTGCGGGGTCAGGGCGGTCAGCGGATCCTGAAAAATCATGCCGACATCGTCACCGCGGATTTTGTTCAGCTTGTTCACGGGTAGGTTCAGGATTTCCTTGCCGTTCAGCAGGGCCGATCCGGATGCACGCCCGGCCGTCGGTAACAACCCCATCGCCGCCATGAAAGTCTGGCTTTTGCCCGACCCGCTTTCGCCGACAATGCCGAGGCATTCACCGGGATTGATGTCAAAGCTGATGCCTTTGACGGCCTCGACCACACCATCAGGTGTATCAAAGCGGACGCTCAGGTCCTTAACAGAGAACAGGCTCATATCAACGATCCTTCGGGTCTAAAGCGTCACGCAAACCATCACCGATGAAGAACATGGTGATGATGATGGCGACATAGAATGTCAGGGGGTATATCAGCTGCCACAGGGTGCCATAGCCCATGGTTCCAGCCCCTTCGGCGATCAGACGGCCCAGCGAGGTGTAGGGTTCTGAAATCCCAAGTCCCAAGAATGAGATGAAGCTTTCTGTCAGGATCATCTCGGGCACCAGCAGCGAGGCATACACGATCACCACACCCAGCAAGTTGGGCAGGATGTGGCGGTACATGATCGTAAATTCACTGACACCGGCGGCACGCGCGGCCTCGATAAATTCGCGGTTCTTCAAGGTCAGTGTTTGGCCTCGGACAATCCGGGCCATGGTCAGCCAACCGACCGCACCAAGCGCGATGAACAGCATGAAGAATGATCGCCCGGCCACAACCAGTAGAAGGATGATGACAAGTGTTGCAGGGATCGCCAGCAAGATATCCACGAACCGCATCATGACGCTGTCCGTCCGGCCGCCGATATACCCGGCAGCAATGCCGTAACAGGTTCCGACGATCAGAGCTGTCGCTGCCCCGATCAGGCCAACCAGCAGCGACGTGGTCGTCGCCTGAATGACCCGGCTGTATAGATCACGCCCCAGATCATCGACACCGAAATAGTGTCCGGATTCGACGGATGGCATACCCATCCCGCGCACGTCACCCATGACGTTCCAGTCGATTTCCTCGTTGCTCCACACCGCGAAATAGGGACCGATGATCGTGAAAAGCACGATCAGACCCAAAATGAAAACGCTTGCCATTGCAGCTTTGTTTCGGACAAAACGCATGCGCGCGTCCTGCCAGAGTGAACGCCCCTGAACGACCGTGTAATCGGTGATCTCTTCGGCCAGATGGGCGGCTTTTTGTGATTTTCCAAGCATTGCCAGTCCCTCAGTACCGGATTTTCGGATCGAACCAGGCATAAGCCAGATCGGTCAGCAGGTTGACGATTACAGTCAGCGCGCCATAGAGGATCGTTACCCCCAGTAGCACCGCGTAGTCGCGGGACAGAGCAGAGCCCACGTAGGCCTGGCCCAGGCCGCCGGTCGAAAAGTAGATGTCGACAAAGACAGAACCTGTCAGCACGTAGACAAAGACTGGCCCTAGATAGGACACGACCGGAAGCAGCGTGGGTTTCAGCGCATGGCGCCAGATCACGGTTCTGGTGGGCAGGCCTTTCGCCCGCGCGGTGCGAATGAAGTTCGAGTTCAGAACCTCAAGCATCGATGATCGCGTAATCCGCGCGATAGATCCCATATAGGACGTCGCCAGTGCGATAACGGGCATGATCAGGTATTGCCACTGACCACCGTTCCAGCCACCGCCCGGCAGCCATCCCAGCCACAGGGTGAAGGTCAGGATCAGGATCGGTCCCATGATGAAGTTCGGTAGCGCTTGCGCCGCAATCCCCAGACCCACGGCGAAGTAATCGATCCAGCTATTATGCTTGATCGCCGCCGCGATGCCGAGGCTGACGCCCACTGCGGTCGCAAGAAGAAACGACAGCGAGCCATAAGTCAGCGAAATCGGGAAACCTTGCGCGATGATGTCATTGACGTCCCGGTCCTTGAACTTGAAGGACGGGCCGAAATCGAAATGCACGACGATGTTGTACAGGTAATCCCACAGCTGTTTCCACAGCGGTTGGTCCAGCCCGTACCGCGCCTCAATGTTGGCCAGAACCTGCGGCGGCAAGGGCCGCTCTGAGGTAAAGGGCCCTCCGGGCGCGAAGTGCATCAGAAAGAAACAGGCGACGATCAGCAATAGGATCGTCGGAATGGCAACCAGCAGTCGCCGCAAACTATAGGCAAGCATTCCATGCCCCCATTATTGGCGCTGCCCCGGAAAGTGTCCCGGGGCAGTGCGTGATCAAAGGATGATTAATCTGCGAGCTTGTACAGGTTCTTCGAGTACCAGTTCTGCTCGACATTGTTCACCGGCCAGTTCCCGACGTCGCTATCCATCATGTAGACACCGGCATAGTGGTAGATCGGGATAACCGGAGTTTCCTGGGCGATGATGCGCTCGACCTCGGTGTACAGCGGGGCTGGATCATCCGAGGTTTTCGCCTCGGTCAGCAATTCGTCAACGCGGGCGTTGTTGTACTTGCCGTCGTTGTAGCCTGAGTCCGACTGCAGCAGATCCAGGAAGGTGGACGCTTCGTTATAGTCGCCACACCATGCGCCACGGGCCAGTTCAAAGTTCTGGTTACCGCGTTCTTCCAGGAAGACCTTCCATTCCATGTTGGCCAGTTCGGCGTTTACGCCCAGCTTTTGTTTCCACATCTGGCTCAACGCAACGGCGACCTTCTTGTGGTTCTCTGCGGTATTATAAACCATTTCAAAGCTCAGCGGATTATCCGGGCCATAACCGGCTTCTGCCAGTAGTTCCTTCGCCAGTTCGTCACGCTCGGCTTGAGACATCGACGCCATTTCGACTGCCGGTACGGTGAAACCCGCAGTTGCTTCGGGCGCGAAAGTGTAGGCCTCGGGCTGACCACCAGCCAATACTTTTTCGGTGATGATCGCACGGTCTACAGCCAGCGAAAGGGCCTGACGGACGTTCGGATCCTTGAAGGCTTCGGGGCCGCTGTCGGACACATTGAAGGTGTAATAGTAGTTACACAGGCGCGGGAAGCTGATGGCCTCGTCCGGATGCTCCTGCTTCAGCCGCGGGTACTGACCGGCTGGGATTTCAGTGCGATCCAGCTCACCGGCCAGATAGCGGGTCAGCGCGACGTTTTCGTCGTTGATGACCAGCGCCACAACTTTTTCAACGATAGTGTTGTCGTTGTCCCAGTACATTTCGTTACGCTCGCGCACGGAACGTTCCTGCGGAAGGTGCTCGGTCAGAACATAGGCACCGTTCGAAACGATGTTTTCCGGCTTCGTCCAGGCGTCACCAAATTCCTCAATCACTTTTTGCGGCGCAGGGAAGGTGGTCGAATGCGTTGTCATCTGCGGGAAGTAGGGCAGAGGTGCGCTCAGACGGACTTCCAGCGTTTTGTCGTCGATGGCTTTGACGCCCAGATCGTCAATCGATGCGTTGCCTGCGATGATCTCGGCGGCGTTCTCGATCGACATCAGTTCCATGAACCACGCGTAGGGCGACGACAGGGCGGGATCGACGGCGCGTTTCCAGGCAAACACAAAGTCGCCTGCGGTCACCGGATCACCATTCGACCACTTCGCATTGTCGCGCAGAGTAAAGGTATAGACGTCTTTGGTGTCGTTGGTGGTATAGCCTGTGGCAACACCCGGAACCAGATTCCCGTCCTCGTCCTGGTTCATCAGACCTTCGAACAGGTCACGTACGATTTCCGCGCCAGAAACGTCTTCGACGACCTGCGGGTCAACCGAGCTGTGTTCGTCCAGAATGCGATAGGTAAAGGTTTGATCATCTGCCAGCGCTTCGCCGGTAACAGGATGAGTTCCAGCCGCCATAACAGCGCCGGTGATCATGGTTGAGGACAATAGTCCTGCCAGTGAGGTTCGGATGATTTTCTTCATATGTCTTACTCCCATTTTTTGGTGTCGGGTGCTCGCAACTTCAGGTGCGTGGCGACCCTGATCCGTTGTATTTCCGGTAATCAATTGGGATTCGCTTTGATCCAGATCGTGCGGGAACGCGAAACTCGTGTCGTACTGACTCCAGTGATATGTCGGAAATCCAATTGCGAAAGCCTTCTTTCACTGCGGCGGAAGGTGGCACCTTTTTAACAAAGGTAAAAGGTTTTGTGGTGAAATGAGCGGGGGAAGGCCGAATGGAACCGTAACAGGGTCGGCCGCTGAAATAATATTTTGAAACTCCCGGCAGCTATGACATTTTCGTGAAGCGCAAATATTCAGCTGTTTATATGAGTCCCGCGCAGCCGTTGTCCGCCGCGAATCGCTTGGGCTTTCAGGGGGCCAGTTGGGCTTTCATGCGGGCCTCGGGAAAGCAGGTTGGCGCGCGACCGGTTGCCTCTTGCCAGCGCCCGATGGATCTGCGGGTTTTGTAACCCGGCAGCCCGTCTGCTCCTCCGACATCATGCCCGTGTTGTTCCAGCGCCTGCTGCATTCTGGTGATGTCCGAACGGTAGAGGCCACCAACATTGCCCCACCGACTGCTGAAATCCCCGACACCATAGTTGATACGGTCCCCCACGTGGCCGACAAACAGTGCGTAGAGGTCACTGGTGTTGTAATCCTTGAGGACATAGAAATTCGGAGTAACGATGAAGGCGGGACCATTGCGCCCCGCAGGCATCATTAGATAGCCCTCTGCCGACAGTTCATGTGCCGGAAACGGTCGCCCCGATACTCTTGTGATTCCCATAGCAGCCCAATCTTTAATCAGCCGCCCCTGATCTGGGCCTTCCAATGTGCAGGACATATCGCCTGGCACGACCACCTCGAACCCCCAGTCCCGCCCTTCGACCCAGCCGTGCCTGTCAAGGTAATTACCGATCGAGGCGAGTGTATCTGCAGGCGATGCCCAGATATCGGCGCGACCGTCGCCATCGCCATCGGCGGCGTAGGTCAGAAAGCTGGAAGGCATGAACTGCGGTTGCCCCAATGCCCCGGCCCAGCTGCTTTTCATCCCCCGCCCCGAGACATGGCCCGCTTCGGCGATCTGCAAAGCGGCGATGAGCTCGCTCGTGAAAAAATCCGCTCGGGTGCTCATAAACCCCTTGGTGCCAAGAACCTGAAACGCATCGTGGCGGATCGGCACCTGGCCATACCCGCTTTCGCGGCCCCAGATCGCCAACAGGATGCTTGACGGAACACCCGTTTCCGTCTCGACCAGTGCAAGAATTTGTGCGTGTCGCTTGGCCATCTTCCGGCCAACGGACGTGGCGCCCTGCACCGCGTTTGCATTGAAATACCGGCCAGGAGAGCCAAATTCGGCCTGTTGCTGCTTTTTGCGACCAATGGGTTTGTGACCGGGGGGCACTAGATCCGGCAGATCCCAGTTCAATGTCACTCCGGAAAAGGCCTGCTCAACAGTGCTGCGGGACACGCCTTTGGCCGATGCCTGTGGCCATACATTTTGCCAGATCCAGTCCTGAAACTGCCGCTCGATTGCCGCTCGATCCTGCGCCAGTGCTGCTGTTGCATGCAGGCAGAACAGAAAGGTGATAGCAAACCGAAACATCACCCTCAGGTCTCGCCCGACGGCTATTGCATGTCAATAATGTACTAGTACGGGCCACCATTATCTGTCCCTGTACGGTGTCGTTCGGAATATTCCTTGAGAAATTGTCAGACTCTGCCGATAGTTGACCGTATTGGACTTATAATTTGAGGGCGAGCAGGCGTGACCATTTTCAGGATGTTCTGTGCAACCGTGCCAGCACTTTTGGGTGTTGCTGCGGTTCTTGCATCCTCCCAGGGCGCATTGGCCAGTGACAGTTTCATGGATCCTCAAGGACCGATTGCAGCGGTGCAAAAAACGCATCTGCTGCGTGCGACGGGGCTGATCCTGATCGCAGTGATTCCGGTACTGGTTCTGGTTCCGTTGATTGCTCTGCGCTATCGCCGGCGTAAGAACAGTGCCGCCGCCTACAGGCCCAATTGGGATTTCTCACCCGGGCTGGAGTTTCTTATGTGGGGTGTGCCTGTAGTCATCGTGGCCATCCTGTCGTTTTATCTTTGGAAAGCTACACACCGACTGGATCCTTATTCCGCCCCTTTTGGCGAAGAACCAGCGCTGCGGGTGCAGGTTGTCGGATTGGATTGGAAGTGGCTGTTCATCTATCCCGATCTCGGCATTGCCAGTGTCGGAGAGCTGGGCATCCCAGTGAAACAGCAGGTCGCGATGACGTTGACGACGGACACTGTCATGCAATCCTTCATGATCCCGGCGCTGGCGGGCCAGATCTACGCCATGCCGGGGATGACAACGCAGCTGCATGTAGTGGCCGATACGCCCGAGACGATGCAAGGCGAAAACACGCAGTATAACGGACGCGGCTTTACCAAGCAGAAATTCAGTACGGTCGCCATGCAAGCGGATGAATTCAACGCATGGGTCGAGGGCGTGCGTCAGAACGGCATTACGTTGGATCCGCCAACGTATGAGACGCTTGCCATGCGCACGGACCGGGACGAGGTTCAGGCCGCACTCGGGACAGATAAGATGCCTGAAACCGCGTTGTATTTTACGTTGGATGACGGCGATCTTTTCCACAGCATTCTGCAACGTTACCACAATGGCAAGCCGCTGCCACAGGACCAACAACCCGGAACGTCAACCTTCGGGCAGGAGGCTAGTCAATGACAACCACAGATACTGGGTTCTTTGGTCGCCTCACTTGGGATGCGTTTCCTGTCGCTGGGCTAATCCAGAACCCAAGCACAAACGAGATTATCGCCAATGCTGCGGCGGCAATTGTCATTATTGGTGTTCTGGCGGTGGTCGGCTTGCTGACATGGTTTAGACTTTGGGGGCCGCTGTGGCGAGACTGGCTGACCAGCGCGGATCACAAGAAAATCGGCATCATGTATATCGTCTTTGCCATCGTGATGCTGGCGCGGGGGGTGTTGGAAGGCGTGGTCATGCGCGCGCAACAGGCGGTGGGGCCAGGCGATGGATTTCTTGAGGCCGAGCATTTCGCGGAGTTGTTCAGCACCCATGGCACGATCATGGTCTTCTTTGTGGCTGTACCTTTTGTCTTTGGCGTCGCGAACTATGTGATCCCGCTGATGATCGGCGCGCGGGACGTGGCGTTTCCCAGACTAAACCAGATCGGGCTTGGGATTACCGTCTCGGCCGGGATGATGCTGATGGTCTCGCTGGTGGTCGGAGAGTTTTCGACTGGCGGCTGGACTGCCTATCCGCCATATACCGGGGCCGCGTTCAATCCTGGCGTTGGGCCGGATTACTGGATCTGGGCCATCGTGGTTTCAGGTGTCGGTACCACCCTGACAGGCATAAACTTTGCCGTGACGATCTATAAGCTTCGTGCGCCTGGGATGAAGTTCATGCGGTTGCCGATGTATTGTTGGACGATCATATGCAGCTCGATCCTGATCATCTTTGCAATGCCGCCTTTAGGGGTTGCCGCGCTACTGCTAGCTGCCGACCGATATCTGGACTTCCATTTCTTCACGAACGACCTCGGCGGCAACATGATGAACTATGCCAATTTGTTCTGGCTGTTCGGCCACCCAGAGGTCTACCTGCTCGTCCTGCCTGCCTATGGAATCTATTCCGAGGTTTTCGCCACATTCTCAGCTAAACGGCTGTACGGCTACAACTCACTGGTCATCGCTACCATGTCGATTGCGGTGTTGTCCTTCACGGTCTGGCTGCACCATTTCTTCACGATGGGGCAAAGCGCCTTGATCAATGCGGTATTTGGCATCGCGACCATGCTGATTGCCATCCCGACCGGCGTAAAAGTCTATGACTGGATGGCGACGCTGTGGCGTGGGCGCATTCGGTTTTCGGTGCCGATGCTCTATAGCCTGGCGTTTCTGATGTTGTTTGTGATCGGCGGGCTCAGTGGTGTTGTACTGGCCAACCCGACTGTGGACTATCAGGTTCACAACACCCTGTTTCTGGTGGCGCATTTTCACAACGCGCTGCTGCCGGGTGTGCTGTTCGGCCTGTTGGCGGCCTACAACTACTGGTTCCCCAAGGCTTTCGGGTTCCGTCTGAACGAATTCTGGGGCCGCGTCTCAGTTTTCTGCTGGACCGTTGGGTTCCTGCTGACATTTATGCCGCTATACTTTGTCGGGCTTATGGGGATGCCCCGGCGGTCTTTCAGTTACGCTGACCCATCATTTCAACCTTATATGATCGTCGCCATCATCGGCGCATTGGTTATCACCTGCGGGCTGTTCTCGATCCTGATCCAGCTGTGGGTCAGCATCCGAGACCGGGATAAGACACGCGTGCCTGTGGGCGACCCTTGGGACGGGCGCACGTTAGAGTGGTCAATCCCATCGCCGCCACCGCCCTACAACTTTGCTATTATCCCTGAAGTCACTGGTAGGGATGACTTTGCAGCTACCAAAGAACGGGGCGAGGCCTATCCGACGCCCGACGCGTATGAAGATATTGAAATGCCGCGCAACACCGGTATTGGCTTTGTCCTTTGTGTTCTCAGCGGCATCTGGATGTTTGCACTGGTCTGGTGGATCTGGTGGCTGGCGGCGTTGATCACCGTTCTAATCATCCTGTCCATCATTGTCTGGACCTTTGATACCAGTACTGAACTGGTCATCCCGGCGGAAGAAGTCCGAAAGGAACACGAGGCCTGGCTGGCACTGGTTCACAGTTCAAGCGCAGTTGACCGCGATCATGAAACAGCAACGGAAAACTGCGGCCTTGCTCGTCCTGACATGGAGGCCGCGACATGAGACGCGCACCATCGCAAAGTTATCCGGGCCTGAACCTTGGTGAAGACCACGCCAGTGCCGACAAGTTCTCTGAGGTTGTCACATTTGGGTTCTGGGTCTTTCTGATGAGCGACCTGGTCTATTTCGGTCTGATGTTCGCCATCTACATCACGATGATTGATGCGCAAGCTGGCGGGCCCGGACCGCACGAGCTGTTTGACCTCAAAAGCATCTTTGCCCAAACCATGATCCTGCTGACCAGCAGCTTGACGGTCGGTCTGGCCATGTTGGCACTGAAATACAACTTGCCGCGGGCGCGCATTGTTCTGTGGTTCGCAGTGACGCTTTTGTTAGGCCTCAGCTTTCTGGTTCTTGAAATCCGCGACTTCATGGCCATGGCCGAAAAGGGAGGTATCCCTCAGCGTAGCGGGTTCTTGTCGGCATTCTATGGGTTGGTGCCATTGCACGGGCTGCACGTGGCGGCAGGATGCCTCTGGCTGATCGTGCTGGGTATCCAGTTGCGGGTGATGGGCCTGACTGATCTGCTGATGTCGCGCGTCGTGCGATTGGCTCTGTTCTGGCATTTCCTCGACCTGATCTGGATTGGCATCATCACCATCGTGTATTTCGGAGGCTTGGCCTATGGATAGACGAACCGAGATGCACCATCGCGAGCGTCGGCGTTACGTGATCGGCTATGGCGGGTCGCTGTTGCTGACATTGGCAGTTTTTCTGATCGCGTACTGGATCGGGATAGAAACAAAAGGTGTCTACCTGTCCATCGGCTTGCTGGGCCTGGCGCAGTTGGTCGTACAGCTGGTGTATTTCCTGCACATTGATCGACGCCGAAGCAGCCGCGAAGATCTGGATCTGATCCTTTTTTCAACGCTTGTATTGTTGATCATCATTGGTGGAACAGTTTGGATCCTGGGGAATCTGGCAATCCGCATGCATATGCACGTTATGTAAAACCGCCCGTCAGCACCAATCCGACCCACAAGGCCAGCCAGCACAGCATCAGACTGAGCAGGATGTTTCCGGCTGCGAATACAATTGTGCGATTGCGGTGCAGTTCCAACGATTGATAGGCAAAACTGGAAAAGGTTGTGAAGCCTCCGCAGAAACCAAAGACCAACCGTTTTTCTTCCTCTGCCATCTCGACAGGGCCACCAAGGTAGCCAATCCAGAGGCCCAGCAACAGGCTGCCCGCGACATTCACGATCAATGTTGAATAGGGCAGATCGTGGGTTACCCGCCGCGTAAGCCAGTGACGCATTACAGCCCCCAGGCCTCCGCCCAGCCCGAACATGGCGTGTAGATAGAGATCGGTCATTCCCGGGCCCTCCCGATCCGGGATCGGCGACCCAGCGCCTCGCCAAGAATGGCAGCGCCAAGACCAAAGATGATCTCGGCAGTGATTGCAGCAATGACGGACCAGCCGTCGGTTTCCGCAATCCGCTCCAACTCGGCTACGAAAGATGAAAACGTCGATAAGCCGCCACAGAACCCAACCGCGCCCAGATGCAGAAAATGGGCATGGATCCGGTGACGCACTGCGTAGAGCCAGCCCAGAATGAAACAGGCTGCCACGTTAATGCCAAAAGTGGCCGTCAGCATAGGCGCGCCGGGGACTTCCAGCGCAAACGCCTCGCGCAGCAGCGATCCCGCTGCCCCGCCAACAAAGACGGCGCAGTACATCAGGGCGCGATCACTGACGTTGCGTGCTGAATTTGCCATTGCGATTGATCCTGCTCTGGCCTGCGTTCTTATTGCCATACAGTTTGCACATGCGCGGATCAACGGTCTGGATGGGGTCATCAACCACCGGTCGCCAAACCGGAGGATTCCGCGAAAGGGGCTTCAAATACTTGCAATCTAAGGCCTATCTGTTTCACGATTGAACCAGGGTCGGGCCGGCTGGGCCTGCAACTGCGCTCGGCGCGTCCAAAAGGAGATCATTTATGATTGTTCGCAGGATCTATTTTGCTGTCACCTTTTTCATTCTGCCCCTGACAGTTTTGCTAGGGTTGTTCTGGGGGCACGCCTTGTGGCTGCTAGTGCTGGTCGTTCCTTATGTTCTGATCGGTTACTACGACCTGAAAACAAACAAGCACAATGTTCTGAACAATTACCCGGTACTAGGCCATTTCCGGTACATGCTGGAGTTCGTCAGTCCCGAAATCCGCCAGTATTTTGTGGAAACGAATGAAAGCGGGCGCCCTTTCAACAGGATCATCCGCGGGTTGGTCTATTCGCGCGCGAAAGGGCAAGTTGATACTCAGGCTTTCGGCACCCAATACGATATCATGACCGTTGGCTACCATCGCGCCAATCACTCGCTGGCACCAAAAGACGTGGACGCTAGCGAAGAACGCGTGGTGCTGGGCGGCCCACAATGTACGAAACCCTATAGCGCGTCGCGGTTAAACGTGTCTGCCATGAGTTTCGGCGCCCTCAGCGCCAATGCCATCCGTGCATTGAACGGCGGGGCCAAAGACGGCGGTTTCGCCCACAACACTGGGGAGGGCGGTCTGTCGCCGCACCATTTGGCCGAGGGTGGAGACATCATCTGGCAAATCGGCACCGGCTATTTTGGCTGCCGAACACCCGAGGGTGGGTTCGACAAGGACAAGTTTGCCGAAAAGGCGCAAAAGGATGTCGTCAAAGCCGTCGAAATCAAGCTGTCGCAGGGCGCAAAGCCTTCCCATGGTGGCGTGCTGCCAGCGGCAAAGGTCGACAAAGAGATTGCCGAGATCCGAGGTGTACCGGAGCATCAGGACGTGATCTCGCCACCGATCCACTCGGCGTTTGAGGGCCCGACTGGGTTGATGGAATTTGTGCAGCACCTGCGCGAAATGTCGGGCGGAAAACCCGTTGGATTCAAACTGTGCATTGGTAACCCATCCGAGTTCATGGCAATTTGCAAGGCGATGCTTGAGACGGGTATCCTGCCCGATTTCATCACTGTGGATGGCGCGGAAGGCGGAACCGGCGCAGCCCCGGTCGAGTTCACCAACCGTCTCGGTATGCCAGTGAATGAGGCATTGATCTTCGTGAACAATTGCCTGCGCGGTATAGGAGTTCGGGACAAGATCCGCATTATCTGCTCGGGGAAAGTTGCAACCGGGTTTGATATGGTCGAGAAATTCGCTTTGGGCGCGGATATGTGCAACGCCGCACGGGCGATGATGTTTGCGGTCGGATGTATTCAGGCGTTGCACTGCAACACCAACCGATGTCCTTCAGGGGTTGCCACACAAGACCCGATCAGGGGAAACGCGATAAAAGTGCCGCAAAAACGGCAGCGGGTGCATCGTTTCCATGACAGCACGCTGGAAAGCTTTCGCGAATTACTGGGGGCAATGGGCAAAGAGAAAGTCTCGGAACTGCGCCCCTCGGATATTCGCCGCCGCACAGCGGACGAGCGTGAACGATCTTATGCCGAACTCTACGAGTCTATCGATGAAGGCGCATTGTTGGCGGATAAGGTTCTGCCGCCCTATGCCGAGGATTGGAACCGGGCTTCGTCAGCTCATTTCTGATCTTTAGCAGAACCAAGTCACAGTGGGCGCCAAAATCGCTCTCGGGGCTCGACTAAGAGCGCGAATCCCGAGGATTATTAGCCGAATGCGTATGGATCCTTCGAACGCTCCACTCGACAGCATCCCGCATGGTTTTCCCAAGGGCTACATCGAAGGCTTCGACCAGATCGGGGGTCTGATCGCTGACAGCTAACACGTTTTCCCGAAACGAGCTGGAGGCGATAATCTTGTCTTCGTACTCGTCAATGATCTTGATGTTGATTCGAACTTCCACACGCACGGTCTTTGCGTCTTCGGTTTCACTGACCACAATACCCTGAAACTCACGCAAATCGGGCGCGATGACGTAGTCGGCCCGCAGCCCGACAGTCGAACGGCCCACCGCGGCCACCTTGCCGGAGTTCTCGTAGCTTTCGACCATCAGGGCCTGCACGATTAGGGGTGCGCGGTCCACCCAACGGGCTCGGGGCAGGTATTGCACTTGCAGTGCCGTGGGCTGAACCGCGATTTGATCCGTATTGACTGCTGCCGTAGCAGTGGGTTCTTCAACGACGATCTGCTTTCCTATGCGCGGCAGCGACGGTGAAAACGTGCTTTTCGGCGTCAGAAGGTACAGGTCGTTCGGTTTGGACGCCTGTCGCAAGGTGTCAAGCCCAGTGCATCCAGCCAAAAAAGCCAGAACCAGAGTCATAATTAGAGGCCGGATCATTGGCGAAACTCCGATGCTTGAGTGCCGAGTAGGAAGCGGGCCGGATCGCGTTCGACCTTGTCGACCAGCCGGTCCAGACTGATGACCAGACGCTGCGATTCCTCGATGAACCGGACGAATTGCGGCAGGCCCACGCGAAGGAAGTCCGAAACCTGCCTGCGGTTGTCCTGAACAATACCGTCGATGGTTCCAAGCAGGTCTGATGCTGATTGAGATGCGCTCAGGATATCATCCGAAACCTGGTCGATCTTGGCGGTGATATTTGATACGGTTTCGGTCACTTGGTTTGCTGCCTTGCGCACATCTTCGGCAACCGGTGCAATGTCCTCGTCCATCACCCGGTTGGCCGAGTCAAAGGCGCGTTCCGCTGACGTCAGTGCGGCTTTGGCGGTGTCTATCGCCGAATTGATTGACCCGAGAGTCGTGTTCGCGTTGGCAAAGGTCTCGGTGACAGTGCCAAGCGTGAGACTGCCTTCTTCGGACAGGACGATCAGGTGATCCGCCAGCCTAGTGCCACGTTCGATGAAGGGGCGAATTTCCTGCGCAATAACCTGTTCGGCGGTTTGCAGGGTCTCGTTTGCCGTATCCAGCGTGGTTTTGGCGGATTCCGAGGCGTCCTTTAGGCTTTTCAGTGTGTCGGTACCGGTGGTCAGTGTCGTCTCGGCGGTGTCGGCCAGCGTATCCAGACGTTTGGTAAAGGCTCCGATGTCCTTCGCAGCACCGCCCAGATCGCCGGAGAGTGTTTCAAAGTCGGACAGGGTTTTGTCCAGCCGTCCCGAAGCAGATGCCAGATTGTCGAGAATGTCGGTTACGGATTTGCGGTTCTCTTCATCGACGACCTTATTCAAATCTTCCAACAGGGTCAGGGCCTTATCAAGCACTTGCGGGGCGCCCTCCAGCAATGACTGGATCGTGCTGCGCTTGCTTTGAATGACGCTGTTCTGCGACAAGCGCTCAGCCTTGGGTGAGCCGCCGGACAATTCGATATAGGCAACTCCGGTCACGCCCAATGACTGCAATTGGGCAATGGTGTCCTTGGTGATCGGGATGTTGGCGTCCACTTCGATGCGAACACGGACTTTGGAAGGATCGTCGTCATCCAAATTCAATGATATGACCTGTCCAACTGGCAATCCGTTGTAATTCACGCCACCCGCGGCTGACAGGCCTGAAACATTGTCGAACAGAACCTCGTAATAGGCATATTGCCGGGTCACCTCGAACTTGGCGAGCCATAGGAAAAAGCCGAAAACCCCAAGAATACCTGCAAGGGTGAACGCGCCGATCAAGATATAATTCGCTCGGGTTTCCATCGCCTCTACCTGCTTTGCCCCTTCTGTTGTGCCGCGCGGGCGCGGGGGCCTGTGAAATATTCCTGCACCCAAGGATGATCGACCTTGGTCATTTCTTCTATCGGACCTTCAACCAGCACGCGTTTTTCTGCAAGCACTGCGACGCGGTCGCATATGGCATAAAGGCTGTCCAGATCATGGGTTACCATGAAAACAGTCAATCCCAGCGCCTGTTGCAACTCTCCGATCAGATCATCATAGGCGGCGGCCCCGATCGGGTCCAATCCGGCAGTGGGTTCGTCCAGAAACACGATCTCGGGGTCCAGCGACAGGGCACGCGCCAAAGCAGCCCGTTTGCGCATACCGCCTGACAGTTCAGAAGGGAACTTGCTGCAACTAAGTTGCGGCAACCCAACGAGGCTGATCTTGAGCCCGCCAAGCGCTTCCATCAGGCTTTCACTTATGCTTGTATGTTCGCGCAAGGGCGCCATCACATTCTGTAGCACTGTCAGCGAGGAAAACAGCGCGCCGTCCTGAAACGCAACACCCCAGCTTTTTTCGATGCGCTGGCGGTCTTCTTCGGGCCCGTTCAGCACGTCGACACCAAGTACTTCGATACTGCCTGCTGCAGGTCTGTTCAGGCCGACAATTGTACGCAACAACACCGACTTGCCGGTGCCAGAACCACCTACGACGCCCAGCACTTCGCCTCGCCAGACATCCAGGTTCAGGTCCTCATGAACCACCTGTTCGCCAAACCGGTTGGTCAGATTGCGCACACGGATCACGGCTTCGCGCTGTGCATCGGATTTGACGGTGTCCTGCAAGGCGGTTCCGTCCATGTCAGACCCCAAGCTCGGAGAAGAAGATCGAGAACAGCGCGTCTATGGCGATGACCATAAAGATGGATTGCACAACCGACGCGGTGGTTCTTTGCCCCACGCTTTCGGACGAGCCCTTGACCTGCATTGCCTGCCAGCAGGCAATCACACCGATTACCAGCGCAAAAAACGGTGCCTTGATCAAACCAATCGCCAATTGCCAGACATCGGTGTTTTCTTTCAGGCGGGTGACGAACATGCCGGGGCTGACACCCAGATCGATCCAGCTCATCAACGCGCCACCGATCAGACCTGCCATATCGGCCACAAAACCCAGAATAGGCAGCATGATCAGCAGGGCCAGAACACGTGGGATGACTAACACCTCGATCGGGTCCAGGCCCAATGTGCGCATAGCGTCGATTTCTTCCTGCACCTTCATCGACCCGATCGAGGCGGTAAAGGCCGATCCCGACCGACCCGCAACGATGATTGCAGTTAGCAAGACGCCCAGTTCACGCAGGATCGATATCGAGATCAGCTCGACCACAAATATTTCGGCTCCGAACTGCTTTAGCTGTGTCGCTCCCTGAAAGGCCAAAACAACGCCGATCAGAAACCCCATCAACGAGACGATGGGCAGCGCTTTGAACCCGGCTTGCTCCATCTGCGACACCAGCGCTGCACGGCGCAAGCGCCAAGGCATGATCATCGTTCGCGCCAGTCGGTGGAGCGTCAGACCCAGAAACTCGAGTATGGATAGCGTGTCCTGCCACCCGCTTGCTGTTCGCTCGCCCAGACGCGCGATCCAGTTGACGATCCCGCCCGGAGGAGCCTGTTCACCGACTGCTTTGGGGATATTGCGTGCAACCGTGTCGATTAATGTGGAGTGCGCAGGCTGGACCCCCTTGATTTGTACGTCGGCGCCACCTGAGGTTAGACGTTGCTCTAGTTTGGCGATCAGCCAGGCGCCGCCTGTGTCCAGAGCCTGAACCTCTGACATGTCCAGAACAACCGCTCCGCCAGCGGGTTTGACCGCCTTGAACCCGTCCTCGACAAACTCGAGCGATTGGGTCAGCAAGTCGCCGGTAATCCGTATGCAAACACCAGTTGCATCGCTGTCCGAGGTTATTGTGGGTCGCGTCATGAGCATATGTGAAGTGAAACACCAGATTGCTGCAACGTGTTTGTGCCAACCTGTTGGAATTTTTAGGTTCAGGGTGCGCTGCGGTTACAGTGGGGCGAGCGAGTCGAGCCGGGACATATTCCAAAAAATGTAGACAAACGAGATACTAAAGGTATCGTTGCCACGAAGATTTCTAGTTTTGATTGAGTGGTGTCAGGCAAATGACGGGGCCATCAAGGGACCCTCCCGTCGACGTTTCATCCGACCTGTTGCACGTCTGCGCTTAGGAGGAATTTCATGATCAATTGGTTTGTGAATATTCTGCAAACTTACCCGGAACTTGCGGTTTTTCTTTCCATCGGCATCGGGTTTCTGGTTGGCCCCTGGAGGTTGATGGGCTTCAGTCTCGGAACCGTCACTGCAACCCTGCTGGCGGCCGTTGTAATCGGACAAGCGCATATCGACATCGATTCCGCGGTCAAATCTACCTTTTTCATAATGTTCATTTTCGCCGTTGGTTATGGTGTCGGCCCGCAATTCATACGCGGCCTCAAGGTCGATGGGGCACGGGAAGTTTTTTTCGCGCTCAGCGTTCTGGCTCTTTGCCTGATCATTCCATTGGTGGCAGCCAAGGTGGCCGGGCTCGAGCTGGGTTATGCCGCAGGCCTTTATGCTGGTTCACAGACGATATCGGCCGCGATAGGCGTGGCCACTGACCAGATAGACCAGCTGGGCTTGTCGGCCGAGCAGACCAAGACCTACGCCAACCAGATTCCTGTCGCTTACGCGGTTACTTATATCTATGGCACTATCGGTTCCGCGATCATTCTGGCCAAGATCGGCCCTCGTCTGATCGGTGTTGATCTAGTTGCAGCCTGCAAGGAATACGAAGCCAAGCTGGGTGGCGGAACTGCTGTCGATACCGGGGAAGGTATCGTTTCGGCCTATCGCGCGATTGAAGCCCGGGCCTTTGAAATTCCGGAAGGCAGCGATCTGTTGGGGCAGCCGGTCAAGGATTTGTTGCCGGGTGTTCGCATCTATGCGGAACGGCTCCGTCGTGGCGACCAGATCATCGAAGTGGACGGCGATACTTTGCTTGAGGCCGGCGATGTCGTGATGTTCTCGGGCCGCCGCGCCGATTTGGTTGGGCTACTTGAGACCAATCTAAAAGAGGCCGATGCACCGGATCTGCTCAGTATCCCGTCGGAAAAATTGGATGTTCTTGTCACCAGCAAGCAAGTGCATGGCAAGACTCTGAAAGACCTCAGCAAGATGTCGATTGCTCGGGGGGTATACCTGTCGAAATTGATGCGGAACATGGTCGAGTTGCCATTGTTGCCCGGTACGGTTGTCCATCGCGGGGATATTCTGACATTGCAAGGCAGTAAGCGCCACGTCGAGGCCGCAATCGCCGAAATCGGTTATGCGGATCGGCCCGTGGACACGACCGATCTGGCCTTTGTCGGCTGGGGTATTTTTATTGGCGGCATTGTTGGAACGCTGGCCATCATGATGGGCGGCTTTCCCATAAGCCTGTCGACGACCGGGGGCGCCCTGTTGTCAGGGCTGGTCTTGGGTTGGTTGCGGACCGTGCATCCGACCTTTGGGCGCATTCCCGGGCCGTCGCTCTGGTTGATGAACACGCTGGGTCTGAACGTTTTTATTGCGGTGATTGGAATCACCGCAGGGCCGAGTTTTGTCGCCGGGTTACAACAGGCGGGTGTGGCGCTTTTGCTGTGGGGTATCGTCGCGACAACGCTGCCGATGATCTTTTCGGTCTATGTCGGTCATTACGTGTTTAAATTCCACCCTGCCATCCTTTTCGGCGCCTGCGCCGGGGCGCGCACGACCACGGCTGCTCTTGGAATGATCCAGGAAGCCGCACAAAGTCGCATTCCCGCCCTTGGCTATGGCATGCCCTATGCCATCGGCAACACGCTGTTGACCATCTTTGGCATGGTCGTTGTTCTGATCCTCAGTTGATTTGGAAAGGTTTTATCAATGGATAGAGTGAAGTTACACGACTACGAAGCGCTCAGCCCATTTCAAATCAAGGATGAGCTGATCCAGCTAGCCTCGGCTGAATCACGAAAGGCCAACAGTGCTTTTCTGAACGCCGGGCGAGGCAATCCCAATTGGATAGCCACGCGCCCACGCGAGGCTTTTTTTGCTCTGGGTCAGTTTGCGATCACGGAATCCAAACGGGTGATGAGCCATCCTGCCGGGCTGGGCGGGATGCCTGCAATGAAAGGATGCCATGCCCGCTTACAGGATTGGGCGGCAGAGAATGCCAAAATGCCCGGCGTCGACACCTTGGTCGATGTCATTGGACATGCCATCGCGGCCTTCGAGTTTGATGCAGATGAGTTCGTACACGAGCTGACAGATTCCGTCATTGGCGACAATTACCCGGTTCCTGATCGGATCCTGAAACACAACGCCGTCATTGCGCATGAATACCTGATGTGGGCTATGTGCCGGGGTCACCGCCCGGATACGGTATTTGATCTGTTCGCCGTCGAAGGCGGTACCGCCGCGATGTGCTATATTTTCAAGACACTTAAAGCCAACCGACTGCTGAACCCGGGCGACACAATAGCCCTGTGTACCCCTATCTTCACCCCGTATCTGGAAATGCCCGAGCTCGAGGATTACAGCTTGGAGTCTGTCCACGTGGAGACCGACGAAGAGGACGGATTCCAACTGACGGATGCGGCGGTGGAGAAACTGAAGGACCCAAAGGTCAAGGCGTTCTTTCTGGTCAATCCAGGTAACCCCTCTTCGGTCGCGCTGAGCACGGCGTCATTGCGGAAACTGGCCGATCTGGTGGAAAATCATCGCCCCGATCTAATCGTTCTGACCGATGATGTTTATGGCACTTTCGTTCATGACTTTACTTCGGTCATGGGGCATCTGCCGCGCAACACGATCGGGGTGTATTCCTATTCCAAATACTTCGGCTGCACAGGCTGGCGACTTGGCGTGATCGCAGTGGCGCAGGACAATATCTTTGACCTCAAACTTGCCGACCACCCGGAGGAGATCAAACAGACGCTCGACAAACGCTATGGCACACTCAGCCTGACGCCACGAGACATCCGCTTCATAGACAGACTGGTGGCCGACAGCCGCGACGTGGCACTGAATCACACTGCGGGACTGTCGCTGCCTCAGCAGGTGATGATGACACTGTTTTCTCTGTGCGAACTGGTGGACACGAAAAAGGCGTATCAAACCGCTTGTATGGAGTTGGTCCATCGCCGTTTCCAATTGCTAACCGACGCTATGGGCATCGAGGTCAAATCGGGTGAGCACTATGATGCCTATTACGGTATCATCGATTTTGAGTACTGGTTGCGCAAATATGTGGGCGAAGAGGTGGTGGAGTGGATCAAGAAGAACGTGCACCCGCTGGATATCGCCTTCAAACTGGCCGAGGACTACGGAATTGTGCTGCTCAACGGCAGCGGCTTTGATGCGCCTGACTGGTCGGCCCGGGTGTCGTTTGCCAACCTTCCTGACGAAGCGTACACCCAGATCGGCACTGCGGTACGTTCGGTTGCAAGGGGTTATGTTCAGGCCTATCGCGCGGCGAACAATCAACCACTTCACGGCTGAACCAGACCCCTACACCTGCGCCTGAACTGGTGCTACCCATGGGCGCAGGAGAGAATGATTTGAACGTTAGCGAACAGCGCATCAAGGCAATGACCACGGCCGGCCTGAACTTGATCGGTCAGGCCTTGTCGATTTACGACAGCCAGTTGCGGCTGGTTCTTTGCAACTTGCGGTTTCAGGAAATGTTTGACCTGCCCGACGATCTGGCACAGCCAGGCGCTCGGTTCCACGACACAATTCATTTTCTGGCCAGTCGTGGTGAGTATGGTGAATTGGCTGACGTCGACGAGATGGTATCGCAGCGCGTTGATCAAGCACTGGCGTTCGAACCACACTACATGGAGCGCACTCGCCCCAATGGTCAGGTAATTTCCGTTGAAGGCGCGCCTTTGCCTACGGGCGGCTGGGTGGCTGTTTACACGGACATTACCCGAACGAAACAGGCCGAGGACTTGTTGCGTGCCCGATCCGAGGAGCTGTCCGGCCAACTGTTGGACAGGGCGGAAGAACTTTCGGCCTCCAACCGGAAACTGGCCGCAACCATTACTGCATTGGAAGAGGCCAAGCGGCAGCTCACTGAAATCGAAGCCCGAACGCGCATGACAACCGAGATGATGCCGGCGCATATCGCCCATCTCGATGCGGATGCGCGGTATGATTATTCCAATCGTCGCCTCAGCGCGGTCATGCCCGGCCGCCCATCGGATATTCTGGGATTGCACATCTCGCAGGCTCTTGGTGCGGCGGCTTTTGAGCGAGTCAAACCGCATCTGGACAAGGCCTATAACGGCCAAACTTCGGTATTTGAGTTTACCGAGGATCAGGATCAACGCCGCATTCGGGTTTCGTTCACGCCAGATGGGTCAGGTGGCGTCTATGTGATGTCTGTGGATATTACCGAAGAGACGCAGACGCGTGTTGCCCTGCAGCAAACCCGCCGTCGTGAAATGGCGGCTCAAATGACCAGCGGATTGGCGCATGATTTCTCGAATCTGCTGACGATCATTCTGGGAATGCAGTCCAAACTGGCCAAGATGGGTCTGCCGGATGAGGCCGGCACGTTGGTTGCTGCGACCCAACAGACTGCGCGCCGTGGCGGACAGCTGCTGAACCGAATTGCGGACATGACCGGACACCGAACACCGCAGCCGCAGGCCACCGATATGCGGGCCTTGCTTGAGGATCTGCGGACGCTTGCCTCTCCTTCATTACCACGTGGGATGGGGCTTTCGGTGGTCAATACTTTGCCCGAAAAGGCATTAATGCTGGATCCCGGCATGGTGCAAGATGCACTGTTGAACCTTGTATTGAACGCGCGCGACGCATGTGGAGCCTCCGGCCAGATAACCATCAGCGCCCACGCCATAGGCCAGATTTGGGCGGAAATTACCGTCTCGGACACCGGTCCGGGTTTCTCTGCTGAAGCGCAGGAAAAAGCACTTAACCCGTTCTTCACAACCAAGGGCAGCGACGGATCCGGGCTGGGCCTTCCAATGGTTTATGACACGGTCAAACTGGCGGGTGGGGACCTGCAGTTGCGCAACACGCCGTCGGGCGCGTCTGTGGTTTTGCGTTTACCCTACCGGCCAGCACCACCTGCCCAATCTGGCCTTGTTCTGTTGGTCGAGGACCAGGACGATCTGCGTAGCCAGTTCCGCGATATGCTGGTCGATCTGGGGTGTACTGTCATTGAGGCTGCTTCGGTTGATGAAGCGATGGCGCTGACCGCCGATATCGAGGACATTGCGATGGTACTTTCGGATATTCGCCTTCAGGCTGAGGATACCGGACTCGACCTGATTGAACGCCTGAACGGTGCCGTGCCTTGCATCTTAATGACGTCGCTGCCCTATTCCGATCCATTGCACGTCCAGGCGCTTGCTGTGGCGCCAGTGCTGCACAAGCCGTTTACCAAAGCGCAATTGTCCGCGCTGATCAGAACCGAGGCCTCCTGATGACCCAACCGTTGGTTACAATCCTTGATGATGAACCGGAAATCCGACAAATCCTGACCGATACTCTGGAGGAGGCAGGATTTCGCACTCAGAGCTTTTCCCGTGCGCGCGAGTTTGAAGCCTCACTGAAACGGGTCACACCGGATGTCTGCCTGGTTGACCTGTCGTTGCCCGACACAGATGGGCTGGCGCTAGTACATCGTCTGGCACTGGAGCAGGGGGCCGCAGTCATCATCATTTCGGGTCGGGCACAAGTGCAGGATCGGGTAACTGGGCTTGAACTCGGGGCCGACGATTACATCACCAAGCCGTTTGATCCGGCTGAGGTGGTGGCAAGGATCCGTGCCCGCCTGCGCGCGCCCCGGAGCGGAGTGCAGGCTTCAGATGTGGCAAAATTCAACGGATGGACCGCGCAGTTTGATCGCTACGTATTGATTGACTCTGAGGGTTCAGAAACCCCGTTTAGCCACGCGGAAGGAGAGGTTCTGCGATTGTTCCTCGAAAGTCCAAAGCGCTTGATAAGCCGTGCCCGTATGCAGGAGATGCTGGGCGGCGGCGCCGGTGACAGTTTCGACCGCGCGATGGATGTTCGCATATCGCGGCTGCGCACAAAGCTCGGAGAAGACCCTAAAAACCCAAGATTGATCAAAACGATATACGGTGCCGGTTATATTTTCCTCGGGGATGTGGAGTGGCGACATTGATCTAATGCCCGGGCCGTTTTTTAAAGGATGCGCCGCCGGAACCTGATACCATAAAATGTGGAACAAGTTCTGTTTTGCAGCTGACTTTATTCGCGTAAAGCTTGGTCCTTTATCTTGAGAACTGGTTGAATCAGGTATTCAAGAACTGTTTTACGCCCCGACAGGATATCGACCTCAGCAATCATGCCTGGGATGATCTCGACGGCGATTCCACCTGCATCCAGCATTGTGTTCTCAGTGCGGATTTCAACAATGAAGACCTCTTCTTAGTTACGTTCCGATCGTGTGACGGTGTTGGCCCCGATGCGAATAATCTCACCTTGCAGGCCGCCATATCTTGCAAAATCATATGCCGTGATCTTGACCTTTACACGCTGACCAGAATGCAGAAACCCAATATCATCTGGCCGGACATAAGCCTCGACCAGCAATGAATCATCCAGCGGGACGACTTCAATCAATTCTTCACCGCTGCGGGCCAGCCCGCCGATGGTTGAGCGGTGAATCCTGTTAACCACTCCACGGACCGGTGTGCGAACTTGTGCCCGATCGGCGCGACTACGCAGCGCGGGCAGGGCAGGTTGAAGCGCTGCCAGCTCTGCCATGACCACCGCCAAATCGGTGAGCGCGGCGCTGCGAAATCGACTGCGGACGGACTTAATCCGATCGTCGACCTCGTCCAAGCCTGATTTTAGTCGCGTGATCACCGCCTCAGCCCTGACTTTGCGGCCTTTCCATTCCGCCTCGTTGCGGCGCAGATCAAGCAGAGTTGTAGTTGGTTCCATACGCTGCTCGACAAGCGGCGCCATGATTGCTCGTTCTTCGGCCAGAACTAATAATGTCTCATGCGCCATGACCTGATCAACCAAGCCTTCTTCGAGTTCCTGTTGCCGTTGCTGCCGTTGGCGTTCCAGGATGGCTATTTCGGCCATCAGCTCAGCTTGCCGTCCCTGATACAACGCTGTTTCCGATCGAACAACATCAGGAGCCCCCCGGATTAGCCGCGGTTCAAAAGCAAGATGCGTTTTGTCTATTTCCGCCTGTAGTCGCTGAGCCCGAGCCATCAGCCCAAATGCGCGCTGTTGTTCCTGGCTCAACTCGCTGTCAATCTGGGTTGCATCGAACTCCATCAACAAAGTGCCGGCGTCGACGATTTGCCCTTCGCGCACGTGCAAGGTCTGCAGAACGCCAGGTTCAGTCGCCTCGATCATTTGAATGTCGCCCGAAGGCACGATGCGTCCGTCCGCCCGCACAACATCATCCAGTTCCGTGAAGTTGGCCCAAAGACCCGCCGTCAACAGGCATCCCAGGATCACCAACAACAGCAGCGATCCACGCAACGGGGCACGCCCCCGCATCTCGCGCGCCAGAGTGTCCAGATCAGGATGCCGCGACATTCAGATGCCTCCTGGATTTGTCTGCATTTCTGGTCAACAGGCTTTTGGGCCCATCCGCGCCAACCTTGCCGTCCTCGATAACAATGACCCTGTCGACCAGTTCCAATAGGCTGGTGCGATGCGTCACAATCACCATTGTCGTGTTTCTTGTTGCTTCTTTTAGCCGTGCGATGACTTCGGCCTCATTCTTTACGTCCATCGCACTGGTAGGTTCGTCCAGCAGCAAGACCGGAGGGCAGCCGATCAGTGCCCGTGCCAGAGTGATGGCCTGTCTCTGGCCGCCGGAAAGACCTTCCCCTCGTTCCTCCAGCCGCAGGTCATATCCGCTGGGGTGCCGGGCGACGAACTCTTCGACACCGGCAATCCGACCCGCCCGGATCAGGGCTTCGTCGCTGGGGCGAACGGTGCCAGCGCTGATATTGTCTCGCACCGATCCGGAAAATAGCCAGACGTCCTGTAACACCGACCCTATGTTGCGCCGAAGGTCGCCCGGATCTATTTGCCTGATATCCAGGCCGTCCAACATCACCGATCCCACCCGTGGCTGGTAAAGTCCCAGCAACAGTCGGGCGACCGTACTTTTGCCCGAACCTATGCGACCGAGGATTGCCACCTTTTCCCCGGGCGCAACGGTGAACGATACGCCTTTCAGGGCGTCCTCCACCTGGTCGGGATAGGCGAAGTGGACATTGTTGAAGGTGATTCCACCATCGAAACTGGAGCGGCTGATCCAGTTGCGCCCTTCAGGGCGCTCACTTTCGGCACGCATCATGGCGTCCAGGTTTCGATAGGCGCTGCGCGCCTGATTTATGCGGGTTAAAGTCTGTGCCAACTGTCCCAGAGGTGCTAGTGCCCGCCCGGTCAACATGACGGAGGCAACAAGCGCTCCCATGCTTGCCTGGCCATCTGCGATCAGAAATACACCGTAGAACACAATCAAGACCTGAGCTGCTTGTTGCGTAAATCCGGTCAGGTTCAACGCAAGCTGGGTCACGGCCCTGCTTCGCATTCCGTGGTTCGATTGACGCTCGATTGCCTCTTCCCAGCGGCTTCGCATTTGTTGACCAGCAGCTGTGGTCTTGATGGTTTCAAGACCAGTGACTGCTTCGACAAGTACGGACTGTTTTGATTGGCCGTCCGCAAAGCTTTTTTCAGCCAACCGTGACAACAACGGTTGAATTGCCAGTCCAGTCAGCAAAACCACGGGTACGGCCAAGGCCGGTATCATCGCCAAAGAACCGCCAACCATATGGATCACAAAGATAAACAGACCGATGAAAGGCAGATCAACAACTGCAACCAGCGTGGCCGATGTGAAAAACTCACGTAACGTTTCGAATTCACGCACAGTGCTGGCCATCGCACCGGTTGATCCGGTGCGGGAGGTCATGCGGATGTTCAACAACTGGTCGAAGACACGCCGACCCATGAACAGATCAGCGTTCTGACCGGCGCGATCGATGAAGCCAGCGCGTAATATCTTGATAACAAAGTCAAAAACCAAAGCCAGGCAGACGCCGGTTGTTAAGGCAATCAAAGACTCGGTCGCCTCATTGGGAAGAACTTTGTCATACACGATCATTATGAAAATCGAGGTGGACAACCCCAGTACATTTGCCAATGCAGCCGCCAACGCGACCTGGGCGTAGGACCAGCGGTTCGCTGCCAGAGCTGACCAAAACCAGTGACCGCTTTGTTCCGTTGATCCGGGCGCAGAAGTTTCACGGTGTTCGCGCCGAAACAGCAGTGCATAGCCGGTGTATCTTTCGCTCAGTTGGCCTTCTTTCAGTTCGCCGATACCGTCTCCGATTGCCGGATCATAAATCAGCAAATCTCCTGTCTGCGAGCGGCCGTGATAGACAACGGCTCTGTCATTTTCCAACAGCAAAATCGCCGGGACCAGGGCGGCATCGAATAATCGAAGTTGTCGCGCTCCGAAACCCGCCTGAAGCCCGACTCGGTTCGCCGCGGCAATCACATCGCGGACGGAAATGTCGCTACCCTTTCCTGATTGGACCGCGTGCAGAGCAGCAACCGTCATGGGACGTTCGAGTGTGGTGGCCACATGGAGCACGCAGGCTTCCAGATCAGTCAATCGCATGTCGGTCATCATAGATCGATCCATTGGTTGAGCGTGATGCCGAACAGATCCAGAATGTCGCCTGTCAGGCTCAGTGCTGCATAGTTCGTCAGAAAGAAGCTCTGTTCCGCCAGAATGAGACGCTCTTGCGCGTTCACGAAATCCCGTTGCGCATCCAGAATTTCGATCAGGCTGCGGCGGCCAATTGAAAACTGCGCGCGGGCCGCGGCCACACTGTCTGCATTCGCGCGCATTGCGACCCGTGCATCGCGCAACCGTTCAGCACCGGCCTTTTGGTCCGAGCGAATGAAATCCAACTCGCGCCTGATTTCTCGAACCAATGCTTCGCGACTGGCTTCGGCTTCCTTTACACGGGCCTCGGCTGCTGCAATGGCAGCGCGACGTTGGCCTGTACTGTCCAACTCGTAATTTAAGGACAAATCTACGCCAAAATTTGCGTCCCTGCTATCGTCTTGGTTGGCAAAAGCCGCAACACGTATGTCAGGTTGGCGTCGTGCTTGCGCAGCTGCCCATTCCGCCTTGGCAGCCATCAGGCTGGCGTCTGCCCGCCGGACTTGTGGGCTGTCCATGACGATCTGTGTGTTGCTGCGGTTCAGATCCGGTGCCGCAACAGGTGGAGATAAACCGCCTGGCGCTGCACCAAAAACTTCACGAAACCGCGCTTCGGCCCGATCTGTCCGGGCTCGAGCATCTGCGAATCTGGTTCTGGCGTCAGCGACACGGGACCGAGCCGTCAGTACATCCGCATTTGACCCCAAGCCACCCGAAACGCGGTCAGCGATCTGTTGTTCGATCTCTTCATGTACTTCGACATTCTCTCTTGTGATCTCCAGGATTTCCCGACGATCCAGAACCAGAACATATGTTTCAATGGCTGCCAGCGCTGTCGCCGCCGCAGTCTGTATCTGGTCTCCGCGACTTTCCAGAACACGTGCTCGCGCAGCGACCAGATCACCTTTTGCCGCGCCTCCGTCGTAGACCAACTGGGAAACACGAAGATATGGAGAAACATCCGCGACATCAGAGTCTATGCGTTCAGATCTCGCATTCACACCCAACGAAACCTTCGGGAGAAACGCCCCTTGTGCAGCATCCCTTTCAGCTTGTGCAATATCCAATCGCGTGTCGCTTTGTGTAAGGTTAGGGCTGTCCTGCACCGCTAATCGCACTCGTTTCCCAAACGAACTATCAGTAATTCGGCTTGATGCTTGAACAGCTCCGGCTCCGGTGCTGCCTTCCGAAAACGACATCTCGACCGCCGACAAATCCGGTGCACGCGTGCAGGCAGTGAGTTGCAACACCAATCCCAGGGCAGTCACAACTCTGATGAGGCACCTAAACTGCATGGGCGATCTCCCAATCTGAATGCTCTACGGCGGAGTCCATGGCCAGTGCTGTGATGAACCCGCTCAGCTCTGCAGTGGGTTCAGTGGTTTGAGGCGTCAGGGAAGCGCGTTGATGAGCCCGTGCCAGCCAGTTGCAGTGTGAAAGAGAGACCTGATGTGCGTGGATCATCTGCATGGCCCCGCTGTTGAAGAGGACCGATATATGAGACTGTGGCAGGCGCTCCAGCCGCGACCCGTCAATTCCGAGCAGGCCATTGGGAAGGGGGTTGCCGTCATACTCCTGCAGCGGCGTGAACAGGTTCATCTCTTCAAGGATCAAACAAAGTTTGCGCGCTTCAGACAACGTGAATTCGCGGTTCTGAAAAAATCTGAGAATGTCGCGCAGTTCGGAAGTCAGTCTGCCGTCATTGGCAAAGAATGCCTGATCACGGTCATCCGTTGTTACCAGGCCAGACGCCTCGTTGACGTACAAACGGGACTGGCTGACACCGCACGGTGTTGTCTTATCCACTGGCTCAGCCAGGAAAGGGTAACACCGCAGCGCGGAGGGGACGTAACTTGCCAGCCAGCTTCCGCTTGGCGATACAAAAGGAGTTCCGGCGCCGCTGTCCATTGCTAACAAAGCGAATGGGTAGACGCTTTCCGCCTCTTTTCGAAATACGACGGGAAACGCTGCTGCCGCCAATAAAAGCTCAGCTTTGACTAGGAGGCATTCATTAAAGCCCTGCGCAAATTCATATGAGGTGTAACGACGCCAGTAACGATCACGATGGCGATCAATGCTTACTGGGAAAAGGCCATTCTGTGCCATGCTAACCCTTCGTGTTCGTTAGGGCGATGCGATCAGTCCGCATCGCCAGTGTTCGCACTCGTGGTTCAGGCCGACGCGCCTGTGGGATCAGTATGTAGAATATTGTCGGAGCTCAGCCCGCTAAGATCAGAGAGCCCGTCGAATTGGGCAAGTGTTTCAACAGAAGCAGTGCCTGGTGTCGTGAAATCGACCTTGACCAGTACACCGTCGGTTCCGTTGGTTGCCATGACGTAAATCTCGTCGCCGGATTTTGCACCTGCCAGCCCTTCTACGGCGGTCGCAATTGTGTCAACGGACAAATCTGCCAGCGTATCCTGAAGCCCGACAAACCCGGTATTGGTTCCCAGGGTATCCCCGACGATCAAGGTTTCTACGCCAGTACCGTTCCCTCGCAACGATGCAACGTCCAGCCCGTGGAATATCAGTGCATCGGAGACGTCCTCTGCAGAACCCAACGTGAATCCGTTGATGGTATCCACGCCATTGTCCGCTGGTGCAGCCTCAAACACTACAACATCCCGGCCTGCACCGGATATGTCGATGGTGTCGTCCCCATCCCCTCCGCGGACAACGTCGTCGATATCTGACCCAGTCAGACTGTCATCGCCGCTGGTGCCCAAAAGAAATTGTGATGGGCCACCATCAGGGGTTGTGATTGTCAGTTCGATTGGCTTCGTCGAATCCTGAACCGTCATGGTAAAGGTGACAATGGGTTGAGACAGGTCGCCATAACTTGTCGCAGCACCCGCAAAGCTGATGGTAGACGGACCAGCAGGACTTGCGAGAAACAGGTCGAAATCGCCGTTTTCTGTGTCTGATCCATTGTCATACGAAACAACCGACGGGTCAAAGCCAAGATCAGCGGTTACGGCCAGGCCACTGGAGATGTCCCGATCCGCGTCGGCGTACACTTCGAATGTTATCGTCGCACCGTTTTGATCCGCTTGGGTAATGATGTAGGCCGCAGGTGAATGTGCGGTCACATGATCTGATGCAGGGTCGGGGTCAGGTCCACCAGAGACCGCTGCCTGAGCTTCGAAATTCATCGCGTCCCCGGCAACAAGCCCTGCGAAATCCGAAGCCGGCAAGCTCAAGCTCCAACTGCCGTCCGCAGCAATGGTTGCGCTTCCTACGGAAACAGAATTGAGCGTCACATCCACTGATTGGCCTGCCGCTAGACCAGCCGAAGAGCCGGTTACCGTCAAACCGCCGAGCTGGGCATCGCTCAGCGCGACAGTTTCGTTTGTTCCAACTGGGTCAATGCTCAGGGTCGGCCTGAAATCGGTGGTCAGAGATGCTGTCGCGTCCGGAGCAGCGTTTCCGGCAATGTCCTGCACGGATGCCGTGACTGTATAGTTGCTGCTATCTGCCAAAGTTGCCAGATCCGCCGATGGAACCGTCGCGACCCAGGAACCGCCAGAAACCGTAGCCGTGTAGTTTTGCCCTCCCAGGTTAACAGTCACAATCTGTCCGTCTTCTGCCGTGGTCGTGCCGGTTACGGTCAGATCCGCCCCTTGTTCTCCGATGTCCAACACGGGGCCTATCGGTAATGGGTCGACCGTTATTTAAGGCGAATTGAAGTCTGTCCCAAACCTTGCCGATGCGCTGGCGCTGTTACCCGCCGCATCCGAAACAATGGCACTAACATCGTAGGTTTCGCCGTCTTGCAAACTGCTCAGCGAAGCGGCAGGGGCGGTGTATACCCAAGCACCACCGGTTACTGTTGCGGTACCGTTTACATCTACCGTACCATCGGGGCGGACAATTTCGATTGAAACAACCGTGCCGTCAGGAGCGTCCGAAGCGCCCGTCACAACCAGATCCGTCGACTGCTCCGCTGCATTCATGATTGCACCGTCAGACAATGAGGAAATGCTCAGAGTGGGGGCAGTAAAATCGGTGTCGAAACTGCCTGACGCTTGCGCTGCGGGGTTTCCTGCAGCGTCCGATACATCCGCCGTTGCAGTAAGTGTAGCTGCATCCGACAATGCGCTCAGGTCAGTAGAAGGGACAGTTACAGTCCACCCACCGCCGGTTGCTGTGCCGGAATAGGTTTGACCATTCAGGGCAACCGTTACAATCTGACCGTCCTCTGCTGTGGTTGAACCGGAAATGATCAGCTCTGTACCCTGCTCTACTGCGTTCATCACGGCGCCGTCCGAGAAATTGTCGATACTCAGAGCCGGGGCTGTTACGTCTTTGGACACCGCAACGTTGGCTTGTGGGGCAGAGAGCCCATCGGTGTCCGAGACATCCGCAGTCACGGTGAAATTTCCGCCGTCAGCCAAGGCACCCAGATCGGCACTGGGAACGGTTACCGACCAACTGTTGCCGGAAACAGTGCCAGTGTATGTCTGCCCATCGAAAGTTACAGTGACCTGTTGACCATCAGTTACATTGCCGGTCATCCCGCTGATGACCAAGTCAGCGCCAACTTCAACTGCGTTGATGCCTACACCCACAGACAGAGGTGTGATCGCGATCGTAGGTCCGGTCAGATCAACCGGTACGGAAACGGAGGCCGGAATGGCTGGGTTGCCTGACGTATCGCTGACCATCACACTGATCGTAGCCGGGGTGCCTGTCGACAGGCTTGCTAAATCGGCGCTTGGGACCGTTACACTCCAACCGCCACCCGAAGCGGTACCAGTGTAATCTTGGCCATCAAATGTCACGGTGACGGTCTGACCATCTTCGGCAGTTGTTGTTCCTGTTAGAACCAGATCGCTGCCCACATCCAAAAGGTCGATCAAGCCGCCGGCCACGGTATCCAACGTTACAGCGGGCGCACTGAAATCCGTTTCAAAACTGCTACTTGCCTGATCGGCCGGATTGCCGGCGAAGTCAGAGACATCAGCGGTCACGGAGATCGTAGAAGCATCGGGCAAAGAGGTCAGGTCCGCTGTTGGCACGGCGACGGTCCACTCACCGTTGGTGACTGTACCTGTGTAGGTCTGCCCGTTGATCGTTACCGAGACAGTCTGTCCGTTTTCAGCATCCGTCGTCCCTGAGATATTCAGGTCTGAGCCTTGCTCCACGGCATTCAGAATTGCCCCTGCTGAGAATTCAGAAATGCTGAGCGTCGGGGGAATTGTGTCAACGACGTACTCTACTGTTTCAACAGATATTTCGCCGCCACTGTCGTCCAAATTCCGAATTGTAACGATCGAAACCCCTTGCGAAAGACCAGCTGCCTCGACCTCAGTCAAAGACAGGCTCCAGTTTCCATCAGCGTCTGGCGTAACAACCTTTGTCAGAGACCCGATAGTGATTTCGACCGAAGCCGTGCCCTCTGGGGCGGTAAGATTGGCGCTGTTGTTGTTCAGCGCGTTCGCCTGCAATCCGGCGAGACTTAGGCTTGGCAGTTTTGGAGCAGGAGGAGTGACCCCAGTGTCGCCTCCATTGTTCGTGTCGCCCCCATTGTCGGAAGCATCGCTACCACCACCCCCTCCCGCTGCTGCGGCACCTGCCAACCCAACGCCGCCCAGAACAGCGCCGATGCCACTTACGCCACCGGTTGCGGCCGCACCGCCCGCCTCGGCGACTGCGCTGAATTCCACAATCTCGCCAACGGCGGCGTCGGCAATCATGATTGCTCCGTTTTCAAGGACCTGAACGTTCTCGGCGGCTACGATCAGTGTTCGACCATCCGCCATTTTCAGCTGCAGATCTCCGTTGGACAGCAGCTTGACCGAGCGAACGCCCGGGATCGATTCTGCAAACTGATAGGTGGCCAGCTCGGCATCAGTGGCTTGTGCCAGCGCGGGCAGGGCCATCAGCGTCGAACCCAGCCCACCGGCCAATCCTCGCCCGGCCCATTTTTGAAGCTTGCCATCGATCCACTTGCGGACATGACGATTGCGCCCTCTTTCAGGAAGGTTTTCCGAATTCTCGTTGGTCGAAACGGGTTTTTTGGTCATGATGCCCTCACATTTAACGGTTGCAATCTGCCGGGATACGCCCCGGAAATCGCAGGGATTTGTCAGTCAGTCTTGCGGCCGGGTGACCCATGCAGTCGAACCGGAAAAACTTGAGTTAAACTGAAACCGAACTCCTCGTTTTCACCACATTCCTGCTCTGGTTTCGGCCTGGGCATTCGCTCAACCTGTTGTCACGACCAAGGGTGGCTAGGGGTGAGTGTGATGATGCTTCAATTCGAAAGTGTGGTGGCAACGGGGACCGCGGCGCTCGATTCAGGTATCGGCGATACGGCTTTAAAAACGTTTAACGGTGAAACGTATCTCTTCAGTATGACCGGGATCAGCGGAGGCGTAGTCTCATGGCATTTGGTAGACGGAGCCGCGCCGGTCATTCAGGATCAGCAGTACTACGACGTTACCATCAGCCAGCAAGTTGGCCGCAGTGGTGTCCCTGTGACGCTGGCGGGCAGCGACCAATTGCTTCTGGATGTAGATAGAGCAACCGGACTTGTCAGTTACGATCTTAATTCTGACGGTACCATCGGTGCATTGCGCGAAACCGGAGGCCTGATCGGTGGCGGGGATGTTTCGTCAGCAGTGCAGGTCTCGTTCGGTGCGGTTGATCTGCTGGCTCTGGCCCATTCGGATACCGGGCAAATCAGAACCTATCACATCAACAATGATGGTTCCCTAACGGCTACCGATTCGGTGATGATGCAGGCGGGTATGCTGCAAACACTGCAATCAGGTGCCGGCCAGTTCGTTATTGCCGCTGACACGACGAGTAACGCCATCACAACCTTTGCCGTCGAACCGAGTACCGGCGACCTCACAGAAATCACTGGTAACAGCGCCATCCAAACCCTAGGAATCAACGCTCCCACAGCTGTCGAGGTCGCCCAGGCCTATGGTGAATCGTGGGTGGTCGTAGCGGCGGCCGGCAGCAATTCGCTAAGCGTCATGAAGTTAGGCAGCGATGGTCGATTGACTGCGACGGACCACGTCCTGGATACATTGCACACCCGATTTGGATCCGTTCAGGATATGTCACTGGTCGAGGTCGCGGGGCGCGTGTTCGTAGTTGCGGGCGGTGGGGACGACGGGGTCACCCTATTCACACTGACGCCGGATGGCCAGTTGGTCCATATGGACAGCTTCGCTGACACGCTGTCCAGCGGACTTCAGAATGTGGAATCGCTGAGCGTTGCTCAGGTCGGTGATCAGCTGCAAGTTTTTGCCGCATCACAACAGGATGCCGGTTTGACCCAGCTGAGCGTCGACGTCTCGGATCTGGGTGACGTCCGGCAGGGATATGGCACCGTTACCGGTACGGCGCAGGACGATATGCTGAGTGGAGGGGTTCTGGACACAGTATTGAAAGGCGGTGCAGGCGACGACATCCTGATCACCGGCACCAGTGCTACAACCATGACCGGGGGCGCAGGGGCGGATACTTTTGTAGTGCGCGAAGGCAGCGGCCTGACAACGATCACCGATTTCCAGGCGAGGACAGATCGATTGGACCTGTCTGACTTGCCGTTTCTGCGGTCTCCGGCGCAACTGAATTTCACCAGCACTGCCCAAGGTGCGCGCATTCAATATCGTGACGAGACGATCGATGTTGTCTCGGCCTCTGGCGGGTCTTTGAGCAGTTCCGATATCTTTGGCGCAGGATTCGATGGCCCGGACCATATTCCCGTTAACTTCAGTAATGTTCCGGACAACAATGCGTTGCCCGGCGTTCTGGGTGCCGTGGCCTTGGATTCCGATACGGCAAACCCGGCTCTGCAAGGGGCTGAAGTTCAATTCACACCGGACGGCGGGTCGACCATAACCGCACAGGCCAATGATCAGGGAGAATTCCACTTGGGCATACCGCCGGGCACATTCCCCGGCGACTTGGATATCGTAAAATCCTATTCCACGGCCAGTGGAGAGATCACTGCACTGGATGCGTTGCAGGTTCTGCGGATTGCGGTGGGGCTAGACCCGATTTTCGGTCCTGCCACAGCGGAAAACCTGATAGCGGCGGACATTACCCGCGATGGAACGGTCAATGCGCTTGACGCCTTGGCAATCCTGCAGGTTGCCGTCCGCCAACCTACTGCCCATGATGCTGAATGGGTGTTTCTAGATGCTGCAGCCGATTTGTCAGGGATCACCAAATCCAACGTCACATATGATACTGGTGTTTCCGTCACTGTCGTGGATGGGGCGGTAACCGCAGACATGACCTCGATCCTGCTGGGCAATGTCGAGGCCGTCTGACGGTCCTGCAGGTTCGCCTTATTTTTCGCGAAACGCCCGGTAGAAATAGTCCGACATCGGTTTTACCAGATAAGAAAGCGGTGTGCGCTCATCGGTCTTGATCATTGCCTCAACTGGCATACCCGGCAGCAACTCCTGATCGTTGAGCCGTTCGAGCTGACCGTCATCGGGCACGACTTCGGCCCGGTAGAACGTGAATCCGGTGCTTTCGTCAGTGAATGTATCTGCCGAAACGTTAATAACGTGGCCATAGAGTTCGGGTGTTTCGCGTTGGTTGAAGGCAGGAAACCGCAGCGCAACTTCCTGACCCCGATGCAACTGGTCGACATGCAGCGCATCCACCTTTGCCGCCACGACCAGAGGGGTGTCCTGCGGCACCACATACATCATTGGTTCGGCAGGCCGGATCACGGACTGCACTGCAAAGACCTGGCTGTCGTAAACCGTACCGGCCACCGGGGCGCGAATGTCCAGCCGCGACATCCGCTCGGTTAGTGACAATCGCTGTTCCGACAGTTCAACCACCCGTGCCTCGACATCGCGCAGCTCGGTGATGGCCTCTTCTCTGCGTGTCGCTTGCAGCTCAACGATCTGGATTTCGGTCGTTGCGATTTGCCCTTTCAAGCGCGCGACTGAGGCTTCGAGACGGCCGATTTCACCCGTTAGGCTCGCCTGCTCGCGTTGCAGGGCAGAGACCCGGCTGGCCTGGGTCAGGCCGCGTTTCAGCAGCCCCTCCTGATCGGTCAACTCATTCGCGATCAACTCCAGCTGAGTCCGTTGGGATACCAGCTGCGCCTGCGTTCCCTCGATCTCGCTTTCGATTTGGATACGCTGTTTTCCCAGCTGCTCGGTTTTCTGGTTCAAGGTGTCCAGGCGCGCAGAGAACAAGCGTAATTGTCCTTCCAACAGCTCAGGAGCAATCTCCTCCTGGCTTTGCAATTCCTGCAGCCTAGTGGCCAGACCCTGATCATCTTCGTCATCGCGTTCGGCCTCTAGCCGGGCCTTGCGGGACAGGAGTTCGAAGAGTTGGGATTCGACTATCGTTTTCTCCGAAGCCAAAAAAGTATCGTCCAGCCGCAAAAGCAATTCGCCGCGCACCACAGAATCTCCGTCGCGTACGAAGATTTCGCCGACAACGCCACCGTCGGGGTGTTCAATCACCTGCCGGTTGCTTTGCACCTCGACGATACCTTGCGAGATGACTGCCCCTGCCAATTTGGTTCGAATGCTCCACACACCTAATCCGATGACAAGAATGGCCAAAGCCGAGAAACCAATGATAGCCGGAACCGTGATGTTCCAGGCTGGGCGTTCAGGGGATCCCATCATTTCTCACCCACCTTGTTCAGGTGCCGTTTGATGACATTTGCGTTTTGCACCATTGAATTGAGAACCTCGTCCCGAGCGCCGGATTTGACGATTTGACCTTTTTCGACAACAACCAGATCATCACATTCCGAAATAGCCTGCGGCCTGTGTGTCATGATAATCGCTGCCTTTCCGGCAGTCTTGAAACCGCGAACAGCCGCGTTCAGTGCTTCAGTCCCTTCGGCGTCAAGGGCAGAGTTCGGTTCGTCGAGGATCAAAAGAACCGGGTCGCCATATAGCGCACGCGCCAGCGCGATCCGCTGTTTCTGCCCGCCCGACAACTGGCTGTCATTGCCCTCAAGGAACGTGTCATACCCTTTTTCCAGACTCAGGATCATCTCGTGCGCGTTGGCCTTCTTTGCTGCGGCAACAACGGCTTCGGCATCCGGTGTCTCTGACATCCGGGCGATGTTTTCAGCAACGGTTCCGTTGAACAGGGTTACTTGCTGCGGCAGGTATCCGATGTGATTTCCCAGATCGTCGGAATCGTATTGATCCAGTGTTGCGCCGCCCAAACGAATTTCACCCGCTGCGGGGATCCACAGACCCAGCAAAGCTTTGGCTAAGGTGGTTTTACCGGAGCCACTTTTCCCGATCACGCCAAGCGCCCGACCCGGTTCAAGATTCAATGACGCGCTGCGCAAGGTTGGCGTTTTTATTCCGGGCGGGATGACGGTCAGGCCCTTGGCTACCAGTCGGCCGGTCGGAACCGGCAGTTTAGTGCGCGGTTGCTCGGGCGGAGTCGAGTCGAGAAATTTGTTCAGAGAGAGCCAGCCCGTGCGCGCGCGTTCAACCAGCGCCCATTGGCCTACTGCCATTTCCACAGGCGCCAGCGCCCGTCCTAGCAGGATCGAACCGGCAATCATTGCGCCTGGTGTCATCTCGTTGCGTAGTACAAGCAATGCCCCCAACGCCAGCATCGCAGATTGCAGGAAAAGCCTCAGCGATTTGGTCAGAGAAGTGAAGCTGCCAGTCCAGTCATTTGCGGCGATGGTTTGCGAGAGGGCCGCGGTGCGCTGTTTCAGCCAACGTGTCGTCACATCCTTTTGCATCCCCTGCGAACGTACGACTTCAGCTGCTTGCCGCGCGTGTTCGGCAAAGGAATTTGCCTGTGCTGACGCGCCCTGCGCCTCGGCCACCTTGCGGTGAGTCATTGCCTGGTTCAGCGCGGCAATAGCGATCAGAAGCGCGCCACCAGCGACCGCAAGCCAACCTAGCAGCGGGTGAAACAAAAAGATCGCTGCTAAGAAAATTGGCGTCCATGGAATGTCCATCACCGCAAGGAAAACAGGAGATGCGAGTAATGAGCGGATTGTTTCCAGATCGCGCAAAGCGGTTGCTGGTGCCGACCTGACTTGCGGGAATAGCGACCGGCGCATGGTCGCTTCGAACACCCTTTCGTCAAGCATGGATTGGAACCGAGCCCCAAATCGCGCCATGATCCGGCCGCGGGCGTAATCCAGCATCGCCATCAATGCGTACAGCAGCGCAACCAGCAAAAACAGCGCGGTCAGTGTTTCAACCGAACGTGATCCAAGAACCCGGTCGTAAATCTGCAACATGAACAGCGGTCCTGTCAGCATCAACAGGTTCACGAAGATGCTGAACAGAAATGCGAGGGATAAGAACACGATCCCCTGATTGCCCACATTCAGCAATTCCTGTCGCCGCGGTGCGGGCATACGATTTCTAAAAATCACGACTGTTGGTCCTTATTATCCCCAGTTGAGCCCGACCGGTGGTGACGACCCAATTGTTGCTCGACATCTCAACACTGTATATCGGCGCGCTCAACACGAACAACGGGGGTTTGTAATCTCGCCTTAATAGATGAGCCAGTTGTATAGTCCTGAACGTGGATTTCCAGCAAAAACACGCCGAGTGAACATGAGAAAAAGATGTTTCGTCGTCTCATTTCCAAATACGCAACAGGACGGCAGTAGCGCAGAAAATCTCCGCCATTTGAAACTGTTCCAGCCGTTTGGAGCTAAGTGAAGTCAGCGTGTCCCAGGTCAGCAACCGCGATCAGCAACATCACGCCAGTCGTGGGGATAAATCACTGTTCGACGAAACTCAGAACTGCGCTCTGCATGAACGCTTAGATATGGCTCCTTTTCCGATTTGGTAACCTGCCTTCGCGACTCGCGCCCATGTGCATTTTTCCTTCATACAGCGCAATCTGGATGCCGACTACGCTCGCAAAATGGCCCGGTGTTCCAAAACGGGAGGGACGATGATGCTCCAGTGTCAGTCAATGTAACCTGCTGGACAGTGTCCAGAGGCGGAACTACCCTGCTGCAAAACTGCCTAACAGGAGGTTTCACTTGATGTCCAAGATACTTGCGATCACTGCAGCGTCATTAGCATTCTCAACCGCAGCTTTTGCCGAGGGGAATTGCGCCGCTGGTAAAACTCTTACAGACGGGAAATTCACCGTGGCAACCGGGAACCCTGCTTACTATCCTTGGGTACTGGATGACGCGCCAGAGAAAGGTGAGGGGTTTGAGGCCGCCGTAGCCTTTGCCGTGGCCGAGGAGATGGGTTTTGCCGCCAACGACGTCGTATGGATCAGATCGTCCTTTGATGAGGCGATTCAGCCTGGCGCAAAGGAATTTGACGTCAATATGCAGCAATACTCGATTACGCCTGAACGAGATCAAGTGGTCGATTTCTCGGCACCCTACTATACGGCTCCGATGGCCGTTCTGGTCAGCCCGAATGCAACCGACACCGCTCCGACGCTGGATGCGTTGAAAGGTCTGCAATGGGGCGCTGTTGGTTCGACGACGGCTGTGCCGAAACTGGCGGCCATCATACAACCGGACAATGACCCCCTTCTTTACGGCGACAACGCGGATGTGAATGCGGCGATGATTGCAAACCAGATCGACGCCGCGCTTTTCGACTTGCCGACTGCCTTGTTCCTGAGCGCAGTGATGATCGAAGGCTCTAAAGTCATTGGCCAATTCGCGCCGGATCAGAGCGACAACCCCGATCAGTTCGGCATGCTGATGGAGGAAGGCAACCCATTGAAATCCTGCATCGATGACGCGCTTGCAAGTTTGTCCGCAAGCGGCAAACTGGCAGAGATTGAGGCAAAATGGCTGCAGGACACCACGGGTGTTCCATTGATAAAGTAATATGAGTAAGTCCAAAGCGGCGGGGATGACCCGCCGCGAACGCTATGAGGCGCAGCAGAGGCGCCGGTCCATGGTGATCGCTGCAACAAGCACTGTCACCGTGATCGCCGCTTTTTATTTCCTGGTGCCGCTGGCACCTGGCTGGGCAAAGGTGCAGCAAAGCTTTTTCAATGGCGCGGTGCTGGTCAAGACCTTTCCCAAGCTGCTGGAAGCCTTTCGTGTCAACGTAATGATCTTTGCGTGGTCGGCACCTGCGATTGCCGTTCTCGGCCTTCTCATCGCGCTGGCCCGTGATGCAAAATCACCTGCACTGTTCCCTTTGCGTATTTTCGGTGCTGCCTTCACGGATATTTTCCGGGGTGTGCCCGTTATCCTGACTGTTTATCTGATCGGGTTCGGGATTCCCGGTCTGGGGCTGCCACGCCCGTGGAACTCACCTTATATTTGGGGGTCGTTGGCTCTGATCCTGACATATTCGGCCTATGTGGCCGAGATTTTCCGCGCAGGGATCGATAGCGTCCACCACAGCCAACGGGCCGCAGCCTTGTCCTTGGGCTTGTCCGAGCGGCAGGTGATGCGCGACGTGGTGCTTCCTCAGGCGATACGCAACGTGGTTCCTTCGCAGATGAACATGCTGATTGCATTGCAAAAAGACGTTTCGCTGCTGAGCTTTATCGGACCAGTGGAGATCTTCCGTCAGGCCGGGGTTTTCAAATCACTTCTGGCCAACTTCACCCCATATGTCGGAGCGGCCATCATCTTTCTGATCGTGACGATCCCGGCAACACGCTATGCGGATCATCTGATGGCACGACAAATGCGAGAGCGCAGCTGATGGCTAAACTTGAACTGCAAGGCGTGGTCAAGCGCTTTGGAGATCGCACTGTGTGTGATGGAATTGATCTCTCTGTCGAAGAAGGGCAGATGGTTTGCCTGATCGGAGCGTCAGGTGGAGGTAAGTCTACCCTCTTGCGCTGCATCAACCTGCTTGAGCCGATCGAGGATGGGGCAATATTCCTGGATGGCGAGGATATCTCGGTCCCCGGTCGTGACCCACAATCTGTCCGGGCGCGTATTGGAATAGTCTTTCAGAGCTTCAATTTGTTCCCGCACATGAATGCGCTTGAGAACGTGCTGCTTGCGCCGCGCCGTGTACGTGGATTGTCGCGGGCGGAGCTTCAGCCGGATGTCGAAGCTCTGTTCGACCGGTTTGGGCTTGGGGACAAGATGTACAACTACCCCGATCAACTATCGGGCGGACAGCAGCAGCGCGTTGCTATTGTCCGCGCGCTTGCGATGCAGCCAGAAGTCATGCTGTTTGACGAAATTACGTCAGCGCTCGACCCGCAACTGGTTGGAGAAGTGTTGGATGTCCTCCTGATGCTGAAAAGGCAGGGCATGACTATGGTAATGGCCACGCACGAAATGGGTTTTGCGCGCGAGGCCGCGGATAAAGTGTGTTTTCTGAAAGACGGTCGCATCATAGAAGAAGGCCCGCCTGAGGTTCTGTTCGAAACGCCGGCGCACGAGCCAACACGCAGGTTTCTGGCTAGGGCCTTGAAGTAGGCTAACAAACCTTTGATTTCGTCAAGGCGCAAGCGTTTATCGCAATTTACAGGAGCCGACAGTTTCAGCGACAATCGGCGAGAGCCTTAGCCGCGCGGAGGTGCCGTACTTTTTCGAACAACCACGTCATGAGGCAGGAATAGCGGGCCGGTAGGCGCCGAATGGTTCTCCAGTAAAGACAGAAGCGTTTCCACCGCGCGTTGTCCAATCAAGTTTCGCGCCTGATGCGTAGTTGTAAGTTTAGGTTGGAAAACGCGCGAGAACGGAATGACGTCGAAACCCATAACCGAAATTTGTTCGGGAACGGAAAATCCCGAGGCTTGAAGGCTGCGAACGAAACCCATAGCTGATTCATCGTTCGCACAAAAAACAGCCGTCGCCGCAGTGTGTTGCTTCAGAAGAACTTCGGTTGCCTTTTGACCGTCCTGAAAAGTAAATCCGCCGGGTATCATTGCGATGTTGGCCTGCAGTCCCGCAACTGTCATAGCTCTGGTATATCCGGCCAATCTGTCTTCGGTCAGCGTGTTACTTTCGGGTCCGCTAACGTGCACAATGGCGCTGTGCCCCAGGGACAAAAGGTAATTGGTGGCGTCATAGGCCGCCTTTTTATTGTCCGTTCCAACGTGCGGCACGGTGCTGCTCTCTATGCGTTCAGAAATAGATACGATTGGAACATCATCAGGTGTATGCCCTTGCGGTGGCGCAGTGCCGTTCAGAATTAAGGCGCCATCCGCGCGTCCGTTGCGCAGGTTTTCGAGAATGCTGGCATATCTTTTGTCGTTGCCATTGGTATTGCCGACCAAGATTGTCAGTTTCGCGCGAGTGGCGACCTCTTCGATCCCGGACGGGAATTTGGAAAAGAAAGGGTTTGCGATGTCGGGCAGAATGACCAAAACCGTGCCGGACCGGTTTCGCCGTAACATCTGAGCGGTCGTATTGACGCTGTAACCTGTTGCAGTGACGGCGTCGAATACAGATTTTCGGGTGGTTTCTGAAACAATATCAGGGGATTGCAGGGCGCGGCTTACCGTTGTCGTGGACGCGCCTGCAACTCGTGCGACGTCCCGGATTGTCGGTCTTTTTTTGAGGGTTCTTGGTCATACTGCCACACTCGTGGCGGCGAAAAAGTCAATTCGTAATGGGCTAAAATAAGAATGAAACGATTTCATAAGGCGCGCGGCTATGAATACTTCGATCTTCCGGGGAAGGGGCATGAAGTTGGGCGTAAACCTGCTTTGCGAGGGTGGATTAATTGGCAAGGAGCACTTGGAGCACTGACGTCTGGCTGCGCAAGAGGGCTTTGATGGCGTCGAAATTCCTGTTCTCGATGGAACGCCACATCATCGCGCCTGGTTAGCCAGGGAGCTAGATACGATAGGGCTGGAGCGGACGTGCGCTTCCATCGTTCCTGACCCAAATGCGAACCCGACCAGTGCATAACCGGAAATTCGTGCCCGCAGGTTCGATCATTTGGATTGGATCCTGTATTGTGCAACCGCGCTGGATTCCGGCAGTTTTAGGGCGTGGGCCGGGGAGGCTCACGCGCTCGCCGGCGAGAACGGTGCAGGCAAATCCAAGCTGATGAAGTTTCTGTCCCGGTTCTGTCAGGCGGAAGAGGGCGAGATCTACCTGCACGGTCAGAAGGTTCGGTTTCAGCACCTGCTTGAAGCGCTCGCCCAAGGTGTGAGCGTAATTTATCAGGAGTCTTCTCTACTGCCCGACCGGACAGTTGCCGAGAATTTCTTTCCGGGAAGTGAGCCCGTAGGGGATGGGGGTTTTTGGATGCTGAACGGATGCGGTCGGAGACTTCGGACGTTCTGGCCTTGTTTGGCAACCACCATAGATTCGAACCCGACACGCTGGCGGGGAGTTGGATGTCGCGCAGCGGCAGATGGTTGAAATCACCAAGGCTTTGTCACTGAACGCCAAGGTCATCGTTATGGATGAACCGACCGCTGCGCTGAACGAAGCGAAATGTAAGCTTTTGTTCCAACCGGTGGATGACTTGCACGGCCCTGGCTAAAACGGGTTTTAGGGCGCCGAGAGCAGAGAAAATCACTGGCCTGCCATTGGGGCATTTATGTGTTTTGCGACAAGCCTCTGACGACGTCCGCGTGGGAAGCTCGCGCCTTTTTTGCGGAGCAGGAACAGACTGGTGTGTTGTCCATACTGACCCACAACTATCGGGGCACTCCGATGGTTCGGCAAGCGCGCCATATACAGGTGGAATATGTGCAGGATTGGCTTACCGAGCCCGCCCCTGATGGCAACAAGCAGGCTAAATGGCGCACCGATCCATTGAAGTCAGGGGCAGCGGGTGAGTTGGGGGACATTGGTGCGTACGCATGTCAATTGGTGTGCTTTGTCAAAGGACAACGGGCGACCCAAGTTGCGGCGGGCTTAACGGCATTTATGCCTGAGCGCTGGGTAGATGATAATGTCGCGGTTCTATTGCGTTATTCCGATGGTGCGAAGAGTATGCTTTGGGCTAGCCAAATCGCGCCAGGCAACGAAAACGAATTGTCTCTGCGGGTTTGTGGCGACAAGGGCGGCATGGAATGGAAACAGGGAGATCCCTATCGATTGTGGTACACACCTTTCGGAGAACGCAAGCAGCTGCTAACCCGAGGTGGCGGAGGAGCCAAGACGGCGGCCAATGCGGTCACACGGGTGCCCGGTGCCATCCCGAAGGGAATTTGGAAGCCTTTGCGACGAATTACACTTCGACTGCACACGCGATCCGGTCACATCAGGGCGGCCTGCAACCTGATCCGGAAATGTTATTCACCAGCTTGGAAGAGGGTGTGCACGGGATGGCCTTTGTGGAAGCTTGTTTACGTTCGTCAGCCGGAAACACGGTTTGGGAGGCCATTAAAAGCTAAAGCTGCAAGGGTTATCTGCTTGGTTGGCAACGATCAAATGGCCTCGGGGCGGAAAATCAGGCGACAACTCTGACAGCCTATCTGGTTTCGAGCCAACTCGGTCCAATATTCTCAGCTCATTTGTACGATCAACGAAGCTTGTGGTTGTATTGCGAGCCGTCCAACTGCGAATGGTATCGTTTTCCCGGGGCAATAAGCCAGTTAGAACTCTCCGACGGCCCCGGTTTCTCCGAACGTCAGCCAATCCAACATCGCTGATTGGTCAGTTTTCAGCGGTTATAAAGCCGGACTTAAGTTACCCACCCGTGCCTACAGAAAACCGGCGGGTTCGCGCTCTACTTCGGAGTTTGAAGTACAAACCAGTTTTCGCAATGTGAAAGATAGGCCGTGGCTATACAATGCCGGTGACTCAAGTTAAGAGGCTTCCTTTAACTTTGGATGATGCGCTGACTGCAATACCGCACGGCTCACATCACCTGGCCGATACAAAGAACCATCACCGTGAAACAAACCATCGCAAACGCGCTTGCCCGCAAGGGTTATGATACATTGACACAAGTCCAACAGGCCGTGACCCAGCCTGAATTGGATGGGCGCGACATGCTGGTATCAGCGCAAACCGGATCAGGAAAAACCATCGGGTTTGGTCTGGCGATTGCACCTACGTTGCTGGGCGACGGCGACACGTTCGGGACGTCCGGCGCCCCATTGGCCTTGGTCGTCGCGCCGACACGGGAGCTGGCGCTGCAGGTAAAGCGTGAACTTGGCTGGCTCTATTCCGATGCAGGTGCGTTTCTGGCGTCGTGCGTCGGTGGTATGGATATGCGCGACGAACGACGTGCACTGGCACGCGGTGCACATATCGTAGTCGCTACTCCGGGCAGGCTACGTGATCATATCATGCGGGGCTCGATTGATCTGACCGCGATCCGAGCTGTGGTTCTGGATGAAGCCGACGAAATGCTTGACCTTGGGTTCCGTGAGGATCTGGAGTTCATTCTTGACGAAACGCCTGCAGAACGTCAGACATTGCTGTTTTCTGCCACTGTGCCGCGCGCAATTGCCAATCTGGCGACGCGGTATCAGCGCGATGCAGAACGTGTCAGTACGGTTAGCGAACAAACCCAACACGCCGATATTGACTACCGAGCCATGGCGGTGGCCCCGCGCGATGGTGAAAACGCGATTATCAATGTTTTGCGCTATTATGAAGCGCCCAATGCCATCGTGTTCTGCAATACTCGAATGATGGTATCGCGCCTGACTACGCGCCTGTCGAACCGGGGGTTTTCGGTTGTGGCTCTGTCCGGCGAGTTGACCCAAAGCGAACGATCCAATGCATTACAAGCGATGCGTGATGGTCGGGCTCGGGTTTGTGTGGCGACAGATGTGGCAGCGCGTGGAATCGACTTGCCGAACCTCGATTTGGTGGTGCACGCCGAACTGCCAAACAGCCATGAGACCCTGTTGCACCGTTCCGGCCGAACAGGTCGTGCAGGGCGCAAGGGCGTCAGCGCATTGGTTGTGCCGCCGTCATCGCGAAAAAAGGCGGAACGTATTCTGAAGTTCGCCAAACTAACTGCGGACTGGGGGTCCGCTCCGTCAGCTGATGAGGTGCAAGAGCGCGATCAGGCCAGGTTGTTTGCATCTGATGACTGGCAGGTAGAGATCACCGAAAGTGAACGCGCGGTAGTTGACCAACTGGTTGAGGAGTTCACCCCCGAACAAATCGCCGCAGCTTACCTCCGCCAGTACAATTTGCGCCATTCCGCCCCCGAAGAGCTGGCTGCGGTAAAATCGGAGAGCCCAAAGCCACGTGCCGCCTTTGGACCGAGTGTTTGGTTTTCGTTGTCTGAAGGGCGCAACCAAAATGCGTCTCCGCGTCATTTGCTACCTATGGTGTGCAAGGCTGGCAACCTTACCAAAGACGATATCGGTGCTATCCGAATTGCCGATGACGTGTCTTACGTCGAAATCCGTGAAGCCAGTGTTGAGGGTTTTCTGGCAGCTGTTGGTCCCGACATGAAAATTGAAGGCTCAAAGGATCTTGTGCGACAGGACAGAGCGCCGGACCTACCAGCGTTTGAACGGTCCAAATCCAAGCGCGTAGCCAAGGGTAGTTCGCGCTCATCCAAAGGGGACGCAACCCCCATTGATTGGAACGACGAACCAGTACCCCGTCACCGCAAACCGAAACCCGAGGATCGAAAGCCCCGAAAACCGAAAGAGAAGGGATCCAAAGCGGATCGCTCGACCGATCACGCGGATGCCCCTAAGCGTCGCCAATCCCCCTCGGCCGTGGCCTCCAAAGGGGAGCCGGATGTCAAATTCAAAGCAACGGGCGCCAAGAAACAAGGCCGCAAGGCTCGCGATGGTGTACGCAAAGGCGGCGATTTCAAATCCAGTGGCGATTCCCGAAAAGGCCCGCCACCGCCCAAGGGCAAACCCAGCAGCAAGAAAAACCGCGCACGTGCCGCTGCTGCAAAGGTTGCCAAGGGCGGAGAGGCGGTACCAAAACGACGGAAGACATAGCCTTGGTTTGTCTGCTCTCGGTCCAGGTCAGCCATGGCCTCGATCTATGGTATTGCAACGCGGATAGCGCATTGCTGCCCGGCACGCATTTTGGAGCAAACCGAACTGTGAGGAGATTAACACGACCGCCATATCGCCGCCCCGTTGCCGAGGCGGCGCGATTTCGCTTTTAGTGCCCGTTACCACGTTTCGCGTTGGTGATAGTCTGTTCCAAAGGGTTGTAGCCTTCGGGAACCGGAACGAGATTTACCTCCTTGGTATAGCTTTCGAAAAAGGTTTTCATTTTTGCTACGCGTTCCGGCATTTCGGTGGCCGGATCATGAAGTTCCGACGGATCGGCCTCGATGTCGTATAATTCCCATTCACCAGTGCCTTTCGGGGGCAAGTTTTGCATCAGCTTGTAGCGCCCGTCGAACACCGCAGAAGAACCTGCTAATTCGTATCCAACGGGATTGCCGTCTCCCCGAACCGTCAATGCTTCACCTTTGAGGACGGGCATCATACTGATACCGTCCGGAGCATAAATCTCTCGCCCTTTATAGATGGAACTCGGCATTTCTACGCCTGCCGCATCCAAAAGCGTTGGGACTATATCACTTGCAAAGGCGAATTTGTCGATCTGTGTGCTTGGCTCGACGACACTCGGAAAGCGTACGATCAGTGGGACGCGCAATCCGCCTTCGGTGGAAAACGTCTTGAAGTAGCTGCCAGGAACCGCCGCTGCCGCCGCCCAACCGGGACCATAGTCAGCGAAAACGCCCTTTTGGCCCATATCGGTAAAGTCGCCTTCGAAATCTTCCATGTAGACCTTGTGGTAGTTGGCCTTGGACCAGGCGGTATGCCTCTGAGAGCGGTAGCTGGTTCGGGTTCGGGCTATTGTTGGCAAGGAAGATCACGATCGTATTGTCTGTGATACCTTTGTCGTCGAGATAGGTCAGCAGCTTGCCAATATTGACGTCCAAATTGTCGGGCATACCGGCATAGGTCTGCATCCTCCGCGCATTAAATGCTTTCTTCTACTCTGCCAGTTTTCCTAATTCGGCAAATGCCGCGGCTCGTGAAAAGATGCATAAGGCTGCGCCACACAATTGTCGGCCGCTCACTCATCCAGCATGAAGGACTTCTCGAACCCGCGGGCATGAGCAATGGTTTCGGGTTCGTGGCCGAGATGCCATTTGCCGGTCAGGGAGGTGTGGTAACCCGCGTCGCGAAACAGTTGTGGCAAAGCGACCACTTTATCGTTCAGGTGACCCTCATAGCCCGGTTTTCCGAATTGGTTGTCAGCTTGGATTTCCAGCATGTTCCCCAAGCCCGCCAGGTGATTGTCAACTCCGCTGATCAACATGGTACGGGTAGGCGAACAAAAAGGCGCCAACATGAAAATTGGTGAATAGCATGCCCTGTTCGGCCAACTGGTCGATGGTCGGAGTTTCGATCTCGCTGCCAAAAGCGCCGACGTCGGAAAAGCCCATGTCGTCTGCAATAAGTATTAGTATGTTGGGCCGGTTGTCGTCGGTTTCAGCCGCGACTGAAGCTGCTGAAATCGCCGCCGTACTAATTAGTGCAAAAAGTAACCTTATCGGAACCATACAGGTCCTCCGCTCATTGCGCGTTTCCTAGGCGAAGTGCCCACTGCCTTGCTTTTTCTCAGTAAATTGTCAGTCGAGCTATAGTAGAACGCGTGCGTTTCAGATATCGGTTCACGTGTTCCAAAAATGAGATGAGGCATACCGTTGTTTGACGCCAAGATTGCAGCTGCAGTGCGGTCTTTGACCAAGCACGGAAATTTTAGGGCAGGCGCAGATGCGCTTGGCACGTCGCGGCCAGCTTTTCACGCTACATCCAGCAAGCTGAATCCTATGTTGGTCATGCTTAGTTCGAACGCAGCGGCAAGGGCGTTTCCCTGACCCGATCAGGGCAGAGCTTTCTGAAACTGCTTGATACGCTAAGCTAGGCAACCAGCCAGTTCGAGGCCGACGTCGAAAGGGTTCGTTCCACAGGTCCTGATTTGCTGAACATCGGCTGTGGGCCCTTGGCGACGCGCAAAGTCATTACTCCGATACTGACCCAATTGCTGCAAGAAATGCCGGATTTGCGAGCAAGGATCGACGTCCGAGCAACCAGGGAACCCCTGGAGGCGCTGCGCATGGGAAAGCTCGATGCGGCAGTTTGTGATCTGACCCATGCCCCTGATCTGAGTGATCTGGATATTCAGGTTCTTCGTAATGAACCGGTATCTTTCTGGGCACGCCCCGAACACCCTTTGCACTAATGCAGCCCGGTAAGCGCCGCTGACGTGTTTCGCAGCCCATTTGTGACTGCGCATCTTCACCGGCATTGGCGAGCGGCAATAGCGACAATTCTGGGCGGTGAGCAAGCTGCCTGGCAAATCGTGGATCGCCTGCCTCAGATTGAAAGTGACGATTTTTCTCTGGTTGTCGACCTTGCAGCAAAACGGATTTGATTTGTGGTGGTATGCAGGCAGACTTTGCACAACACGCCGCTTTAGGTTTGCTTAAAGAAATCGAAACCACCAAAACACTTACGTGGAATATTTGTGCGGCCCGGCGCAAGGACATGGATTTTTGCGCTCTCGATCGCTTCTGGTCGCACGTCCGCGAGCAATTCGGATCCTCCTGACCCTGACCCTGACCAGCCAGACCGAACCAGCCTGCTTCGCAAACTTTGCGGGCGTTCAGGTTTAACAAAACACCGGTCACACCTATCCTGGTGTTTCAGAAAATAGTCGAAAGCCAGATGTCTTCGTGCATGAATATCGCCGTTTTCCGATCATGTTGGCGACGTCGACACCATCTGGCGTTGCCGTTTCAAAGCTCGTCGCTGTCCACGTTTTAGAACAATGTCTAGAAACCGGTCCACACGATCAGCGTCCGCGGTCATGTTGTCGGCGAGCATACAGCGCTTTGAATGGCAGTAGGGGTGGTTCAAGTTCTTACGGACCCATCCTGAACCCAAGCGTCAAATTGGGCCAATACCGCATCGCAAAACGCGTCATCATTGATATGGGCGTCCAACTCAGTCATTGGAATGCGCCCGGGCATGACCATTCTTGCCTCGTCGACCATGTCGGCAAGTGCATTAGGGTCATGCGCTTCCTCGCCCTCTTTGTCCCAGGCTTCGACGCCCTGAACGGGCAAAAAGAAATGTACAGGACCAGTTGCCGCTTCCAACCGGTTGGCTAGTTCGCGAATCCAGGCACGACGCTCCTCTCCGTTAAAGACCGAGCTTTTGATCAGCCGGTTATGTTCGTGAAATGGACGGTTGGCGTATTGCTCTGGTATGTCTTGCCACCCGGCGAAATCCAGCAGATCCAGCGCGCCGGGCGCGACCATCTGAGGTGTGCCCACACGTCCGGCATTGGTCACACGGTCGTCACCGCTTGACACAACAGAACCTGCCATCAGGTTGCCGAATTCCTGCATGCAGAAATCCATGACGCAGGCAAACGCACCCTCGCTCGCCAGTTTTTCAAACGCCATGCCGCCCATGCCAGTGGAATGGAATACAGCCACTTCGAAACCACGATCTTCCAAAGCTGGTTTGAGTGTTTTCATGTAGCGCAAGCAAGAGGAGCCCAGGCTGGTCATCCCAATCAGCGGCTTGCTGCGATCTGGCGCGATGGCTGCGTTGGTCGCTCCGACGACACCACCGGCCGCCTGACTGAGGGAGGATTTGCAAATCGAATTCATACCATAAAGACCGCCGGCCCACAGGATCATCTGTATGTCCGGCGCCAGACGGTGCGGTGGGATCAGGGATGAGAAACTTACGGTCGACACGATGTATTTCGGCACGCCCATGGGCAGCGCCTGCGCACAGTCCAGCGCCAGATCCGTGCCCATCGTGCCACCTGTGGCCAGCATACCGTCGAGCCGCCCATCCGCATAAGCTTGTGCCACCACTTTGGCGGCCCCTGCGGACATCACGCGAAACGCCTTGTTTTCATCGCCCAGGGCGATCACCTGATCGATGGTCAGTCCCTCGGCTGCAGTCACGTCATGCTTTGAAATGTCAGTTGGCGTCTTCGGGTCGCCCAGGACCGAGACGTCCATGGTCAGTACGTCGGCGCCCTGTTCGCGGATTGTCTGTTCAAGAAACCGCATCTCGGGTTCCTTGGTGTCATAGGTGCCGATCAGCAGGATTACTTTCGTCGCCATTTTTCCTCCTTGTAGTGCAGCTTACCTAAGATATTGGCTTACCAGTTTTCGGGCGGTAGCAACGAACCGTTGGTTGCGAATTTTCGAGCCGTCTTCCTGCATGCGGGTCGAAACCCATCCGACATATGTTGCTGCCCGCAAAGCCATAAACAACTCAAGGTGTGTAGTATCAATTGGGCGTTGCGACCGGTAACCAGTCGTAAGCGCTGCTTGCAGCTGATTGAAGTCTGGCTCATTCATGTTTTTGATCAAGGTTGTCGCGATCTCGAAAAGGCGAAAACCAAAGCCTGAATCGTCGAAGTCGATCAACGATACTTTGTCGCCGTCGATAACAACGTTTTCGCGTACAAGATCGGCGTGAATCAGGCCGTAATCCAGTTCCGGCTCAAGCTGTCTCAGGTCCTGATTTGCGGTATCGCGGAATCGTTCGAACAGCGTGCGGTCGTCTTCGCTGAGGGTCGGGTTTTCCCAAAAGCGGCCCCAAACCGGGTCTGAACCTACCAATCCGCGGCGATCCCATGACCAGCGTGAAAACCCAGCCGGTTGTTGCCAGTTGTCGCTGATTGAATGCAGACGGGCCATTTCTAGCCCAAGTGCAAAGAAGACGCCAACCCGATCCTCATGGTTGATCCCAGACGTGGTTTCGCCCCACGGACGTCCCGGCAGCCAGGTCAGTACATCGACCTGAATTCCGTCAATAACGTGCAAGTAGTCTCCCGTTGCGCTGGCTATAGGCGCAGGCACTCTGACACAATTGGCGGCCAGCGCCTCCATCCATTGCAATTCGGACCACAGCTCTTCATTCGTTCGATAACCATGACGGTGCAGTCGCAACGCATAGATGCGTCCGTCCGCCTGAACGCGGTAGACATGGTTTTCTCGGGCGGCAACCAATTCACATTCCAAGTTCTGAAACCCCCAGAGGGCAAGCGCCTGATCTACGGTTTTCCTCATGCGGATGCCTGGGTTTCGGCCAGAACCGTATCCAACGTGTCAAACAGCAGATCCGCGTTTTCGATTGAGAATGGCATTGGCGGTCGGATTTTCAGAGTGTTCTTGTGACGCCCAAGTTTCGAATGAATGATCCCGCGCTGCCGCATTTCATTGATGACCTGATCTGTGAGTGCGCTGGCGGGTTCCTTACTGTCGCGGTCCGCAACAAATTCGGCACCGAAGATAAGGCCTGAACCCCGCACATCGCCGATGAAATCGTATTTCTCTTCAAGCGTGTTCATCCGTTTGCGGGCGTGATCACCAACTATTCTGGCGTTTGCAATCAGCTGTTTGTCTTCGATTTCCTCCAGCACAGCCTTGGCCGCGGCGCATGAAACTGGGTTACCGCCAAATGTGTTGAAGTAGCGATAGCCTCTTCTGAAAGTCGCCAGGATTTCTGCACGGGTCACAACTCCGCCCACCGGATGACCGTTGGCCATTGGTTTACCCAGGGTCATGACATCGGGTACCACACCCATTTTTTGATGCGCCCACATATGAGTGCCGGTGCGACCGAAACCTGATTGTACTTCGTCACAGATCAGCAGACCTCCGGCCTTACGAACAACCTCGGCCGCGGGTTTCAGCCAACCATCGGGGTGGTCCGGGAAACCCTCGTTCAGGAAATATGGGCAGACGACCAAGGCCGCGAATCCTACACCGGACTTTTCATGTGCGGCGATCTGTTCGGCGACGCAATCTGCAAATTTCGTACCGTCCGGATCGGGATCGCGATAGCTGTCGGGCGCCTCTACAAAGCGGAAAAACTGGTCCAACCCAAAGCCAACGCTTGGGGCGTTTGATTTGCTGAGCTGGCTGACCAGCGAGGTATTGCCGTGATAGGTGGCATCCGTTGCGATGAGACCACGCTTGCCAGTCATACTTTCGGCCATGCGCAGCGCAATGTCGTTGGCTTCGGACCCCGTGCAGGTCAGGATCGCAGTATCCAATGAAGCGTCAGTTGTTCCGGTCAGTTTTTCCACATATTCCAGAATCCCCTCATGCAGGTATCTGGTGTGAGTATTGAGTATACTTGCTTGACGACAGATCGCTTCGACAACGCGCGGGTTGCAATGGCCGACATGGGGAACATTGTTGTAGCAATCCAGATACTTGCGCCCATCAGCATCCCATAGCCAGACCCCTTCGCCCTTAACGATGTGAAGGGGCTCGTCATAAAAGGTCGAGACATTGGGGCCCAGAAACCGAGTGCGGCGTTTGATCAGGTCTACGGATCTTGGGGAAAGGGTCATGCCGATGCCTTGTTCAAAGCTTGATCCAAGCGGTTTTGAGATCTAAATATTTCTCGAACGCATGCAGGGATTTGTCGTGCCCGTTGCCCGACTGTCCAACGCCGCCCAGCGGAACGGTAAGGTCGGCGCCGCCATAGGTATTCACATGCACGACCCCGGTGCGCACCGCTGACACCATGCGGTGCGCGCGGCTGAGGTTTGAAGTCCAGACACCACCAGCCAATCCATAGACAGTGGCATTGGCCAGTCGGATTGCCTCATCCTCGCCCTTAAAAGGTGTAACGGCCAGAACCGGCCCGAACACCTCGTTCTGGAAGAGGTTGTCAGTTTCCTTGACCCCTGCCATGACCGTCGGAGCCATGTAATAGCCGCCGGTTTCGGTCAGGATGCGTTCGCCGCCGGTGCGGCGCTCAGCCCCCTCGACCTCAGCCTTGGTAGCGAAGTCCAAGTTGGCTTCCAACTCGGTCAGGCTGTGGACGGCCCCGATTTGGCTGTTCAGGTCCAGCGGGTCTCCGACGCGAAAGCTTTCGGCGTGGCGTGTAATCTCAGAGACAAAATCCTCGTAGATTTCTTCCTCAACCAACAGGCGCGAACCTGCGACACAGACCTGACCTGAATTGCGAAAGATACCGGCGGCAGAAACCTTAGCTGCTTCGGCAAGATCGGGTGCGTCGGCGAAGACGATGTTGGGGGATTTCCCACCAAGCTCCAGATAGCAGCGCTTGAGGTTCGAGCGGGCGGAGTATTCAAGCAGCCGGCGACCCGTCGCGCCCGAGCCGGTAAAGACCATGATATCCACGTCCATGGACAAGGCCAGCGCTTCACCGACGACTGAACCGCGCCCGGTAACCACATTGAGTACGCCATCCGGTAGCCCGGCCTCGGCTGCCAACTCGGCAATTTTCAGCAAGCTAAGCGAAGCGCTTTCCGCCGGTTTCAAAACGATGGAGTTGCCCGCCGCCAGTGCAGGCGCAATCTTCCAGCTGCCGATCATCAGCGGGAAGTTCCACGGAACGATCGCACCCACGACACCGACAGGGGCGTGATGCACCAAACCCAAAATGTCATGGCCGGTTGGAGCGATCTGCCCATAGATTTTGTCAATAGCTTCGGCATAATACCGAAAGGTCGCAGCTGCCGACAGAGCCTCGGCCTTATAGGCCATGTTTATTTCGGTACCGTTGTCACGCACGCCCAGAACCGCGATTTCCAAAGCTTGAGTTTCGATCAACTCAGCCAGTTTCAGCAGAACTTTTTTCCGCCCTGCAGGAGCCCTGCGTGACCAACGGCCGTCTTCGAACGCCACCCGTGCGGCACGCACAGCGTTATCAACGTCGGTCGAGTTGCCTTCGGCGATCCGGGCCAGAGGTTGGCCATCGATCGGCGACAGAACCTCGGCCTGGGCACCCGTTTCTCCGGAATGGAAAGCTCCGTTTATGAAATGGCCGCGGGGTGAGAGTTCCTGCGCGCGCAGTGCGTCAATCGTGGATTGATCCATTTAGTTCATCCTTGCTGCGTGGATTCTTCTTCGCCTGTTGGCTGCGGTTTAATCCGTTCCCGATGTTCCTGAACCAACGTGCGGATATGCAATAAGATGATGCCAAGGATCATTACGAACAGGATTGCGGCAATCGGACGGTCGATGAAATCGAGTGGCGTTTTGACCCGCGCCATCGCGCTGCGCAGTTTAACTTCCATGATCCCGCCCAGAACCATGCCCAGAATGATCGGCACAATCGGCAGGTTCAGGCGCTTCAGGATCAGGCCGAACACCCCGAAACCGGCGGCGATGGCGCAGTCCGAGATCGAGTTGCGCAGGCTGAACACGCCGACAAATGACAGTGTCAGGATCATTATGCCCAGAAACCGCGTTGGAATCTGGATGATTTTCAGCAGCAGGTTGGTCGAAAACAGCAGGAAGATCAGCACAATCACGTTCAACAGGATCAACGACATATAGAGCGCCATGACGAAGTCCATCTGGTCCGCAAACAGCTGCGGGCCCGGGATCACGTTGTGCACGTAGAACACGGACAACATCATGGCAGTCAGTGCCTCACCCGGGATACCCAACGCCAGCAGCGGGATCATCGCCGCGCCCGGGACCGCGTTGTTGGCAGCCTCAGATGCGACAAGCCCTTCCGGCGAGCCTTTGCCGAATGCATCGGGATCTTTCGACGTTTTTTGTGCGTAAGTGTAGGACAGGAACTGCGAGGTGAACTCACCCGTGCCCGGGATCATGCCCATCAGCACGCCCAGCGAAGACGATACTGTGGCAATGCGCTTAATACCTAGCAGCTCTTTGAGGCCGGCAAAGATATTACCGCGTACATGTGCCTCTCCCGGGGCGTGTTCCTTGTCTACCAGCAGCAAAAGTGCCTGACTGATTGCGAAGAGGCCCAGAACCACCACAATTAGATCAACCCCCGAAGTCAGCCAGCTTTGGTCAAAAGTGAAGCGCTTGGTGTATTTGACCGGTTCAAGCCCGACCGTGTTCAGAAAGATCCCGAAAAATGCGAGCATTGCCGCGGAAAAGACCTGGCCACGATGGGCAAGGATCACCAGCAAGACCCCCATGAACGCGGCCAGGAAAATCTCTCTGCTGCCGAAATGCGGCGCGACCCAGGCCAGGACAGGGGACAGGATGATCAGGCACAGGATCGAGAAGACCCCGCCAAAGAAAGACGCGGAATAGGCCAGCGACAAGGCACGATGGCCTTCGCCACGTTTGGTCATGGGGTAGCCGTCATAGGTGGTCAGCGCATTGACTGCCGTGCCGGGCGTATTGATCAGAATAGCCGGGATCGCACCGCCATACATTGACGATCCGTATATCCCCAACAGCAGCGTCAGGCCCACAATGGGTTCAAATGCGAAGGTGGCGGGCAGCAGGATGGCGATGGCTACGGCGGCACCGACGCCTGGCAGGGCTCCGATGATGACCCCTCCGATTGATCCAATGAACAGGGCGACGATGACCTGCCACTGCGAAAGAATAGCGAAGCCGGATATCAGGTTGTCCATAACGGCCTCACAGATAGGTTAAAGCAAAGACGCGCACGGCGTCCGGTAGAGCTTCGTACACGCGGCCCGCAGGTATATTGACCTGAAGAAGCGCCCGAAAAACGACGGCAACAACCGCTCCGAACAGAAGTGCGATGCCTATTAAAGCTGGCGATCTGAACCCGGTGCGCAACGCCAGAAAGGCCGCGAACAACATGGTCGAAGGCAGATAGCCAAGCCACGGGACGGCCGCCACATAGATCAGGAAATAGATGACGTATTCGAGGGACTTCACCCAGAAGGTGAGCTCTCTCCAGCGACCGGGAATGCGGGGTGATATGACCGAGCTTAGCAAGTGCAAGCCGCTGAATATCACCATGCCCCAGATGGCAATTGTTGGCCACAGCGAGGGTTGTGCGAACCACTTGGTACGCTTGACCACTTTGGTTTCGACGCTGATCTGAGTCAGCAGAAAAAGAGCAAACGCAAAGAACAGGATGGCAAAAACGATATCCCCGGGTCGACGGTATCGCCGGAACATGTCTTGCAGCGTTTTGGCGATCATCGTGTTCCTCCCCAGAATACGACAGGACGCTGGTTGTTCACCTGCGCCCTGTCAGATGCTCATTCGCCCAGAATCTCTTCGATTTTTGCGAAAGAGGCTTTGTCCTGTTCGATCTGCGCATTGGATGCGTCTGGGTCTTGCCAGTAAATCAGAGCCCCGGTTTCCTCTCCAAGCTCTTTGGCTTTGTCGGACTGCAGTGCCTTTTGTGCAGCAGCAGTGATCTTTGCTCGGGCATCGGCTGGTGTGTCCTTGTGAACGAACAAACCATTCCACAGCGCCAATGGCAGGTCCGGGTTCAGTTCGACAATTGTCGGTGTGTCCGGCACCAAAGAAATTCGCTCGGAACCGATGCTGGCCAGAACATTCACCTGATCGAGGCAAGGAAGCACAAGTTGCAGCGTGGTGTTGATGACATCCACGTCGCCCGAAGCCAGCGTGTTGCAATCCAGCGCGTCAAATGCGGCTTCGCTTGCAAAGTCGAACCCGCTGCTGACTGCAGCCGCAAAGGTGACCTGCGTGGGCGGAAGAACCGAGCCGAAATGGCCAAGCGCCAGGTCATTGTCCTTGCCGTGGGCTACCAGTTCTTCCCAATTCGAGAATGGCGCATCTTTGCTCGATGCAATCACGAACGGATAGGTCAGGAAGATACCGATTGGATCGAATGGGTTCGGATTGAGTTCGGGGATGCCGATTTCGGGTCCGATTACCGGCACGCCAATTACAAATGACCCGATCGTATACCCGTCAGCCGGAGCGGTTGCGACCTCGACTGCACCGGGGAATGGTCCACCGCCGCCACCGGGCTTGTTAACTACCGCAGCAGGTACCCCATACATCGCCTGGAATTCATCCGCGATCAGACGAGTCAGCACGTCTTCCAGATCGCCCGGAGGCCACGGAACCACAAAGGTAACGGGCTTTTCAGGATACTCAGCCAGTGCAGCGGTTGCAGTCGCTGCAAAGGCAGCTGCTGTTAAAAATTTTTTCATTTACGCCTCCCATAATGGTTCAATAAATGAACCGAAGTAACATTATTAATGTTGCTTTGTTAAGTTCATTCTGTCAAGTATTACATGACGAAAGGAGAGGCGGAGAATGGGAACTGCAATTAATGCATTGAAGTTGCTTGATTTGTTTTCAAGCTCGCAACCGGAAATCGGCCTGAGCGGTATTGCCCGGCGGTCCGGATTGAACAAAGCAACTGCTTTGCGCCATCTTCGTGCGCTGGAAGATTTCGGTTTGATCGAACAGAACCCGCTCACAAAATCCTATGCTATTGGACCGGCAGCTCTGCGTCTTGCCGCCTTGCGCGAAATTGCCAAGCCAGGCCTGGAAGGAGCGCGCCTAAAGATGCAAGCTGTCATGCAAACAGTCGGTGAGAGCCTGCATCTTTCGCTTCTTGAAAAAGGCATTCTCCAGACCTCTCTAGTAGTCGAAACGACGCAGCATACTGTGCGGGTCAGTTTAGATCCTGCAGAAATTTTGCCCGTAAATGCAACGGCCTCGGGTCTTTGCATGCTGAGTTTTGGTCCGGCCTTCCTGCTGGAAAACCTGGACACACGGTCGCTGAAGCCTTTCACAAAAAATACACTCACGACTTCGGATCAGATCGTAGAACGCGTTGCGCAGATCAGGAAAAAGGGCTGGTCGAATAGTAATGGCGGTTTCGAAGACGGTGTCTACGGGTTCGCCGCGCCTGTCTTTGGTATCGATCAGGTGGCGCTCGGTACGATTGCGATTGCGGTACCTGAGATTCGCGCGACCGAAGCGCGCTTGCCTCTGATTCTGACGTCATTACAGACCCTCTCGCACGAGCTGACCGCGATTTTTGGCGGCCAGCGCCCCGTAAATTTTCCAACTGAGTTTCAGCCCTGACCGATTGGCTGAATCAACCGCCGGAGACCCGCGACATGAAAGACTCTAACTTTCTCAAAGAAAACAATGCCCGCCATTTCTGGCACCCCATGGCGCACCCGGCCGACAGCAAGAACAACCCCCCAACCATTTTGACCGGAGGCGAAGGTGTCAGTATCATTGATATCGATGGTCACAAAGCGCTGGATGCTGTCGGCGGGCTTTGGAATGTCAATCTGGGCTATTCCTGTGACCCGGTGAAACAGGCCATTACCGATCAGTTAAACGCGCTTCCTTATTATTCAACGTTCCGCGGCACCAGCAATGACAAGGCAATTGAGCTGTCTTACGAGTTGGCGCAGTTCTTCGAGCCCGACGGGTTAACACGGGCCTTCTTTACTTCTGGCGGTTCGGATTCGGTCGAGATTGCGCTGAAGCTGGCGCGCCAGTATCACAAGGTTCGTGGTCAGGAAGGGCGCACGAAGTTTATCAGTCTGAAGCAAGGCTATCACGGCACCCACTTTGCCGCCGCTTCAGTCAATGGGAATCAGAAGTTCCGCACGGCATATGAGCCGATGATGCCCGGTTGTTTCCACGTGCCAGCGCCCTGGACCTATCGCAATCCATTCGACGAGACTGATCCGGAGCGACTGGCTCAGCTCTGCGTCAAGGCGCTGGAAGCCGAGATTGCATTCCAGGGTGCGAACACGGTCGCTGCGTTCATTATGGAGCCCGTCTTGGGGGCAGGGGGCGTAATCCCGCCGCACAAAACATTCATGCCTATGGTCCGCGAGGTTTGCACGAAACACGGCGTTCTGCTGATCTCGGACGAAATCATCACCGCCTTCGGTCGGACCGGCAGCGAAAGCGGCGCGCGGCATTGGGGTGTGCAGCCCGATATCATGACAACGGCCAAGGCTATCACCAATGGCTATTTCCCGTTCGGGGCCGCAATGATTTCCGGCGCAGTGGCAGAAGTGTTCGAAAGCGATACAACTGGCAAGGCCTCCGTCGATCAGGGGTATACCTATTCCGGCCATCCGGTAGGTGCAGCTGCCGCATTGGCAGCGTTGTCAGAGATCAACCGTTTGCGAGTCTGGGAAAATGCAGCCGTTCGTGGCGATGAGTTGTATGCCGGACTGCAAAAACTGGCCGACAAGCATGACGCGATCGGAGATGTGCGCGGTGGTGAGGGCTTGATGTGCGCGTTGGAACTTGTCTCGGACCGCGAGACGAAAACGCCCATTGCCAAGCACCTGCCGCTGCAGGTTCAGAAGGCAGCCTATGAGGATGGTGTGATGGTCCGCGTTTCCGGCAATAACATCATCCTTTCGCCGCCTCTGGTTCTCACATCAGATGACGTGGCCAAAATACTGTCTGCATTGGATGCAGGTCTGGCGAGCCTTTGAAGACCGTTTTGACCCCGTTCTTTTTGAATGGGGTCAGACTTTGACGGCTTGTAATTCTTCGAGCAGGTCCAGCAAGTGATCCAGCTTTTCCCGACCCATCTGAGCCTCGATGTTGTTTGAGATCGCTAGCGAGTTCACTAGGTTTTCTTCAAGAATGCGACGACCCTCATTCGTGATTTTAACCTTGGTCCGGCGCTTGTCTTGACTGTCCTGACGACGGGTGATCTGACCTTCGGCCTCCATCGTGCGCAAGATTCGCGTGAGACTGGGCAGCAGCAGGCAGGCCTCGTTGGCTATGGCACTTTGTTCCACTTCGCCCAGCTCGTCCAGTACGCGCAAAATGCGCCACTTCTGCTCGGTCAGGTGAATGCCCTGCAGCATTTCTCGAATGGGCGCCATCACTGTTTCGCGGGCGCGCAACAGCGCAATCGGAAGCGAGCGAGAGGTGCTTTTGGTATGGCTTTGAGTGTTCATGCTGTCTTCTAGAGTGCGATTTGGGAAATTGCAAAGATTAACAAAGCAAGTTCTTGACACTCTGATTTCAGAATACTAAACATGTTAACCAAAGGAGAGGGTAGCATGCCGCATTTTCACGTCGAGTATTCCAGTAATCTAGAAGATCGGATCGACATGGGTGATTTGTGCGAGTGCATCCGGGCAAAAGCGGCAGAGATCGAAACCTTTCCAATGCCAGGCATTCGTGTGCGCGCGACGCGTGTTGATCACTATGCCATTGCCGACGGCAACCCCGAGCATGGTTTTATCGACATCTCGATCCGCTTGCGGGCTGGGCGTCCTGATGACGTTAAGCAGGATGCCACTCAGCGTATCTTTGATGCCGTAAAGACGTATCTGGCCCCGGCCTTCTCAAAGCATTCCATCGCGCTCTCGCTTGAGATGCGTGACATAGACCCAGACCTTTCGCCCAAGACCGGCACGATCCGGGACCACTTGGGCACGACCACGCAGGAGACCTGAAGAATGAGCGCTCTGGACACCAATATCGAGAAACTGACGGGTTTTCTGGCACGGTTCAAAGACAAGGGGATCAAGAACCGCATCGCCGGTGAGGACCGGGATGGTACCGCAGGTGTGTTTCAATCCACCTCGCCGGTGGACAAATCCGTGATTTGCGACGTCGCCCACGGCACGGCAGACGACATCGACGCGGCCGCAATTGCGGCACATGCTGCATTCGCCGAGTGGCGTGACATGCCTGCAACCGAGCGTCGCCGTATCCTTTTGAATGTCGCTGATGCTATCGAAGCCCGTGCCGAAGAAATCGCGCTGTGCGAATGCTGGGATACCGGTCAGACACTACGTTTCATGGCCAAAGCCGCCCTGCGAGGGGCAGAGAATTTCCGGTATTTTGCCGATCAGGTCGTGCAGGCGCGCGACGGTCAGCATTTGAAATCGCCGACTTTGATGAACGTCACCTCTCGTATGCCAATTGGCCCGGTTGGCGTGATCACCCCTTGGAACACTCCGTTCATGCTGTCGACCTGGAAGATCGCCCCGGCGCTGGCAGCTGGATGCACCGTGGTCCACAAGCCAGCCGAGGATTCTCCGCTATCGGCCCGCTTGCTGGTTGAGATCGCTGAAGAGGCCGGTTTGCCCAAGGGCGTGTTGAACACGGTAAATGGCTTCGGCCCGGACGCGGGCAAGGCACTGTGCGAGCACCCCCTGATCAAAGCTATCGCCTTTGTTGGCGAAAGCCGCACGGGAAGCCTGATAGTCAAACAGGGAGCGGACACACACAAACGCAACCACCTTGAGCTGGGCGGCAAAAACCCGGTCATTGTCTTTGACGACGCCGATCTGGACCGGGCGCTGGATGCAGTGATCTTTATGATCTATTCGATCAATGGCGAGCGCTGTACCTCGTCCTCGCGCCTGTTGGTTCAAGACACGATCAAGGAAGAGTTCGAGGCTAAGCTGATCGAGCGTGTGAACAACATTAAAGTTGGCCACCCTCTGGATCCTGCCACAGAGATTGGCCCGCTGGTGACCGAAGAGCATTACAACAAGGTCACCAGTTATTTCGACATCGCCAAAGAGGATGGCGCGACCATTGCGGCTGGTGGTGTAAAGATTGGCGATGAAGGCTACTTCATTCGCCCGACCCTGTTCACCAATGCCAACAACGACATGCGCATCGCCCGTGAAGAGATTTTTGGCCCGGTTCTGACCGCCATACCGTTCTCGACCGAGGAGGAGGCGTTGCAGGTTGCCAATGACACACCTTATGGCCTGACCGGCTATGTCTGGACCAACGACCTGACGCGAGCGTTGCGCTTCACCGAAAAGCTTGAGGCAGGGATGATCTGGGTAAACTCGGAAAACGTTCGTCACCTGCCGACACCGTTTGGCGGCGTCAAAGCCTCGGGCATCGGTCGCGACGGCGGTGACTGGAGCTTTGAGTTCTACATGGAGCAAAAGCACATCGGCTTTGCCACCGGTCAGCACAAGATCATGCAATTGGGCAAGCTATAACTGCTGACCCTTCGAATAACGCGCGAGAAACTCTAACTCCAGGAGGAGACCATGGGAGAAATCGTCCTTGCTGCCAAGATGACCCACGTGCCCACCCTGCTCATGTCCGAGCAGGAGGGACCGATCAAAGGCACGCGCCAACCGGCCATTGATGGCCATCGGGAAATTGCCCGCCGTGCGAAAGAGCTGGGTGCCACAACGGTGATCATCTGCGACACACACTGGGTGATCAACGCAGGCTTTCACATCAACGCCAATAAAAAATTCGAAGGTCTGTTCACCTCAAACGAATTCCCGCAGTTCATTCAGGATTTGCCTTATTCCTATCAGGGCAATCCGGACATGGGCGACGCGATTGCGAAAATCGCGTCGGATAAGGGCGTTCATACTCTGGCGCATCACCTCGACAGTCTGGAACTGGAATACGGCACGTTGGTTCCTATGCGGTTCATGAGCCGCGAGCACGACATGAAGGTCGTCTCGATTGCTGCCTGGGCCACAGTGCACAGCCACGATGAAAGTCGCATTGTGGGTGAGGCGATACGCGAGGCGGTTGAAGCCAGCGATGAAAAGGTGCTCTTAGTTGCCTCAGGCTCGCTGTCGCACAAGATCTGGGCGAATAAGGACTATGCCGCCAATAACGGCACCTTCACCATCAGCTCTGAATTCAATCGTCAGATGGATCTGCATGTGCTTGAGATGTGGAAGAACGGCGATCATGCTACTTTCCTCAAGATGCTGGGCGATTATGCCAACTTCTGCTGCGGCGAAGGCTCGATGCATGACACGTCGATGCTGTACGGAGCGCTGGGTTGGGACGCCTACAACAAGAAATGCGAGGTCGTGACCGAGTATTTTCCCAGCTCGGGCACTGGCCAGACCAACGTCATTTTCCCAGTATAGCAGGAGGCTTAGATGCCCGTTCCAGCTCCCAATTTGTACCCCGATTTCAATACCATCCGGCTGAGCCATGTCTGTCTGAATGTAAGTGACCTGGCTGCCTCGCGCAAATTCTATTCCGACGTACTGGGCCTGCAGGTTTCGGATGAAAGTGACAGTCATGTCTATTTGCGCGCGATGGAGGAACGCGGTCACCATTGCGTTATCCTGCAGAAATCCGATCAGCCGGGCACTGTTGAGGTGATGGGGTTCAAGACCTTCGACGAAGGGGATCTGGACCGGGCTGAGGCATATTTCCAGTCTAAAGGACGCTCAACCGAATGGGTCGAACGCCCCTATCAGGGACGAACGCTGCTGACCTCGGATAACATGGGGATTCCGTTGGAATTCTATCACAAGATGGATCGGCTCGAGCCGATCCATCAGAAATACGCGCTCTATCGCGGGGTAAAGCCGCTGCGGATTGACCATTTCAACTGTTTTTCGACCAGTGTTGATGACAGTGTGGCCTTCTACAGCGACTTTGGCTTCCGCGTGACGGAATACACCGAAGACGAAGACAGCAAGCGCCTGTGGGCTGCTTGGATGCACCGAAAAGGTGGCGTGCATGACATGGCCTTTACCAATGGCAAAGGCCCGCGCATGCATCACGTAGCCTTCTGGGTGCCAACACCGCTGAACATCATCGACCTGCTCGATTTGATGTCGACCACTGGATATGTCGACAACATCGAACGCGGGCCCGGGCGGCATGGTATTTCCAATGCATTCTTCCTGTATATCCTTGATCCCGACGGTCACCGGATCGAGATCTATTGCTCGGATTACCAGACTGTTGACCCTGATCTGGAGCCGATCAAATGGGATCTCAAAGACCCGCAGCGCCAGACACTTTGGGGGGCGCCTGCGCCACGCAGCTGGTTCGAACACGGCACATCCTTTGTAGGTGTTGACGTGAATGAGGCCAAATTGGCTGCTTCACCCATCATTGCACCGTAAGGGGTGGACATGATCACACTAAAAGACCCTGGATTGCTGCGCGAGGCCGCGCTGGTGGGTAAGCGCTGGATTGAAGCTGATCCGGCCTCTGGTCTGGCCGTCACCAACCCGGCCACGGGGGAGGTCATTGGCTATGTGCCCAATCTGGGCGCCACCGAGACCGCCGAGGCCATTGCCGCCGCCGAGACCGCGCGGCACAGTTGGGCCAAACGCACCGCGAAAGAGCGCTGCCAGATCCTGCGCCGCTGGTATGAGCTGATGATGGAGAACCAGGACGATCTGGGCGCCATCCTGACCGCCGAACAGGGCAAGCCGCTGGCCGAGGCCAAGGGCGAGATCGCCTATGGCGCCAGCTTCATCGAGTGGTTTGCTGAAGAGGCCCGTCGCGCCTATGGTGACGTCACCCCTGGCCACGCGCCAGACAAGCGGATCGTGACGGTCAAGCAACCGATCGGCGTTGTTGCCGCCATCACGCCGTGGAACTTCCCCAACGCGATGATCACCCGCAAGGCGGGCCCCGCGTTGGCGGCGGGTTGCTCGATGGTTCTGAAACCGGCCAGCCAGACACCGTTCTCGGCCATCGCGCTGGCGGTTCTGGCCGAACGCGCCGGATTGCCTGCGGGCTTGTTCTCGGTTGTGACCGGCTCGGCCCGCGGCATTGGCGGCGAGATGACCGGCAACCCGACGGTACAGAAGCTGACCTTTACCGGCTCGACCGAGATCGGCGCGCTGCTTTATGCGCAATGCGCACCGACGATCAAGAAGCTGGGCCTGGAGCTGGGCGGCAACGCGCCCTTCATCGTGTTCGACGATGCTGATCTGGACGCCGCTGTCGAAGGCGCGGTGATCGCCAAGTTCCGCAACAACGGCCAGACCTGCGTCTGCGCCAACCGGATCTATGTGCAGTCCGGGGTCTATGACGCTTTTGCGGCCAGGCTGCGCGACAAGGTGGCAACGCTGCCCACCGGCAACGGCTTTGACGAGGGCATCGTCTTTGGCCCGCTGATCGATCAAGCGGCGGTAGAGAAAGTGGCCGAACATATCTCGGACGCCACCTCCAAAGGGGCCGAGGTCACTCTGGGCGGCAAGGCGCACGAACTGGGCGGCACGTTCTTCGAACCGACCATCCTGACCGGGGTCACCTCGCAGATGGCGGTGTCGACCGAGGAGACCTTTGGCCCCGTCGCCCCGTTGTTCCGGTTCGACACCGAAAGCGAGGTTGTGGCCGCCGCCAACGATACCGAATTCGGCCTCGCTTCATACTTCTACTCGCGCGACATGGCGCGGGTCTGGCGGGTATCCGAGGCGTTGGATTATGGCATGGTCGGCATCAACACCGGGCTGATCTCCACCGCCGAGGCGCCATTTGGCGGCGTCAAGATGTCCGGCCTCGGTCGCGAAGGCTCGCGCTACGGGCTCGATGACTTCATGGAACTCAAATACCTGTGCATGGGCGGAATAAACGCCGACGAGGAGGCATAATGCGCTTTGCAACTTTCAACGCCAATGGTGAATCCTTTTTCGGTGCGATCACCGACGAGGGCGCGATTGCACTGAACGGCGATTTCCCGGATCACGACAGCCTGTTTGAGGTGATTGCTGCCGGTAAGTTCGACCAGCTGACCAAGGTCGCCAACGGAAAGCCCATATCGCATACGGACTTCACCTACGAGATGGTGATGCCGGATGCCCGCCGCATTCTATGCGTCGGCGTGAATTTTCCGGACCGCAATGCGGAATATAAGGATGGCAGTGCGCAGCCAAAATACATGTCTCTGTTTCCGCGCTTTGCCAGTGGTTTCACAGGCCATGACTGTCCACTGATCCGCCCTCCGGAAAACCACACATTGGATTACGAAGGAGAGGTGGCCATCGTAATCGGCAAGGCAGGTCGCCGAATTTCGCAGGCTGACGCTTTTGACCATATTGCCGCGCTGACCTTATGCAATGAAGGCACGATCCGCGATTGGGTGCGCCACGCCAAGTTCAACGTCACACAAGGCAAAAACTGGGACAATTCGGGTGCGATCGGCCCATGGCTGGTGCCCTTCACCAATGCAGCACAATTGGATGACGCCCGCATTCAGACCCGTGTGAACGGTGAACTTCGCCAGGACGACACGCTCAACCGCATGATGTTCCCGATCCGACGCGAGATCGAATACATCTCAACCTTCATGACCCTTCAGCCCGGGGACATCATCGTCACGGGTACGCCGACAGGCGCAGGTGCGCGGTTCGATCCGCCAAAATATCTGGTTCCGGGAGACGTGGTGGAAATATCGGTTGAAGGTATCGGGACCTTGCGCAACAGCATCCAGGATGAACAGGTATGACACCCGAGGATCACGCACGCGCCGCGGCCGACTTGCTTCAGGCTGAACGCTCGCGGAAACAGATCGGGTTGCTAACCCTGCGCCATCCCGAAATTGGAATGGATGACGCGTATGAGGTGCAGAATGCCATCTACCGCCAGAAGCTGGCCGAGGGACGCCAAGTGATCGGATGGAAGATCGGGTTGACTTCGAAGGCAATGCGATATGCGCTGAACATCGACATTCCTGACAGCGGGATATTGTTTGATGACATGGTCTTTGACAACGGAGGTACCGTTCCGGCGGGCCGCTTTATCCAACCGCGGATTGAGGCTGAGATTGCCTTTGTCATGAAGGCGCCGGTGGGTGGTGAAAATGTCACCCGCGAGGATATCGTCGGAGCTACGGATTACGTTGCTCCGGCCATCGAAATCCTTGATACCCGTATTCAACGGGTTGACCCTGAAACCGGCAAGGCGCGTACCGTTTTTGACACGATCAGCGATAATGCCGCCAATGCCGGCATCGTGCTGGGCGCAGACCGTCATGCGGTCGATGCTTTCGATTTACGATGGGTCGGTGCGATGACTTTCCGCAATGGCGAGATTGAGGAAACAGGCCTGGGTGCAGGTGTGCTGAACGACCCGGTTGAGAGCGTCGTCTGGCTAGCCCGCCGCATGGCGCAGTATGGTCAGAGTATCGAACCGGGTCAGGTGATCCTGTCGGGCAGTTTTATCCGGCCCGTCGAATGCCCTTCGGGCACCCAAATCCACACTGATTTCGGATCGTTCGGATCGGTCAATATCAAATTTGCTTAAAGGAGCGTGCCCATGCCCGCCCCCATAAACGCGTTCAAGGCCGCGTTGAAAGCCGGGAAGCCTCAGGTTGGTTGCTGGATCGGAATGGCCGATACCTATGCGGCTGAAATAGCCTCGACCTCTGGGTTCGATTGGCTGCTGGTCGATGGTGAACACGCGCCGAACGATCTGCGTTCGATTCTGGAACAGGTACGGGTTATCGAAGGCACCGGCAGTCATCCGGTTGCGCGCCTGCCCATCGGCGAGACGTGGATGATCAAGCAATACCTTGACGCTGGCGTTCAGAGCATTTTGGTCCCCATGGTCGAAAGCGGGGATCAGGCGCGGGATTTGGTCCGGGCTGTTCAGTATCCGCCACATGGCGTACGCGGAGTAGGATCTGCCTTGGCGCGCGCCTCGCGTTTCGCGGCGATTCCGGATTATCTGACTACGGCGGATAAAGAAGTCTGTTTACTGGTTCAGGTTGAAAACCGGCTGGGACTGGAAGCCCTGGATGATATTCTCGCCACCGATGTGGATGGTGTTTTTATCGGGCCGTCAGATCTGGCCGCAGATATGGGTCACATCGGTAATGCTGGTCACCCCGAAGTGGTCGAAGCGGTATTAGAAGCGCTGACACGGATCGTCGCTGCCGGCAAAGCGGCGGGTATCCTGACGCTGGACCCTGCAATGCAGCGGAAATGTTTGGAACTGGGCGTAACCTTTCTGGCGACCAATATCGATGTGACCTTGTTTGCCAGGGCAGTGCGCGGGGCAGCTGATGCAGCCCTGGCGCTGTTGCCGGATCAGGCAGTGTCAGGGATTGCCCGAACGGCTTCGGCCAGCAAATACATGCAGCAGCTTTGCAAACATTGGTCGCATAAAGCCGAAGTTTCCTTCGATGCGGATCGTGGAACCGTATCCTTTGCCAGCGGTAACCGAGTTTCAATGCAAGCAGATTACTCCGGTCTGAAGCTGAAGGCTGAAACCGGTCCAAGAGGTGACTTGGCTAGATGGCAAGGGGTCATTGAATCTCATCTTGCTCGGTTTGCTTTTCGTGAAGAATTCCACATCGAGTGGACGAGCTAAGTCCAGTTTCAGGGCGGTCGAAGGTCAAAGCAAAAGAGGGCAACCATGCCAGAACCGATATATGCCATCGGGGATATCCACGGTCAGTTGGGGATGCTTGAAGATGCGCTGTCTCGGGTTGAAAGAGATGGCGGTCCGAACGCTAAGGTCGTTTTTTTGGGCGATTACACTGACCGTGGACCGCATAGCCGCGAAGTTCTGGATTTGCTGATCGAGGGGCAGGGCAGTGGCAGGAACTGGGTTTTTCTGCGGGGCAATCACGACCAAATGTGCGCGATGTTCCTAGAGGACTATCCACGTACTGATGCGCGACAGTTGGTCGGTTATCACTGGCTGCATCCTCGCGTCGGCGGTGTCGAGACCTTGAATTCGTATGGTATCAAGGTCGCTGAAGGTGATCGAATATACCAGGTCCACGCTGAAGCCAAAAAGGTAGTACCTCAAGCTCATATCGACTTGTTGACCAGCTTGGAAAATTACCATCAGGAAAACGGGATTCTTTTTGTCCACGCCGGAGTCCGACCCGGTATCGCATTGGAGGAGCAAGATCCGGGTGACTTGATCTGGATTCGCGATGAATTCCTGGATGACCGCCGCGAATTCCCTTGGCTTGTTGTGCATGGGCATTCACATGTTTCGAAACCCCAACATCACGGAAACCGTATCAACCTTGATACTGGTGCGGGCTACGGGCATGCGCTGACCGTCGCGGTATTTGAAGGAACAGAATGCTGGGTATTGAATGCGGGCGGTAGAGATCGTCTGTTGCCGTAAACGGATGAAACGACTTGAAATTCGTTTGTCGGCAAAGCGAACGTGTCTGAGACACGAGCCCGTCTGGGTATCAGGTGACGCCAAACTACTCCAGTGCGGCAGGCCTTACCAACTTCGCGGCAATAGGACACAAGGTTGGTTTCTCTGGGATGAGCTGACTTAATTTCCAACCTTCTCCGATGTTCTGGTTTTTTAGAAGTGCTATACGAGCGCAGCCCGTGGATAACCGTTTGAGCCCTCTATCGCAGGCAACAAGGTTGAATACCATTTGCAGCATTCTGCTCGCTCGACCTCAAGGGCCTTTGGCTGAGGGGATCCGGTTTGTGAGGGTAAGAAAATCAATGCCCTCTCGCCTCGGTATCCTCTGATGTCAACGGATTTTTCTATCGAAACGTTGCTTGCATTGGGGATCGCAACAGGAATTCAGCTTGAGTTGAAGCGATTAATTCGCCCATGTCCTCGTCAGGTGTCACACACGCGCTTGTGCACGTATTCTCACGCGGTGTAACAGCAAAATCCCTCTTGCACATCAGGGTCGCCAGGTATAGATCACCCGCCACGGTCGGAGTGTAGCTCAGCCTGGTAGAGCACTGTCTTCGGGAGGCAGGGGTCGGAGGTTCGAATCCTCTCACTCCGACCAATTAAATACATAATTACAATTCGTTATGGCAAATTCAGTTGACTAGCGGAGTCACTCGTTGTCTGGGGCAGCACCGTTAGAATTCGTTGAATCTGGGAAACAACTTGCTCACCGTGACGGCTCGTATCCGTTGAGCATCCGATTTCTCAACCAATTCGATTAGGTTGACTATTAAATCTTCGCGGTAACGACGCTGGATACTCTTCTTTTGTGTCCTTGTTGAAGTATCGTGCGAAATTATAGATCCGTCTTGCCGCCGGATACGTTCCTATTTGTCGTCTACTCAATCCAGACAGAGACATCGTCACAGTTTGAACAACCCGCAATTATTTCCTGTGGATAGCCAATTTTCGAAGCACGGATCACGACAACTGTCCCATCAGCTTCGTTAAATTAATCCAGCCACTGTGAGAGACGCCAAGTGAATCAACCTGACCGGAGTTCAATAGCGCCATTGCTTCGTCTACCGTTACTTGATCCACTTCTAGGGACTGCGCGCAACCAGTAAGAGCGAAAAAACAAGTCGCAACCAAGGCCGAACATAATGCCTTTTTAGCCCTCACGGCTTCTACCTCCTTATTGTGAATCCTCTATGCAAGAGCCAACATTTCCCTTCTACTCAAGACCTTATCTGATTTCACGACAGTGTTGACGATCTTAATCCTACGGAGACAGCGTGACAGAATAAGCAGGTTTTCAGCTTTGACTGAAGTCTCCAAGTCGCCAGAACGGCCCATAGCGGTCTTTTCGGCTGTTCGATTGCAAGAATCGAAGTTTTGGGTGATCCTTTGAGAAATTAAAGGATCGCAATATGTTCAAATATCTAATATTTTCGCTCGGTATTGGCGCATCCACTGCTCTGTTTGCGCAAGAGGCATCCGATGACGCCGCTGCAACGGAAGACGCCTCAGCGACCTCATCCGATATTCTTACTGATGCTGAACTGCAAACTTTGGTCGCCCCGGTGGCTCTTTATCCCGACACGTTGCTGATACAAATTTTCGTCGCGGCCACGCAGCCGTTGGAAATTGTGAAGGCAGAGCGCTATTTGTTAGACAATGCCGACCGCGACCCCGCAGAGCTTGAGCCGGAAATCGAAGCAATGGGGTGGGATCCTTCTGTAAGTGTATTGGCGACAGCGTTCCCCGAAGTTGTTGGTCAGATGGCCACACATATTGATTGGACCGAGACAATGGGCACTGCGATGCTGGCCCAATCCGATGATGTGATGGACGCGGTTCAGGTCATGCGGGATCAGGCGATTGACACCGGTGCTCTTGTTTCTGGGCCCGAGCAAACCGTCGAGGTGTCTAACGACGACACGATTGTAATCACGCCGACAGAGCCCGAAACAGTGTACGTCCCGCAATATAACCCCGAGACAGTTTATACTGGCCCCTCTACCGGAGACGTGGTGGGCGCGGCGTTGCTGACTTTTGGCACCGTGGCCCTGATCGATGAGATATTTGACGACGACGACGATTGGTATGGTTACTGGGGATGCCGAAATTGCGGTGGATGGGGCGGTGGCCCGATATACAGAAACCCGGATATCGACATAGACGTCGATGGCAACGTCAACATAGGCAATGATATTGATCTTGGCGATCGTACCGATATCGAATGGAAACCCGATCCTGACCGTCAACAGCAAGCCCGAGACAAAATCTCGGATCACAAGAGGCCCGAAGGTGGTCGTGGCGATATGCCGGTCAACCGCCCCGAGGGACGCACCGATGAACTGCGCGCAAAGTTGAGCCGTGAATCCGGTGCCGCGGACATTAGCCGGGATGGCGCGGCGGCGGTTGCAGTCGGCGCAGGGGCAGGGGCCGTCGCCGGTGGCGCTCTGGCGAACCGGGGCAACGTTGATCGAGATAAGGCTGCCGCCAAGCAGAAGGCCGTCGACCGAACCAAACGTCCGGATGCGGCGAAAAAGCCTGTCGCACAAAGACCGCAGACGGCCAAGAAGCCTCAGGCAAGGAAGGCTTCAACGACCCAGCGTAAACCCACCGCGTCCAAGGGGCGGGCGATGAAAAAAAATGCGTCAGGCAGCAGAACTCATAGCGCGTCCAAACGTGGGCACGCCGCAAAAGGCAAGCGGAGACGGTAATATGCGTAATTCGGTTTTTTCTATTTTGCTGCTTGCTGCGACCACCGGCCCGGCGCTGTCGGACGGAGCCCGATTTGACACTCCGCAGGCCGCTTTGGACGCTTTTGTCGAAGCGTTGAAGGCAAATGATCAGAGCAAGTTGCTCGAGATTTTCGGACCCGAGGCCGAAGATGTGATCGGAACGGGTGATCCGGCGGAAGACCGGGAAAGAAGGCAGGAAGTGCTTGGCATGTACGCTGAGGGGTACCGTTTTCAGCCCGAGGATGATGGGGTTGTTCTTCTACTGGGCGAGGACAGTTGGCCTTTCCCAATCCCAATTCTGCAAGGGGAAGACGGTTGGCAATATGATCTTGAAGCAGGGATCGAAGAGCTTTCGGCCCGCGAAATCGGTTTGAATGAACTGGAAGTGATCGAAATGCTTGAGGCCTATGTCGACCTTCAGGCGGCGTTCCGGCTGGTGGATCACAATGGTGATGGCGCCATGGAATTTGCTCAGACGATCATTTCCGACCCCGGATCGCGAAACGGACTTTTCTGGCCAGAAGAAGACAGCTTCGTCGGTGCAGCGCTTGCACGTGCGGCCGCCTCGGGGTGGAGCGACGGTGAGGCTGACTATGACGCGGAACCCTTTCTTGGCTACTACTACACAATCTTGCAGGAGCAGGGGTCGAACGCCCCCGGTGGTGCCTACTCGTACTTTGTCGGGGATCGGTTCGTTGCGGGACATGCCTTGCTGGCAGTACCGTCTGATTACGGAGAAACGGGTATCCATTCCTTTCTCGTGGGCGAAAACGGCATCGTCTACGAGGCGGATTTCGGCCCGGAGACACTCGATCTAACTGCCGAAATCTCTGGTTACGATCCCGGCCCGAATTGGTCACCTGTCGAGTAACTGTCGATTGTCCGAGCCCTTCCAGCCAAGTTTCAGCAATACCTGATCGACCATCACCTCGATGTCTTCGGTCATGCGTTGTCAACACTGGGATGGGGCACAGGCGGCACACTAGGGACGTATATTTTTAGCCCGATTTGTGGCACCCTTCCCAAATAGTGAACAGGGGGAATATCATGGCAATCCGAAATACAAAGGGGCGGGGACGCCTATTTGACAGCGTTCTTGACACGGTGGGCGACACGCCATGCATCCGCATTACTAGGATCGCGCCGACGCATGTGAAGGTGTATGTCAAGGTCGAAGCGTTTAACCCTGCTGGGTCTGTCAAGGATCGATTGGCGCTTAACATCATTGAGGCAGCTGAGCGCGAGGGTCGACTGAAGCCAGGTCAAACCATTGTCGAGGCGACGTCGGGCAACACCGGGATCGGCCTCGCTATGGTGTGTGCGGCCAAAGGATACCCGCTTGTGGTTACCATGGCCGATAGTTTTTCAGTGGAACGAAGGAAGTTGATGCGTTTTCTGGGCGCGAAGGTCGTGTTGACGCCGCGGGCCCAGAAAGGCTTCGGTATGTACACAAAGGCAAAAGAACTGGCCGAGGAGAATGGATGGTTCCTGGCCAGCCAGTTCGAGACCTCCGCCAACGCCGCTATTCACGAGACCACAACCGCCCAGGAAATCCTCGCCGACTTTAAAGGGGAACAGCTTGATTACTGGATCACGGGCTACGGTACCGGCGGAACTGTTTCGGGCGTTGCCCGTGTTCTTCGAAAAGAGCGCCCCGACACAAAGATTATTCTGACTGAACCGGACAACGCGGCCATTGTTGGCTCGGGCTACGTAAACACCCGAAACGAGGCCCATCAGCCGACCGAAAGTCATCCAAACTTCGAGCCGCATCCGATCCAGGGTTGGACGCCGGACTTCATCCCCTGGGTGCTGCAAGAGGCAATTGATCAGACTTACTTTGACGAATTGATCCCAATTCCAGGCAACGAAGGAATTGAGTGGTCTCGCCGCCTCGCCGCCGAGGAAGGCATCTTCATTGGTATTTCCGGCGGCTCCACTTTTGCGGCTGCGATGAAAGTCGCGGAAAAAGCGCCGGAAGGGTCCGTCATGTTGGTGATGCTGCCCGACACAGGCGAGCGTTATCTCTCGACACCTTTATTTGAAGGTATAGAGGAGGACATGACAGTAGAGGAACAGGCAATTTCTATGTCCACGCCCTCTGCACAGATGGTTGCTGAGTAGACGGGCGGCATCCCGCGCGAAGCAAACTTCGCCCGATGCGTAGTCGATGATAGCGTCGCAGACCGTACTGACCAATCTCGTGCGCTGTGCACGCACTTGTTGAAGAAACGACACGGTGAGCTTTTCTCTTCCATATCATGGCAGATGATGAGGTTGTGCCTGACCCTCTCACGATAATCGATCCAAGGCTTTTGACCTTTTAACCAATTTGGGTTGATCGGGAAGACAAGGATTTGGGTGCCCAATTCAAGACTGACATTGAAGGCGGGCGCGGCGATTTATTTGCGGGAAGAAAACCATACAGCTGCCATGTTTGGGAATTTGTGTGTTTCTCTTGCGGCCTCCAAGCTTTCCATCAGGGCGGAAAAACCGCTGTTTTCTTGACCGTTCCATAGACAAAGCTGGTATCGATCGAAGCTATCCCACCAATCGGATGAATTCGGTTTCGAATAAAATCCTCGTAGGCCTCGAGATCCGACACTAAAACCCGCAACTGGTAATCCATTGCTCCGGTCAGCACGTGGCATTCCAGAACTTCGTCGATCATCCGAACGCGCTTTTCGAAGTTTTGTACATCCGTTTCATTATGCCGCTCCAACCGGATACGCACGAAGACAGTAATGGCCATCCCATATGCGGCAGCGTCCACATCGGCATTGTATCCCTTTATGATCCCGCTGGCTTCGAGGTTCTTGACCCGGCGCAAACACGGTGACGGAGACAAGTTCACCTCGTCAGCGAGATTCTGGTTCGTCATACGCCCGTCCCGCTGCAGCGCACGGATAATCTGCTTGTCCTTAGCGTCCATTACATCCTCACAATTGGCATAATCTGCTAATTTCTCTGCGCCTGTTAGTATAATTTGAAATCAATCGCCTGATGTAAAGGCGTAATCTAGTCTCAATACGCATCAGGAGCTTGCAATGACACAACCGACCGGATTTGCCACCCGCGCCATCCACCATGCCTACGATCCGCTGGAGAACGACGGCGCTCTGACGCCACCGCTTCACTTGACGTCCACCTTTACATTCGAGACGGCCGAAGCGGGTGGCGAGATGTTCGCAGGCGAGCGTGAAGGCCATATCTACAGCCGTATCTCGAACCCAACTTGCGATCTTCTGGAACGTCGTATCGCCGTGTTGGAAGGGGCTGAGGCGGGGCTGGCCCTGTCCAGTGGAATGGGCGCGATTACGGCGGTACTTTGGACACTGCTGTCGCCGGGTGACGAGGTGATCGTGGATAAAACACTCTACGGCTGCACCTTCGCCTTCATGCGTCACGGTCTGGCGAAGTGGGGTGTCACAATCACCCATGTTGACATGACAGACCCCGAGAACCTGAAAGCAGCCGTTTCTGACAAAACCCGCGTTGTCTATTTCGAAACACCAGCCAACCCGAACATGCGCTTGGTGGATATTGCTGCTAGCGCCGAAGTCGCGCATTCAGTTGGTGCTCAGGTCGTGGTCGACAACACCTATGCCAGCCCTTATCTGACCCGCCCAATCGAACATGGGGCGGATATCGTTCTGCACTCCGCCACGAAATACCTCGGTGGGCATGGCGATGTTGTCGCTGGTCTGGTGGTAGGAAACGCCGAGCAGATTGCAGAAATCCGTCTTGTCGGGATGAAGGACATGACCGGTGCGGTGATGGCACCTTTCAACGCGATGCTGATCTTGCGTGGGCTGAAAACACTGAACTTACGTCTGGATCGTCATTGTGCGTCCGCCAAGGTAATTGCTGATTTCCTCGAAGCACATCCCGCTGTTGACGCGGTTTATTTCCCCGGGCTCGAGAGCTTTTCTCAGCACGATGTCGCACTCCGCCAGATGTCCCAACCCGGTGCCATGATTGCTTTTGAAGTCAAATCCGGCCTGTCCGGTGGGATTGAATTCATGAACCGCCTGAGCATGATCCAGCGCGCGGTATCCTTGGGCGATGCCGAGACACTGATCCAGCACCCGGCATCTATGACCCATTCGACATACACGCCGGAAGAGCGGGCCGAGCATGGGATTAGCGATGGATTGATCCGCCTCTCTGTCGGGCTGGAAGATGTCGAAGATATCCTTGCAGACCTAGAGCAAGCTCTGCCTTATCCTGCCCGCAGCGCCGCCTGAACCCGGAGACCGCCATGCACATTGATCCCACCCAGCTAAAGATCGTTGAACAACGCCTGCTGTGGTTGTCGCACTGGATGATTCACCATGCCAACCATGTGCGGCCCAAGGTGGATGGGATCAAGATCGGCGGTCATCAGGCGTCGTCTGCGTCGATGGTGTCGATCATGACCGCGCTCTATTTCTCGGCCTTGCGCCCCGAGGACCGGGTTGCGGTCAAACCCCATGCGTCGCCGGTTTTTCACGCGATGCACTATCTCATGGGCAATCAAACCCGAGAGAAGATGGAGAACTTCCGCGGATTTGGCGGTGTGCAAAGCTATCCCAGCCGGACCAAGGATATCGACGACGTTGATTTCTCGACCGGGTCAGTTGGTTTGGGTGTCGCGATAACCTCGTTTGCCTCGATCATTCAGGATTACATCAAGGCCAAAAGATGGGGCTCGGACGCCCCAATGGGACGCATGGTGGCACTTGTTGGCGATGCGGAGTTGGACGAAGGCAACGTTTACGAGGCGTTACAGGAAGGCTGGAAGAACGACCTGCGCAATACGTGGTGGATAATCGACTACAATCGTCAATCGTTGGACGGTATCGTCCGCGAGGGGCTTTTTGAACGGATCGAAAAAATCTTTGATGCGTTCAGTTGGGATGTCGTCCGTGTGAAATACGGGGTCCTCCAACGTGCGGCCTTTGAAGAACCCGGAGGCGACCGCCTGCGCGACTGGATCGACGCTTGCCCCAACCAGGATTACTCGGCCCTGACCTTCATGGGCGGTGGGGTCTGGCGTCAGCGCCTCATGGACGATCTGGGTGATCAAGGGGAAGTGACCGCCTTGATTGAACGGCGCACGGATGCAGAACTCTCTGCCTTGATGGAAAACCTTGGCGGCAACTGCGTCGAGACCATGGCCCAAACATTTGCCGCAATCGATCATGATCGTCCCACGTGTTTCTTGGCCTACACCGTCAAAGGATGGGGAACACCCATTGCAGGTCACAAGGACAATCACGGCGGGCTGATGAATAACAGCCAGTTCTCTACATGGCAGAGCCATATGGGCGTGCCTCAAGGAGAAGAATGGGAGCCGTTTTCAACTGTGCAAAACCCAGGCGCGCTCAAAGGTTTTCTGGCGAACACGCCGTTCTTTGCCAAAGGTCCGCGCCGCTGTTTTGATGACAAGCTGGATGTGCCGCCGATCGCAATCGACACCAGTCGGGAAATCTCGACCCAGATGGCGTTTGGGAAGATCCTTGACGATCTGTCAAAGGGCGACAGCCAATTGGCCGAGCGCATCGTGACAACCTCCCCAGATGTGACAGGCACAACAAGCCTTGGTCCCTGGGTGAACCGGCGCAAGCTGTTTGCCCGATCCGAGCAAGCCGACGCCTTCATTGAGCACCGCATCCCATCGACTGCGAAGTGGGAGTTTACACCGGAAGGGCAGCATATCGAGCTGGGCATCGCCGAGATGAATCTCATGTTGCTTCTGGGCGCGGCGGGTCTGTCGCATTCCCTGTTCGGTAAGCGATTGATCCCGATTGGCACCGTCTATGATCCTTTTGTCAGCCGCGGGCTCGATGCTCTGAACTACGCCTGTTATCAGGACGCGCGCTTCATGCTGGTCGGCACGCCATCGGGCGTTACACTGGCACCTGAAGGCGGGGCGCATCAATCCGTTGGCACACCGCTGATCGGGATGAGCCAGGACGGGTTGGCCGCGTTTGAACCGGCCTTCGCTGATGAGCTGGCCGTGATTATGGAATGGGCCTTCGATTACCTGCAACGTGATGGCGAAGGGCAACCGGACGAGCGCACGTGGCTTCGCGACGAAACCGGCGGCTCAGTCTATTTGCGCCTGACAACCAATCCGATTGAACAACCGGGCAATCGCGTGGATGACGCGTTTCGTCAGGGTGCTGTTGACGGTGCATACTGGCTGCGCAAGCCGGGGCCAAATTGCGAGGTTGTGATTGCTTACCAAGGTGCAGTCGCGTCGGAGGCAATCAAGGCCGCAGGCATGATTGGCCAAGGTCGCCGGGATATTGGTGTCTTGGCTGTGACTTCGGCCGATCGGTTGAATGCCGGGTGGACGGCCGCACAACGGGCGCGTTCGCGCGGCAATCTGGCGGCACGTTCCCACGTCGAAACTCTGATGTCCGGCCTTCCGCCTCACTGCAAGCTGATCACCGTTATTGATGGACATCCTGCGACGCTTTCCTGGCTTGGGGCCGTGCTTGGACATCAGACCATTCCAATGGGGGTTGAGCATTTTGGTCAGACCGGAACGATCGGCGATCTCTATCGCCACCACGGCATTGATGCGGATGCCATCCTGGAGAAAGTGAATGGCTTAACCCACGGCAGGACTCTTCATCGTGCATAAATGGATTGAATTTGGGGTAATACAGTAAAGAACGACCTGGCTTTTAACTCGGGCCAGGGTATCTGCCGGGGCTATGCAGGTAGTGCCCCTTGGTCAATGAAACTGGCGAATCTGATCCAAGCTGGCTAATCATCTCAGAAAACAGCATTCCTTTGAAGGAAGTCAATAGCTTGGCTACCTGCAATGGTCTTCGCAAGGTAGAATTCAGAGGTTCGATTCCTCCCGCCGCGATTAGATCAACTGCTGGTCAAATACAGAACCGGCTCCTGAGGTCACAGGCATTCGCCCGATCTACCGTACCAATGACGTGAGTTTACGCCCCGCAGGCAAGCTCCATTCCATGAGAATTGCGCTTCGATCCCACCAATGGCACTTGGGCTGGCATGTCCATTGCATATGCTACCCAGATAACAGGTCGGAACAAGTCCAGCCGTTCAAGCACTGTGCATCTAAGGTTAGAGACGAGCTCATTGTACCGATGTTCTCCATCGCAACGAACGGCTTTTGTCACCCACGAAACCCGCGTTATCCGTCTCGTCCGGGTTCGTCTGGATCGCTGGAGAACAAAGCGATCTTGTTACCTTGAGGGTCGCGAAGGTAGCCAACATAAAATTGAGATCCATACGAGGCACGGAAGCCCGGCTGGCCCTCGTCAAAACCGCCTGCGGCAAGAGCAGCGGAGTGAAGGTCACGAACCTGCTTTTGATTGCGAGCCTCGAATGCAACCATAGTACCGTTTCCAGCCGAGGCCGGACGTCCATCAAAGGGGGATTTAACGTAGAAGTCCGGCATAACAAAAGACTGGTCCGGCTCTACGGGCAGCACGTAGCTCAGGTCTCCATGAAACTCTTCTAGCTCGTAACCAAGGGCTGGCAGGAACGCAGAGTAAAAACGCTCCGCGCGAGCGATGTCGTCAACACCAACGGTGACGTAGGCAATCATTCAGTGTGTTCCTTTTCGGAAATTTGGTTATTGCAACGAAATTACTGCATTTTGTAGGTCAACACATAATTTGCCTCAATGAACGATCCTTTGTTGAGTCCCCCAAAGCCGACATCGGTGCAATCGCAGCGAAAAATCACTTCGTCCGCATAGGGTTAGTCCTCTTCACAATCACTTAATTCCCGCAAATGGAGGCGGCGGGTCTGCCGGTCCTGTCACTTCCATGTTCGGGTTGATTGGATTTAACCAAGTCAAACGCTTTCCGTGATTTGAGAGAGGTTTCTAACCGCCCCTTCAGACAACGCAATTTTGCGGGCGGGGTTCTCGGCTGCATCTGCAAGCTCAAAAAACAACCGATCCATCAATCGATCCAGACACACGGAGGAATTTTTTTTGGCTGGAAATGTAAAGCTCCTGCATTGCTGAATATACTCCCAAATTGGACATAGAGCCTTAGGCTATTGAAAATGAATTAGTATTTATGCATGTGACATTGGCGTATTACGCCTATGATCTGTTCCTGAAAATACAGCTATAATCCAAGCTGTTCGCTGTTGCTGGATCGCAATCAAGGACCCGTTGTGTCTCACATGCCTGGGTGGCGTCCGTTGGCACAAATACTGTGGTCGGTTCGTTCCAAAGAAATATCCAAACATGACAAGCAACTCTCGTTGCGGCTAGAGTTGAACATTATTGGATTTTTGCTCGTCCGCAATAGCAGGGGGAGGAGTTTGATTTGCAGGATATTCAAAGCTGGCTGGCCGAACTGGGGTTGGAAAAATACTCTGAAGCCTTTGCCAAAGCCGAGATTGATTTGGAGATATTGCCAAGTCTGGATAAGGACGATCTCAAGGAACTTGGACTGCCAATCGGACCTCGTCGCAGGATCATGGACGCAGTTTCCCAAACCTTGCTAGGCAACTTCGACCATGGATCTTCTTCCGAAAGCGCGAATTCGACTGAGTCAACCGAGGCGTCACACAATTCTTCTATAGATGCGGAGCGCCGCCACCTGACAGTCATGTTTGTCGATCTCGTCGGGTCGACGGAGATAGCCGGACGTATCGATCCTGAAGACATGCGCAATGTCATAACAAACTACCAAAACACTGTCGCGGGTGTAGTTGGGCGCCATGAAGGGTTTGTCGCCAAATTCATGGGCGATGGGGTGCTGTGTTATTTCGGGTGGCCCCGCGCTAACGAAGATGATGCGGACCGCGCGGTGCGAGCTGGACTAGAGGTCATCACCAGCGTGCAGAATACAAAGGCACCTGACGGTACCGCCCTTGCGACCCGTGTTGGAATTGCCACCGGGATTGTCATTGTTGGTGACTTGGTGGGCAGCGGCGCATCACAGGAAGCCGCTGTGGTTGGCGAAACGCCCAATCTGGCGGCAAGATTGCAAGGTATCGCTCAGCCAAACCAGCTTGTGCTACCTTACGAAACCCAGCGGCTGTTGGGCGGCACCTTCAAGCTGAAGCCCATTGGTAAGCAACGATTGAAAGGTGTTGGCGCGCCGGTCGAAACTTTTGCTGTCGAAGGTGAAAAGGCAGTCGAAAGTCGGTTTGCCGCCCGGCAATCTGGAGCCCTGACCCCCATCATAGGGCGAGACCACGAGATAGAGCTGATGCTCGAACGTTGGTCTTTGGCTCGGGCGGGGCAAGGTCAAATGACCGTTGTCAGCGGCGAAGCAGGTATTGGTAAATCTCGCATCACGCGGGCGGTTGTCGACAGCATTTCGCATGACGATCATATCCGTATCACTTATCAATGCTCGCCTTATCATACAGATAGCGCATTTTACCCAATCATTCAGCAGTTGTCTTTTGCCGCCGGCTTCACAGCGAATGATGATTTAGCGGCGCGTCTTGACAAGCTCGAGGAGCTGATAGGAAAGGATCAAGATACGCTGAGGTTGATCGCGCCGATGCTGGGATTAAATGGCACACAGCGCTATGGTGACCATAACCTGACACCTGTCCAATTGCGCGCACATACCATGCAGGCATTGATCCGGCTGCTGGCGCAACAAGCCTCGGAAAAGCCTGTGCTGTTGATCTACGAGGATCTGCACTGGATTGACCCAACCTCGCTTGAGCTTCTTGACCTTATTTTGGATGCGATCACGAAACAGCCGGTCATGATCCTTGCAACAGCGCGGCCAAGTTTCGAACACGGGTTTGGCGGGCATCCACTTGTGACACGCTTTGCACTCAACAGGCTGGGCAAAGATCAGATCGTGGCCATTGCTGGAAAACTGACGGGCGGCAAGGCGTTGCCGGACGAGATAATGGAAATTATTGCTCAGCGCACAGATGGTGTCCCTCTTTTTGTAGAAGAACTGACCAAAACGATCCTTGAATCTGGTGTGCTGAAAGAAGAGAGTGACCAACTCGTCATGGTTGGTCCGCTGAGTGCTGTGGCCATTCCGACCACTCTGCATGATAGTTTGATGGCACGACTGGACCGATTGCAACCGATCAAGGATGTGGCGCAGACGGCTGCTTGTATCGGACGTCAGTTTAGCCACGACCTTCTGGCGAAGGTTACGCACCTTCCAGAGGACGAACTCCGAGCTGCGTTAGAGGGCTTGATCACGGCGGAGCTGATCTATCGGCGCGGTTTACCGCCCGAGGCCACCTATATATTTAAACACGCACTGGTTCGGGATGCCGCGTATGAAAGCCTGCTGAAAGAAAAGCGCAGGGCAGTTCATACGCGCATCTTGGCCGCGTTCGAAAACGATGCCGACATTGCGCCGGAAGTACTGGCGGCACATGCTGAAGCCGCAGGCCAAACTGATCGGGCAATAGACCTATGGGAAAGTGCAAGCAAAGTTGCATTTGCAAGGCCCGCATTCGAAGAAGCGGTTTCGCACCTTAGACGGGCCTTCAGCCTGAATAGCCAAAAACCTAATGCGGAGGAGCCTGAAGGGTTGAAGCGAGCGCTGGACCTCCAGGTGCAGATTGCGCCCTTACTGCTGGCTCTGCATGGTTACGCTGCGGACGAAACGGCTGAGGCATATAAAGTTGCCTTGTCTTTGGCCGAGCAGCTTGGAGATTCACCGCTTAGGTTTCCTGCGCTTTATGGTCTATGGGTGGGAAATCTGATGACAGGAAGGCATGAGGAAGCCCTAAGAATAGCACGACACGTCGCAACTGAAGCAACAACTTCAGGTGTTCGTGTCAACAAAATGATCAGTGCCCGTCTGATAGGTGTTTCATGCTGCATGCTTGGTAAGTTCCAATCAGCGAAAGCTGAGTTTGACCGTGCTTTAAATCTATATGTGCCCGCGGAAAACAGTGGATTTGAAAGCCGCTTCGGGCAAGATCCGGGTGCTGCAATTTATGCTTATCAATCACTAAACCTTTGGTGTCTGGGCAGAACGCAAGAATCCGACTTTATGGCGAAAAGAGCAGAGGACGCAGCATCGAAAACTGATCACGCGACCACGATCTGTTATGTGCACATGCACGTTGGGCTGCGTGAGCTACTGAACCGATCCCATTCTTCAGCCCGTCGGCATGCCGATGTGCTTCAGGAAACAAGTGAAAAATTCGGCTTGAAACAAATGCGCATTTACGTTGATGCCATTAACGCATTGGCCACGGGGGTCGAAGAAGACGATGAGTGGGTAAACTCCTACAATAGGTTTGAAGTTACGTATGAGGAATTGAACGCGCGTCTATACTTGCCAATATTCAGAAATTTGGCTGCATGGAAAGCTCTTGGCGCGGGCCAAATGAACCTCGGAGAAATGTTCGCGGCGCAGTCACGGCATGCACTCCGTGAAACCCATGAGAACTTCATTAAGAGCGATCTGTTGCGTCTCGAAGGTGTCATTGCGGTGAAAACCGGCGACGGGAAAACCGCAGAGGGTTGTTTTACAGAAGCGCTGAAAGTTGCAAGGGAACAGGGCGCGAAAACATGGGAACTGCGGGCGGCCATTAACCTTGCCACTCTGTGGCAGGTAAGCGGTCGGGTGAACGAAGCAATTTTCGTCCTCGAGTCTGCTAGCAACAAAATTGCAGATGGAGATTGCGTTGACGATCAAGCTATTGCCAAGAAACTGCTTGCAGAAATTGCCGAATAGTCAGACACGGCAAGCTTCGAGCGACTGCCTAAAAAATCTTACGCAAACAGGGCACCTAAGAAACGGCGCTCCTTAGTCTCGAGTCTCATAAAACGCATCGATACCACATTGCAGCAGCATCTCTTCATTTTCGCGCAAGCTCAAAAGTAAAGCACACTGCGTGAGCAATGATCTGAGGAGAAAAGTGGTGGCGCTTGTAGCTGGTAGGCGATGACCTCGTCGACGTTAGTCTTGGTATCGAAAAATCAACGGCGGGCGGTACGGGTGCCCGCAGCTACTGTGTCACAGGGGCTTTGTCGCTCCCTTCTTTGTATGATGATTGCAGCTCGGTCGCGTCTGGTCAGGCGGGGCGTGAAGGTCTCCAGAGGCCACCCATTTCCCGCCTTGCAACATATGTTGTCATGAGCAACGCAATAACCCACCCGGTGACAACAGCCGTCGCGGTTCCAAACCATACGCCGATTTCGCTGAAGTCCCACAGGCCGACAAACACCCAGACAAAGAATGCAACGCCGAAACCCTGGCGGTACAGGCTGATCCAAACTGTCCAAATGGGTCTTTTGAGGGCCTGAAGCAGTGAGTTTATAGAAAACAGCATCATGTAAAACGGCAAAATCAAACTGTCGACGCGCAGGTAGCTGACGCCAACCCGAATGACCTCGGGGTCGTTGGTGAAAAAACGCATTACGAATGGCCCCAGAAACCACAAGATGGGGGCAGCGACTGCTGTCATGACAAACCCAACTTTCCAACAATAAAACAGGGCGTTGCGCATGCGGTGATACTCGCGCGCTCCATAATTCTGTGATGCAATTGGTAGCAGAGCGCCGGTGACACCAAGCACGGGCAGAAGCAGGATTTGTTCCAGCCGGATGGCGATACCGAACCCGGCTATTGCGTGCTCTCCAAATATCTTGAGAGCAAATTGCATGACAAAGCCAGACAGCAACATCACCATGAAGGACACAGCTGTTGGCAACACTTGAACGGAGATTTCAGCAAATCGTTTCAGGCGAGGTGCGAAATACGCGGCTCGCATCCGCTTCATCCGACGTCGCCTCAGAACCTGCCGGATCATGTACGCCATTACACCGGTCTGGCTGATCACGGTGGATGCCGCCAAACCGTCAAATCCGATACCCGGAACCAACCCGGGAATACCGTAGATCAGCAAGGGATTCAGCCCGATATTGGCGAAAAATGCAATGATCAGTGCTCGTTGCATGGACACGGCATCGCCATGCGCCAGCAAGATACCATTACACCCATGCGCCAACAAAAACCCGGGCAACGCCAAGAGAAGCCAATAGAAATAGCGCATTCCGGCATCGCGATATTCGCCCGGTACCGAGACCAAGTGTATCAAGGCCGGCCCATACCAAAGCCCCGCCAACGCGAGCAGACCGGCGGCGATGAAGCCAAAGGTCATTCCCTGTGCGGCCAGACGCCGAGCCATGCGGTGGTTTCCCGCTCCAAGAGCATTTCCAACCAGTGCGCTCATGGCGGCACCAAGGCCGACGCCCACTGACATCGCGATGAAAAACGCCTGAAAACCAAGGGCCAGTCCGGCCTGTGCACTTGTCGACAACAGTCCGGCAAAAAAAATGTCCACGACGTTGTAGAGTGTGCTGAATAGCATCCCAACCGCACCAGGCACCGCCAGCGTTCGGAAGTGTCCCGAAATGGATCCGCGGGTCAGGTCAAGGTCGACTGCAAGAGCCATATTACCGGGGCATCACGGCCGCTCAGCCTGAACGGTCAGAAAGACAAACTCAGGGGTCAGAACCTCTTCAAAACCGTGGTTCAGTTCTGCGTCCACGCTGATACTGTCGCCCGTCTTAAGTTTGAACCGGGCGTCGCCGTAACGGTAGACGGCCTCTCCCTCGAGTGCTTGTACAAAGACGACGCCATGCCCGACATAGGTGGGCGGCTGTCCGCCGTCGCGCAACAGTGTGACGCGCCGCGCCTGAAATCGCAGATCTTTGCGCGAGTGCAGTGCTAGATTGACATACTCATGACTATGCCCGCCTGCGATCCGCGTCGACTTCAAGCCTTCGCCGTGACGTACTAGGGTATAGTCAGTATGGTCGGTGCGGGCTTCGCGGAACAAAGACACGATCGGAACTTCAAGGGCCTCGGCAAGCGCCGCCAGCGTGTCGATCGACGGTGAGACAAGCCCATTCTCAATTCGGCTGACCATCGCGGCGGAGATTCCCGACTGTTCGGCCAGTCGGCGAGCCGATTGCTTGCGGCTTTGACGCAGTTCTCTGAGCGATGAGCCGATTGCGCGGTCGATCTGTCTTCCCGGAGGGTCTCCCTGCATGATCTGTCCTATCAATCGTTGCTGTAATATCCCACAACATCGCCGTCAGTTGTCACACCCAGCCCGTTCAACAAGCGGTTCGCGTAGTTGAAGTATCCTACGATCTGATTGATTTCGAGGATTTCACCATCTTCCCATCCTGTTATTTTCAGGGCAGCGACGTCAGCTTCGGTCATGGCGCCTGGTGATAGTGTCAGTTTCTCGGCATAATTCAGCGCTGCAAGATGGGCGCCGTCGAACGCATCCTGCGGGCAACGCGCCTTAAGCGCGGCCTCGATTTCGTCGGCCCGCGAGTCGTCGTCGATCAGATGTCGGGCATTTGTCCAGTGGTTGGCGTAAGAATAGGGGCAGGTGTTTAGCGTGGAAACGTAAGAGCTGATCACTTCCTGAAACCACATCGGAACTGTGTTGGCCTGATCGTGCAGACAAGCGCGATACAAAATCACGTGCCCCTTCATGGTGTTAGGCCGCAGGGAATGAACGCGCATGACATTGTCTACTGTTCCATGTGGCGTCCGCGCCAGATCCAGAGTGGCCTTCAGCTGCTCGTCGGCATCTTCATCGGAAATCATCCTGATCCAGGCAGACATTCGCGGTTCCTCCCTTGGTCGTCAGCTCGAAATTTGGGCGCTGTAATTCTGTCCCATGAGTTTTTTATTGACGAGTATTGCATATTAAGCAACCATATTAATCAGAGTGCAACGAATTTGAGGATTCTGAAGCCTTGCCCGATTGCCCCGCTCAATCCCAGCGCCTGGCTGGAACTGGCTGTTTCATCGGTTCTCATGCCGCCCTGCGACCGGAGATCTACTCGGCGACCATGTGGAGAATTGCAAAGAATGCACACCACACTCATCACCGCAATGGACACTCGAACATGATGTCCCGAACCCAGACAGGCGCAACATGAACCAAGCCACTCCGATGATTGAAGTGACCAATCTGGATAAGTACTACGGCTCGTTTCACGCGTTGAAGAGCATCGATCTGACGGTGCATCAGGGTGAGAAAGTCGTGATTTGTGGCCCATCTGGATCTGGAAAATCCACTCTGATCCGCTGTTTCAACGGATTGGAATGGCACAATTCCGGCCGTCTCGTGATTGACGGGATCGAGGTGTATGACGGTGCCAAGGAAATCCGTGAGCTTCGTCAGGAAGTGGGTATGGTTTTTCAGCAGTTTAATCTGTTCCCGCATCTGACGGTATTGGAAAACCTGATGATCGGCCCGATGAAAGTGCGCAAGATCCCTAAAGCGCAGGCCGAAGAAACCGCCCGCAATTATTTGGAGCGCGTACACATTCCCGAACAGGCTGACAAATACCCGGCGCAGTTGTCAGGTGGGCAACAGCAGCGCGTGGCCATTGCACGGTCGCTCTGCATGGAAACTCGGATTATGTTGTTCGATGAGCCAACATCCGCGCTGGATCCCGAGATGATCAACGAGGTTCTGGATGTTATGGTCGAGCTCGCAGATACCGGTATGACCATGGTTGTCGTTACCCATGAGATGGGATTTGCCCGAAAAGTTGCCGATACGATGGTCTTCATGGAAGCAGGCCGCATCGTCGAGGTTTCCCCGCCCCAACAATTCTTTACCAACCCATCCAGCGAACGGTGCCGCCTGTTCTTGGATCAGATTCTGGCGCATTGACGTGGCCGATTTGGGCATATCAGGGCCAAAAGGTCAGCCGTTGCCGAAACCGCCGGTCTATAAGCGGTTTTTCGACTCGGTTCTGATCTCGATTACCATCTACGCGATCATTGTGGGGCTTATCGCATACGGCGCGTATGTTGGTGCGCAGGGCATGGGGTATAATTGGCAATGGTACAGGGTGCCACAGTTCCTGTACCGCAACACGGAAATTGGGTTTGAATGGGGTGAAATCCCGATTGGGCTGGTGGCAACGATAAAGCTGTCGGTCACCGCTTTCCTTCTTGCAACCGTCATCGGCCTGCTGGTGGCGCTTTTGCGGTTGTCGGGATTGGTGATCGGGTCTGCCGTCGCGGTTGGATACCTTGAACTGATCCGTAATATCCCTCTGCTGGTTCTGCTCTATTTGTTTTATTACGTTCTGGGGCCGATATTCGGGTTTGACCGCTATGTTGCCAGCATCCTGACATTGGCCGTTTTCCATTCCGCCCTGATTTCCGAGATCCTGCGCGCGGGGATTAACGCCATTCCCACAGGCCAGTGGGAGGCGTCTAAGTCCATCGGGATGACGACCTATCAGTCTTATCGCTATATCATACTGCCACAGTCCGTTCGCTTCATGCTGCCGCCCATGACCGGCGAAATCGTTCACCTGATCAAGTCTTCTGCGATTGTTAGTGTGATCGCGGTTGCTGAACTGACCACGTTCGGACGCAACATCATTTCCGATACCTACATGAGTTTCGAAATCTGGTTCACCATCGCACTGGTCTATCTGGTGGTGACCCTGATCCTGTCGATCGGCGTGAGCCACCTGGAGAAGAAATATGCCGTCGACCAATAAATCTGAAAAATTTGTCGGACAACAAGGAGAACCAAGATGAAGCTTTCTCGCAGAATGCTCGGGGTTGCACTCGGTGCGGTTGTGGCAACTGGAACCGCGACCTCTAGCTGGGCGCAAAGCACAACGCAGGAACTGTCCAGTGAAAGTGTAATTGAAACAATCAAGCAGGACGGCGTAATCCGGATCGGACTGTCACTGTTTGTTCCGTGGTCGATGCGCGACAAGAATGGCGACCTGATCGGGTTCGAACTGGATGTCGGTCGCAAACTAGCTGAAGACATGGGTGTTGAAGTCGAGTTCGTACCAACCGCATGGGATGGAATTATCCCAGCACTCGTGTCGTCCAATTTTGATGTGATCATTTCCGGCATGTCGATGACTGCGCAGCGAAATCTGACGATCAACTTCACTGACCCCTACGCCTATTCAGGACTGGCCATCCTTGCCAACAAGTCGATGACCGAAGGCATGACGCTGGAGGATTTCAACAAGCCAGAAGTGACCTTTGCGGCCCGTCGCGGCGCAACTCCGGCGGCAGTGATCGCACAAAACTTCCCGGATGCGACACTGTTGTTGTTCGATGAAGACGGTGCCTCGACCCAAGAGGTGCTGAATGGCAATGCTCATGCCTCGATGGCGGCGCAACCAACCCCGAACCGTGAAGCCGGACGCAATCCCGAAACGCTGACCGTGCCTTTCGAAAACCTTTATGATCCGAGGGGCGAGGCATTTGGCGTACGCAAGGGCGACCCAGATGCCATGAACTTCTTCAACAACTGGATTGCACAGCAGTGGCGGTCGGGTTGGCTGGAAGAGCGCCACAACTACTGGTTCGCCACTGAAGAGTGGGCAGATCAGGTTGCTCAGTAACTGAAATGATCGGGGGCGGCTTCGTCGCCCCCGAACCTGACACGGAGCGTGCCCGGTGCAAAACTTCCTGAAGAAACTGAGATGGCCTGACTACCTGATCGTGGCAGTTCTGACTGTCTTTTTCGGGTACATCTGGCTGTCGATCGAAGGCACGCTGAACTACAAATGGCGGTGGGAGCTGATCCCAGGATACATCGTCGGCTGGCATTCCAGCCGCGAGGAGTATTTTGCCAACCTCCTGTTGCAAGGGCTGGCTGCGACGGTCCGCATCAGCATCTACTCGGGCATTCTGGCGTTGATACTTGGCACAATTCTGGGTGTTGCGCGGTGTTCGGCCAACCTGACGATCCGAATGCTGGCACGAACTTACCTTGAGTTTCTGCGTAACGTGCCGCCGGTCGTCGTTGTCTTTATTTTCTTTTTCTTCCTATCCCAGCAGTTGATTGATGCACTCAACCTGGAACGTTGGGCGAGGGGGATCGCTCGGCAGGAAGACAATCAGATCTGGGTGTTTTTCTTCGGTGAAATGCGTCGTTTCCCGTCGCTTGTCTCAGGCGTCATCGTACTGGCCCTGTTCGAAAGCGCCTTTGTCGGCGAGATTGTTCGGGCCGGAATTCAGTCAATTCCGAAAGGTCAGCGCGAAGCGGCACGTTCGATCGGTATGAGCCGACTTCAGGAGCTGCGTTATGTGGTCCTGCCGCAAGCGATGAAGAAAGTGGTGCCGCCCCTTGCCAATCAGTTTATCTCGCTGATTAAAGACAGCTCGATCCTGTCACTGATTTCGGTGCAGGAGCTGACCTACAAGACAGTTGAACTTGTCGCATCATCTCGCATGATCTTTGAGGCGTGGATCACCACGGCCGCCTTTTACTTTATCGTATGCTTTGGTCTCAGTCGCATCTTCGCAAGGCTCGAGAAACGGTCTGAGAAGCAATAGTAATCGCGCCCGGATGATACGGCTTTATGACTTCAGTTTATCGAGTAGCTGTCACAAAGTCCGCTTGCTGTTGTCGATGTTGGATTTGTTCTGCGCGACAGCACAGCAATCATGATTTACACTGGTGCAGAAGTATGGCGCGGCGGACTGGGTTCCGGTGACACATGATGATTACGGCGACATCCAGCAATGGCTGTCCTTTTCCGTGAACGAAGTTTTCCACTACGTTGCGACGGCTCACTTTTGCCAAATCCTAAAGTGCGCGTAGGGATTGCACGTATCGACGCCCTTCCGGGATATGTGATCATGTCTGGCTTGTCGGCCCCGCCTAAGACAAAAGGGCCGGAATCCTTCAAACCCTTACCTGCACAATGCCGTTTTCGATCCGCGTTTCAAACACTTTCATCGAACGTGTGGCAGGTGCGGAAACAGGCCTTCCATCCCGCACATCGAAGGCGCCCTGATGCAGCGGGCACTCGATGACATGGCCATCGAAATACCCGTCACACAGGTCCGCGCCGCCATGATTGCACAGCGCCAGCGAGGCAAAGACCCCGCTGGGCGTATCATAGATGGCGATCAACCGAGTTCCGATTTCAACGCGCGTAACCCAGTTCTTCTCAAGCCGGGATGCTTCAATCACATCCCGCCACGGTTTCTCCCCTGCCATGGATCAAACCCCTGCCTTTTGCTGGCGTCTGTTTCGCAAGATCTGCCGCAGAATGTCGCGATGCGCGGCGAGATATCCACCGGGTTCGACGAAGATGTGATCTTTCAGCTTCTCATGCAGTCGCGGCAAGGTATGGAAAGGTACCGAGGCCACATAGTGATGTTCCGCGTGGTAGTTCATGTTCCAGCAAAGGAAAGCCCATGGGGCGGACACCAGATTTGTGCGTGTATTCTCCGACATCTCGGCCACAGTCGGCCGTCCGACATGCTCAGTCATCCGAACAAAACGCATTACCGGCTCGCCCAGTAACAGCGGTATGATCCAGTACCAGACCAGGCCCCACCAGCCAGTCAAGGCCATGGCCAGAAAGACTGCCGCGTAGATGGCTAGCATCCTCCGCGCATCTCGATAAACGGCTTGATGTTCGACCTTGGGAATAAACCGCAGCTCAACCTCGCTGAGGCGTCCACTGGCATGACGGAACAATTCGGTGAATTTGCCGCGCCAATAGGGCAGTGCGGACAGATACAACAGGTATTGCCCAAGTGTTTTTGGCAACGGGATCAGTTCAGGATCTTCGCCTGTCAGTTGTGTGTATGTGTGATGGTCGCAATGCTCGTACCGAAAAAACCGATGCGGCAGAACAATGATAAGCCCACAAATCTGACCAACAAGATCGTTTAGCCAACGGGTCCGGAACACGGTGTAGTGCACGCATTCGTGTTGTAGCGAGAAGTGATGAACCAAAACCACCCCTTGCAGGAACATTGCGGGCCAGATCAGCCAGCTGTTCCAGGCCAGAGTTACAAGGGTGGTTGTACAGGCGAGCAAAATGACCCAAAGCGCCAAGTGACGCAGGCCAGGCCCGTTCGAGCGTTGCATGAAGTCTTTCAGTTCAGCGCGTGTTAGCTTTCCTTCGGCCAAGGCCTGAGTCAGTGGCGTAACGATTGCTTTTGACATGTGAGTTCCACAGATTTGCCGGTGCGGGGGCTTTGCCCTCATCGCATTATCCGGCACCGGAGACGGGAGTGCTCCGCACCATAGGGCCATCTCGAACAGGCTCTATTAATCCCGGATTATCGTTACACGGCGTGATTCGATCAAGCCGGGAATGGTCATCCCGTCTTGCGAAATCCGATATCCGGATCAGGATTCGCGAACAGAGCGGCCGCACAGGGATGCCTGTCCAGAATGGAAACTCCGCCCGGCAACCGATCAGCATGGAACACGCCATGGTCCCAGAATTTTACGCCGTCGATTACAATTGTCGGATCGAATGCGTTCCAGCTGATCTCACCCGGTGCGTAGGCACCACAGGTGTGAAAATGCAGGATGCGTGGATTCCCAAAGGCGGCTCCACCCCATCTTTCGAAATTATCGCGCATGTCCCAGGGATAGCCGCAGCCGGGGTGAATGCCGGCGTGCCAAGAGTGCACAAAGTTGCGGTCGATACCGAAGTGACCTGCGACGCGATCATAATGGGCGTCGGCCCGGGCTGTGTCAGTAGGATTACCCTCGAACCCGGTCAGGCGACCATTTTCCAGGATCGCGAACACGGGACGTTCGAATTCGACTGTATAGTCGTCATAGTATTTTGAACCGGTGCCCGTCAGAAATTCCAGCGCAACACGGCCCGAGAAGCTGTGGGCCGGGACCGGAGTAAACACCGACATAGGAAAGCGCAGGATCGAGGTGTCGCCCGCTGGTTCAAGGTTCATCTCTGGCCGTCCTTGCACGTCTGTGCCGAGCGGGCAGGTTATCCGCACTTCACTTGCCGTGTTCAGCACAGAATTGATTCCGGCCTTGATTTCCATGAACGCGTCATGGTGCCCGTTGGAAAACCCGGACCCGAACAACTCGCGAGTCAGTGCAAAACTTACTATGATTTTTTTCCCCTGCGGCATTTCGGAGAAACGCAGCTGGTCCCCGAGGCGGGCGAGAAAGAGGATTATGTCGGCAGCTTCGAACCGCGCCAGCAGATCGGGCGACAGATGTGGATTGTCCGGGTTGAACCCAACATCAACCGCATCCACGGACAATCCCATGGATTGCGCCACCCCAGAGACTATATCGACACTGTCCGCGTCGAAATAACCGAATTCCGGCGGTTCATAGGCGATCAGCAATCTGTCGCCGGCCGTTGCACGGGCACAGTTCAACAAAAGGTTATGCGCACCACGCTCGGGCGTTATGTCGGACATTCACGTCTCCTCCGGATTGCTCCCAGTATAGATTACGCGCGTGCCTGCCGCCTAATCCATTTGAAAGTGATTATGGCTGGCATTAGGGTGACTAATATGATTGTGAACCTGCCTTACTCCGCTCTGCGCGCCTTTGAGGCAGTCGTCCGCCATTCCGGGTTTTCCCCTGCCGCGACCGAACTGGGTGTCAGTCAAAGTGCGGTCAGCCAGCATGTACGCTCGCTGGAGGAATGGCTTGGCAGGGACCTTCTGGTGCGCGGCGCGCGGCAATCGCGCCCGACACGCGAAGGCGAGCAACTCGCTCTCGCGATATCCGAGGGGTTGGGCCGTATTTCGGATGTTTGCACCCAATTGCGAGACAAAACCCGAAACGACCGAACAATCGTGATTTCATGTCTGCCAGGCTTTGCCTTCAACTGGCTGTTTCCGCGGTTGCTACACTTTGATCTAGCCCACCCAGACCTGTCCATTTCGATTGCAACCGACACCGGACAAAACCCGTTCTCTGGGGCGGATGCCGATGTTGGCATTCGGTATGGTCTGGGGGATTACGCTGGTTATCAGGTCGATCTGCTGATGACCGAGACGTTGTTTCCGGTGTGCGCCCCATCCCTGTTGCCGAGCCTTCAGGGGATCGAAGATTTGGCGCAACACACTTTGCTGGTGGATGAGAATCTTCCCTACGGAGCGGCAAGCCCAACATGGGATTTCTGGGCACGGCAATGTGGCGTGACCTTACCCGCACCGTTGCGTACGCGGCAGCTGGGGCAATCAAATATGGTTGTGCAGGCGGCAATCGAAGGCCTGGGTGTCGCTCTTGGGCGTGAACCTCTGGTCATTGACACATTGTGCGATGGGCGACTGGTTCGACCCTTTCCCGAGATGACGCAATCGCCCTTGTCCTATTGGTTGGTACGTCCCCAAGAAACCAAAGACAGCCCGAAGGTGGGTGAGTTTCTGAATTGGATTCGTGCCGAGGTGGCTTCACAGCCTGACATTCCAGATCTTGTGCCTGCCAAAAATTAGTTTGACTTATACGAGCCATTACCAATCCGGCATGGCACATGGCCGATCTGGTGCCCATACTGGCGCAAGCCATCAGATGATATGGAGAGCTATCCAATGTACCTGAGAAACTGCTGGTATGTCGCCGCCTGGAGCAAAGACATCGGTCGCGAGCTGAAGGGTGAGACGTTCCTTGGCGAGAACGTCGTGCTGTACAGACAGCAAGACGGCACTCCGGTGGCACTGGAAGACGCCTGTCCGCACCGAAAATTGCCTTTGTCGAATGGCAATCTGAAAGGAGATCTGGTGGAGTGCGGATACCACGGATTGACCTTCGATTGCTCAGGCAAATGCACTGATAGCCCCACCCAGCGTGGCATGACTCCGCGGCGGGCGGTGGTCAAATCTTATCCCGTGGTGGATCGCTATCGCCTTGTTTGGATCTGGATGGGGGATCCGGCTCTGGCTGATCCCGACAAGATTTTCCCGGTTGAGAATTTTGATGACCCCACCTGGGGTCTGACAGATGGCGGAGTGCTGGATATTGACTGCCATTACCTGTGGATTTGCGACAACCTGCTGGATCCCAGCCATGTCGCATGGGTCCATGTGTCTTCGTTTGCGGGCGCAGGAACGGATGAGGAACCACTGAATGTTGAAAAGACTGATCGCGGTGTGATCGTCTCGCGTTGGATCGAAAACAAGCCGCCGTCGCCCTATTATGCTAAACTGGTCGCATTCGAGGGCGATTGCGACCGGTTGCAGCATTACGAAATGTGTCTGCCCGCCATCGGGTTGAACAAGTCCATCTACACCCCCGTTGGAACTGGTGGATATGACAAAGCACCAGTTGATGAGACGTTCATCAATATATCGTACAATTTCATGACCCCGATTGACGAAGATCGAACACGGTATTTCTGGTTCCAGCACCGCAATTCGGATCCCGACAATGCGGAAGTGTCCAAATTCATGAATGACGGGGCCTACATGGCCTTCAACGAAGACCGAGAGGTGTTGGAGAAGGTTCATCTGGGTATGAAACACGCCAAAACGCCCCATATTGACCTCGGGCTTGATGCAGGTGCGAAACAGTTCCGTCGCGTACTGGACCGGGCCATTGAGGCTGAAGCTCCCGAAAGCATCGCCAGGCAAGCTTGAGGAGAGGGCTGGTACCAGCCCTCTGCTATTTAAACGGCCTGGTAGATTATAGGAAACCGACCCCCGGCAAATGGCGCGCCGGGGCGCATGGTGTCGTCGTGCAGCCATTCGGTAACGGCGTCGCGCGGTTCATAAATTGCGCCGTCTACCGCGAACCGGATTGCATAACCTCGTCTGCGTCGCGTCGTGGTTCGGTTTCCCATCGCTGAATGAACCGTCATGCCGTCGAATGCCAGCGCATCACCGGGTTCCATGCTTGGATAGTGAAAGATGTCGTACTCGGCTCGGTTTGCCTCAAAATCCGGCATGTCGATGTAATCGGGGTTGTCTTTTTCCATGTAGTGCAGGAACCCACCAAGCTGATCGGTTTTGAAGGGTCGGTATTTCGCGCCCCAGGCGTGAGATCCCCGCACAAATTCCAGGGCTCCGTTGTCGGGATCTACCGAATCCAGCGCGATCCACATTGTCATGATCGGTCCTGAGACCGGCCAATATGGTTGGTCCGTGTGCCAACCGGTTTGTGTTTTGGTTCCCGGTTCTTTCACAAAGATCTGGTCATATATGAGCGAAGCCCAGGGGCTGTCTGCCACCTCGGCCACGCGCTGCCCGATATCTGAGTTGAGGCAGTAATCCTGAAAAACACCCGGCTTCTCACGCATATTCTTATAGGCAAAATAACGATCGCCCTTGGCGACTTCAGTATCGACCGCTTGACGGAGTTTGGTCAGCCAATTTTCCGACAAGATGTTTTTCAGCAGCACAACGCCGTCGCGGGCATAATCATCCTGAGTTGTTCTTAGTTCATTTGCATGTGTCATGTAACGTCCATCCACTTCGCCTCGAATGAAGAGGCGGGTTTAGAGGCAGGCGCAATGCGCCTGGGCGGCAAGGCGTTACGAGGCGGGTGAGCTGCGGCAGTTTATGATGAAACAGGGCCAAAGCGACCGCGCCGACCATTTGCCAGCGAGACGTCGATGGAACTGTTCAACGCGGAGTTTCATGATGCCGCCTTTCCGTTAACAGCTTAATTGAATTTTCCAATTAGGCCAGAAAAGAGATTGGCTTCCGTCGCCCCCATTGGTCCGCATAGAGGGGAATTAGCTTGTCCGTGGGTAAATAAATTTATTGACTGAAAATGCATGATGATAAATATTATTACCACCATGCAAAATTATTCCGTGTTCTCACTCGCCCGCAATGCGCTTTCGGGACATCGAAATTGGCCGTTGGCGTGGCGCAGCCCACCCCTGAAAGATCACTATGATGTGGTGGTGATCGGAGCAGGGGGTCATGGGCTGGCGACTGCCTACTACCTGACCAAGGAATTCGGCATCACCGATGTTGCCGTCCTGGAACGCGGTTGGCTGGGTGGCGGCAATATTGCGCGCAATACAGTGACTATTCGGTCGAACTACATGCGAGATGAGTCGGTTCCGTTCTACGTCAAGTCCGTCGCGATGTACGAAGGTCTCACGCATGAGCTGAACTTTAACATGATGCATTCGAAACGGACCATGGTGGACGTGGTCCAAACCTGGCCAAAACTGCGCGAACTGAGGCGGCGGCAGTTGGTGATGGACATTTACGGTTCGACCTATGAACAGATCACGACCGAGGAATTGCGCCGCCGTATCCCGGCGTTGACCGGGGGCGGGCCGGATGCGCGTCTGCCGGTGATCTGCGGTATGGTTCATACGGATGCGGGCGTGAACCGGCATGACGCAGTAGCCTGGGGCTACGCGCGCGCGGCTGATGCACGAGGTGTCGAGATTCATCAGCAAACGGCAGTGCAATCGCTGTTGCGTGGCACAGATGGTTCAATCGAAGGAGTCGAAACCAATCGTGGCAGGGTCCGGGCAAGCAAGGTGGTTGTTGCGGTGTCGGGTCACACGACTACTTTGACCGAGACGGCTGGTCTGAAACTGCCTCTGCGTACGATGAACCTGACGGCCTTCGTCTCAGAGCCGGTGCAGCCTCTGATCGACGTTATCGTGAACTGCCCCGATAGCGGCTTTTACTTCAGCCAGTCCGACAAGGGCGAAATGGTGATCGGCGGCGCACCCGATATGGGGCAGAGTTTTCGCCGCGATATCAAACAGAACGTCTTCGAAGACACGGTGACTGCAATGCTGTCGCTGTTCCCAAGCTTCAAAAAGCTCAAACTGATGCGGCAATGGGGCGGGCACTTGGACATTGCCCACGACGCCTCACCGATCATGGATCAGACCGACGTGCCGGGTTTGTTCGTCACCGCCGGTTGGTGGGGTGGTTACAAGGCGATCCCGGCGGGAGGTCTGACTCTGGCCCATCTGGTGGCCAGGGGCGAGCCGCATCCGCTGATGGCCTCGTTTACCATGGACCGGTTCCGCCATCTGGATTTCGTGATGGAAGCCGGTACCACCACCGCGCGATAGAGAGGACAGGATCATGTTGCTTATACCCTGCCCTTTCTGTGGCAAACGCAATGAAAGCGAATTTATCTACGGCGGCCCTGTCGGAGCCGATCGGCCTGACCCTAACGCAGTCAATGACGTTGAATGGGTCGAATACCTTACCGTGGCACCGAACCCCTTGGGGCCAGTGCAGGAAAAGTGGTGGCACGCGCGTGGCTGCGGTGAATGGCTGACGATTTGGCGCGATACCCGCACCCATGACATCGCAGAGGTGCCCGATGATGCAAAGTAACCGCCGCGCTGAAGGCGGGCGCATCAATCGAAACCGCCCGCTTCGCTTTACGTTCAACGGTAAGCATTATGAAGGCTATGAAGGGGATACACTGGCCTCAGCTCTGCTGGCCAACGGTGTCCGCGTCACCGCCCGTAGTTTCAAATACCACCGTCCTCGCGGCATCATTGGCCATGGGCCCGAAGAACCCGCAACACTGGTAGAGCTGGACGGCGAAGACGCCTCGGGCAACTGCCCAGTTACCACTGTACCGCTGCGTGAAGGGTTGAGCGCGCGGTCGGTCAATTGCTGGCCGTCGCCAGAGTTCGATCTGGGTGGCATTAACCAGCTATTTGCCCGTTTCCTCCCGGCGGGGTTTTATTACAAGACATTCAAATGGCCCAACTGGCATCTGTTCGAACCCTCGATCCGCAAAGTGGCCGGGCTGGCCGCTGCCCCTGCAAGCCCCCCTGCGTCGGGGCATTTCGAAGCCCGTCATGCCCATGCGGATGTTCTGGTTGCCGGTGCCGGGCCCGCCGGTTTGCAGGTCGCGCTTGAGGCCGGGCGCGCGGGCAAGCGCGTGTTTCTGGCAGATGAAGGAACCGAGGCAGGCGGCAGCCTGTTAAATCGAACCCTGACTATTGGCAGAAAGCCTGCGATGAACTGGGTGGCCAACACTGTGGCCGAACTGGACAGGATGGAGAACGTCACCCATCTGCAAAACGCGACCGTCTGGGCATATCGTGAACACAACCTGATGATCGTGAACGAGCGCGAACCTGGCCGCGACGGTATTCTGGAACGCAGCTGGCGGGTGCGTGCCGGAGAGGTGGTGATTGCCACAGGGGCAACAGAACGCGCCATGGTGTTTGGTGGCAATGATCGCCCAGGGGTCATGCTGGCGTCGTCGGTTCAGGCCTACGTCAACCGTTGGGGGGTAACGCCCGGGCAGCGCGTCGTCCTTTTCACAAATAACAACAGTGCTTATGCAGTAGCTGCTGATCTGACGGCTGCAGGGATTTCTGTGCCAGCCATCCTGGATAGCCGCAAAGCTGTCGCGCTAGAGGTTCTTGATCTCGTGCCGGGAATTGAAGTTCACTTCGCAACTGTTGCCAGCGATGTGCGCGGGCGGAAAGGTGTTCGTGCCGTAAAGGCGGTACCCCTAAATGGGGGTCAAGGCAGCTGGATCGAGTGCGATTTACTGGGGCACTCGGGCGGCTGGAATCCAACCGTGCATCTTTGGTCGCAGTCCCGTAGTAGTTTGCGATTTGATGAAGAATTGGCGGCATTTGTTCCTGATCAGGCGGTTCAGGCCTGTCGAACCGTTGGTGCAGCAACCGGAGATCTGGCGCTGAACCGGATCATCGAAGGCGGTACAGATCTGGCCTACGGGATTGAGCCGTTGTGGCGTGTTGACGTTCCCGGCCAGCAGGGGAAGGCGTTTCTGGATGTTCAGAATGATGTGTCGGTCAGCGATGTTCATCTGGCTCTGCGCGAAGGCTACTCAAACGTCGAACATGTCAAACGATACACCACCGGCGGTATGGGGATTGACCAGGGCAAGACTGGCAATGTCAACATAATCGGCACAGTAGCGATGCAAAAAGGCGTGCCTTTGCAGGACGTTGGAACAACTACGTTCCGCTCCCCCTATACACCAGTGTCCTTCGGAGCCATCGGTGGATTGCGTGAAGAGTCAGTGCTGTTTCCTTATCGGCACACGCCGGTGACGCAGTGGAACAAGGACAATGGCGCGGTGATGTATGAGGCCGGTGCACGCTGGCGTCGCCCGGGTTACTTCCCGAAGCAAGGTGAAGGTTTGCAAGAAGCCGTGAACCGCGAATGCCACGCTGTGCGTGAGGGTGTCGGCGTCTATGATGGTTCGCCCCTGGGTACATTCGAGCTGAAAGGGCGTGATGTCCCGAAGTTCCTCGATTTCATTTACTCCAACATCATGTCCAGCCTGAAACCTGGCGACGGGCGTTATGGGCTGATGCTGTCAGAGGATGGGCTGATCCTGGACGACGGGGTAGCGTTCCGGCTGGATGAGCACCGCTGGATGATCTCAACCTCAACCGGGCATGCGGATGCGGTGAACCAGCATATGGAAAAGCTGCTGCAGACCGAGTTCCCTGACTGGCAGGTGATGATCACCACTGTCACCAGCCAATGGAACAACGCCACCATCTGCGGTCCCCAAGCGCGCGAGGTCATGCAGGCACTTGGTACAGATATCGACCTCTCGCCGGAAGCGTTTCCCTTCATGTCTTTCCGCGACGGTACGGTTGCGGGGTTCCCCGCTCGGGTCGTGAGGGTCAGTTTCACTGGCGAGTTGTCATATGAAGTCAACGTCGCACCTCGCCATATGGCTGCGCTATGGGACAAGGTAATGGAGGCTGGCGCGCCCTTTGGCATTCTGCCGGTCGGCTCGGAATCCAGTCACGTGCTGCGGGTCGAAAAAGGTTTTCTGTCGCTGGGGCACGAGGTGGATGGCACCGTCGACGCCTATGATCTGGGCATGGGTTGGGTCATGTCGAAGAAGAAGCCTGACTTCATAGGCAAACGCTCGGTTGCGTTGCGCCGTGCAGGCGGTGGTACTCGGCGAGAGCTGGTTGGGATTTTGCCGGAAGACCCCAACCGGCAAATTCCCGAAGGCGCACCGCTCACTCCCGGAGGTCGGAAAGAAGCGACTGAGGGTCTTGTGACTGCCTGCGTCTGGAGCGTGGTGAATGACCGTTGGGTTGGGCTGGCTCTGCTGAAAAACGGCCATTCCCGGCAGGGCGAAACCGCACATGTCCGGCTGCGTGACGGGGTGATCGCGGTCACCATTACAAAGCCGGTTTTTCACGATCCTGAAGGCAAGCTGCTGAGGTCATGAGATGAGTTACAACGTCACCTTCCAACGAAGCGAAATGGCCGCGCTGTTCGACCTCAAAGGGTCGCCAGGTGCGATTCAGGATTGGGCAGGCGAGACACTTCCACCATTGCCGGACCGCCCCAATACGCGCGCCAGCACAGGCGAAACCGATCTGTTCCACATTGGTCGCAATCACTGGATTGCCCGTGCGCCGTTATCGCAGGAGGAAAAACTGGATGTCCGGCTGAAGCCCACAAACTGTCCGTCTGAGATTAGTATAGTGCGGATTTCGGACACTCTGACTTTCTTTCGCCTCACTGGGTCAGAAGCCCCCGAGGTGATGACAATTTCTTGCCCGCTGGACCTGCATGAAGCTGTATTCGGCACGGACGCCGTCACTTATACTGAGTTCTTTGGCCTCAAGGCCCTTGTGCTCCGGTGTGAGAATGGGTTCGAATTTGCAGTCGAGCAGAGCTTTGCGGATTTGGTGGACGATTACTTGAAACGCGCAACATCGTGAGCGGCGCATTTTATCTAAGCCCCTTTGGAGTCAGGGCAATTCACCGCGCATTCAAAAGTGATGCAAATGATCTGAAACCGGTGTAGTTCCGAGGTTAGACTATCACTTTTTGGGGGTGTGACACGCATATAGCGGATACCGCCCTGCAGGGGCGTCAGTTCGTCGCCATAGCAATGGAACTTGTGTCGCAATGCTGATGACGCTGACCTCAATCTTACCAATTTTTTTGATTATTGCGCTCGGGTTGGCTTTGCGCAAAGGCGGCATCCCAAGTACTGATTTCTGGAACCTGAATGACAAGCTGGTTTACTGGGTTCTAATGCCCTGTTTGCTGTTCAGCAAAATCTCTCTGTCTCCTTTGGATAAGTCGGCGTTGGGCCTTTATTCTGTGGCCATTCTGGGCGGATTTGCTGCAGCCTTGATCTTTGCCATTCTCGGCGCTCGGTTGATGGGATATGAGCCACCGCAGGCGACCTCGATCATACAGGGAAGTGCGCGGCACAATTCCTTTATCGGTCTTGCTCTGGCGGCGAACCTGTTCGGACCCACAGGGTTGGACATTGCAATTCTCGCAACGGCCATTTTGGTACCAATCACCAATATCGTGATGGTCGTCCTGCTGGTTGGGGCATTGAAAAGCGACCGGGCCAACAGTCTACCGGTTGCGATCGTGCGAGAGTTGGCCCGCAATCCCTATGTGATCTCAATTCTTTTGGCGGTGTGTGCAAACCAACTGATCGGCGACCGGATACCTGTGCTCCATGACGTGACGGATGTTCTGGGGGCAGGAGCGTTGCCGATTACCTTGCTGGCGGTCGGTGCAAATCTGCAGGTCAAGGCCATGGCGGCAAGCGCGCTGCCTTTGATCCTGGCTTTCGCTGGGAAGATGGTTGTCTTCCCTCTCGCCGTATTGGTGATCGGTTTGAATGTAGGTTTGCCGAAGGATGTCCTGCAAATTGCCGTTGTCTATTCGGTGGTCCCAACCGGTGCTTCGTCGTACACTCTGGCCAAGCAACTGGGTGGGGATGCGCCGTTGATGGCAGCCATCGTCACTCTTCAGACGTTGATCGCGGCCATTAGTATTCCTGTGTCCCTTGCGTTGTTTCTGCCGCTGATCCCATAAAACGACGTGGTCAACCCGTGAGTACGCCGTGAACCCAAGTTGCAATGTCCAGCAGACGGGCGTCTGCTCCTTTTCGCCCGATCAGCTGAATGCCCAAAGGCAACCCATAGTGATCCTTGCCAAAAGGCAGCGCGACCGAGGGGACCTGCAATAAAGTCCACATCCGTGAAAAGATCGGGTCGCCCGTTGCGTTCAGCCCCGCCGGCGCAGGGCCGGGCGCCGAAGGCACAAGCAACGCGTCCGTGTCGCGAAACAACTGATCCAACACCTCTGCTGCGCGATCGCGGAGCCTCAGTGCGTTGCAGTAGTCATCATCACTCACAGCCAGCCCAGTGGTGACTAAGTCGTGGAACTGTTGGCTGATGCCCGGCACACCCACGGCGTATTCCGTTTCGCGCAATCGCGCTGCTTCATATCCCATGACAACGATCTGGGCCTTAGTCAGCTCGGAAAAAATCGGTGGGTGGGTTATCTCACCGGTATCGGCCCCGGTTGCGGCAAGGGTGGACAGGGCTCGGGTGCAGGTGTCTCGCATCTCGACGGTTCCGTCCTGCCAATAAGGGCCGCGCATCAGGCTGACCCGTGGCAGTGCCTCATCAAAGTCGGCTGGAGGCAACAAGTCCGTGCCGCGCAGCACTGCATCGGCCAACATCAAATCCCGCGGATCGCGGGCCAGAACGCCTAATGTGTCGAGGCTTTGGGACAGGCTCATGACACCGGTCAGATCATAGCTGCCAGTGGTCGGTTTGAACCCGCAGACACCACAATAGGCGGCAGGCCTTATCAATGAAGCAGCCGTTTGCGAGCCAAACCCAAGGGGCGTCATGAAGTCAGCGACCGCGGCGGCAGAACCGGAAGACGACCCGCCGGGTGTGCGCGCCTGATTGGCCGGGTTGGCAGTTTTGCCGGGGCGGAAATAGGCAAATTCAGTTGTGACTGTCTTGCCGATGGGGATTGCGCCTGCTGCCAGAAATGCCTGCACACAGGCGGCATTCCGATCAGGGCATCGACCCGCATACAGATCACTGCCCCACCCGGTCGGCATATCTTCGGTGTCGATGATATCCTTGATGACAAAAGGCACGCCATAGAGCGGGCCGCCGATTGGGAGAGCATCGGCAGCGTGAGCGCGCTCCATGGCGCGGTTCGCATCGAGGTGCTGAAATGCTCCAATCATGGGCTCCCTCAGTTCGATTTGATTCAGATGTGCCGCCATCACCTCGGATGGTTTAATGTCACCTTCGCGGATTAGCTCTGCCAATTCACAGGCACTGAATTTGTTCAGGGCGGTCATGTCTTGAGCGCTTTCAATGCCTCGACAAAAGGAGTGACCGGCATGTCGTAGATACCACCGCCCAACCGACCCGCCTGACCCAGTCGGTCGAGAATGCCCAGACCAATTAACGGACCCGAACCCTGAGCCACCGCGCCGCGCGCAGTACTGCCGAGACGGACATCAAGGTCCCGGAAATAAGGGTGCGCACCAACAGACAATCCAGACATTCGCGCCTGTGCGTTATCGGGCAGATAAGCGCCCAACGCTCGCTTTTGCTCGGGGCTAAGGTCGATCGCCATGGCTCCTAGCCCAAATGCTTCGACCACAGCACTGTCGCCAATCGCACCCAAAGCGCGATCTTGCGGCAGGTCGACATCAAACGCCCCTATGGGTGGACTGGCCGGGGTCGTGAACCACCGACCCGGCAGACCCGAGATCTGGATGCCGATCTCGTACCCGTTGCCTCCGGCCGCTGTGACGAAGCTGGACCCGTCAATACCTTCAGCCAGTTTCATCATACATTTGGTAGCGGCCATCCAGAGGTTGAGAAACAGAGAGGGTGAACTTTCCATGAATTCCAGCGCGTCTTCGTCTGATATTCCGCCAGGCGTGCGATCTTTGAGTTCAGCAACCAGTGCACGGGCCGCGACTGGTGTGCGCCCATGGCAATCGTCGCCTCCCATCAAGCCGATCACGGCCAGCGGTACCAGCGCGATCCCTTCGGCCAGCCCCTTGTCCAGCACGTCCAGAAACCGGGTGTTGAGCCAGCGAATATGCTCCAACACCGCCTCGGACCGCAGCCCCAGCCGCATCGCTGGCCGGTTGCCCGCGTTAATCGGCGCGAACACGCGCTGCTGACCGCGCCAGGCGTCGTAAACTGTGTGCAGCGGCATGTCAGCTGAGACCACAGCGGCCAATGGCGTCACCACGTCATGATCCTGCGCCGGTTCCAAGACAATCTCTCTTGCGCCAATCATTGCCTCGGCCTGATCAAAATTTTGGGCCAGACCTTGCCAGACCGCCGCCACACAGGCTGAATTCAGGATTGGAGTGGTGATCTGTTGCGGACAGTCAAAAGCGGGGCCTGCATGCAGCAGAACATTCTCGGCCAGACCCAATGCCTCTGCCGCGGTGTTGAACCGGTTCCAGACCGGTTGAGTCACCATTGCCCTGTCAAAAGCCAGCTGATCTGCGGTATGCAGCGTCATGTAGCCTCCGGCGGGATGATCCAGGTTTCCGAGAAATACAGGAACGCGGTCGTCGTCTCGTACCCGGCCTGAACCCGCGTGCCCAGCTTGCCTGGAAGCGCCCGACCATTGACAATGATCTGTGCCGAATGTGCAGGTACCAGCAACGAGAACATGTTTTGCTCGCCCGAGGCGACCTCATGTGGCGATAGCTCCAGTGCACGCGGCGGCTCGAACCCTTCCCAGACCAGTTCGACAGTCAGGTTTTCCCCGGCGATGGTCTCGGAATAGCGGTGACTCATCGCGTCGCCCGAAGTCCGCACGGTTCGAGCGCCGATCTCGGGCAGGGTGGCGAAGGCGGGGGCATTTGCAAACGCGGCCAGTTTGCCGATGAAATTGGCCTTCAGGAACTGCGTAAGATCGGGATTGTCACTCAGGATCACATTCGGCGCGTCCGGTGGCCCATCGACCTGATCCGGCGTTCCGAATAAAAGTAAAACCTGCCCCTGACCAACCGGCGACCAGGCCACACGAAAGAACAGTGCCATAGCACTGAAATTGCCGCTGTCGTCCTTTAACAGAATACCAGGGTTTTCGCCTGTCCAGTCGACCGTTCCAGGGGTGATCGGTTCATTCAATGGCATTACAGATCCTCCTGCGGCGTCACCCAGGTTTCGGAAAAGGCGAGAAAGGCGGTCGACATGGTGCGGCTAAAGAACTGGCGGCTGGCCACGTGACCGGGCAGGGGGGTGCCGTTGATCACGACCTGCGCCGCCTTCGCCTCCAGAAACACCGAATACATCTCGTGCGCCTTGGTCGCCGAGTTCTCCTTGGTCACTTCGACCGGCAGCGGCGGCCCCATGTCCTGCCAGATCATCTCGACCGTCACGCCAGAACCGCGTAGGGTCTCGGAGTATCGGGCTCGCAGATCCCCGGGACGTTTTTCGACGCTGTCGCAGTCAAGCCAGCTCATCGCGCCCAGACCTGCCTTGCCGATGAAAGTGGGCATCTTCGCCACCCATCCATCCACGATCCATCGCATCAGGCGCTGGTTGTCGGTCATGATCAGATTGGGCGCGTGTGGCCAGCCTTGCGGTTGGTCAGGCGCACCGAGAATAAGTGCCGCATGCCCTCTGCCATATGGCGAAAGAACCACACGAAAGAACAGTGCCAGCGTGTCGTAATGGTCCTGCGCAGGGTTCTGTTTCAGATAGATACCCGGGTTTTCACCTGACCAATCGACCCGACCCGGATTGTGGGGGATACGCGTGGTCATGACCAACTTGCCTCGTAGGATTTCAACGCATCGACAATGAAAATCTTGCGGGCCTCGCCTTGCAAGTGATCGCCGGATTTGTAGATCTCCGCCACCTGATGCGAGATTTCCTTGAGTACCGCACCATCGTCGCGCCCGTCCTGCACCGGAATGCGCAACATCGTGTCACCGGCATAAGTGGGGATCACTTTGCCGGGGAAACTGTCCGTAGGCTGGGGCGGGCGCTCGCCATTTTGCAGGGCGCGGATGGCGCTGCGAAGCAGGCGCCTTGCCTTGGCTACACCCCGGTCTGTAAAGCTGAGGTTTTCGCGGGCGTGAACGTTTCTGGGTCCCTGACTGACCCAGGCATCATAGTCCCCCGGATCCCGCTGACGCATTTCATACGGGCGGTCAGGGTCCTGACCATAGAAATCGGTCATCCCGTAGCCCACCTTGCTTCTATCTGTCAGGCCCTTTGGGTCGTCATTGGCTGCCGCCTCGCGGAAATGGCGCCAGGCGATGACCATTGTATGCGTGTCATCGATCGGAGTGATCCAGCGCGACAGTCCGCAGCGTCCAAAATAGCGTGACCCGTCCGGTACCGGGAAATGTCCACCGTTCTGAGTGAACGAGGGCAACATGTGGTCGTGGATGCGCACCCAAACGATATCATCCACGCGTCGGGCGTTGGTGTAGAAATCACCTGTCTGGCTTTCGTGGAATTCGATCATCGGCATTTCGGCGAAGGCGTCAATGAACTGGCTGCGAACGGCCAGTGTGTGCAGATAGACCACATGGAATGGATCCCAGGCGTTTTCCATGACTTGTAACCAGTTGCATGGAGATTTGATGAGGTAAGGCACCAGTTCATCGCCGTCGTCGTCGAACGTATCCATGACCGGGAATGGAGGTTGTTCTTCGGCGGGACCCAAATAGGCAAACGCCAACCCCTTGTATTCGACCACCGGGTAGGCGCCCAGATAGGCCTTTTTCTTGACCTGAGATGCAGGCGGTTCGCACGGTGTTTCCAGAATGGTGCCGTCCAGGCCGTATTTCCAGCCGTGATAGGAACAGCGGATGCCACCTTCTTCGACGATACCGAATTCGAGGCTCATGTTTCGGTGGCAGCAATGCAGGTGAGTCAGGCCCAGCTTACCTTCCTTCTTCTCTCGAAACAGCACCAGATCCTCGCCCAGAATGCGGATGCGATAGGGCAGATCGCTGATCTGATCCGTCATTGCCACCGGCATCCAGAACCGGCGCAGATATTCACCGCAGGCGGACCCTGGCCCAACCTCGGTCAGCTCGGGATCAGGTTGCTGGTGCCAGACGCTTTGCCTGTCGTGACCGCGGAAATTACCTTTTGGGGCTTTGAAGTGGTCGTTCATTGCGTCCTCCTTGCGCTCCGTGTCTGTGTTGGTCAGGGGAACGGATCAGGCACCGGAGCGGTGCCGGTCCAAACAGATTTGACCTGACAGAAATCTTTGATGGCGTTGGGACCCAGCTCGCGCCCATAGCCAGACATCTTGAACCCACCGATAGGACTGGCAGGATCCACGCTGCGATAGTGGTTGATGTAGACTGTGCCCGCCGCGATGGCTTGGGCCACCCGCGCGCCCTTGTCGGGATCTGATGTCCAGACACCCGCTGCCAGCCCGTAATCAGTGTCATTCGCCAGTGAAATGGCCTCGGTTTCAGTTTCGAAGGTCGTGATGGCCAGCACTGGGCCAAATACTTCTTCACGCCACAGCTGCATGTCAGTGGTCACGCCGTCGAATACCGTGGGTCCAACAAAATATCCGGTACGGTCCGCAGCCGTTTTGACACCATCCAGCAAACAAACCGCGCCGTCGGATTTTGCGCTTTCGATCATCGCCGTCACTTTTTGCAAATGTGGTTCGTTTGCAAGTGGCGCCACTTGGGTTTCAGGATTCATCGGATCACCAAGGCGCAATACGCGCGCCCGATCAATCAGGCGTGATACAAGGATTTCCTTCAGACTTGCTTCGACAATCAGCCGGCTTCCGGCCACGCAGGTCTGACCATTGGACAGAAATATTCCGGATAAAACCCCGTTGATTGCGTTGTCCAAATCGCAATCGGCAAATACGACCTGTGGAGATTTGCCGCCCAGTTCCAATACAGTCGGAATCACACCAGCCGAGGCTGCCTCGGCCACCTTCCGCCCACCAAGATCAGAGCCTGTAAAAGTAACTTTGCGCGTCAAGGGATGACGAACCAGAGGCTCACCCACTTCATGACCCAAGCCGGTGACGACGTTCAGAACTCCGGGTGGCAAGCCCGCCTCATGCGCAATCCGGGCAAATTCCAAAGTCGAGGCTGAGGCCAGTTCTGATGGCTTCACAACAACCGTATTACCCGCTGCCAGCGCTGGGGCAAGTTTCCACGCCAGGATCATCAGGGGTGAATTCCAAGGCGTTATTGCCACGACCACACCAAACGGCACATGGTGGCCGGTGCTGCTTACGCCGGCAATCGTATTGGCTTGTGGCTCTGGTTGTAATTTTCGCGCCTCGGAGGCGAAATGCCGGAACCAGCTGTGCAACCCGGAAAGTTGCCCTCGCACCTCGTTGATCCGCTTGCCATTGTCCCGGATTTCAGGGGCGACAAGCTCCTCCCATCGGGATTCCAGCGCATCGGCGAGTTGGTCGAGCATATCGGCCCGGTCTTTCGCGCCCGTTCGGGCCCAAGGGCCGGAGCTAAATGCACGGTCGGCGTCCCGGACGGCCTGATCAGCGATTTGTGCGTCGCAGCGCGCGAGCCTGCTCCATTCCGCACCGGTTGCGGGATCAACGCTGGGCAGTGTCTCTCCGTCCCAGTTCTGAAATGCACCAGCAATGAACGGAGTGTAAGTTTTCATTCAGTGATCCTCGGACACTGGCTGAGCAACCAGGGCCAGCAGATCGCCGCGGCGCACCATGCCGCGATTGCCGTGGGCCAGAATGTATCCAGAAGTGGGGAAGGTCAGGTCAATGGGCGTGCGCTCTGGCTCAATTGGGAAGTGTAGTGTGCCCGCTGATGCTCCTGCCGCGACTTGCTGCCCTGCAGCGCAATATCGGTCGAACAATCCATCGGCCGGGGCGTAAACCGTGTGCATTGGATCGGCAATCTCAACGCTTCGCGCCGCGATGGGGTCGGGTGGCTCGCCGGGAAGAACCCCCAAATATCTCAGGCAGCGCATCAACCCGGCCTCGGCCATACCGGTTACGCCCGGCTCAACTCCGCCGCCGCCGCCCAGTTCGGCGGCGATCATTGGAACCTTGGCGCGCGCAGCAGCGGCATTGACTGATCGATCGTCGTTATGCGCCCCAAGCACCCAGATCAGCGGTAAGCCAAATGCTCTGGCCAGATCCATATTGGCCTTTGTAAGGCTAGCGTCATCTGTCCGCGCAGCCAGCGCGCAGGGTTCAAACACAGAGGCCTTGCCGCCGGAATGTAGGTCGATGGCCGCATCTACACGGGAGAGCAACTCGGTTTCGACAAAGTCTGCCAGCATTGCAGTTGGGCCGCCATCGGTCTCACCCGGGAATGCGCGGTTCAGATTCTGACCATCCAGTGGTGAGACGCGCGCTGATGCTTGAATTGCTGGTGCATTCAGTGCCGGAACCAGTATCACCTGCCCGGTCAGCGTTGACGGATCCAATCTCGCCAGCAGTCGAAGGATCGATGCAGGGCCCTCGAATTCGTCACCATGGGTGCCGCCCAAGATCAGTACAGTCGGCCCCGGTTGACCCCGAATGCTAACGACGGGAATTGGATGGTATCCAAGCGGGACAGAGTTGTCGGACCACTTCAACATCAGATCGCCAAAATTTCGACCCGGCGCATCCAGATCGGTTTTCAGGTGAAGCCTGCTGGATTGGGGTGGATGAGTATCGGCCATGCTAGTCCTGCGTTTGGTCTGCTATTCTCATAACATAATTTTTTTGAAAGTGAATTGCTAAAATCTACACAGCATGTGATATAACAAATATCTGCCAAAAACACACGACGGCAGTTCCGGAGGATTCGAATGACCCTTGCCCTAGCAAAAGCTGGAATAATTAGGATCAAACCTCACATGGTTAACGGGGTCGGGCAGACTGTCCCTCCGGCAGCAGTATTGCTGAATTCAAACGAAAGCGTATTCGGGCCAAGCCCTACCGCCCGTTCTGCGGCGCGGGCCTCAGTCAGCTCGATCGAGCGATATCAGGAAAACCCTGACCAGATCCTCGCACCTGCGATTGCCTCGCACTATGGGTTGGATGCGACACGGATCACGACCGGACAGGGCTCGGACGATCTTCTGGCCCGTCTGGCGCGGGCCTATCTGGGACCGGGCGCCGAGTTGATCCGAAGCGCCAATGGCTATCTCAAGGTGCCGAACTATGCTTATGCCAACGACGCAGAGGTGGTTTCAGTCGCCGACGATCATTTCAAACCATCCGTCGACAGGATGATCGAAGCGCTGACAGAACACACACGTGTAGTTTATCTGGCTAATCCCGAGAACCCGGCTGGCACATATCTGAGCGGTGCAGAAGTGCGGCGTCTGCACGCAGCTTTGCCGGATAATGTGCTGCTGATAATTGATGCCGCTTACGAGGAATATGTCGACGCCGAAGACTATGAACCTGCCCATAAACTTGTTGAAGACGCCAGTAACGTTGTCATGTGCAGGACGTTTTCAAAGATTTTTGGATTGGCCGGTGCGCGCGTGGGCTGGATGTACGGACCAGACGAAGTTGTGGACAGCGTGCGCCGCATTGGATTGACTTTTCCAGTGGCTTCTTCTTCGGTTGCGGCGGCACTGGCGGCGTTGGAAGACAAGGCGCACACACGTTTTGTCCGTTATGCGAACCGTAAGGGTCGGGACTGGATAACTAATGAGCTGGCGGCTTTAGGGCTGCATGTTATTCCCAGTCAGGCAAATTTCGTTCTGGTCCGGCTTTCAATTGCTGGCACATCGGCCGCGGCAGTTGATGAAGCGCTGCGGCAGAAAGGTATCGCGGTGCGCCGTTTCGCATCGCCTGCTTATCGGGACTATGTTCGCATCACCGTTGGTTATCCGCATGAATTGGCTGCGGTGCGCGATGGGATCGCTGAATTTCTGGTCGGAGGAAGGTAATGGGCGCGTCCATGCACCTGTCCGACGACGCGCCGACCGTTGCGCATCCTTCTGGTGCGGCCATCATCGCAGCGATTAAGTCCGCTAAGGTGCATGAAATTGTGGCCCTGCCGGACATCGTCACCAGCGATGGCCTGCTTTGGCCTATCTCACGAGATACCGACTTCCGGCTGACCCGCATCTGCAAGGAAGATGAAGGCGTCAGTATCTGCGGAGCGATGTCCTATAATAGCACCCGTGCAATCCTGATGATGCAGCAAACCGGGTTGATGGACTCGCTGAATGCGATCCGGGCCATTGGGGTGGATTATCAACTGCCCGTTATCATGATGGTAGGGCTGCAAGGTAAGGAGCCGCATTGCCATCCCGACCGTTCCGCCTCGTATGGTGTCCGGATAATTCGACCGGTGTTGGACGCGATGGAACTCTCGCATTCCCTGATCGAAGAGCCGGGGGATGAAGCCCATATCACGGCGGCTGTGGAGGCCGCTTATGCTACATCAACACCTCATATCTTCCTGATCGGCCGATCTCCGGAGGTCCCATGACCATGCACCGTGACGCAGCGCTGAAAGCCCTGATCCCACATATCCGAGACGAGGATATCGTGGTCGCTGTGTATCAGAGCTGTTTCGACTGGCTGGCACTGAACCCGCGCGAATTGAATTATGTGGCCGTGGGCGCAATGGGGCAGGCCTCGTCCCATGGTTTGGGGCTGGCGCTGGCCAATCCGGATCGGCGGGTGATCGTTCTGGACGGCGATGGCAGCTTGCTCATGAATCTTGGTTCGCTGGTGACGATTGCAAATTCAGGGGTGACAAACCTGTATCATTTCCTGTCGGTCAACCGGGTGTACGAGGTAAACGGGTCGCACCCTTTGCCCGGCGCGGACAAAGTGGATTTCGCAGCCATGGCTTGGGCCGCCGGATATTCTGGTGTGCAGCAATTTACTGATCTCAATCAGTTCTCCGCCGCCGTGCCTCAGGTTCTGTCGGCCAAAGGTCCGCAATTTGCTGCGATGGAGATTCAAGCCGGCGCCGCTTATCCCAGGGATTACACGTACATTCACAGCGCACAGGCGCGATCCAGCTTCCGAGAGGCACTTAACCGTCGCTGATCCGGGCTTGCACAATCTTCAAGAAGGACTGCCCCACTGCCGATAACGGTTTGTTCTTTGACCAAAACAGTACTGCCTGGAATGTCAGCGGGGCTGCAAAAGGTATGGCCACGCAATCCGGTATCGTTCTGAGGTAGTCCAGACTGGCCCCGACTACAGACACACCCAACCCTCGCGCAACGAGGCGGCAAACTGCGTCAGTGGTCCGGGTCTCATACTGCAAGTGACGCTTGATACCCTTGGCTTTAAAAAACTGGTCGATCTCAAAGCGGAAACGCGAGGACGGCATGTAGGAAATAAAGTTTTCATCCGCCAGGTCCCGAGCCTGAACGATGTTTTTATCAGCCAGCGGATGGTTGGTCGGAACCACACAGCAGACGTCGCTGTCCGTTATTACCAAACTTTCAAAGGATGGATTCGCCGGTTCGGTCGTGGTGATCCCAAAATCGTAGTTTTGCGATACCATCCATTCAACGGCATCGTCGCTTGAGGCGATTTCCATCCGGGCCATGGCCTGAGGCCATGCAGTGGCGAACGCTCCAATCAGGTCTGGCGCAAGTTGCGATGAAACACCCGGTGTGATTACCAGATTCAGGCGGGCGTGCCCGAATTTTCCGATTGCTTGCGCCGAATCCTTGATGTGCTCCATGCCGCTGACGGCTTGGCGTACCTCTTCTACAAGCAGGCGGGCCTCATCTGTGGGTACCAGAACCCGGCCGGACCGCTGAAACAGCTGAAATCCGACTTCAGCCTCAAAATCAGATAGCAGGCGGCTGACCGCAGGTTGCGAGATGCCCAGCATTGACGCTGCCTCGGTTACGGTCCCGGTCGAGACCACGGTTCGAAATGCGTCAACCTGTCGGAATGTGATCTTCATTGGCTTTCACTGATTTCAAGTCTTTGGACCAAGGAGGGCTTAATCATAGTATTTTTTTATGCGGAGGCTGATGGTGATATGACTACGCTATATATTGCTGCTCTGCCAGATTGAATTCGGAATGCCCTGCTACTGTGGGCGCGTCGACACAGTAATAAACTCGATCTCATCCGAGAGTATCTCTCGAAAACCGTGGGGAAGCTTGGCATCGAAGCTTAGTGTGTCGCCGGATTCCATGACAAAATCTTCAGTACCGCATCGATAAATTGCATTGCCCTGTATCATGTACAAAAAAACATATCCTTCATGCTGATAGCTGGGCAGGTGTTCAGATTGATCGCGCGCGATGGAAATGTGTGCAGACTGGAAAGAGCCTCCTGGTCCGCCATGTTTGCCCAGCAACAAATAATCGTGCGCGTGGTCCAGTGTTATGCGTCGGGACGGTAATCCCTGGCCAGCCTTTACATGATGGACATCCGCCGCAACCTCGGAATACGTGAACAGCGCCATAAGGGACACGTCCAACGCATCAGCCAAAGATTGCAGCGTGCCCAGTGAGGGCGAAACGTGTCCGTTTTCAATCCGGCTGATCATTGCAGTCGAAACCTGCGCCCGGGCAGCGAGATCCGCCAAGGTCAGATCGCGCTCTTGGCGCAACCTTTGCAGCGTCTGGCCAACTTCGCTTTCGGTGTCGGTGTTACTAGCCAATACGCAAATCGCTATTCTTCCAGGTTAGAGCGTTGATACCATTAGACCTGTGCCTCGGCCAAGCCCATTTAGTGAGTGGCAGAATTGGTAACGTCGTCAAGGTTCAACTCAAGGCCCCCAACCGCAGTAGGATCCAAATTCTGCCGTTTAGGATCTTCGCCAAATCCGGTTCCGCTTTTTGAGCTAGCGCCAGGTCAAGAACGTCCTGAACAAGAAGAATGTGATGTCGGATAGCATCTTCTTCGGCTTGTGGGTACCGGTCGGCGGTGCTTAAACACCCGAGGTCGCATCCGACGACATGAAGGGGTTCGTCCAGCGCGCACGGATACTTTCTGCGAATACAACGTCGAGTCGAACACCAAAGCCAATAAGTTGGAATACACACTGGCTACCTTAAAAGCCAACCTTGCTGGCGTAGGCGACGTCCAAGCGATCCAGACCGCTAAGGGCATGTTAGAAGCGCCCAACGCCTTTTTGAGGGCGATACTGGCGGGATTGTTCGTTGCTGTTGTGATAGGTGTGCCCATCCTGCGGTTGCGTGGTGCCTACTTCGCCATGATACCGCAGGCGCGGACACAGGTTGTCACTCTGACCGCCCTGCCTGTTGCCGATGGTCGATGGGGTAGCGTGTGCCATTGCGTTTGTTGAAGCCCTGGAAAAACGAAGCTAACGGCGCCGAAATTGTATTCTTATGCGTGATCGAGATACATCAACCTCCGGTGGCCTGCGTCGTTGGAGCAACTCCCAACCGGGATACGTCAACTCCTCAGAATTGCCTGTTGATACGCTCCAATGCCGACCCCAAGAGCTGGGCGAATTCACTCGCCAGTGCTGATGGGGGGCGATGCGCGGGGCGCATAATCGAAACGTTCAGGCCTACGTCAGGACGGAAGGAACGAAAAACCACAGGTCGGGGATCAGGACGCATGTTGATGTATCCGGCTGCAGTGATCGGGTCACAGATACAGTAGCACAGCCCCTTTTCCACCAGAGTTAAAGCCGGGTGAAAGGTTCTGAGTTCAAACCGGTGTTCAAATCTGGCTTTTTGACCGGCAAATGCCCTGAGTGTTGCGACAAGGTTTGGATGCCCTTCCTGCAATGCGGCCATCGGACGACTCGACAGATGGTGCGCCTCGACGATGTCCAGCTCGGCCAAGGGATCACCCGCAGGTATCGCACACACGCATCGCATGTCGAAGTCGATGGTATCAATTGCTGCCGACGTATTCGGGGTCTCGCCCAGCCCAATGTCGTACTGCTGTGAGGCAACCCACTCTTCGATCACCGGAGACGCCCGCATCATCAAAGAAGCCCGCACGTCTGGCTTGTCTTGCAGGAACTCACCCAGAAGCTGCGGCATCAAAAGACTGGCGGCGGCGGGCATGCAGGCGATGTTCAGGCGCCCCTTCGTCAGTGCCCCAATCTCGCGCATTGTTCGCGTCGAAAGCGACAGGCGATCCAGGATCGCTTCGGCCTCGGTGATGAAGTATTGGGCCTCGGGGGTAGGGGCCATTTTGCCACGTTGCCGGCGGAACAGGGCGATGCCCAGTTCCGCTTCCAGGTTGGCAATCAGCGCACTGACAGCCGGTTGGGTTCGACCGAGGATTCGGGCAGCGTCAGAGACCGAACCCGTGCGCATGACTTCGCGAAAGGCCTGCAATTGACGAAAACTGAGGTTCATGTGCTGTTGTTAATCCACGTCTTTTCCCAAGGCTATAAAGTAACTTTATTCTATGATCAATTAAATCGCTTTGACTTGATGTCCCCGTCTCGCAACTTTTCTTGCCACGGATGCACCACCTGCATTCGCAATGACGGAGGGGGAAATGACACGCTTTTCAAGCGTCTTGCTGACAGTCCTGATCTGCCTGGTTGCCATCGGGCAATTTGTGCAGGTGATCACCCGGTATGTGCTGGAAATCCCGGTGATGGGGCTGGAAGAAAGCCTGCTCTATCCCACCCTGTGGCTATACATGCTGGGGGCGGTCAACGCCTCGCGAGAGAACACACATATCCGAGCAAACGTGCTTGAGATTTTTCTGTCGACCGAAAGGCAACATCAGGTTCTTGCCGTCATCGGAGAAGTCATCAGCCTGGTTGTCGGCATCTGGCTGACAAGCTGGGCGTGGGACTTCACCAAATACTCGATGCGTGTCTGGCGTGAGAGCCCGACATTGTATCTGCCAACCTTCTACGTCGATGTCGCTTTGTTTGTCGGGATGGTGCTGATGATGATCTTCACCGCCTGGCATCTGCTGATGCACCTGCGCGCCCTGTTTTCCCCCATTGCCAGCCCTGTCGTTGAAGGAAGCCTGAAATGATCGAGATCGCGCTTTTCGCCGTACTGGTTCTGGTTATCCTGCTGACATTGGGCGTTCCGCTGCCGTATTGCTTCGGCGCAGGTCTGATGGTGATGTACTTCGCCGGTGACGTGGTCATGAAGGGAAACATGCTGTGGGGTTTCCAGCAACTTGGAAACCCGGTGCTGCTGGCCATTCCACTGTTCGTTCTGGCTGGCACGATCATGTCCGTATCCGGCATTGCGGCAAGTCTGCTGAATTTCGTCAACATATTTATCGGCCACTTGCGGGGCGGTCTGGGTGTTGTTGCCACCGTGTCCTGCGCGTTGATCGGTGCGATCTCGGGTTCAGGTCTGACCGGTGTTGCTGCCATTGGCCCACTGTTGATCCCCGAAATGGAGAAACAGGGCTATCCACGTGCATATGCGACGGCCTTGATTGCGAACGCATCGCTTCTGGGCCTGTTGATCCCGCCATCGGTAACTATGATCGTCTATGGCTGGGTTACAGACACTTCGATCCTGGCCTGTTTCCTTGCGACGCTGGGCCCCGGCCTATTGATCATGACCAGCTTTTCAGTCGTCAACATCCGCATGGCCCGCAAGTTCCCGTTGCAATTGAACGAGCCTCTGAAGGGTTCAGCCTTTGTATCCGAGGCAACCCATCGCGGGCTCAGGGCCACTCCGGCGCTGCTGATGCCAGTGATCATTCTGGGCGGCATCTATGGCGGTATCATGACCCCGACCGAGGCCGCGGCGGTCGCCGTGATCTATGCCATCCCGGTGGGTTTCCTGATCTACAAGGGGCTGGATGTCCGCACGTTTCTGGGCGCTGGCAAAGAGGCCGCAACTTCGGTTGGCGCGATCATGCTGATGATCTTGTTCTCGATGATCCTCAGCCAGATGTTCGTACTGGAAAGTATTCCGCAGGCGATCGTACAGGGCATCTTTTCGATCACTGAAAACAAGGCGTTGCTGCTGGTCCTGATCAACATCCTGTTGTTCCTGGTTGGCATGGTGGTCAATGACGTTACGGCGATCATCCTGATTGCTCCGTTGCTGTTACCTTTGATGCAGGCGATCGGTGTCAGTCCGATACAGTTTGCAGCAATCATGGGCGTCAACACCGCCATGGGCGGGGTCACGCCGCCCTATGCCTCGATCCTGTATTTGGGCGCACGCATCGGCCAGGTGCCGGTCACCAAGGTGATCCGCCCCGCGATGACACTGATTTTGCTGGGCTATCTGCCAGTCGTATTTCTGACCAGTTTCTGGCCGGACCTGTCGATGTGGCTGCCCCGCTTCTTTGGCTACTAAGCCGCCAACTTCATCACTCACGGAGGAGACTTATCCATGATGAACTTTCTAAAATCCACTTGCCTGACTGCTGCTGTGGTCGCAACAGCGGGCATCGCAGCCGCCGACACGCTGAAGATCAGCCATATCCGGCCGCAAGGTGCCACCATCGACAACGAGCTGCGTACCTTTGCAGAAGAGCTGACAACCGCAACAGATGGCTCGGTAGAGCTTAACCTGTTCCCGGCTTCGGCGCTGGGGGATTATACTTCGGTTCAGGAGCGTATCTCGGTTGGCGCAATCGACATGGCCGTGCAGCCCGCTGCGACGGCTGTTGACCGCCGTATGCAGATCTCGGCTTTCCCTTACGTGGCCTCCAACTGGGCTGAGGCGAAAAAGATCTACGGCCCCGGCGGAGCAATTCACAGTGCGATGAAAGATCTTTACGCCAAGCAGGACATCACCATGCTGGCCGCCTATCCGGTGTATTTTGGCGGCGTGGCCCTGAATACCGACGCTGTGAACCCGGGCGATCCGACCTCCGCAAAGGGTATCAAGGTTCGCGTACCTGGCATCAAAAGTTTCCAGCTGACTGCCGACGCACTGGGCTATATCTCGTCGCCGATCCCCTTCTCTGAAGCCTTCACTGCGGTGCAAACCGGTGTTGTCGACGGTGTCGTCGGTTCGGGCGCCGAGGGTTACTATGCGTCGTTCCGTGATGTGACGACGTCTTACGTGCCTGTGAACACTCACTTCGAAGTTTGGTACATGATCATCAACTCGGGCACTTTGGCCGACATGAGTGAAGAAGACCGCACAGCGCTGGAAACAGCTGCGTTGGAGTTCGAAGCCAAACGTTGGGAAACAGCCGAAGCCGATCAAGGCGCGTTTGAACAGAAACTGGCCGATAATGGCGCCACGATCGTTTCGCTGACAGACGAAGAGCTTGCTGCGACTGCTGCCCATGTACGCGCGCAAGTCTGGCCGCAAGTCCTGCAGGACGTAGGTCAGGATTGGGGTCAGGGCATTCTCGACCAGATCGGTGAATAATTCCGCCTGACCCTGAATTTGGGCAAGGCGCCTCCTCCCTGCGCCTTGCCCTCCTTTTTGACGGAGATCAGCCCATGTTCAGATCCCTGCAAGAAAACAACCCTGATCAGGTGTTGCTGACCATCAATGGCAAGCGGGCGACAGCCTACGCAGGTCAGTCCGTATGGTCCGCGATGGCGTTGGCCGGTCAGGTTGAAACCCGCCAGGCAGCGTTGTCGGGCGAAGCGCGAAGCGCATATTGTGCGATGGGCGTCTGCTTTGAATGCATGGTCGAAATTGACGGTCTTGCAAACCAGCAGGCCTGCCTGAGGCAGGTGGCGGAAGGCATGACCGTAACCACCCAAAGCATCACCGAACACACCGAGGCGGGCGATGCACACCTTTGATTGCGCGGTTGTAGGGGCAGGGCCGGCAGGTATGTCTGCTGCCATCGAGTTGGCGCGCGAAGGGGTGCAGGTGGCTGTACTGGATCGGGCAGCAAAGGCTGGCGGACAGATATATCGTTCAGCTGCAGACAGCCCCCTTCCAGACGCTGGCGTTCTCGGCCCCGACTACAGCGCGGGGGCTGCGCTGATTTCCAGATTTGAGCAATCCGGTGTCACGCACTTTTCTGGCGCGGACGTGTGGCACCTGGGTGACGACGGTCGCATCCTGTTTTCCCACAAGGGCGACACTCGGGAATTGCACTGTCGTGAGATGCTGCTTTGTCCCGGTGCTATGGAACGACCCATGCCGATTCCGGGTTGGACATTGCCCGGCGTCATGACGGCCGGGGCCGCGCAAGTGATGTTGAAATCTGACGCGGTTGTCGCCGACGGCGCGATTTTTGCAGGGTCTGGGCCTTTGCTTTACCTGATCGTGGCACAGTATTTGCGACTTGGGGCGCCAGTGGCGGCCTTGGTCGATACCACACCTCGGCAGCATTTTCTTGACGCTGCGCCTTATCTGTTCCGGGCATTAAGGCATACGGGTCAGCTGCGCAAAGGTCTGTCTTTGCTGCGGGAAATTCGTTCTTCGGGCGTTAAAGTACACAAGTGCGCCGAACATCTCGAAGTGATGGGCGGTGAAAGGGCCGAGGGCCTTCGGTTTGTCTCGGGCGGTAAGATGCACGAAATTTCTGCCGAAACTGTCTTTTTGCATCACGGGGTTCAACCCAACCTGAACATGACGCGGGCGATGGGCTTGGAGCATAACTGGAATTCTGAACAGATGTGCTGGCAGGTTTCCGTGGATGACTTTGGCCAAAGCTCGGTCGCGCACGTTTCAGTGGCTGGCGACGGTGCTGGAATTGTCGGGGCTGATGGTGCCCAGGCTGCAGGTCGATTGGCGGCCCGGAATATTCTGTTTCGCTTGGGTAGTCTTTCGCGGTCTGAGCGTGATCAAAAGGCGGTGGCTGATATGGCTGCCGTATCCTCGCAGAAACCGTTTCGCCGTTTCATAGACAGCCTCTATCGACCCACCGAGGCGTTGCGCCTGCCGCGCGATCCGGAAACAGTGGTTTGCCGCTGTGAAGAGCAGACTTTGGACGATCTGCGAAGGGGGTTCGAACAGGGCGCGCGCGACCCAAACGCGTTGAAATCTCTGACCCGCTGCGGCATGGGGCCGTGTCAAGGTCGTCAATGCGGTCACGTTGTGGCGGGACTGCTGGCGCAATGGCGCGGTGAAAGCCCGGATAGGGTTGGATACTATCGGCTCCGCAGCCCTCAACGATTGTTGAGCCTGGACGAACTGAGCCGGTACCACACCGTACAGGCGGAGGCTGCGGAATGAAGGCTGACGTTCTGATTATCGGCGGCGGCATTCAAGGCTGCGCCACCGCCTACCATCTGGCGCGGCAGGGCGTGTCTGCGATTGTGATCGAGAAAGACTATGCCGGACGTCATGCCTCGGGTGTGAATGCGGGTGGTGTTCGACTGCTGGGGCGTGACTTGGCCGAAGTCCCATTGTCCAAGTCATCGATGGAGATGTGGCAGACACTTGACGAGGAATTGGGTCATGAGACCGGATTTTGTCGCCAGACTCTGATCAATATTTCCGTGGATGAGGCGGACCAGGCCACGCTATTGGAGCGTGAAAACAAGATGCGCGCTGCGGGCTACACGCATGAGCGTATCATTGATCGATCTGAACTGATGGACCGCCTTCCGCATGTTAACCCGAAATGTGTCGGTGGGGTGATATCCGACTTGGATGGCTATGCGATCCCGTACAAGGCCACAGCAGCCTATCGCCGGGCAGCCGAGGATTTAGGCGCAATAGTGGTCGAAGACGAAGAGGTGCTGGGGCTAAGACGGGTCGGAAATACCTGGCTGGTCCAAGGCCGGCAGGAAAGATACGAGGCCGAATCCGTGGTCAATTGCGCGGGCGCCTGGGCAGATCGGATTGCCTTGATGATCGGGGACAATGTGCCGCTCAGCCATGCGGCCCCAATGTTAATGATAACAGCTCGGATGCCCCATTTTGCCAAGCCCGTTGTTGGAGCAGTCAGCCGCCAACTCAGCTTCAAGCAGTTTGAAAACGGTACTGTATTGATCGGTGGCGGGGCAAAGGGGTTTGCAGATCGCGCCAACAACCGCACTCGGTTAGATTATGCCAAACTTGCTGCCGCCTGCCGCATCACGGCCGAGTTTTTTCCGATCATGCGCAAGGCGAGCATCAACCGGATGTGGTCAGGGTTGGAAGCTTACATGCCGGACAATCTGCCGGTCATCGGCCCGGCCGTGAATGCCGCTCGTGCGTTTCATGCCTTTGGCTTTTCAGCACACGGATTTCAGATGGGCCCAGTGGTCGGACAAGTGATGGCTGATTTGGTGACTGGCGGACAAAGCCGTTTCAATCTATCGCCTTTTCGCATCGACCGATTTGACCGTAAGGTCCTGTAACAGGAGACACCAGACATGACTATCACGCGTATCGAAACCGGCCAGCGCATGAGCCGGATCGTTAAGCACAACGGAACGGCCTATCTATGTGGTCAAACATCGGACGCGGCCACAGTGGCTGACCAAACGCGCGACATCCTTGCCAAAGTGGAAGATCTGCTGGCCAAGGCGGGCAGCGACAAAACCCGGGTGCTGCAATGTGTGATCTGGCTGGCGGACATGGCGGACTTTGCCGAGATGAATGCGGTTTGGGACGCCTGGGCTCCAGAGGGTCACGCTCCGGCCCGTGCGTGTGGCGAAGCCAAATTGGCACGCGATGCCCTTAAGGTCGAGATGATCGTTACCGCTGCTTGCGACTGACCGCGGGATGATGCCCGCGTTGCGCCCATTTCTGGTGCAACGCGGCCATACAGAAAGTTCCTCTGCCGAGTGTGCGTAACAGCTTTCCTCGGTAAACCATTCGCCGGTTTCAGCCCATTGAACGTTCTCATAGCCGATGTCAAAAATCGTCTGCCAATCCCGATCAAAGACGTCCGCCTTAATAGTCGTGGGCCCTGCCGTTTAGGGAGTTATTTCGGTGCCAATATCAGCGCTGTTGGCATTGGCCTCGTCCTTGGCTGCCAGCCAATTCCGAGGCCACAGTTGTCGAGGTCCTGCTGCAGATGAACTCGCCACCCTCCGCCACTGGCCAGGTACCTGCTTCAAGGTCCAGTGCTGTGGTAACGCCGTCCTTGGCTTGTAGAATTCTCCGCATGGAAAAGGAGTATTTGTGCAGGCGATGAAACCGGCACCACCAGATGCCCTGTGGCATCAATATCGCGTTTTCCGTTTAGATTGTCTTCTGAAAGCGTGACCATTTCGCCATCCGCAATTCCGGTATTGAGAATTTGATCCCGACCGGTTGCCGGATCAAGCACGCGACCGTTTTCTATCACCAGATCGTATCCCGGGTCGTCCGGTAGCTGCGCAAGCAGATCCGTCTGTGCCTGAGATAGAGTGCCAACCCAAAGTGCCATCCACGAAAGAACAAACGGCGAAATCCTCCACAATCCCACGTTCACCGAAAATCTCGCTGGAATTGAGTAATCTATTACTCGAGGCCGTCCGGCATTGGTGCGCCTCGGGGCGGCATTGCCAACTTGTCATCGTAGCGAGAATTTCGGTGAGCTAGCCCAATGGAAAGACATCACATGATCTGTAGTTTTCCCTATGTTTACTGGGCCGGGCTTGAGGGGTTGGCCTCATTCGCAGGAATTGGCAGCTGCAGACTGACCTTTTTGCGCCCCATGACAACCGAAGTCCGGAACCGCCTGACATTTGAATTGTCAAAGAACAGACGCTTTGTGAGCGCTTCAAAGTCTTCCATGTCGATGGCGGTGCAGATCAGACAAAAATCCGCTTCTCCCGTCACGTAGTAGCATTGCTGTACCATCGGTTCAGACTGGATGCGTCGGCTGAACGCATCAATCTGCTCCTGACGCTCTCGTTCAAGCTCGACCATCACAATGAACGCCATGGGTACGCCGATTTTCTTCGCATCGATGACGGCCACTTCACGTGAGATTGTGCCAGTTTCGCGCAGAGCCTTCAGCCGCCTTTGAACAGACGCCACCGACAGTCCTGTCTCGGCCGCCAACCCCTCTAGCCCACGCCTCGTGTCTGTTTGCATAAGGTTCAAAAGTTGTGCGTCATACTTGTCCATTTCAGGAAACTCCGATTTACAGCCGGTTAGTGAGAAAGTTTCTCGCAATATGGCACTCTGGCGATCGATTGCGATCAGATCATTTCGGTAGTCTCGCTGCTATGGAACAGAGAATCGTACTAAACCCGGAAAAACCGCGCTCGCTGTGGCGTACAAGCTCACTATATAAACCGACTCCGCTGGATAGTGTCGAATTTCGCGGCAGATCTTTGCTGATCAAAGATGAGACCGCGCGCATGGGCTTGGGTGCGTTCAAAGCGCTTGGTGGTATTTACGCAGTAGCGCAGATGATCGCCAATAAGGCCGGAGTCGGGTCCGATCAAAAATCTTATGACAGTGACGCCTATCGTCGGACGGCGAATGAGATGACATTTGTTTGTGCCAGTGCGGGCAATCATGGAATGGCCGTCGCGGCGGGTGCGAAACTGTTCGGAGCCAATGCTCGCATCCATTTGTCAGAAACCGTCCCGAAAGCGTTTGCCGCGATGTTAAGCGAACAGGGCGCCGAAATCATCCGATCCGGTCATGATTACGAGGCCAGTGTTGCGGCTGCAATATTGGACGCGGAAGACAGCGGTGCGGTTCATTTGGCCGATGGTTCCTGGCCTGGTTACAGCGAACCTCCGCGTCTGGTTATGGAGGGATATACCATCATGGCCGAAGAGATGCGCCAAACGTTCGAGGCGACAGGAGAATGGCCAAGTCACGTGTATTTGCAGGCAGGTGTTGGAGGGCTCGCAGCTGCGGTTGCCTACATGATCCGCAATTCGTGGTCCGTGCAGCCCCGCATTCTTGTGGTAGAGCCAGAGGCAGCGCCGTGTCTTCGCGATAGCGCCAAGGCCGGGCACACGGTGACGGTTGCCGGTCCGCAATCAAATATGGGTCGACTTGATTGCAAAACACCGTCGATGCTTGCCTTTGAAATTTTGCGTGAAGCCGCTGACGAATGGCTGATTGTAACCGATACCATGGCGACAGAAGCGGTGGGCGCAGCCAAAGAGATGGGTTACTCTACGACTCCATCCGGTGCTGCGGGATTGGCAGCTTGCCTGTCGGCCGACGCTTCTACACCGTTGGTTATTTTGTCTGAACAGGGACTGGAAGATGGTTGATCTGAAGGCGTTCCGCCGTGATCTGCATATGCACCCGGAGATTGGTTTTGATCTGGACCGGACTTCTAACCTAATCGCTGATCATCTTGAAGCTGCCGGTCTGGAGGTGGTTCGGGGTATCGGTAAATCCGGCTTGGTTGCCACGTTGCGCCGCGGGTCTTCCGAGAATGGCATAGGCCTTCGCGCTGACATGGACGCGTTGCCCATTGAAGAGGCGAATGAGTTTGGGCATCGCTCGACTGTTTCGGGCAAGTTTCACGGCTGTGGGCACGACGGACACAGCACAATGCTGATGGGTGCCGCTTTGGCTTTGGCAAAGGAAACCGCCCTGAATCGAACCGTTCACTTCATATTCCAGCCAAACGAGGAAAACGGTCTGGGTGCGGCTGCGATGATCAATGACGGCCTTTTTGACCGGTTCCCGATGAGTGCGATCTATGGCCTTCACAACATGCCGGGCATGGAGGTTGGATCTTTCGCGACGCAGTCCGGACCATTTTGCGCTTTTGAAGATAATTTTGAGATTGTCATTCAAGGACGCGGAGGACACGCCTCGATGCCCGAGAAAGGTGTTGATCCGATTGTCGTTGGTAGCGCTGTTGTGTTGCAATTGCAGACAATTGTGTCTCGCAACTTGCCACCAAGCGAGCATGCGGTGGTGTCGATAACCGAGTTTGTCACAGACGGCGCCCGAAACATCCTGCCGAGCAAAGTGACGATCAAGGGCGATTGCCGGGGTTTTTTAACGGACGTATCGGGAGTGATCGAAGCCCGCATGCGCGCTATTGTCGAAGGCGTCTGCCAGGCGCAGGGCGCAACAGGTCATGTCAGCTATTCAACGTCTTTCCAGCCGCTGGTGAATGAGGCCAAGGAGACCGATGCGATAGCAAAAGCAGCGCAGTTGGTCGGGTCGGTTGACGCAAACTATGGGCGTGTCGGGTTTTCTGAAGATTTCGCCGAGTTCCTGAAACACCGGCCGGGTGCATTTGTCCTTATGGGAAATGGAACCCAAGGGCACAATGCTGCACCTCTGCATAATCCATCTTATGATTTCAACGATGAAGCAATTGAGGCTGGGGTGGATTTCTGGTGCCACATTGCCAGATCTGCTGAGTAGTCAGTAACGTGGCCCAGGTCCGCTAGACACAGTGAACATGTGCGGGGGCTTGGGTGCCTGAGCGCGAAGCGGCATGCCTAAAGGCGTCGGGGCAAATTTATGCTAAACTCTCGGGATTGAAATCATCAGGAGGGTGAAGAATTGGCGTGGATCATGGCATATGCCGGGGCGGTACCAACGGAAAAGAAAGCGGAGCACCAGGCGCACGCCGCGCGAATGGCGAAGATTTTCCGAAAGCACGGTGCACAGCGAGTCGTCGAAACGTGGGGTGGTGCAGTTCCCCCCGGCGAGGTTACTTCGTTCCCGCTGGCCGTGCAGGCCGGCCCAGATGAGACGGTCGTGATGGGATGGCAGGAATGGCCCGATCAGGCGACACAGGAAGCGAGATTTGCAGAAGCCATGCAGGACCCAGAGATGGGCGACATGAAGGATGTTCCTATCAACGGAAAGACAATTATTTTTGCGGGGTTCGAGGTTCTGACCGACGTCTGAAATCTCTAAACGCTCCAGACAAGTAGACTAGCGTTTTTTATAAAGGTGGTTTCCAGTCAGTATCCTGCGCAGCCTTTTCCGGCCTACCATGTAGAATGAGACAGTCTGTCATAAGGGTCGATTACACGGCGTGCGGGAATAGTCTCAGGTCAACGCGCATTCGTCGAAGGGAAACAACGTTTACGGTCATCGCTGCAGTTCTGTTCCGAATTGGAACCACCTGGATTGCAATTGGGTTAGGAGTGGCTCAGGGCAGGTTTGCCCCGCGCCATTTTCTGTCAGGCGATCCGACTTAGCCCCCGTTTGAGTTGGCCAGTGGTGGCTGTGCGAAATCATTGGCTGGCGGCGTCAGGTCATGCCCGCTGGTGCCCGGCATCAGCTCAAAGCCCAAATCAAACTGATCCAGAGTTGAGGCCAACTGCGCCAAGACCTCGGCGTTCCCCTCCGCCTGTACGGTACCATCGGCCAACATGTCGGTCAGCTTGCGCTCACCGGTCATGGCTTTCTCCAGATCGGCACGGTTCAAGCTGATTGACAGGTCGGTTTTTTTGGGACACACCTTTGGCGCGCCGCGCTGAATGGCAAACTTGGAAACCATCCAAGCGCTCAGTTGGCTCTGGAAAAATTGTTGACGCTTCACCCGGGCTTTAAAGCGAAAGCACCTGATATCCTGTCTGTCTGGCAATTGGACGCAGAGTTTCAACGGAATCTGATGGCTGGTCTGCAAATGGCTGGGCTGTCTGAGCGCTGACCAATCCTCCAGAATCCGACGATGAGGTTTTCTGTATCGTGGTGGCAACGCCAAAGGCCAATGAAATTAGCGGCCTCACGCGGATTCAATTTTTTTCTAGGTTGGGAAGATTGACCCTGCGGCCTGCGCTATGCTGGCTGTCGGCAGTGTGCCAATGTCCGCTATATGAATCATGATCAAGGCAGATCCGTGAATGTTAACGCTTTTCCATAACGTTCAAGCAAGTCGGCATTTCACTTGCTCAGCGTTTTCGTCTGAATATGCGGGCTTGTTGCACCTTGCTGTAAGAGCGTCAAACCGGCAATACCAATTGCCTTCGCCAGACGTTTATGGAAGCGCGCCAAAGGGATTTGAATTGACTGATTGGCTGTCTAATCGGCTACCACCGGCACTAAATGATAAGGGGCTACCATGCGTGTCAGCGTAGGGATCGCAGTAACAATCCTCGTTGCCCTGTCAATCGGCGTGTCGACCTTCGTTGTGCATTCGCTGTGGTGGACAACTGCGCGTGAAAACAGTCGGATGCTTGCGGCTGAAATCAATAGCCAGATCGCCAATACTGTTCGAATCGAAGTCGGACTGACACTCAGTTCGGCTGAGGCCGCCTGGGCCGCTGTACGCACCATCTTTGTCCAGAATGTCATAGCAACGCGACAAGCCGACAAAAGAGAGTTTGTCTTTCTGTCGCAGTTGCAGGCCCAACCCAATATTTCGTGGATTATGTTCGGTTGGCCCGACGGGAATTATTTTGCCGCACACCGCCTCGGCGATGGTGGACTGGAAATGATTGAAATCGACAGCGAGATCCGAGATCGGATGCTGCGCCGGGACCGCTACATCTTCATTCCCGGCGACATCCAGTTTGAAGAACGGAACTTCACGCCTACAACCTACGACCCGCGTGATCACGCGTGGTTTGGAAATTCGATTGGGCGTGACTCGCCAGATTGGATCGAAGCTCGTGACTTACCAGGCAGCCAGAAGACAGTTTACGCTTTTGCCGGGCCAGTCGATGTGAACCGTAGACGGCAGGGTGTTTTGGCAGTTGTCATCGAAACTGATCGGCTGTCCCGATTCCTTGGCACGTTGCGGCCAGGCGAATTTGGCGCCGCGTTTATCCTTGATGCAGACGGGAAGGTGATTGCTGCTCCTGATCCGGATGCTGATGAGGTTACGCCCGCTCGGATGGGTGAAGGTGAGCTTTACGAGGTTGCTAAAAAGTCCGGCGAGCAATTGTTGGGTAAGTCCGGCGCGCGCGTCTCGATGAATTCAACCACAAGAATTGTCAATGAGGGCGTCCCCTATGCGGTGGCACTGACGCCTCTAGGCTTTTATGGTTGGCGCGTTGCTACGGTCATTCCGGAAGCAGCGTTCCTGTCAGGTATCGATAAAACGTTGGTGCGCCTGATTTACGTTCTTGTTGGAGTCGTTATTGGGGCCATCGGTTTGGCTATCTGGCTTGTCAGGCGGGTTGTATCGACACCATTGGCGGATATCGTCGAAGATCTGAACAAGGTCGAACGCTTTGACATCGAGCAGATTTCAAGCCGCCCGTCCAGATTGTCGGAACTTGCCAACCTTTCTGCCGCGACTGCAAACATGGCTGCCGGTCTTTCTGCTTTCCGCAAATACGTACCCACTGACCTTGTACGGACCTTGGTTTCAGAAGGCATCAACACTCAGCCCGGCGGGGAGATGAAACAGATATCGGTTTTGTTTTGTGACGTTGCCGGTTTTACAGGTCTGTCCGAAAGGCTTGGACCCCAGATTGTAGAACTGATGGAGCCTTTCTTTGACGCCGCTTCGTCTGCCATCGCTCGTAACGACGGTACGATCGACAAGTTTATGGGCGACGCTGTCATGGCGTTCTGGGGCGCTCCGCGACAGGATTCCAATCACGCCGAGAACGCTTGTCGCGCCGCGCTGGATCTCGTCGCTGCGGTTGCAGAAACCGATATCAGGGACGATACGGGAAGCGCTTTACGCGTGCGCATTGGACTGAACAGTGGCGAGGCGCTGGTCGGAAACATCGGCTCTGAGCAGCGGCTAAACTACACGGCAATCGGTGATGTTGTGAACGTTGCCAGCCGCTTGGAAGGCGCTAATAAAGCATATGACACATCGATCCTGATTGGCCCGGAAACGCGGCGGGCGGCGGGCGACGCGGTTATCGCAAGGCAATTGGACACCCTGGCTGTTTTTGGGCGAACCGGTGGCCTCGTTATATTTGAGTTGATCGCGATGGCCGATAGTTTCGACAAGTCTCACACCTGGATTGAGCACTATGAACAGGGGCTAACCTACTATCGGAACAGAAAATTTGAACAGGCGATCTCTGCATTTGAGGCGGCTGAAAATGAGCGTGGTGGAGATCCTGCCTCTGCGGTCATGAAAAGGCGCGCATCCGCCTTCCTGGATGCGCCTCCGCCGGACGACTGGATAGGCGTCGCGATCGCCGACACGAAGTGACCCAGCGAAGATCAGGTCTCATTTTGGCGCCCGGATGATCGCGATGCTAGCCGCTCGTTCGACCACCGTAGCTGGGAAAAAGCGGTTTAAATCCGCCATCTCGGCTTGTCACGGCCAGAACTTGGTTGTGTAAGCACTTCCGGGGTTTTCATCCGACGCTTACAGATAAGATTCCAGGGCTGTGAGCTTTGGGTTCTAGATTTATCGAAGCCGCAGTATTAGCGCATCGAGGTAAAGGTTGTGCCCAACCACTACGGGAGTTGAATACACAACCTTAGACGGCGCTTGTATCAGCGCCGCCGTTTTCTGAGGTCAAGCTTGAGCAGCGTTGTAAAGGCGCGGAGTCACAAGGCCTGTGCCGTTCAGTCCGCGAGCAGCTTTGGCCGCTGCCAGCACCGCTAGATCAACCAGCGGCTCGATGATGATGACAAGCATATAAGCACCACCGAAAGTCAGCACAGAGGCCATGGTCTCAGCGCCGAACCCCTGGCCATAGAAAGCCCAGAAAGCGACCCAGGCAACTACTCCGCCCTGATAGGCGCTGCTCAGCGCCAAAGCCTGACTGTACTTCAGATCAACATAAGCGGTACCCGGCGCGATGATACGCTTGGCCAGCGCCTGTAGCGCGAACAGCGGTACCAGCAATGTCGTCAGGTTGATGAAGTATTGCGGCAAATCGAACGGAGCAAAGAAAACGCCCTGAATCAGAAGCCCAGCTGCGAGGCCAAATGCCGCCGGTGCTGCACCCAACAGCAGGAACAGGGTGGAGCCGAGGATGAAATGGACTTCGGAAACACCAACTGGAAAATGCGGCAGGATCTCGAAAAATAGAAAAACACCAATTGTGGCGAGTGCGGAGCGCATGGCAAAAGACGCAAGACCATTTGCCCGCAGTGTGCTGAAGGTCTCCTTGGCGGCGTATGTGGCAGCCCCGGCGGCAGTTGCGTAAGACAGCACAATTTTGGCACCGTTTACGATGCCCGGTTCGATATGCATAAGTTCTCTCCCTGCCGCCTCACCCGGCGGCTGTTCAGGTCGCACCGGCAATTGATTCCGGCAATTAAGGTTTGGGCATCGCCCGATGTTAAACGGCAGGTCTCCTGACTCGCGGGTTACTGCTAAACCAACCTTCCCGGCCCGGTTTGGGGTCAGTGGTCTTTTGGCGTCGCTCTCCGCTCACAGTTGCGGGGGCAGTTACGGATTTGACACGTTTGGATGCGCCGCACCGTATTCCCTTTTAATCCCTTCGATTTTAGCCGCTGGGAACCGTAAACGAGAAACGGCTACAACGGACACATTGCTCCTGTCAATGAGGCCAGAGCTTTAGTTGCCGACTTTATTTAAAGGGGTAAAATGGGTGCAAATTAACCCATAGTCGGTCCAAAATTTTAAGTGCTGCCGGAAGCCTCTTGATACTCTGGGCGCCAGAGGAGTTAAATTTCACCAGTGGTTGCTGGAGCGAGTAGCCAGCCCGCCATGATTGGAGATCAGGATCGGAAAATGCTGACGAGACGCCATTTCATCCAGACGAGCATTGCACTGTTTTCGGCTTCGGTATCCAGCCCGGTTGTGGCCACTACCTGGCCAACCGTTTCGCAAAAGGCGGCCTGGGACGCCGCGATTACCCCACCGGGTTACAATCCGGCCACGTCCAACCCTTGGGGGGTGCATGAGCGTTTCCTGCCGCGAAGGGTTGTTGCAAATGACGGCCTTGTAGCTGGTGACATCCACGTGGACGCTGTTGCACGCTACCTTTACCATATCGAACAGGGTGGTACGGCGATGCGCTATGGCGTTGCCATTGCGCGCGGAGATTTATACGAACCTGGTACTTATGACATCCGCCGAAAGGTGAAATGGCCCCATTGGACGCCAACGGCTTCGATGATTGAGCGCAATCCGGAATACGCGCAGTACAGGAATGGTATGGAGCCGGGCCCGAACAATGCACTTGGTTCCCGAGCGTTCTACCTATTCGTCGGCAACCGCGATACTTACTTAAGGATTCACGGCACACCGCAACCCAAGAGCATTGGAGGTCGCGCGAGTTCTGGATGCGTCCGCATGATTATGGCCCATATTAACGATCTCTATCCGAATGTTAAAACCGGCTCGACGGCTTACCTGTATTCCGCCGAGAACAGAGTTAGCGCGCGGACTTAAACGACAACAACACTAGGGCAGCGTCAGCAATCCATGACCAGCGTGAAGGTCAGGCTTCACGCGCAACGCAGATCGGACCGCCGTTAGTTGCGCGCAAAGGTAACAGGGTTGTTTCCACAGGTCCGCGGTGTTCGTACCAAAAACAATTGTCCTGCGGCAAAAGACGCGCGGACGCCAAATCCTGTCCGGGTGCGGCCAAGGCCTCAACCGATTCAGGGATTTTTCCAATCTTGGTGGTTGAAGCACCAGTTCCGGACAATTGAGCGGAGCATCCAGCCGTGACTGAAAGCATCGCGATGATGGTCGCAAATTGTTTCTGCATGCGGACAGTCCGTCTTTGATCTTGATTCGTTTATAAAAAGGTCGCATCCGCCGGGATCAGTCGCAAGCCGCGATGGTCTTTCTTTGGAATGGAGACTGTTCAAAAAAATCGAAATTGGTCTTGAACCTCTAGTTGCTGCAGGTCCTATCTACCGAAGACCACAAAGAGACGTGAGGTCCATTCATGCCATCCGATAGCTGCCTTCCCGATAACACTCGTGCTGATGTCCAAGATACTTGCCAGCCCCAACAGTGCTGCGGCGGCGGGGCAGGCGAGGATGTCGTGCAGTCCGGATCAGCGCCTATAAATGGGAGAAGTTTTCAAATCTCGGGTCTGGACTGCGCTGAAGAAGTGGCAATCCTGAACCGGGTTGTGGGTCCGAAAGTTGGCGGAACCGAACATATCGCCTTTGATGTCATCAATGGCCGGATGACTTTGCTCGAGAGCGCGGGCAATATCTCGAACGACGAGGTCATGCAGTTGGTTGCTAGCACTGGGATGAGTGCAAAGCTCTGGAACGACGATGATGCAGCCCAGATTCAGGCGGCGCATATTGCCCGCCAGCGGCGGTTCACCGCTCTCAGCGGTGGGTTCTGGGCAGCGGGATTCACGTGGCACATCTTCGAGACTGGTATGGGCGGAGTGTTTGGTCTGTTCTCGGGGCACGCAGATGTAAAGATGCCATTGCCCGAGGCAGCCTTGTTTGCGGCCGCAATCCTGTTCGGTGTCTGGCTCGTGGCGCCCAAGGCTTGGTCTTCACTGCGACGGCTCTCGCCTGACATGAACCTGTTGATGGTGGTGGCTGTCTGTGGCGCAATTGGTCTTGGCGAATATTTCGAAGCGGCAACGGTTGCCTTTTTCTTTTCGCTTTCGCTCTACCTGGAAAGCTGGAGCGTTGGTCGTGCGCGTAAAGCGGTATCAGCGCTTCTGGATCTGGCACCGCCCACAGCACGTGTTATTCGCACCGATGGCCGCGAAGTGACAATTCCCGCGGCAGAGGTTGCTATCGGCGAACACTTCATCGTGCGCGGAGGCGACCGAGTTCCGCTTGATGGCGAAGTTATCGACGGTACCGGGGCTGTCGATCAGGCTCCGATTACCGGCGAAAGTGCACCAGTCCCGAAGGAGACAGGCGACGAGGTATATGCCGGCACCATAAATGGCGAAGGCACACTCAAAGTGCGCGCATCAAAAATTGCGTCTGACACCGTTTTGGCCAAGATCATCCGCATGGTTGGCGATGCGCAAGCCCGCCGTGCACCGGTCGAGCAATGGGTTACAAAATTTGCTCGCGTCTATACGCCTATCGTGATGATCCTCGCAGTTGCCATTGCCCTGATCCCGCCGCTTGTCTTGGGAGCATCATGGGGCTTCTGGTTTTACAACGCGCTTGTTCTTTTGGTCATCGCTTGTCCGTGTGCGTTGGTGATCTCTACGCCGGTTTCTATCGTTTCGGCGTTGACCGCATCGGCCCGGGCCGGGGTGCTGATCAAAGGCGGGGCCTATATCGAAGCGCCCGGCCGCACCACGGCTCTGGCAATGGACAAGACCGGGACAATTACGATGGGCGAACCCGAAGTGGCGCATATCCATCCTTTGGGAGGCGCGTCCGCGGCTGATCTGCTGAGCAGAGCGGCCAGCCTCGAGGTACGGTCCTCGCATCCGCTGGCACGCGCCATCCTGGCAAGAGCAGAGGTAGAAGGTATTTCCGTGTCCGCGGCAGATGACACCCGTACTGTGCCCGGCCGAGGCCTCGAAGGCCGTTTGGATGGCCGTTCAATTTGGCTCGGCTCCGATCGTTTTGCTATCGAAAAAGGACATGGCCACGAAATCCCATCAGATCTGCGTCACCGTTTGGAAAGCGCCGGTAGCACGCTTGTAGTTGTCGGCGATGAGGCTGGGATCGTCGGCATCCTAGAGATACGAGACCGAATTCGACCCGAGGTCAGAGGCATTGTGGCGCAGCTTCATGCACGGGGCGTGACGTCAATCATCATGCTTACAGGCGATAACGAGCGAACAGCGCTGGCGGTAGCGGCAGAGGTCGGTATCGATGAAGTGCGCGCCGAGCTTTTGCCCGAAGATAAGGTTATGGCGATTGAAGAGCTGGCCGCACGCCATGAGATGGTTGCCATGATCGGTGACGGTGTAAACGATGCACCGGCAATGGCGCGGTCGCACTATGCCATCGCCATGGGAGCAATTGGCTCTGACGCGGCGATTGAAACGGCGGACATTGCTTTAATGACAGACGACATTGGCAAAGTTCCATGGCTCATTGACCATTCTCGTCGAACCATGGCGGTCATTCGGCAGAACATCGGGTTTTCACTGGCGACAAAGGCGTTGTTTGTTGTGCTGGCCGGGTTTGGTGTGGCATCGATGTGGGGCGCCATTGCTGCAGATGTCGGTGTTTCCCTGCTTGTCGTTGCCAATGCCCTGCGGCTCTTAAAAACTGGCAATGGTCTGGCTGACCTGACGGATGCTCAAATGTCTGGTGCTCAAACCACCCAAAACGCGTTAGTTCACGGTGGATGAAGTGGAACAGCAGTTCGAGGGCCGCCAGATTGACAAGACTCGGTTGGCCACCAACGATGCAGGATCCTGTTGCGACCGGAAATATGTCGGGAGGCCAAGGGTTTTTCGTTAGTCCGTTTCCCTTGCGGGTATTTGCCATAAATCCTACAGAAACTGTAACTTTGAATGGAGGTGCATTTGCTCACAATTGGCACCCTTGGGAAAAAGACAGGGACCAAGGTACAGACGATACGCTATTACGAGCAGATCGGACTGATGCCCGAGCCGGGAAGAACCGAAGGCGGCCAGCGGCGTTATAGCAATACCGATCTGGACCGTCTGGCATTTATCCGGCATGCACGTCAGCTGGGCTTTTCGCTTGAGGCGATCCGCGAACTACTGGATCTGTCCGACGAACCAAATCGTCCGTGCGACGAAGCCGACAGTATTGCGCGTCGACAGCTGAAGCAGGTTGAGCAAAGACTGGAGCGCCTCGAAGCGCTACGCACCGAACTGAAGCGCATGGTACGCGAGTGTAGCGGCGGGAACACTGCCGAGTGTCGTGTTCTTGAGGTCTTGCGGGACCATTCCGAGTGTCTGACTAACCACGATGAAATAGGTGCCTGACTTCCAAGCACAGTTTAAAAAACCTAAAAAACTATTGATCCTAAAGTCGCTGGAGCAATTACCTATCTCTCCTAAACGATTCGAGGAGAGACTATTGCTTGCCAAAGACCCTCTGTTAGCCACTACGCCTCTTTTGGATTTTGAGGCGTTATCGATTGCAAGTCTCATAGCAGACCGCTGCTGACTTTATCGATGCTTTTTCCGGCATTGGATGGCTCTACGCGTTCGGGTCCTCCGCTCAGGGAAGCTCATAGCGCGTTGCGATTGCGCATTCGCATGAAGATGCAACATGACTTTGGCGGGATCGATGCAAATGTCGAACTACAGGAAACATTCCATTCCGAGTGTCAGAATGCGGAAAGTGGTGCCGATCCGGTGGTTCTTGACGAAAACCCTGCCGTGCGGCATGTGATGCTTCCGGGGGGAAATGGCACGTCCGCAATGGCCAGATAGCCTAGCGCGGCATGTATGAACAGGTTTTAGCGTCCAAGCAGTCCCGGTGGCTGCACGCTCCAGCACCGGAAGGTCTATTAGATATGTGCCCTGCACCCGTTGATGCAGATACCCCGCGCGGGTTTATCATCCCGATCGGAGGCGGTGAAGACCGCGTGAAGGAAATGCAGATTCACCGCAAGTTCGTGGAGCTGTCGGGTGGGGCGGATGCCGATATTGTTGTGATCCCGACGGCTTCGATGCTGGAAGAGACCGGGCCAGACTATAACCGCATTTTTTCCGAGCTCGGCGCGGGCAAAGTCGAGTTCTTGCCCATCTCGCGACGGGCCGATTGCGACAATCCTGATTTTGCCGGGATGCTGGACCGGGCGACCGGTATTTTCATGACGGGCGGCAATCAGTTACGACTTTCGGCGATTCTGGGCGGCACGCTCGTAGCGCAGAAAATCCGCCGCCAGAACGCAGCCGGTGTACCGGTCGCCGGAACGTCTGCGGGTGCCTCGATCATGTCCGAGCATATGGTGGCCGGCGGCAGCAGCAACTCGGCTCCGGCCGAAGGCAATATTACGCTGGCACCTGGCATGGGGCTGACAAACGCGGTCATAATCGACCAACATTTTACCCAGCGAAACCGGCTTGGACGCCTGTTAACGGCATCATCTTTCAATCCTTTTCTGATTGGTCTTGGTATTGATGAAGATACCGCCGCCTTTATCGGCCCCGACAACGTGTTCGAAGTTGTGGGCAGTGGAACGGTCACGGTCGTGGACGCCAGTCAGTTGACTCATTCCTCGATGTGGGACGCTCGGCGGGGCGAGGCGCTGAGCCTTTTGGGTCTTCGGCTTGACGTTCTGGGTGAAGGGTGCCGTTATGACCTGACGGCTCGACAGGCGTTTCCGCCGGATGAGCATGTGGCGTTCTGCACTTTGCCGGATTTATCCGTCGACGAGTCCGCCGAGGGGGGGGAACTGAAAAATTAATAAGCGAGGAGCTACATGAAAATAGTCTCAACCAATGTCTTCGTCGGTCCGAATGTCTGGGCAAGCTTTCCGGTTATACGACACGTCATTGATCTGGGAATATTGGAAGAGTGGCCCTCGGCCCGAATTGGTCCGGAATTCATAGATGCGCTCATCGCTGCGCTTCCTGGATTGGCTGAGCATGGATGCTCCTATCGGGAGCCGGGCGGATTTATCCGCCGTCTGCGTGAGGACGAAGGCACGTGGCTGGGTCATGTGCTGGAGCATTGTGCCATCGAAGTACAGAATGTGGCCGGCTCGGATGTTACCTTTGGCCGAACCCGGGGCACCGGTGAGCCGGGCCAATACAATATGGTTTATGAATATCGCCAGCGCGATGTGGGATTAGCTGCCGGCAAACTGGCGCTTCGGTTGCTGATGCATCTGCTGCCGCAAGACCTGAAGGATCAGGTTGACTACGATTTCGACGGTGAATTCGACTGGGAGGAGGAACTGCGCAGTTTTGTCCTGCGCGCGCAGCGCAAGGAATTCGGCCCTTCAACAGGGTCATTGGTCAAAGCAGCTGAAGAACGCGACATTCCTTGGATTCGCCTGAATGAAGGCTCGTTGGTGCAATTCGGGCATGGCAAGTTTCAGAAACGCATTCAGGCGACGATCACGTCGGAAACCAAACATATCTCGGTTGAAATCTCTTGTGACAAGGAAGACACCCACAATCTGCTGAACGATCTCGGCCTGCCCGTGCCGCAGCAGCGCATGGTTTATTCTGCGCGTGAGGCCATTCGTGCGGCTGAACGGATCGGGCATCCGGTCGTAGTGAAACCGCTAAACGCCAATCACGGGCGTGGCGTTTCGATCAATCTGAATACAGACGAAGAGGTTGAGGCCGGTTTTGCCGAAGCCAAGGAGCATTCCCGCAGCCGTGCCATTCTGGTTGAGAGTTTCATAACCGGGTTCGACCATCGGATGCTGGTGGTGGATAACAAGCTGGTTGCGGTCGCCAAGCGCGTTCCGGGCCACGTAGTTGGCGACGGCAAGCATACGATCGCCGAGCTTGTCGATATCGTAAATCAGGACCCACGCAGAGGTATCGGGCACGAAAAAGTGCTGACCATGCTGGAAATCGACAATCAAGCCAGACGCCTGATGGAAAGCGTGGGCGTAACAGAAGAAACAGTTCTGCCCGACGGCGAGGTTTTCTATCTGCGGTCCACGGCAAACCTGTCTACCGGCGGCACCGCCATCGACCTGACTGATGTTGTCCATCCAGACAATCGCGACATGGCCGAACGCGCAATCATGGCGGTCGGTCTGGACGTGGGTGGCGTTGATTTCCTGATCGACGACATCACCAAGTCTTATAAGGACATCGGAGGAGCAATTGTCGAAGTGAACGCTGCGCCCGGTTTCCGTATGCACGTTGCACCCTCGGAAGGGCAACCGCGTGACGTGGCAGGCAAAGTGATCGACATGCTGTTCCCCGGCAATGAACAGACCCGTATTCCAATCGCCGCGATCACCGGCACCAACGGCAAGACGACCACTTCGCGGATGCTTGGCCACATCATGAAGACCAGCAGCAAAACAGTCGGCATGACCTCGACTGATGGCGTCTATGTTGATGGCAAGCTGAGCGTCAAGGGTGACATGACCGGCCCGAAATCGGCGCAAATCGTCCTGCGTGACCCTATGGTTGATTTTGCCGTGATGGAAACCGCCCGCGGCGGGTTAGTGCGCTCCGGGCTGGGCTACCAACGCTCGAACGTGGCGGCTTGCCTGAATGTTTCGGCGGACCATCTGGGATTGGGTGGCATCAACACGGTTGAAGAACTGGCGGTGGTCAAACGTGTCGTCGTGGAAAGCGCCACCGATACAGCTGTGTTGAATGCCGATGACATCAATTGTCTGAAAATGGCTGATTACGCGAGCGCGGACCAGATTTTCTATGTCACGACCAACCCCGGCCACAGTCTGGTCAAAGAGCACATCAAGGCGGGCGGCAAGGCCATCGTGCTAGAAAAAGGCATGAATGGAGACATGCTGACTATTTACGACAAAGGACTTCATATCCCGGTCCTTTGGTCACATCTGATTCCAGCTACGTTGGAAGGAAAAGCAATCTTCAACGTGCAAAACGCCATGTTCGCCGCCGCGATGGCCTATAGTTTCGGGGTGGATCTGGACAATATTCGACACGGGCTGCGGACTTTCGATACAAGCTACTTCCAGGCACCGGGACGGATGAATGTCTATGACGAGCATCCCTTCAAAGTAATCCTGGATTACGGCCACAACCCGGCCGCCATGCAGGCAATGGCCGCGCTGGCTGATCAGTTGGAAGTCAAAGGTCGCAGGCTGTGCGTGGTATCGATGCCTGGCGACCGGCGAGACGAAGACGTGGCGGATGCCGGTGCCGCTCTGGCAGGACATTTCGATCACTTCATCTGTAAAGCTGACGACCGGCGCCGAGGACGTGGTCATGACGAGATCCCGCAGATGCTGCGGCAAGCACTCATCGGCGGTGGCACCCCGGACACGGCGATTTCGATCATTCCGGATGAAGTTGACGCGGTGAATGCAGCACTCAACATGGCAGCTCCGGGTGATCTTCTTGTGGTATTTGGCGATGATACGACGCGGTGCTGGAAGCAGATCATCTATTTCAATTCGGATGGCGAGCTGACGGAAGCAGAGACAAAGCCGACGGTAATCCCGGGTGACACTTCGTTCGAGGACATGTTCGACAGCGATCAGAGCCTGATCCGGGACGAGCGCGGTGTACGTCTGGCCCGCGAAATCAGTGAAGATGCGGACTGAGCGGGAGCATCAAGATGGACCGGATCGAAGAGCTTGAAACCGCGCTGACAATTGTTAGTGCGACCCCGGACAATATCCAAGTGGATGACGCCAGACGCCTGACCGGACCCGGCCTGTTGTGGGAAAAGCCCGGCGCGGTGATGGATGTCTTTTGCGAAGCAGACGAAGCGAAGCGCATCAGCGAACTATGGCAACGCCATGCCCGCCGTGTGCTCGACGCGCTCGGTTGGCAGAAGGAGGCGTTCACTTACCGTGTGTTCAAGGGTGGCGTAAACCTCGCGATCTCGGCGCCGATGGACCAACTTTATTCAGCGATCTTTGCTGCTCAGGCCGCCTGGCATTTTTGCGCCTCAGACTTCGCCGGGGCCGCATCGGGTGATTTTGAAGCGATGGTCGCTGATATCAAGTCGGTTATGGGCAATGAGGCCAATCCGGCGCTGATCGACCTGATCGACGAGGCGACGACGCGTGGCGTGGACGTTTTGTGTGACGACGATGAAGTCTCGATCGGCCATGGTGCCGGCAGTCAAACCTGGGCGTGGGACGCCTTGCCCGCTCCGGAAGACGTGGATTGGCATCGGCTGCACAACATACCTGTCGCCTTCATCACAGGAACCAACGGCAAGACGACCACGACCCGGCTGCTGGACGCAATTGCCCGCGCCTCAGGGAAGGTGGCCGGACTGACCTCGACCGAGTCTGTACGCGTGGGTGATGAGATACTCGACCGCGGCGATTATTCCGGTCCCGGCGGTGCCCGCATGCTGTTACGTGATCCAAGACTTGAGGTTGCCTGTCTGGAGGTTGCGCGCGGGGGTATCCTGAGGCGCGGTCTTCCAACCCGTGCGGCATCTGCCGCTGCGGTGACCAATGTCGCCAACGACCATCTTGGCCAATATGGCGTGAACACAGTACCGGAATTGGCCCAGGCAAAATTCGCCGTGCACCGTGCCTTGAAACCGGGCGGGGTATTGGCCTTGAATGCAGATGATCCTTTTGTCCGAGATCAGGCCAAACTGGTTACAGGCAACATCTGGTGGTTTTCTCTCGATCCGGATTGCAGTCTGGTCAGCTCGGCGCGTGACAATGGGCAATGTTGCGCATATCTACGCGATGAGACGATCGTATTCTTTGATGGATCGGCCGGGGTGCCGGTGCTGTCGGTTCATGAAGTGCCCCTGACCATGGGCGGCGCGGCGCGCTACAATGTCTCAAATGTTCTTGCGGCCTTGTGTCTTGCCCGCGCTCTTGATGTGCCTATCGATGCCATACGTACTGGGCTGTCTACGTTTAAACCTGACGCCAGAGACAATCCCGGTCGGTGCAACGAGTTTGCTTATAACGGCGCCAGAGTCTTCGTCGATTTTGCTCATAACCCGCATTCCATTTCCGCTGTCTGTGAAGCCCTGTCCGGCCTTGATGCGAAACGCCGATTCATCATGCTCAGCCATGCAGGCGACCGGTCGGATCAGGATATTCGAGAAGTAACGGAGACGGCGCTGAACTTCCAACCTGATGTCGTCGTCGCCGCTGAGTTGGAAGACTATCTGCGGGGACGGGAAACAGGAGAGATTCCGGACCTGATCGAAAAGACAGCAGCTGAACAGGGCTATGATGTGGAACACGTCCTGAGAGCCAGTTCGCCTTCAAAGGCCGCTTCCATGATCTTGGGGAAGTTGGAACCGGGCGATCTTGCCTTGTTACTGGTTCTGTCCGAAAGGGATGCTGTTCTCGGATTACTCGAAAGCTAACCGGCAGAGCCGGTTTCAGCGCGCGCCGCTTTGTTGTGTCACTATTCCAATCTCTGAAAACCACTCCCGGTCCCAGTGTTTACTCTATGAGAATTCAAAGTATCACGTTTTGAGTGCTCGATGCTTGGACCGGAAACACCTCGCTGAAAAGTCCGAATTCCGCGTCCGGCTAGTGCCTATCATGACAGCAGCCCAAGCATCGTGTCCGGGAGAAGTTGATAAACCCTCCTATACGTTGTTGCCGGTCAGGCCAGCCCGACATCCCGGGCAGAAGGGCTGTGTCGATATCATTTTACCATGTGGCTAATGCCGAGCACTTTCCGCCATCGCAAGTCAATCTGTTCGGCGTCGCGGCAACCCTCGTGTTCCGGGGCCATATTCAACCAGCCTGTAGCCCGGCAACAGAAGCTCTTAGTAATTCTTGTGAATAAGGATGCTCTGGATTTCCCATTCGCAAGGTGTCCGCAGTCATGACCTCTACAATTTCGCCATTTTGCATTACAGCCAATTTGTCACACATATGTGCAATTACCGGCAGATCGTGCGACACCATCAAATAGGTCAGTCCACGCTGTGCACGCAGGTTAGTTAGCAGGTTGAGTACTTCGGCTTGCACACTGACATCCAAAGCCGAAGTGGGCTCATCCAAGAGCAAAATGTCCGGCTCACCCGCCAGAGCCCGAGCGATTGCAACGCGTTGACGCTGTCCGCCGGACAGCTGGTGGGGATATCGGAAGCGAAACCGCTGACCAAGGCCGACATCGTTCAGCAAGGTCATCACACGTTCGTCAATATTGTCCATTCCGTGCAGACGCAGGGTTTCACTAAGGACCTGATCAACTGTATGGCGTGGATGCAACGAGGCATATGGGTCTTGAAAAACCATCTGAACCGTCCGAAAGAATGGGCGATCTCGTTTTGAGCCGGACAGATTGCGACCTTCGACGCAGATCGAGCCTGACCATTGCGGAGCGAGCCCGGTTATCGCCCTCAGGATTGTAGATTTGCCAGAACCACTTTCACCTACAAGGCCAAAGCTTTCTCCTTCCTTGACGGTAATGTCCGCGTCCCTGACCGCGTCCACGCGGTCATGCGACCCGCCGAACCAGACATTAAGATCTCTGATTTCCAGTGCCGCCATATTATCCTCTGACGCTTGGTGCGTCTGCCCAGGACGGGTCGCGATTCAGAACACTCAGATGGTCCTGTTTTTCGTCAAGCCGGGGCAGCGAATTCAACAGCCCCTGCGTGTATGGGTGTTGGGCTTCGCTCAATCTATTCGCTTGGCAGACTTCGACAATCCGCCCCGCGTACATAATCAGAACGCGGTCGCAGAATTCCGACACCAGGTTCAGGTCGTGGCTGATAAAGATCAGCCCCATTCCGCGTTCCCTGACAAGGTTATCCATAATGCCAAGCACCTGTCGCTGAACGCTGACATCAAGTGCCGATGTGGGCTCGTCCGCTATCAGAATCTTGGGGTCGGGGATCAGCATCATTGCAATCATGATGCGTTGCCCCATGCCCCCTGAAACTTCGTGCGGATAAGCCCGCATGACTCGCTCTGGATCGCGGATCGAAACATCATCCAACATCTGGATTGACTTCTTCCGAGCATCGGATTTTGAACCCGAGTTGTGCTGCAGATAGGCCTCCATGATCTGTTCACCGACCGTGACGACTGGATTTAGTGAGAATTTGGGATCCTGCATGACCATAGAGATTTGCTTGCCGCGAACCGACCGCATTTCTTGTTCGCTGATCTTCAGAAGGTCGCGGCCTTCAAGATTGATGTGGTTGGCCTCGACAATGCCGGGCTTTCGGATCAGCCGCAGAATGGCGCGGCCGGTCATGGACTTGCCAGAGCCGCTTTCCCCAACGATCCCCAACCTTTCACGTCCCAGCGAGAACGAAACGCCACGCACTGCGTCAAACACACCCTGACGGGTAGGGAAACGGACCCAAAGGTCTTCGACATCCAGCAAGGTCATTGACCACCATCCTTTGGATCCAGAACGTCCCTAAGACCATCACCCAGCAGATTGAATGCCAGCGAAACCGTGAAAATTGCCAGTCCCGGCACCGTGGCAACCCACCAATGATCCAAAATGAACCGGCGGCCTTCCGATATCATTGCCCCCCATTCCGGACTGGGCGGTTGCGCGCCCAGCCCCAGAAACCCCAATCCGGCCGCAGCCAGGATGATACCTGCCATATCCAAGGTTACACGTACGATCAGAGACGAAATACAAAGCGGCCAGATATGCCGTGTGATAATGCGCAACGGCCCGGCGCCCTGTAGGCGGATCGCGTTGATATAGTCCGTAGAACGAATAGTCAGAGTTTCGGCGCGGGCCATGCGGGCATAGGGAGGCCAGGCGGTCAACGATATCGCAAGGACTGCGTTTTCGATGCCTGCGCCAAGCGCAGCCACAAATGCAAGCGCCAGAACCAGGCGCGGAAAGGCTAGAAAGATGTCCGTGATGCGCATCAGGATCACATCGGCCCAACCGCCCGCATACCCTGCAACTGTGCCCACCAGAAGCCCGGCGACCGGAGCGATCAGCGCGACCAGTGCCACAATATAAAGCGTGATGCGTGCACCATAAATCAGCCGTGATAGGATATCCCGGCCAAGGCTGTCTGTGCCCAGCAGGTGCGACTCGGTCCCGATGGGCTGCAACCGACTGGAAAGATCCTGAACAAACGGATCCTGAGGGGCCAATACCGGGGCAAGGATTGCCGTGAAAATCAGCGCCACGAGTATAGTCAGCCCAACCATTGCCATGGAATTGGACCGCAAGGTCAACCAGCCTTTGTACAAGCTGGACAACCGGGCGTGGCGGCGAGAAGTGGGTGCGTCGGTCAACAGCCACTGTCGTAGGGTCATGTCGCTCATTTCGACCTCGGGTCAAAGAAACGGTAGAGCAAATCAGAGAATATGTTCAGGCAGATAAAGATCAGCCCGACCACCACCGTTCCGCCGAGAACGGCATTCATGTCAGCACTCAACAACGCCGTGGTGATATAGCTGCCAATTCCGGGCCAGCTGAAGATAATCTCGGTGAGAACCGATCCTTCCAGCAGATTTGCATAGCTCAGCGCGATAACCGTAATGAGCTGAACACGAATGTTCTTGAATGCATGGCGCCAGATCACCTGACGCTCGGACAGGCCTTTGACGCGTGCGGTAATTACATACTCTGCTGAAAGCTGTTCCAGCATGAAGGACCGCGTCATGCGGCTGATGTAAGCCAGCGAGTAGTAGCCCAGCAGCGCGGCCGGCAGAATGATATGGGACATAGCGTTTCGAAACACATCCCATTCCTGTGCCAATGCGCTATCCAACAGTATCAGCCCGGTGCGCGTCGGCACTATGTCCTCATAGAAAATATCCAAACGCCCAGGGCCACCAACCCAGCCGAGAATTCCGTAAAATACCAGCAGGCCCATCAGGCCCAGCCAAAAGATTGGCATGGAATAGCCCACAAGTGCGACCACTCGGGCAACTTGGTCGATCCAGGATCCACGTTTTACGGCGGCGACGACGCCTAGAGGCACGCCAAGAAATATACCGATCAGAACGCCCAATGTTGCCAATTCCAGGGTGGCTGGAAAGACGCGGGCAATGTCCTCGGAAACCGGGCGCGCATTTAGCAACGAATTGCCAAAATCGCCGTGCAGTACATCCCAAAGATAGTACCAGAATTGCACCAGCAGCGGTTTGTCGAGGCCAAGCTGCTGGTAGACCGCATCATAGGTCGATTGTGATGCACGCTCGCCCACAATAGCCAGTACCGGGTCGATCGGCATAACACGACCGATTATAAAGGTCACGAACAGAAGGCCCAGCATTGTGATCGCAATGGTCCCAAGAGTTTTCAGAATACTCTTGATCCAATGGATGAGAGGCGCCGAACGGCGCCCCCCTGATGTTCTTTCGGCAAGGGCCATTTACTTGGTTACCTGCCAATACGACGCTGATGTGATCGCCTGACCGGTCGAGAAATCCGTCACGTTTTCGCGCAATGCCGATTGTTCAATCTGCTGGAACATAACGACGAAGGGCGATGTTTCCCGGAATTCCGCCTGAATGGTTTTGTACATATCAGCGCGTTTATCGGTGTCATTTTCGACAACGGCCGCAGCAGTTTTTTCAGTCAGCCCACCAGTGTCCCAGGAATTTCGCCAGGCTAACAGTCCCGTCGCGTTAGCTTCGTCCGAGTTGTCCGGATTGTAGGCGAATGTACCAGCATTTGTCTGCGGGTCGGGGTAATCTGGACCCCATGCACCAAGATAGACGTCCAGTTCCCGTGAACGATACCGCGCCAAAATCTGCTTGGCGGTTCCGACCGTGATGTTCATCTTGATACCAACCTGCCCAAGCGCATTTTGCATGGCCTGAGCAATCTCGATCCGCTCTTGCGCTTCGCGAACACCGACCTCGATCTCAAGCCCGTTTACACCTGCATCGTCCAGCAATGCCTTGGCCTTTTCGATGTCAAAGTTAAATGGGTTCTCATCCGAGGCGCCAAGGTAGGTCTGAGGCAAGAAATTCTGATGGATCGTGTACTGACCTTTCAGGAAGCTGTCGCGCATCCCCTCATAGTCTATGAGGTATTTGAATGCCTGACGAACCTGAGGTTTACTCAGTTCGGGGTGTTTCTGGTTAAGCGAGACATACATCAGACGGCCTTTCAGCTCGTCTGCTATCTTGACCCCTGCTGCTGATGAAACACCGGCTACGTCTTCTGGATTCAGGTTGCGGGCAACGTCAATATCACCGCGTTCCAGTAGCAAGCGTTGACTGGCGCTTTCCTGAACATGTCGCACAACCACGCGCTCCATCGCTGGCGCGCCCAGGTAGAAATCAGGGTTCGATTTCAGCGTCACGCTTTCGTTTGGCTTCCAACTGACTAGGCTGTAGGCACCCGAACCAGCGGTGTTGGTTTTGAGCCATTCATTGCCCAGATCACCATCCTTGTCGTTCTCCATGACCGTCTTCTTGTCGACGATTCCGCCAATAGTTGAGGTCAGGCAGTTTAGAACAAATGATGTGGCATAAGGTTTGTCCGTGGTGATGGTCAGGGTATCACCGTCCGCTACGATTGTTTGCTCGACATTGTCCGGTGTGAACCCGAACTGCGTCATGATAAAGGCCGGTGTTTTGTTCAGGATGATTGCGCGGCGTAATGAGAACTGCACATCCTCGGCTGTCACCGGGTTTCCAGAGTGAAACGTCAACCCCTCACGGATTTTGAAGGTGATGGATTTACCATCCTCGGACACGTCCCAGCTTTCTGCAACATCCGGCTGGAACCCGGCATCCAGGTTCAACGGATCGAAATTCACCAGTTTCTGATAAACGTTCCGACTGACGTCCGATCCCGCGAACTCAAAGCTCTCGGCAGGATCCAGCGTCGTGATGTCGTCGATACGGTTTGCGATGACCAGCATGTTTGGTGGCGTTTCTGCCATCGCCGAAGTCGAGGTAACGGCCAGCGCCAAACCGAGCGCCGCACCAGTAAGCAATCTATTAAATGCGTTCATTTTGTCCTCTCTGTCACTATGTCTTTCATTGGCGGTCACGATCCCCAGGTCTTTTCCAGAACACGCAACCAGTTTTCATGGCACAGCTTCTTGATGAGCTCTTCGCCATAGCCATGGCGCACCATGGCATCTCTTAGTCGGGGCAGCATTGAGATGTCGGTTACGTCGTCCGGCACCACGGCCCCGTCATAGTCCGACCCGAGGCCAACCCGGTCTTCACCCAGTATTCCGATCAGGTGGTCAAGGTGCCGCAGAACCTGCGCCAACGGCACATCGGATAGCATCCGCCCGTCTTGACGCAGAAATGCAGCGGCGAAGTTCAGGCCCACCATCCCGTCGCTCTCTGCAATCGTTCGCAATTGATCATCGGTCAAATTGCGCGCGTGCGGGCAAATGGCATGCGCGTTTGAGTGGGTGGCCACCAGTGGTGCATCCGAATAGCGCGCGACATCCCAGAACCCTTTTTCATTGAGGTGGGACAAGTCCAACATGATGCCAAGCGCGTTGCAGCGGCGCACCAATCTCAAGCCATGATCGGTCAACCCCTCGCCGGTGTCAGGTTCCGACGGGTACCTAAAGGGAACTCCATGGCCAAATATGTTTGGCCTGCTCCAGACCGGTCCGATGGACCGCAGCCCCGCTGCGTAAAACACATCAAGTGCGTGCAGATCGGTGTCGATGGCTTCGGCGCCTTCGATATGAAAAATTGCGGCTATTTGGTTTTGCGCCATGCAATTGCGAATATCTTTCGCCGTTCGGACCACACGCAGGCCGTTCAGACGCTCCAGCTCGAACAAAATGGCTGCCTGACTCAACGCAGCAGGCAAGGCGTCTTCAGCTTCGATCTGATCCGGCAACGGCAGGTCGTATTCTGGGTGGACCATTTCTTCCATCTTTGCATCCGCATCCATCGGGGACGGAACCCAGACAGCAAAAAACCCTCCACCGAACCCGCCGGCGCGGGCCTTTGGCAGGTCGATGGCACCGTTGCGACCCGACAGGAACTGCGTTGCTTCAGGCAAACCGCCAGCCTTGGCAAGTTTTGACAGAACATCGTTGTGCCCATCAAAGATCAGGGGGAAGGAATTCGCCATCGTGTCGCTTTTATAAGTCTCAATTCGACACACGCTAGCAGACAAGATCTCATTGTTGATATTTAAAACGATGAGTTTTACTCATTGAACTAGTCGTTTTCATGAGGCCGCGCAGCAATGGGAAAGCCCCGAAGTTGGCATTCGTTGCCCGAGTATCAGGCGCTTCGTGCGCTCATGCAGGCCGGTACGACAGCTGCAGCAGCGCGGCAGCTCGGGTTGTCGCAATCTGCAATCAGCCGATCAATCGGTAGCCTCGAGTCACGTTTGGGAAAAACACTATTCGAACGTGATGCAGGCAGGTTACGCCCCACACAAGAGGCCGTTCGTCTGAATCTCCGCCTGGATCCGCTGTTCGAGGCACTGGATCGGATTGATGGCCCAAGCGAGACTGTGCAGGAAACCCTTCGGCTCGTCGCCCCGCCCAGCTATGCCCACCGTTACCTCGTTTCCCTTATTGCCAGCTTCCTACGGAGTAATCCGGGTTTTTTTGTTAATCTGGAAGTAACGACGTCGGAAATGGTAACACTTGGTGTTCTGGAAAACCGTTTTGATCTCGCTGTAACTGGTATCGAGCAAAGCCGTGCAGGAATTAAGCTTATTCCATTCCGCGCGTCGCCCGCGGTTTGCGTAATGCGCCCTGAACATGAGCTTTCGCAGCGCGACTCACTCACACCATCGGATTTGCATCAACAGGACCTGATTGCCTTGACTTATCGGCATGGTCGGCGCGGGCAGTTGGACCGTCTGTTGCATCAAGCCCGTTCGGAGCCAAGGATTGTCGCCGAAGTTTCGACCTCTTTCGCGGCGGCGGACATGGCGCGTGAAGGTCTGGGCCTAGCCGTCATTAACCCGTTTCCGGTCTACATGTACCGCGCGCCCGATTTGTCTTTTGTGCGGTTCGATTCACCTTTGCGGTATCGCGGGCATTTCGTCGTGTCAGACCAGCGACCGATACCAAGGATCGCACGGGCATTCATGCGGCATCTTCGCCTGAATACCCCACCCGATCCATTCTCAGAGCGAGGCTAACACTGCTTCGAGCCAGGTCCTTCTACCAGAGAACTTGAAGGATCGCCTCTTGCTTAAAAGCTTTAAGCTCAAAATATTTTAACTTGAAGCGTTGCCCGACTCGCTCTACCGTTCCTGTCATCGACACTGATAGGAGAACGCCAGCAATGCGCATTGCATGTCTCGGTGGTGGCCCAGCCGGTCTCTATTTTGGGATCTCGATGAAGCTTCGCGATCCGAACGCAGAGGTTGTTGTGTTCGAGCGAAACCGCTCGGATGACACGTTTGGTTGGGGTGTCGTACTGTCGGATGAAACGCTGGATAACCTAGAGCGGAACGATCCGGTCAGTGCTGAAACCATCCGCAGCCACTTTGCGTATTGGGATGATGTGGCGCTTGTTCACAAGGGGCAAAGAACGGTTTCTAGCGGGCATGGATTCTGCGGCATCGGACGCAAGCAACTTCTGCTGATTTTGCAAAAGCGAGCGCGCCTGCTGGGTGTGGACGTGCGCTTTGAAACCGAAGTCGAGACAGCTTCTGCGTATATGGACGACTTCGACGTTGTCATTGGCGCGGACGGTTTAAACTCAAAAACGCGGATAGAGTTTGCTGAGGTTTTCAAACCCGATATTGATCAGCGAATGTGCCAGTTCGTATGGCTGGGAACGCATCAGAAGTTCGACGATGCGTTTACCTTTATCTTTGAAAACACGGATAAAGGCTGGGTTTGGGCGCATGCCTATCAGTTTGACCCGGACACGGCGACTTTCATCGTCGAGTGCACACAGAAAACATTTGACGCCTACGGCTTTGGTGAAATGGGCCAGCAGAAGTCAATTGCCGTATGTGAGGAGATTTTCAAAGAGCATCTGGGCGGTCACAACCTGATGACCAATGCAAACCATATTCGTGGTTCGGCGTGGCTGAGATTCCCGCGCGTTTTGTGTGAAAAATGGAGCTACAAGAACGTAGTTCTTCTGGGCGACGCAGCCGCGACCGCTCATTTTTCAATCGGATCGGGTAGCAAGCTGGCGATGGAAAGTGCAATTGCACTGGCCGACTACATCGTTGGAGAGGATACGCTCGAGGTGGCTTTCTCCCGGTATGAAGACGAACGCCGTCTGGAAGTCTTACGGTTGCAATCGGCTGCCCGCAACTCCTTGGAGTGGTTCGAGGATGTCGAGCGTTATCTGGATCTCGATCCGGTTCAGCTGAATTACTCCATGCTGACGCGGTCCCAGCGAATTAGCCACGAGAACCTGCGTGAACGGGACGCCGATTGGCTGGGAAGCGCCGAGTCATGGTTCATGGAGCAAGCAGGGGAGAGTGTGAATAGCCCCGCCCGCGCGCCGATGTTCGCACCTTTCCGCTTGCGCAACATGCGACTGAAGAATCGGATCGTCGTTTCGCCCATGGCGCAGTACAAGGCGGTCGACGGCTGTCCGACGGATTGGCACCTGATCCACTACGGGGAACGCGCCAAAGGTGGTGCGGGCTTGATCTATACCGAAATGACCTGTGTCTCGGCTGCCGGGCGTATCACGCCAGGGTGTCCAGGGCTGTACGCCCCCGAACATGAGGCCGCGTGGCGGCGCCTGACAAAATTCGTGCATTCGGAAACGGACGCGAAAATCTGTTGTCAAATTGGCCATTCCGGTCGCAAAGGTTCCACCCAGATTGGTTGGGAGGGTATGGATCAGCCCTTGAGTTCGGGCAACTGGCCCCTGCTGTCTGCTTCTGCAATCCCATGGTCTGATAACAATGCAGTTCCCAAAGCGATGGATCGAGGGGACATGGACGCTGTGAAGGCCGAGTTTGTCGCCGCGGCTGAGATGGCCAACCGCGCGGGTTTTGACATGATCGAACTGCATGCGGCTCATGGCTATCTGATCTCATCTTTCATCTCGCCACTGTCGAACAAGCGCGATGACGAGTACGGTGGCAAACTGGAAAACCGCATGCGTTATCCGCTGGAGGTATTTTCAGCGATGCGTGCTGTCTGGCCGGAAGAGAAACCGATGGCCGTGCGCATTTCGGCCAACGACTGGGCTGGTGAAGACGGAGTGACAGCAGAAGAGGCCGTTGAAATTGCGGCAATGTTTGAGGCGGCAGGCGCAGACATTCTGGATGTATCCGCCGGCCAGACGTCGGCGCAGGCCAAACCCGTTTATGGCCGTATGTTCCAGACGCCGTTTTCCGACCGTATCCGAAATGAGCGCGGCATCAAGACAATGGCAGTCGGCAATATTTACGAGCCTGACCACGTGAATTCGATCCTGATGGCGGGCCGTGCCGATCTGGTCTGTCTGGCCCGTCCACATCTTAGCGATCCCTACTGGACCTTGCATGCAGCCACGGCGATTGGAGATCGGCAGGAGCAATGGCCTAAACCTTATGAAGCAGGTCGTGATCAGACCTGGCGACTTGCAGACCGAGAAGCAGAGATGGTGGGCAAGGTATGAACCATGTTGTGATCTCTGGCGGTGGAACGGGTGTCGGGGCCGACATCGCGCAGAGTTTTGCCAGGCAAGGATCCGAGGTCACGATATTGGGGCGGACCGAAGCCACGTTACAGGCTCAGGCTCTACCCTATCAGATCTGTGACGTAACCGATGTAATGCAGGTTAAATCTGCTTTCGATGCGGCACGGGCCGAACGTGGGCCAATCTCAGCGGTGATTGCGAACGCGGGTGCTGCAACCTCGGTTCCGTTTCAGAAAATGACATCAGATGACCTGCGCGCGATGACCGAGGTTAACCTCGTAGGTGTATTCAATGTTTGGCAAGCCGGATTGCAGGATATGCTGGTCGCAGGCAAGGGGCGACTGGTGGCCATTGCATCAACTGCCGGGCTGAAGGGCTATCCATATGTTTCCGGCTATTGCGCTGCAAAGCACGGGGTTGTTGGCCTCACTCGATCCCTTGCGGTCGAGCTGGCAAAAACGGGTGTAACCGTAAACGCGGTCTGTCCCGGCTTCATTGAAACACCTATGCTGGAACGGTCGATCGAAACTATCGTTGAGAAAACCGGAAAGAGTTCGGAACAGGCGGCCGCATTGCTCCATCAAGGCAACCCGCAACGTCGCTTTATCCAGACCGATGAGGTAACAAGCGCAGTGATGTGGTTGTGCTCTGACGCAGCAAAATCAGTGAATGGGCATACGCTCAGCCTTTCAGGAGGTGAGATATGAACCAAAATCTCGCTCAATTGCCGCTGGAAGATTCCTCGAAAGAAAGGCTGCGTCTGTGGCTGCGTTTGCTCAAGACCACACGGTTCATAGAAGCAATATTACGAGAGAATTTTCGCGACCAGTTCAATACGACCCTGCCCAGATTTGATGTCATGGCTGCGCTTTCACGCTTTGAAGACGGATTGAAGATGAGCGAAATCTCGGGCGTGCTGCGGGTATCGAATGGCAATGTCACCGGCATCGTGGACCGTCTTGCGGAAGACGGATTTTTGGTTCGGATGTCGGTGCCTGGTGATCGGCGCGCGCATCGAGTGTTGATGACCCAGAAGGGGCGCGAGGAGTTTGCCCGCCAGGCCGACGCTCATGAGGCGTGGATCAATGAACTGTTGGGTCAATTTTCCGCTGAAGAGGCCCGCGCGATTACCACAGAATTCAGCATGCCAGAGGTTTCCGATGCGAAGTGACGTCAAACATTTTCAGTGCGAGGTTAACGCGCGTGTCGCGACCGTCAGGCTCGATCGGCCCGATCGCAAGAACCCCTTGACGTTCGAGAGCTATGCCGAACTGCGCGATTGGTTTCGGGATCTGGTCTATGCGGATGATGTGGATGCGGTTGTGTTCGCGTCGAACGGTGGCAACTTCAGCTCGGGGGGTGATGTGCATGATATTATCGGCCCGCTGACGCGCATGACCATGAAGGACTTGCTGGCGTTCACACGTATGACCGGAGATCTGGTCAAGGCGATTGTAAACTGTGGCAAGCCGGTGATTGCCGCTGTGGACGGTATTTGTGTTGGGGCAGGGGCGATCATAGCGATGGCCTCGGACCTGCGCATTGCGACGCCCGAAGCGAAATGTGCGTTTCTCTTTACGCGTGTCGGGTTGGCCGGGTGCGACATGGGGGCTTGTGCGATCCTTCCTAGGATCATCGGGCAGGGGCGCGCGGCTGAGTTGCTTTACACTGGCAGGTCGATGAGCGCCGAAGAGGGCGCCGCATGGGGCTTTTACAACCGGATTGTTGGTGCCGACCAGTTGGATGCAGAAGTGCAGCAAATGGCCAACCGTATCGCAGCGGGGCCAAATTTTGCACATATGATGACCAAGACAATGTTGGCGCAGGAATGGTCAATGTCGATCGAACAGGCGATCGAGGCCGAAGCGCAGGCACAGGCCATCTGTATGCAGACAGGCGATTTCGAGCGGGCTTACAAAGCCTTCGTCGCCAAGGAAAAACCGGTATTCGAGGGCGACTGATGGCGGATAAAACTTTCCTTTCCTGGCCGTTTTTCGAAGACCGCCACCGCGATTGGGCCAGACGGGTTGAAGAGGTGGCGCAAGGGCTCGCAATTGATCATGCGGATACAGATGCTGCATGCCGCACGCTGGTTAAGGAATTGGGCGCCGCAGGGGTCTTGCAGCCAACGGCAAATGAAAACGGCGCTCTTGATGTGCGAACGCTTTGCTTGTCTCGCGAGATTTTGGCACGGCATGACGGTTTGGCCGATTTCTCGTTTGCGATGCAGGGACTGGGAACGGGTGCGCTTTCCTTTTTTGGAACCGACGAACAAAAGTCTGCGTGGCTGCCGCTAACGCGCAGTGGTCAGGCAATTTCGGCGTTTGCTCTGACCGAACCGCAATCGGGATCGGATGTGGCGAATTCCACCATGACAGCCACACGCGATGGCGATCAGTTTGTTCTGAGCGGCGAGAAGACCTGGATATCAAATGGTGGAATTGCAGATATCTACACACTCTTCGCCCGCACCGGAGAGGCGCCGGGAGCAAAAGGACTTTCAGCGTTCGTTGCAACACCCGATCTTCCCGGCTTCAAAATTGTCGAGCGGCTGGACACCATCGCACCGCACCCACTTGCAACGCTGCACTTTGATGACGTTCGTATTCCGGCCTCGGCAATGATCGGGCCGCCTGGGGCAGGGTTCAAAATTGCCATGTCGGTGCTGGATGTGTTTCGGTCCACGGTCGCTGCGGCGGCCCTTGGGTTTGCACGTCGCGCGTTGGACGAAGCCCTTGCACGCGTCTCTGATCGACATGTCCAGGGCGCACCGCTATTCGATTTGCAAATGGTGCAGGGTCATGTCGCTGAAATGGCACTGGATATCGACGCAAGCGCCTTGCTGGTCTACCGAGCAGCGTGGACGAAAGACAGTGGTGCCACCCGCGTTTCACGCGAGGCTGCTATGGCCAAACTGTTCTCGACCGATCAGGCGCAAAAGGTCATCGACACAGCGGTTCAGCTGTTTGGAGGCGACGGGGTGCGGTCTGGCACTGCCGTTGAAACGCTTTATCGCGAGATCCGCGCGCTTCGCATCTACGAGGGCGCGTCCGACGTGCAAAAGGTCATCATTGCGCGACAGGCTATGATGGCACATCAGGGAGGTTCGTAGTGCTCAGCCAATCAGCTCATATAGACACGTTTGCGCGTGACCATCTGCCCCCGTTCGACCAATGGCCGGATTTCCTGCTTGAGGGATTTGAATATCCGGAAATCCTGAACGCGGGCTACGAGCTTACGGATGCGATGGTCGAGAAAGGATTTGGCGACAACACAGCGCTGATTGGTAATGGACGCCAGCGTACCTACAAAGAGCTTGCCGATTGGACAAACCGTCTGGCCCATGTGTTGGTCGAGGATCTTAGGGTCCAGCCCGGCAACCGTGTTCTGATCCGTTCCGCCAACAACCCGGCCATGGTCGCGTGCTGGCTGGCCGCGACAAAGGTCGGCGCGGTTGTAGTCAACACGATGCCGATGTTGCGGGCTGGTGAACTGAGCCAGTACATCGATAAGGCTGAAATCCAGTTTGCCCTTTGCGATACACGCCTGATGGAAGAAATGGAGCTTTGTGCAAAGGACAGCCAGTTTTTGACGAAGGTGATCGGTTTCGATGGCACCTCTAATCATGAGGCGGAACTGGATCGGTTGGCGCTTGAAAAACCGGTGAAGTTCGATTGCGTGCAAACCGGGCGCGATGACGTTGCGCTTTTGGGATTCACTTCTGGTTCTACCGGTGAGCCCAAGGCGACTATGCACTTTCACCGCGACCTGCTGATCATCGCCGACGGATATGCGCGCGAAGTTTTGGGGGTGACGCCGGATGATGTTTTTGTCGGATCTCCCCCCCTTGCGTTTACATTCGGCCTTGGAGGACTCGCGGTATTTCCGCTGCGGTTTGGTGCGACGGCGACTTTACTGGAACAGGCGTCGCCTCCGGGCATGATCGAGATCATCGAGAAATATAGGGCTACGGTCTGCTTTACGGCTCCGACGGCGTACCGCGTGATGCTGCAGGCAATGGAAAAAGGCGCTGATTTGTCCAGCCTGCGCGCCGCGGTTTCAGCCGGAGAGACTTTGCCTAAACCGATCTATGATGATTGGATTGAGCAGACGGGCAAACCGATGCTCGACGGAATTGGCGCGACCGAATTGCTCCATATCTTTATCTCAAACAGGTTCGATGATCACAGGCCTGCCAGCACCGGTAAGCCGGTAACAGGTTACGAGGCAATGGTGCTGCGAGAAGATGGGTCTGAGGCAGATATCGACGAAGTCGGCAGATTGGTTGTCCGAGGGCCTACGGGTTGTCGGTATCTGAACGACGAACGTCAGGCAGACTATGTGACGGATGGATGGAATATTACCGGCGACAGTTTTTGCAAAGACGCCGACGGCCGTTTTCATTTTGCCGCACGCAATGACGATATGATCCTCTCCTCAGGCTACAACATAGCCGGGCCAGAGGTTGAAGCGGCACTTCTATCTCATGAGGCCGTGGCCGAATGTGCCGTAATCGGAGCGCCGGACGAAGAACGAGGGAACATCGTCGAGGCGCATGTGGTTCTGACCAAACAGGCCGAAGCTTCTGATGAGATCGTCAAAGCGCTTCAGGACCATGTCAAATCTGTCATCGCTCCTTACAAGTATCCGCGCTCTGTCCGGTTCTGCAGAAGTCTTCCTAAAACTCAGACAGGGAAAGTGCAACGGTTCAAGCTGAGATCCACTACAGAAGGTTCGCAATGAAGTTTCGAATAACCGTCCGAAATCGAGTCTGAAACGGGTGTTCAGAACGCCCGAGTTTTGTATGAAGTAATAAGACCAACAAGGGAGAAACAAATGAAAAAATTTCTATTGGCCGCTGCTGCATCGGCCCTTTGCGCAACAGGCGCACTGGCTGAGGTCAAAGTAGGGATGATCACGACTTTGTCCGGCGGGGGTGCGGGTCTTGGGATCGACGTCCGTGATGGATTCATGCTGGCGATCGCACAATCTGGTCGTGACGACATCGAAGTCGTGATCGAAGATGATCAGCGCAAACCAGACATCGCGGTGCAGCTTTCCGACAAAATGATCCAGTCTGAACGCGTTGACGTGATGACAGGGATCATCTGGTCCAACCTCGCGATGGCGGTTGTCCCTGCTGCCGTAAACCAGAATGTCTTCTACCTGTCTCCCAATGCCGGTCCTTCTCCACTTGCGGGTAAGGGCTGCCACCAGAACTATTTCAACGTCGCATGGCAGAACGACAATTTGCACGAAGCGGCAGGGGCTTATGCCAACGATGCGGGTTACAAAAAAACCTTCATCATGGCGCCTAATTATCCCGCAGGAACCGACGCGCTGACTGGATATAAACGGTTTTTCAAAGGTGACCTGGCTGGTGAAGTGTATACCAAACTTGGTCAGACAGACTATGCAGCAGAGATTGCGCAGATACGGGCGAGCGATGCGGACAGCGTCTTTTTCTTCCTGCCCGGCGGTATGGGGATCTCGTTCCTCAAGCAATACGCTGACAGCGGCGTCGATCTTCCTGTTGTTGGGCCTGCCTTCAGCTTTGATCAGGGAATCCTTCAAGCCGTTGGGGATGCAGCGCTTGGTGTTGTGAACACGTCGCAGTGGAACAAGGATATCGAAAATCCAACCAATGCAGCCTTTGTCGAAAGCTTCCAGGCGGAATACGGCCGCTTGCCATCGCTTTATGCAAGCCAAGGGTTTGACACCGCAAACCTGCTGTTGTCTGCGCTTGAGAAAGCAGAACCTTCGGATGCTGATGCATTCCGAGATGCACTGCGAGCTGCTGACTTCGACAGCACACGCGGGGATTTCGCCTTCGGTCCGAACCACCACCCGGTTCAAACAATCTATGCACGTGAGGTGATCAAGGAAGGCGATGTCTTCACCAACAAGATCATCGGCGCGGCGCTGGAAAGCCACTCGGACGCCTACGCGGCCGATTGCAAAATGTGATCGATCCCTGCCTGCCTTCTCGCTGAAGGCAGGCAGATACCCGGAGTTTCCATGTCCTCGATCCTGATTATCGAGCAGATCCTCAACGGACTGCAGTTTGGCGTTATGCTCTTTTTGATGGCTGCGGGCCTGACGCTGATCTTCGGCGTTATGGGTCTGATCAATCTGGCCCATGGCTCGCTATACATGGTCGGAGCCTTCGCTGCGGCTGCTGTTGCAGGTGCGACAGGTTCATTCGTTCTGGGCCTCATAGCGGCGCTTTCCGCTGCAGCACTAGCGGGCGCGATTATCGAAATGGCCGTCATTCGGCGGCTGTATGACGCCGCGCATCTGGATCAGGTCTTGGCCACCTTTGCGCTGATCTTGATATTTTCAGAGGGTACGCGTTGGGTTTTTGGCTCCTTCCCGCTGTTTCTGAATATACCGGAGGCGCTGTCCGGTCCCGTGACATTGCCCGGCGGAATTGAATATCCGCTGTATCGCCTGACCCTTATCATGATCGGGATGGCGGTTGCAGGCGGGCTTTGGTTGCTCATTGAACGTACCCGCATTGGTATTCAGATACGCGCTGGCGAAAATGATCGGGAGATGATCGCCGCATTGGGAGTCGATATCTCAAAGCTCTACACTCTGGTCTTTGCTCTTGGTGCAGCCCTCGCCGGTCTGGCTGGTGCACTGGTGGGCGCAATTCAGTCGGTTCAGGTCGGTATGGGTGAGCCGGTGCTCATTCTGGCCTTTGTCGTCATCGTCATTGGCGGTATCGGATCGATCCGGGGGGCATTTATCGGGGCCCTTCTGGTCGGGCTTACTGATACATTGGGCGGCGTGTTTCTGCCTGAATTGTTCAAACTGTTCATGGATACGGGCGCAGCGCAGAAAAGTGGCTCGGCGATTGCATCGATGGGAATTTACATACTGATGGGTCTGGTGCTGATCTGGCGTCCCACCGGTTTGTTCGGAGCACGCGCATGAGGCTTGATGAACGATATATCAACACCCTCGTGCTGATCGGGCTGTTGGCACTGCCGCTTTGGGCCTTGGCAATGGACGAGCCGTTTACGATCACTCTGGTGACGCGTGCGGTGATCCTTGCTCTGGCAGCGGTCGGATTGAACCTCATTCTGGGCATCGGTGGGATGGTCAGCTTTGGCCACGCCGTTTTCTTTGGGGTAGGTGGCTATTCCATGGGCGTCCTTGCCTACCATGCGCAGACCTACACCGCGCTGGATCTTGGGTTCTTCGAGACGGGTGGCACCAACTCAATGCCCGTCATCTGGATTGTTGCGATGATCCTGTCGGCGATTGTTGCGTTCTTTATCGGCCTTCTGTCCCTGCGAACATCCGGGGTCTACTTCATCATGATTACGCTCGCCTTTGGGCAGATGTTCTATTATTTCGCGATCTCCTGGGCGCAGTACGGGGGCGAAGACGGGCTTTCGATCTATGTTCGCAACGGCTTCCCAGGTTTGAATACGCTGGTTCCGATCCAGTTCTTCGGCATCTGTTTTGTCCTGTTATGCATCGTGCTCTTTTTCTTCGCGCGGCTTCAGGCGTCACCCTTTGGCCTGGCACTGAACGCAGCCCGTCAGACCAATGCGCGGGTTGAGACTGTTGGGTTGAACCCGATGCGCCTGAAGCTGCTGGCTTTTGTGATCTCTGGCGCGATCACCGGGCTGGCGGGGGCGTTGTTTGCCGACCTGAACCGCTTTGTGTCACCCACGATGTTCAGCTGGCAATTGTCCGGAGAACTGATCGTTCTGATTATTATCGGCGGGGTCGGTCGTCTGATGGGGCCTGTCATCGGTGCCTGTGTTTTTGTGTCGCTTGAACATTTTCTTGGTGAGCTTACCGAGTTCTGGCATGTCTATTTGGGCATCATTCTTCTTTGCATAGTTTTGTTTGGGCGCGGAGGATTGACCGGCCTGCTGACCGGCAAGGAGGGCGCGCATGTCTGAGCCGATCCTTGCAACCCATGGCCTGAACAAGAGCTTCGGGGCACTCAAGGCAACGAACGATGTGTCGATTGACCTGAAGGCCAATGAAATCCACGCGATAATCGGGCCTAATGGGGCGGGTAAATCAACGCTAATCAAGCAGATTTGCGGTGGGATCAAACCGGATTCCGGGCGCGTCATGTTTTGCGGGCAGGATGTGTCCAACAAGACAACGCAGGCACGCGCGCGGGCAGGTTTGGGTCGGACATTCCAGATTTCTGACTTATGCATGGAAGATACCGTTTTGGAAAATGTCGTTCTGGGCGCGATGGGTTCCGAAGGGTCGGCCTGGCGGTTTTGGCGCGGTGCTCTGAAAACAAAAGCCCTTTGCGAAAAAGCCGAAGCAGCCTTGACCCGCGTCGGCCTTGTTGACGAGCGCGAGATGCGTTGTGCCAACCTCAGCCATGGGCAGCGGCGGCAGCTGGAAGTTGCGGTTGCGCTGACGCTTTCACCGCAGGCTTTCATCATGGACGAACCGATGGCGGGGTTGGGCGCTGAAGGTTCCAAACGTTTGACCGGTTTTCTGGATGGTTTGCGTGAGGAAGCTCCGATCCTGCTGGTAGAACATGACATGGATGCGGTCTTCGCCTTGGCGGATCGGATCAGCGTGTTGGTCTATGGCAAAGTCATAGCCACCGGGACAGCCGATGAGATACGCAGCAGCCGCGAGGTGCGCGAAGCCTATCTGGGGGATGAGGCATGAGCTTTCTGACCGTCCAGAACCTCACAGCCACATATGGTGTAAGCCAGGCCTTGTTCGGTGTTGACCTGACTATGGCCGAAGGCGAGGTGACAGCCCTGATGGGGCGCAATGGAATGGGAAAAACAACCACCGTCAAAGCGATCTGCCAAATGATCAGGTCCAAAGGGACACTTACCTTGGATGGGCAGAATTTGCATGACATTCCCAGTCACAAGGTCGCCCGCAAAGGGGTTGGCCTTGTTCCCGAGGGGCGCCGTTGTTTTGCCGATTTGACCGTGCGCGAAAATCTGATTGCCGCGGCTCGGCCCGGAGACTGGACCATGACCAAAGTGACGGAGCTGTTCCCAAGGCTGGGTGAGCGGGAAGGTCAGCGCGCTGTGTCTCTTTCCGGCGGCGAACAGCAGATGCTTGCAATTGGTCGTGCGCTGATGACCAACCCACGCCTGCTGATACTTGATGAGGCGACCGAGGGCCTTGCCCCTATCATACGGCAAGAGATCTGGGCCGCACTGCGCCGCCTAAAGCAGGAAACCAGCGTTGCGATCCTGCTAATCGACAAATCTCTCAGGGAGCTGGCATCAGTTTCGGACAAAGCCGTTATTCTGGAGCGCGGTAAGACAGTTTGGTCTGGCGATATGGCTGGTCTTACCCCCGAAATCTCCGAAAAGTATGTGGGGGTCTGATGACATTTGAGTTCCACCAGAAAGTACTGTTCAAGCACTGCGATCCTGCCGGGATCGTTTTCTATCCACGATATTTTGAGATGATGAACGATTGCGTCGAAGCATTTTTCGACGAAGTGCTGAATTCGCCGTTTGAGCAGATGCATCAGCACGGTGGAGTACCAACGGCCCAGATCGAAACCCGGTTTTCTGCGCCCAGCAGACACGGTGATCAACTGTTCCTGCGGCTTATCATAACGAAGACAGGCCGCAGTTCTGCCGGCTACACTATGACTGCACATTGCGGAGATGAACTGCGCTTTACGACGACGGCTACGCTTGTGCATGTCGCCACAAACGGTCGTTCGTTGGCGTGGCCGGAAACACTTCGCACCAGATTAACCGCATTCAAGGACCAAGCGTCATGAGCCATCAAACGATCCATCCAAGTGGCTGGCTGCCCGCTAAAGGCTATGCCAACGGCGTCCTGACCAAGGACGGAACTTTGCATATCGGCGGCCAGATCGGCTGGGATGCCAACAAGAAGTTTGTCGAAGGCGGGTTTATCGAACAGATGAAGCAGGCGCTTTGCAACATCGCGGCTATTGTCGAAGAAGCAGGTGGGCAAGTGAGCGACGTGACCCGGCTGACCTGGTTCGTGACTGACAAAAACGAATATCTCGCACGGCAGGCCGAAGTTGGTGCAGCTTACCGTGAGGTGTTCGGCAGGCACTTCCCAGCCATGTCGATGATTATCGTTGCTGGGTTGGTAGAAGATGAAGCATTGGTCGAGATCGAAGCAACGGCGCATCTGACATAACCAGGCCGGTTGCGTGAGTTTACGAAGCGAAATTGGTAACCCTGATGTCGGCGTCGGAACTTATGCGACCCGATCCAAATTGCTGTAAACTGGCTGGAAAGCAAAGTAACTCAACTTTTTAGCCATCTGAGTGGGAGCACCGTCCAATGTCCCGGATCAAAGTGAACCTCATTGGCGCCGGGCGTGTTGGAAAGACGCTGATCAGTCTTATCGGCGAGGATCCGAACTGTGAAATTCAATCTGTCCTGAGCGCAAGTCACCGATCCGCAATTGAAGCAGTACAATTGGCTGGGGCAGGACAGGCGATTGGGGGATTTAACGAGCTGAAGGCAGCCGACCTTTGGATCCTGGCCGTCCCCGATGGTCAAATTGCGTCTGTGGCCGCTGAACTCACTAAAGCGCGACGCGGCAAGGAAGACGATACTTCGATTGCCATCCATTGCAGCGGCTTTTTCCCCGCATCGGAAATGGCCCCCTTGCGCGACTTGCAATGGCGTCTGGCCAGTGTTCATCCGGCAATGTCCTTCGCCGATCCAGCGATAGCCAGGAAACAGTTCAGGGGTGCTCTTTGTGGGCTGGAAGGCGATAAGGACGCCAAAACCTTTGTTCGGCTTGTTTTCGAAAAGTTGGGTGCTCAGTGCTTTGACATTCAGTCGGAAACGAAAAGTCTTTACCATGCAGCTGCCGTTTTTTCGAACAATTTCACTGTTGTCTTGCAGGCTATTGCTCGCGAGGCCTGGGCTGAAGCCGGCGTGCCCGAGGAAATCGCAAAACAACTAAACGAGACCTTAATGCAAGGTGCCACCGAAAATGTGTCGGCGTTTGGTCCACAACAAGCACTGACCGGACCGGCCTCTAGAGGCGATGAGATTGTCATGGCGCAACAAGGCTACGACGTCTGTGCCTGGCACCCGGCTGCTGGATCAATCTACAAGGAAATGAGCGCATTGGCGCGCATCCTCAAGCAAACCGGCAATACGCTAAAAGAAACGTGACGTGGTGTGAGCCTGTGCGGCCGCTATCTGATTGCGGGAGTTAGCGGCGTTCAACGAGAAAGTTGAATGTGCAGCAGAAGTTTTGACCGGGATTCTGGGTTCTAAGGATTCCAGATTGACTCTCTTTCGAACTGTATACAGTAATGTCTACAAGTTTCCGATTGTAAGGCAGAACCCAATGCACACCTGTCACGGCGGTAAAACCGTATACGGCGCCAATCTTGGCATTCTTATGCTTGAAACTCAGTTCCCTAGGATTCCTGGTGACATCGGCAATGCCACAACCTGGCCCTTTCCGGTGCAATACCGGATTGTTCGCAGCGCTACGCCGGACCGGGTGGTGCGCAACGATGCCCGTGAACTGGTTGGTAATTTCATCGAAGCAGCAAAGGATCTAGTCGCGAGTGGTTGTGATGGTATCACCACCAATTGTGGCTTTCTGTCGATCGTGCAGGATCAACTGGCGCAGGCAGTTCCCGTCCCCGTCGCAACTTCGTCTTTGATGCAGACGCAAATGGTGCAGGCGATGCTTCCTCCGGGCAAGCGCCCCGGTATTCTGACAATCTCAAAGGAGACACTAACCCCCGCGCATCTGGAAGCGGCAAATGTTCCACTTGATACACCGGTTGTTGGTACCGAGGGTGGCAGCGTGTTCACACGCGATATTCTGGGCGATGCTCCCGAAATCGACTTTGCGGCTTGCCGAGAAGACATGCTGGCGGCAGCACGGCAACTGGTTACAGAGCATGAAGATGTCGGAGCCATCATTCTGGAATGCACCAATATGACGCCCTACGCTGCCGATGTGCGCAAACTGACGGGCCTGCCGGTGTTCTCGATCTACAGCTTCGTTCGCTGGTTCCATCAGGCGTTGGTTCCGGACCGCTTTCCAGCAGAGCTTGATGATCCATTGCTTGGTCTGGCCGGAAGAAAACCCTGACGGTGCATTCTCCGCACCACTAGACGAGCGGCCTCAAAGCTAGCCACCGGGGACATATAGTTGTGAATAGGCAACGCGGACCAATTCAACGGTTTGCTCGCTGCGCCGTTCGATATGGCCTCGTAACGCCGCCACTGCGCGATCTAGGGTGCGTTCCTTGACGGCGTCCAGAATGGCTCGATGGGCGGACATTGATGCCTGATCGGTATCTGTATCATCGCGCCGGTCCCGTAGCAGGCGCAAGTTGATGATCCTTACATACCGGATGCGTTCGTTGACGTTACACAGCAGTTTGATCAGTTCCTGATTGCCGGAAAGCGATGCCATTTTGATGTGGAACTCTTCATCCATTCGCAGCAATTCGTCCAGATCAGTGCAAGCCGAGTAGGATTTTTCTATCTCGTCCAGATAGGCCACCACCGAGTCGATATCCTCATCTGCAGCGGATTCGATTGCGCGTATCAGCGCCTCGGTCTCAAGCGCGCACCTTAGCTGATAAAGCTCAAAAACCTTTTCTGGGCTCAGTGGTCGGCAGAAGAACCCCTTGCCTAGCTCAAAGGTTAAAAAACCTTCTGATACCAATCGATTAAGCGCTTCGCGCAATGGTGTTCGACTGACGCACAAACGTTTCGTCAACGCAGTTTCGTTCAACCGCTCGCCCGGCTTGAACTCGAAATTTATCGCCATTTTGCGCAGCGCCTCATAGGCTCTTTCCACGCTGCCTTCCGATTTGGACATTGTACTCTCTGGTAAGTCTCGGTTGCCCTGTTTTAGCAGAGACAGCCGCAAAATAAACAATTGTCTTCACAGAATTCTACAAGACTGTATACAGTTCAGAATATAGTACACACCCAAATGATTCTGGGTACGGTGAGGGATGATGAACTCCAAGGGCGAACAAGTAGTCGTTATCGGTGCCGGGATCGTGGGCGTGTCGACTGCCATCTGGTTGCGGCGAAAGGGTGTTGATGTCACCATCATAGATCGCAACCCGCCCGGGGACGAAAAGGCTGCATCCTATGGCAACGCCGGAGTTTTAGCGGCCTGTTCGGTGGCGCCTGTAACAGCGCCTGGCCTGATGTTCAAAGGTCCGCGTATGGCGATGGACCCGAATTTTCCGCTGTTTCTGCGCTGGTCTTATGTACCGCGTCTAATACCATGGTTGCTGCGGTATATGTCGAACGCCAATGACAAGGATACACAGCGCATTGCAAAGGGGCTTACCCCGCTGACAAGCGACACGGTCGAACAGCATCTGTCATTGACCAAGGACACTGATGCGGCGGAATGGATACAGACCAGCGATTATAGCTTTGTCTACCCCTCACGGGCGGCGTTCGAGGCCGACGACTACACCTGGATGTTGCGCAAAGTAGCGGGGTTTGAGCCCGAGATTCTGGAGGGCAGCGCAGTTCGGGAATTTGAACCCAATCTATCCCCGGAATTGAACTTGCTTGCAGTTATGCATGACCACGGGTTCAGCCGTAATCCGGGTGCCTATATTGCCGCTCTGGCTACCGAAGCCGAAAAGCTGGGTGCTGTTTTTCGCCAAACAGAGGTTGTCGACTTCGAGCTGACTGATGGCCAGGTTACGTCTGTTGTGACCAGCGATGGGAAGTTGAGCTGCACCAAAGTGGTTCTGGCAACCGGTGTTTGGTCTAAGAAGTTGGCCAGAAAGCTTGGGATTTCAGTACCGATTGAAAGTGAGCGCGGCTACCATATGGAATTTACCGCGCCTGAAAATGGGCCGGCGACGCCGATGATGGTGGCAACAGGAAAATTTGTGGCCACGCCGATGGAGGGCAGGCTGCGCTGTGCTGGGGTGGTGGAGTTCGGAGGTCTGGAGGCGGGTCCATCGAAAGCACCGCTCAATCTGCTCAGGCGCAAAGTATTGGAGAGTTTTCCTGACCTGAAATTTGAAAGCGAAAGTAGCTGGTTGGGTCATCGTCCAGCACCTTCAGACAGTCTGCCGCTGATCGGTGAAATTGGAAACACCGGCGTTTTGGCCGGATTTGGTCACCATCATATTGGCCTTACGGCCGGGCCCAAAACTGGTCGGATTCTGGCAGGGCTGATCACCAATGATCGCACCAATATTGATCTGAGCACATATGACCCGATGCGGTTCTAACTGAATAATCAAGAACGCTCTGCCATCAGAGCGCAAAATCAAGGCAACAAGGGAGCCAAACATGTCAACCACACTTACCAAGCTCGCCGCCAGCGTCGCTGTCCTAACCGCATCAAGCGTTGCTGTATCGGCGGAAACCTGGGATATGCCGATGGCGTATTCGGCCACCAATTTCCACTCGGCAACCGGTGCGGAATTCGCAGAATGCGTGACCATCGGAACGGGTGGTGCACTCACCATTCAGACCCACCCCGGGGGTTCGCTTTATGCGGGCGCTGAAATCAAACGTGCCATTCAAACCGGTCAGGTGAATATCGGCGAACGCTTGCTGTCCGGTCACCAGAATGAAAACCCGCTGTTTGGCTTTGACTCCGTACCGTTCCTGGCAACCTCATTCGAAGCCTCCGAGAAGCTTTGGGAAGCCGCCAAAGGACCCCTGACGGAATTGCTGGCCGAGCAAAACCTGCACCTTCTATATTCCGTTCCGTGGCCTGGGCAGGGGCTTTATTTTGACCGTGAAGTGAATTCTCTGGCCGATGCTGAGGGTCTGAAGTTCCGCGCTTACAACTCCGCTTCTGCCCGGCTGGCTGAACTGGCCGGTATGTTGCCGGTACAGATCGAAGCAGCCGAAATCAGCCAGGCCTTCGCCACCGGCGTTGCACAAGGCATGGTTTCGTCGGGGTCCACCGGATACGACCGTAAGGTCTGGGAGAGCCTCTCGCACTATTATGGTGTGGATGCATGGATGCCCCGCAACTATGTGATGGTGAACACGGATGCCTGGAATGGTCTGGATGAGGCCACCAAGAATGTGGTGAACGGATGTGCGGTTTTAGCTGAATATGCCGGAGACTGGCGCTCGATCCAGTACACTGAATTCACAGTCAACGAACTGGCTAAAAACGGGATGACCACTGGTCCGGCCGGTGATGCGCTTTCAGCCGAGCTGCGTGCAATTGGTGAAACCATGACTGCCGAGTGGCTGGAATCCGCAGGGGACCAGGGCAAGCAAATCGTCGATGCCTTCAAGGCGGCTCAATAATCCAACCGCAATGAAATTGTCCCGGCGTCGGATCGGCGCTGGGGCTCATGAAAAGGAGGATAGCCGTGGCGTTTTTCAGTCTTTTGCGTACCGTTTTGGACGCCATCTATCGCTGGGCCGGATACGTTGCCGCTGTCTTTTTGATCCTGATCCTGTGTTTCGTTTCCATGCAGATGGTGTCTCGCTGGGTCGGTGAGATTGTTGTCGGCGGACCCGATTTTACCGGGTATTGCATGGCTGCGGCGTCGTTCCTGGCTTTGCCTTATGCACTGAACAGCGGCAGTCACATCAGGGTCAGCTTGCTGCTCAACGTGATGGGGCGATACCGCAGATATGGCGAGATCTGGTGCTGGGCGATTGCCAGCTATCTGACTTTCCTGTTCGCCCGATACGCGATCAAGCTGACCTACGAAAGCTATCGCTTTAACGACATCAGTCAGGGACAGGATGCCTGGCCGATCTGGATTCCACAGATGTCGATGGTAATCGGCACCGTGCTGTTGGCGATCTGCGCTTTGGATAACCTGATCTGCACCCTCTTCGCGGGTAAAGACAACATTCGATCCGTTGGGGTCGATGCACACGCGGAGTGACACAATGGATCAAGTCTACCTCGTACTCATTTTCCTGTTTGCCTTGTTTTTGTTGCTTGGAACAGGTGTTTGGGTCGCTCTTGCGCTTTTCGGTGTAGCCTATCTTGGGCTTGAGATGTTCACCACGCGGCCGGCGGGCGACGCGATGCTGACCCGGATCTGGACTGGCTCGTCCAGCTGGACTCTGACGGCGCTGCCGCTGTTTATCTGGATGGGAGAAATCCTGTTCCGAAGTCGATTATCACAGGATATGTTCCGCGGTCTCAGCCCCTGGATGCAGCGGATGCCTGGCGGGCTGGTGCACGTGAATATTGTCGGGTGTACGATATTCGCCGCTGTCTCGGGCTCCTCTGCCGCCACGCTCACCACAGTCGGTAAGATGTCGATTCCGGAACTTCGGGCGCGTAAGTATCCTGAATATATGATTATCGGCACGCTGACCGGTGCGGCAACGCTAGGCCTGATGATCCCGCCGTCGCTGACTTTGATCGTCTACGGAGTCGCGGTTGAACAGTCGATCTCGAAGCTGTTCATGGCAGGCATTTTGCCCGGTATCGTTCTGGCCGGAATGTTTATGGCCTATGTTGCCGGCTGGTCGTTCATCCGGCCCAAGGAAGTGCCCGAGATTGCGGACAAGATGACCTTTGGGCAAAAGCTGAATGAAAGCCGGTTCCTGATCCCGATCATCCTGCTGATTTTGGTCGTCATCGGCTCGATGTATGGCGGTTTTGCCACGGCGACCGAAGCCGCAGCAATCGGAGTCATAGGCGCCTTCATTCTGGCTGCCTTGCAAGGATCGCTGACCAGAGAGGCGTTTATCGAAAGCCTACTGGGTGCGACCCGGACATCGGCGATGATCGCCTTCATCCTGATGGGTGCGATTGCGCTGACCCTGGCCATGGGCTTTACTGGCCTGCCGCGCGCGTTGGCGGAATTCATCGAAGGTCTGAACCTGTCGCGCTTTTCGTTGCTGCTTGCCTTGATGCTGTTTTACATCGTGTTGGGCATGTTCCTCGACGGTATCTCATCGGTGGTTCTGACCATGGCAATCGTTCAGCCAATGGTCGAAGGAGCCGGCATCGATCTGATCTGGTTCGGTATCTTCATCGTGGTGGTTGTAGAAATGGCGCAGATCACCCCGCCCATCGGCTTCAATCTGTTCGTCATGCAGGGGATTACCCGACATGAAATGGGGTACATCGCCAAAACAGCGCTGCCGCTGTTTCTGATCATGGTGGTAATGGTGTTCGTCCTGATCGGCTTCCCCGAACTGGCGACTTACTTGCCTGACAACATGGTAAACTCGGTTGGCCGTTAACGGGCCAACCCCCTTTTCCCGGTGTACGGGTATCAAGAGGGTGGTAAAATGACCAAAGGCATTATTCTTGCCGCCGTGGACCTGGTCCACAAGGATGCAGACAGCCTCGTTGTGAAAGAGGCGATCTCGCTGGCGCGAAGCCATGACAGCAAGGTTGAATTGGTGTTCGTTATTCCTGACCAGCAGAACAGCTATGTTCAGGAGTACATTCCCGTCGATATGCGGGAAAAAGTGCTCGTAGAAGCGCTGAACGACCTTCAGAGCTATGGCCTGACCTTTAACTGGCAAGGTGTAGATCACAACACGCAGGTTCTGCGCGGGGTGGTCTATGAGAAACTGATTGAACACGCAGACGAAGTCGGCGCCAGTTTTGTGGTTATCGGCGCCAGCCGGCCTTCCGTGACAGATCTGTTTATCGGCCCGAATGCTGCACGCGTGTCCCGTTATGCATCCTGCAGTGTTTTGGTCGTCCGGCCGCAATAAGTCGCACCCCGCCAAGTCTTGATGGAGAACAGTGTGAGCGATCACAAGATAGAAGAAATTCGCGTTCACCGAATTTCAATCCCAGCTAAGGCCGTCCATTCCCACGGTAGTGGCGACGTGGCAGGTATCAACGTTGCGATTGTGGAAATCGTGACGGATACAGGTATCACCGGTTGGGGTGAAGCCTCACCCTGGCCGGTTTTTACTGGTACCGCCGAAGGCAATGCCGCAGCGCTGCACGTTCATCTGCGTCCGCATTTGATCGGTCAGGACCCTGTGCAGGTCGAAAAACACATGAACATTGCCGATAAGGTTGTGGTCGGCCATCCTGAAGCCAAGGCCGCGCTTGAAATGGCGCTGCTGGACATTACCGGTCAGATCACCGGGCTTTCAGTCTGTGAACTGGTTGGTGGACGGATGCGTGACAGTATGGGCATGAGCTTTTCGGTCGCAAACCCGGACTTTGCCTCCGATCTCGATGACATTTCTGCGATGTGGGAAGACGGGGTTCGTATCTTCAAGTTCAAGACCGGGTTCGCAGGCCACAAGTTCGATCTGATGCGCTGTGAAAAACTGCGTGAAATCTACGGTGACGAAGCCGACATCCGCATCGACTACAATCAGGGATTGCCAGCTTATGATGCAGTGCGATGCATTCGTGATCTGGAGGCGTTCCGCCCGACATTTGTTGAACAGCCGGTCAAGATGCACGAACGCGAGGTGCTGGCACATATCACTCACGTGATCGACACACCGATCATGGCAGATGAGAGTGTGTTCGACCCCAAGGGTGCGGTTTTCGGTGTACAGCATAAGATCGCGGACATCTTCTCGTTGAAGATCATGAAATCCGGCGGCATCCGCCGCGCGCTGGAAGTAGCAGCAATTGCACGTGCGGCTGGTGTAGAAATCTATGGGGGCTGCATGTTCGAAACCGGACTGGCTCATGCGGCAGGCGCGCATTTGATGGCTGCGGTGCCAGACCTGCTGCTGCAATGCGAATTCTACATGGCAACTTACTACGCTGCCGAAGACATCCTGACCGAACCCTTTCCCGTCAAAAATGGCAGGGTTCACGTTCCCACCGGTCCCGGTCTGGGCGTGAAGGTCGACCCCGAAATGCTTGAGAAATACGCCGTGGATACTCCACTGGCCTAAATAAAAAACTGCGAAAATTCTGTATACAGTTACGTATGCAGATCGCCACTGAAAGGTGCAAACCAATGGATTATTCAGAAGCCAAGCGCATGAATGGCGCACAGATCATTCTTAAAATGCTGGAGCTTCATGGCGTCAAACATGTGTTTGGTTTGCCCGGCGAAACCACCATCGGATGGTACAAGGAATGGCGTGAGCACAGCGACATCGAATTCGTGCTTACCCGTGACGAACGCACGGCCTCGTATGCCGCAGAATCTTATGCCAAAATCACCGGGCGCCCTTGTGTACTTGAGGCACCAAGCCCTGGTGTAACTCATTGTTCCCCGGGCATAACCGAGGCCTACCTCAGCTCGGTTCCAGTAATCTTTTTCAGCTCGGACATCCCGATCAATCAGGACAAAAAACACGGGCTTACGGGTGTCGATCAGACCAAGCTGTACGATAGCATCTGTAAAGAGTCTTTTGTGCTGACCAACGCCAGAGAAATCCCATTCCTGATGCGCCGAGCGTTCCGCGTTGCAACCTCGGGTCGGCCGGCCCCTGTTCATATCCGCGTACCAATCAATATTTTTGGTGAAGAGGCGGACGTTGAGGATCTCTATGCCGAACCCGATTACAGCTTCTACCCGGCCCATCGCCCGGTGGCTGATCATGGAAAGATCCGGGCGGCCATCGACGTGCTGCTTTCATCGAAAAAGCCTGCCATTGTTTGCGGGCAGGGTGCACTGATCTCCAAGGCAACCGACGCGATTCTGGAACTTGCAGAGTTGCTGCAAATTCCGGTCGGGACAACAACCCCTGGCAAAGGCACCATCCCCGAAGACCATCCGCTCGCGCTGCGCGTGATCGGCGGTCGTGGCGGCATGGAGTATTCCAACAAATACGTACTCGAAGCTGACACCATTTTTTTCATCGGATCGAACACGGATAGCGCAGCGACCGATCATTGGAAGCTCTATGGTGACCCAAAGACGAAGGCTTTCCTGCATCTGGATATTGCCGAAGCCCACGTAGGTAACAACTTTCCGGTTAAGGTTGGCATGGTTGGCGATGCCCGCGCCAGCGTGGAATACATGGTCGAGATTATTAAGTCGGATTACCCCGATACACTGCGTGAAAAGGTTGATTTGAACCCGATCAAGCAGACCGCTTTGGACAAGGTGTTCAACTCGAATATACCGATGCCGGAAGGGACGATCTCGCCGGTTAAACTGTCTCAGGTTCTGGACAAGATCATGCCTGACGATGCCGTCGTGACCTCAGAGCCGGGCGTTAGTGCAATCTACCCTTCTGCCTTGCTGACCTTCCGAAAGCCCGGGCGCCGTTACATCACCAACTATTCGATGGGTGCCCTGGGGTATTCGGTCCCTGCTGCTTTGGGCGCGGCGTATGCCAATGACGGTCCCGTTATTTCTTTCACTGGCGACGGTTCGTTTGGATTTGTGATAGGCGACATGGAAACCCTGAAACGCAGTGGCAAGAACGTCACTGTGATCCTGACCCGAAATGACACATTTGGCTGGATCCGGGGTGAGGCCATCTTGTTGGATGACATAGATGAGCCCTGGTCGACCGACTTTGGGCGCGTTGACTATGTCAAAGTGGCGGAAGGCTTTGGTTTCAAGACTGCGCGCATTACGTGTGAGGCAGATATCGAGCCGATCCTATCCGAGGCAATCGCAAATCCCGGTGCAAATTTCATCGAGATTATGGTGCCCTCGCAGGACAAGATTGTTCCCTTTGTGCCCAATTGGGTTCGAGCCGCACGAGCTAAAAACCTGCCGTATTTCTACTGATAAGCTTGGCTGCGGGGCGCGAATTGTATTTCGGCCCCGCACCAATCACTTCCGCCTCACTTCAGGCTATTGATCGAAGTGGTCGTTCGGTAGGCGTATTTCACAAAAATTGGTTACCGGACGATCTTTGGATGGCTTCTGATGTGTAGAGCCGGGCTTTGAGCCTTAATTAGTTCATTTTGGGAATGACAACCTACAGCCTGTATGAATAGTTGTAGCGAATGAATTACGTTACCGATTGAATTTTTTACCAGAAGTTGAGGAGAGACATAATGCGTATTGGTGTTGTTGGTGCAGGCAAGATCGGCAAGTTGCGAGTGCAGTCGATCATTGCGGACCCCACCGCCGAACTTGTTGCAGTTGTCGATGTGAACCAGCAAGCCGCAGAAGCGGCAGTTGCAGGCACCAACGCAACAGCGCATTCGGATCTCGATCCATTCCTCGAAACAGAAATGGATGCAGTGATCGTGTCCATCCCACCACATCTGCATGAAGCGGCTTGTGTGGCCGCCTTTGCTCGGGGTTTGCATGTGTTGTGCGAAAAGCCGCTTTCGAACACGGTCGAAGGCGGCCAGCGCATTGTAGACGCCGCCAAGGCCGCGGATCGGGTCCTCGCTGTCGGATTCAACCTACGCTATTACCCGTTCGTCAGTTTTGCGCGTGAAGCAGTTGACGCGGGAAAGATCGGAAAGATCGACCATGTGCGCATTTATGGAGGTCATAATGGTCTCCACAATTTTGGGCATGAGTGGGAATACAAGATGCCGGAGTCAGGCGGTGGCGCCATGATGGATATCGGCATACACATGACTGATCTTGCACGTTATTTCCTGGGTGAGATCACGTCCGTTTATGGGGTGATGACCGAGAATATCTGGCATGTGAATGGCTCCGAAGACAACGCGATGGCAGTTTTCAGAAACCCAGATGGCATCACCGCCACCTATCACGCGACTTGGGCTGAATGGAAAGGCTACAAATCCTTTGTCGAAATTTACGGGGACAAGGGCATGGTACGGGGGGCGTATGCGCCGATGCAGAGCCTTCTGATTTCAAAGCCCACGACAGATGGGCCGGAAACACGGCAGCGTAAATTCTATCCCGAAATCATGATCCGAGAGAAGTTGAAGACCTGGCAATCCACCTGCCTGTTGTCCTTCCAGGAGGAATTGCGGGATTTTCAGCACATGATTGAGGGTCAGCTTGACGTGCCGCTGGCAGATGGCCATGCCGGATTAAGAGCGTTACAGGTTGCGGCAGCGGTCCGCGAAAGCACTGGTAGTGGACAGGTCGTGGCCTTGGAGAACATCGGGAACATGCGAAATTGAGGCGGTCATAAGAATGGTCCAAAAACGCCAACAAAGAGTAACTGGCACTTTATCGTTTTGACTTCCTGAGGCTTTTTCGACCCACTTTCTGTGATTGGCCCGCTGCGCGGCGGAAAAGGGTGGAACTAACCTGGGCTAACGCGAATTAGGCCGTGTTGCCTGATGCATCGTCATGGCAGCGGCGGAAACTATCTTCACCCAGCTTGGCCGCGTGATCCCAGCTGAACCCGGCGGCGCGAGGTAATGCAGCGGCAGTCAATGTCCGGCGCAGATCTGCGTCACCAATGAACTTAAGTATCGTGTCGCGGATCGCTCCTAGATCCTCGGGGTCATAGTAAATCCCCGCATCACCCACCACTTCGGGCAGGCTGCCTCGATCAGAGGACAACACAGGAACACCGCAGGACATCGCTTCGACCGCTGGCAGTCCAAACCCTTCCCACAGCGATGGGAAAACCAGAGCCGCAGTAGACGCGAAAAGCTCGACCAATTCTGCGTCTGGTACATAACCGGTAAAGGTCACATGTTGTTCGAGTGGCGGGTTATCCCGGACAAATGCCATCAATTCGGGCACATTGTCCCAAAAACCCTTACCGGATGTCGATCCGACAATGGCTAGATGCACCTCCGGGCGCTCCTGCACGATTTGCGGCATCGCCTTGAGCAGGCCCAGAATGTTTTTGTGCGCATTCATGCCGCCTACATAGACTAGCAATTCCGCATTCTCTGGAATCCCATGTTTTTCACGCGCGGCCATGGCAACGCCTTTGTCCTTGATCGGGCGAAACACCGGATCAGCGGCTTCGGTGACAACGTCAATCTTGCTACGCGGGATGTTCAGGTACGACTCCATATCGGCAGCAGATGTTTCAGAGACCGTCATAGCCCGCGTCATTTGCTGCTTGGCCAGCCAGGTCTTAAGTTGCCACAACCGATGGTTGGTTTTGGTTGGAAACAACAGATGCGGAATCCGTTCGGCAGTCGTGTCGTGAAAACAAGTCACGCAGGGAACCCGCGACAACAGCGGGAAATAGGAATAGACGGCCGGGAAATAGAAAATATCAAACTGCATGCGCCGTACCAGCTTGCCCATGGTCCAAAGATACCCAGCCGAGCGTGACGTGTCGCCCACCGCTGTTTCGTTCAACCCTTTGCCGGTGGCGGCTGTTGCCACTTCCACCCCGTCCGGCACGGGCCAGTCAGAAGCCGGCGTCTGATCGAACACCAGCGTGTAGCGAAATCCGTTATCCCGAGCTGCCAATGCCGTGATGAATTCCCGAGTAAAGCGGCCAAATCCTCGATCGTTAGACCAGGTTGTGGCGTCGATACCGATGTGGAGGGTTGAATTTGACATATGAAATCCTGTTGAAAAAACGAGAACTGGTAACAGCACTTGGCCGGACTTTATCGAATTGACCGTACTTGTATAGCCACTTGGCCGTCCAATGACCGATCATCGGGCCTTTCTACATGACCAAAACTCATCCCGGCCTTGCCATGAGCTTGGGCGATGCGAATGATGGACTTAAGCGGCGGACATCGCCCAGCAGTCAAATAGAAAGACCACACCATGTCGATCATCGACACCGCACGCGAGCGGCTGGCTCATATCATGTCCGACCGGGGCCCCAAGCTGTTTCGGGACTTTGTGTCACTGGTCAGCGGACAGTCAGTCAGCATGGTGATCGGATTTGTCGCTTTTGCGTATTTGGCGCGCGTGCTGGACGCCACCGAGTATGGTGCGATCGAACTGGCAATTTCGATCGCCGCATTCTCAGCTATCGTCATTGAATGTGGTGCCGGAACCATCGGTGTGCGCGAACTCACGCGAACACCCGAGCTTGCAGAGGAACTGGCGACGCAGGTGCCGGTGGCAAGGTTGGCGCTGGCGTCGATTGTGATCCCGGTCGTGGGAATTGCCGGGTACTACACCAGCCAGGACCCTGAAATCACACTGCTCATCTGGATTTACGCGCTGTCCCTTCTGGCAGTGCCATTCAAGCAGGAATGGCTATTGCAGGGGTATGAGAAAATGAGCATCGCCGCATTGGCACAACCGATCCGGACCGCGATTTTTGCCGGTGGAGTGTTTGTGTTCGTGGCTCCGGGAAGCAGCATGTTGACCGTGGGGTGGATCGAATTGGTCGCAGTCATAGCAGTATCTGCGTTCTATCTGATTGCTCAATACACATGGACTGTGCCTTTCCGGTTTGGCTGGCCTCCACGCGCCGCCCTGTTTTTCTTGAAAGAAGGCTTTTCAGTTGGTTTGGCCAACATGTTGTGGGCATTCATGCTTTACGTGCCGATGTTCCTGTTGGTCAGCCTGACGGATAACACCGGTCCGGCCTGGCTGGGTGCCGCGCAGCGGATCGTAATTTCGCTCATGACGCTGAGCTTTGTATATCACTTCAATCTTTATCCCGTGATTACCCGGACGGTACTGAATGATCGCAAGGTATGGGGCCAGGTTATGCAATCCTCAGTGCATCTGGTTGCCTGGGCGGGGATTGCGCTGGCGCTGCTTCTGACCATTCTGAGTACACAGATCATGGGGTTGGTTTTTGGCTCAACTTATCGCACCGCTGGCCCGGTGTTGGCGGTGCTTGCCTGGGCCGTTCCGATCCGGATGTTGTCGGGCCATGCACGATGGTCACTGATTGGCTGCGCGCAGCAGAAGTACCTTCTATGGGCCGAGATTGCCGGGTCGATTGTATTGGTTGGCACAGGTGTCGCCTGCATTCCGTTTCTTGGGGCGCCCGGTGCGGCGCTGGCGCTTTGCGCGGGCCTTCTGGCCAGCGGAATTGTCACTCAGGTCGCGGCCCGCCGTCTGATCGGTTCCATGATGCTGCTCAAGTCTGTCGTACTGCCGCTGGTAGCCGCCTGCGTGGGCTTGGGGCTGTCCCAATTGCTTTCGGATGACCCAAAGTTGCAATTTTTGATTTGCGCCGGTGTCTATTGCGCCGCAGGTCTGACCCAGATCACACCTCTTTACCAGGATTTGCAGCGGATAGCTTACGCCAAAGAGACCCCCGCCTGATTCGTGTTCTCACGCCAAACATCAGCATCTTCGGAAACAATGATCTAATATGAGTGGCATTAAGCCGAAAGTCGGGCCAAAAGGAAAATGCAGTACAGCAGCTGCCCAATTGCTGAGGAAGTCAATAGTCTCCCCGGTTTTGGCTTACGCTTGCGTTGAGGAAATGAAATCTGCAGTCCACAGGTTGATCGACATGCTCAGGCCCTTTCAGGCCAGGCCAAACTTGCGGCGCTCCAAGTAGATTGACGGTACCTGCAAGAGCTTTGAACCGCAGGTACCGGGTGCTTGACAACTCATAGCCGGGCTTGCACACAGATATCAGTGCGCAGCTCAGTTTGTTTTTAGTGTTTTTTTACCAGTGCAGGAGTACGGCATGCCAGCACCTGACCTCTCAATCATCATTCCATCGGTGAACAGTTATGATGATCTGAGAAGCTGTTTAGACGCACTCGCTGCGCAACGTTCGGCCCAACTGGAAGTGATCGTCGTCGACCGGCTGGGCGAAGCTGTGCGGCAAGCCGCTCAGCACGATTTTCCAAGCACTGTAATTCTACCGGTGGCTGAAGGAACAACGATCCCGGAAATGCGGGCGGTCGGTATTGCTGCTGCGACGGCGCCGGCTGTCGCAGTGATCGAGGATCACGTGATCGTTCCACCTGATTGGGCTCGCCAAATGTTGGATGCACTGAACGAAGGTCATGACGTTGTCGGCGGCGCAATCGAAAACGCCGCCACAGAGACATTGATGGACTGGGCCGCATTTCTCTGCGAATACAGCGCCTCACTGCCGCCTTTGCCATCGGGTCCGTCGGGTGGGGTGCCTGGAAACAACGTGATCTATCGCAAATCCGTTCTGGATCGCTATGGCGATATTCTGGCGCAGCACAGATGGGAAAACCACCTGCATGACGCGATGAAAGCCGACGGCATCGAACTGATCATGCGACCTGACATCGTTGTCGGGCACAAGATGCATTACACGTTCTGGCTCTATTTCTCGCAGCGCTTTCTTTATTCGCGGTCCTACGCTGGCGCCCGGGTGGATGGTGCTCCGTTATCGCGTCGTCTGGCCATGGGGGCGGCTGCCTTTGCTCTGCCCCCTTTGATGTTTTACCGGACTGTCCAGCGTATAGTATCCAAGGGCACACATATCGGACATCTCGTCAAATCGCTGCCATTGCTTGTTCCGTTTTGCTTGTCCTGGGGGGCCGGAGAGGTGACCGGGTACTGGTTCGGTCCGGGCAATGCGTTGAGCAAAGTCAGGTAGGGCAGCGCAACCATGTCAAACACTCCTGACTTGAGCATTGTAATGACGATTGTCGATGGCGGGGCGGTGCTGACGCGCTGTCTGGACGCGTTGGCCGCTCAACAGGGTGACGCCAAGTTCGAAGTGCTGGTTCCCTATGACCATATGTCGGCAGAGGCAGGACAATTGGCCAACAGTTATCCCCAATTTGACTTCATCGACCTTGGGGAAATTCTGGACGGCATCATTCCAAAGAACCCGCTGGAGATGCATGCATTCTACGACACCCGCCGTTCCGAGGCGATGAAGAGGGCGCGTGGTCGACTAATTGGTATCATCGAGGATCGCGGCGTCCCTGATCCGAATTGGGCTACAACGATGATCCGCCTGCACGACGAACACCACCACGGTGTGATTGGTGGAGCTGTGACCAACGGCGTGAACCGCCTGTGGAACTGGGCCATTTTCTTTTGCGATTTTGGTCGCTACCAGCCGCCTCTGTCCGAGGAGAACCCGGAATATGTGACCGACACGAACATTGTCTACAAGAGAGACGCAATAATGTCGGTCAGGGAATTATGGGACGTCAAATATCTGGAAGCGCAGGTGAACTGGACGTTGCGGGATGCCGGGGCAGGTTTAATGCTGTCTGATGCGGCCATCACCGAACAAATGCGGCCAAAAGTCAGCGTTGGAACCCTTGCCGGTGAACGGTTTCATTGGGCACGTATGTTCGGTCAGGTGCGGGCGCGCGAAATCACCCGTGGCCAACGGTTGAAACTGTGCTTGGCCATGCCGCTGCTGCCTTTCGTGCTGTTTCTCCGACACTTCCGTCGCCAGGTGGCAAAGGGTCGTTATGTTGGCAAGTATATTGCTGCAGCACCTTTGACTTTGTTCTTGCTGGTTTGCTGGTCGGCCGGTGAATTCGTCGGCTATGCTGAAACCAAACCGAGATCTGACTGAAATCAAGAAACTAGGATCGTGATGACCCCTTTCCCCCTAGACCTCATCCTACATGACGGTTGGACGCCCGAGGAGCTGGCCGCGCAATTGCAGGCCATCCGACCGGGTGAGAAAGTGGCTCTGAACATCCTTCCGAACGCTGATTTCGCCAGTAGCACACTGATCTCAATACTGGCAGACCTCACCAGACTGGAAAGCATAACGCTGCGAATGGATCCAGACATGGTGGCGCCGGGCGAAATTGCCAAACTGAGCTCCTTTGCACAATCGCGCAGTATCAACTTCACGGCGGATTTTGTTTTAAAGGAGACTCATGACGTACCGGCGCATGTCCTCGGTCAAGCTGGCCCGCTGAGTCAGATCGTTTCAGCAACGTTAGCTCTGCTAGAACACCATTGCGCCGTACGTTGGCTGATCCCGTTGACGCCGCCTTTGGTTTATCGGCTGGAATTTCTGGCCTCACTGGCGAATGCGAACAATGCCACAACAGTGCTACTGCCGCCGTCGGCGCTTGGGCAGGCCGACATTGGCTTATTGGGCGAAGACCGGTTGTTTGCTTGGGATTTTGTGGCCTACCGTCTGCTGGGCGAAGAACTTGAGCAACTTGAGCGTAGCCGCATCGCCCCATTGCAGCGGCTTTGCAAGTTACTGTCGGATAATCCCAGTCCGGAGACTGACGCTCCTTGGGGCCAATTGGACAGCGCTAAGGGATTTTCCGAAAGGCACTGCTCCCTGGGTGATCTTGGCGCGGCGTTGCTAAGGCCAGGCCCCGAAGGTCCCAGCGGGCCCGCTGCAACAGACGTGTTGAAGACAAAGATTGCCGATGTTGCCGACGTGTTGGGCTGCGGTGTTCCCGCGCATTTGCGGGCAAGCAGCGTGTCTACAACCGGATCCGGCGGGGATGACCCCGAAATGCCATATATATTGTTGATTGGCGCCTATGGGGGTGAGCATATCGGCGATGCCGCTATTTTAGGTGGTGTCCTGCACCGGATTCACAAACGACATGGCACTGTCCGCGCAATCTTGATGACGCAACGGCCATATCATACTCGCCATCTGATCCCGATGCTGGATGTGCCTGTCGAAATCGAAGTGCAGGAATACACAGGCGCGAATATCCGCGCCGCGGTGTCTTCGATCGATGGTGTTGTGTTTGCCGGAGGACCTCTGACCGATCTGCCCAAACAGCTGGTACGCCATCTGGAAACCGTAACCCGTGCCAAACGGCGTGGTTTGCCCTTCGTCATGGAAGGCATCGGCCCCGGGACTTTTGTGCGCAAACCATCGGAAATCACCGCCCGGCGACTGGTTAAACTGGCCGACCGGATTACGATCCGGACGCGTGACGATGCCCGCCGCCAGATTATTCAGGGATGTGAAATTGAAATCGGCCGCGACCCGGCTTTCGATTATCTGGAAACTCGGGGCGAACTACTGACCCGTTTGCCCGCCCACGAGCCTGAGCAGATTGATACCTTGTTGACCGGAACAGAGGGTCGGCCAGTGGTCGGGATCAATATCCGGCCTATTGGTTCGCTGTTTACTCCCGCCGAACCGGGGCGTGACCCTGCCGCCCATACCCGCGCGGTCGAGGATCGGTGCGAACGCGAGCTGGCGCAGGGGATGATGGACTACGCCCGCAATTCCGGCGCCAATCCGTGTTTCGTGTTCTTTCCAATGAATGCGATCCAGTTCGGCATGTCGGATCTGCGCAGCGCCTGGAGGATCATTCAATATCTTGAGCCGGGAACCGATTTCCGTATTTGGCAGGCGGATGCGTCCCTTGATGGGACCGTTGCCCTTTTGCGCAAGATGGATGCCGTCATCGCAATGCGTTTTCACGCGGCTATATTCGCACTCAGTCAGGACTGTCCGGTGATCGGTATCGATTATCGCATCGGCAAGAAAGACAAGGTGGCCGCCGTGCTTGCCGATGCCGGAGTCGAGGAAAACTGCCGCCGGATCGACGAACTGCGTGCTGATTGGTTGACCGAACGGTTACAGGCCCTTTGCCCGGCAAAAGCGACTGAAAAGGCCACATGATGTTTTAGGAGTAGGCACAGCCCATTGCCAGGATCACAGGAGAGGGCCAGTGGTACCTGTTGGCCGGTGGGCCAAGGGACTGCCTGTTCCGCAAGATCGACGTCACAACCCAGCGCGGTCTCTACGATATGTCACGGCTGCCTATCAGCTGCCCAATCTCCAATTGTCCTAGTGCAATAGTGTTACGCCGCCGAACAATTCAGCTTGTAATGGAATTAAGTGATCTCAATGGCTTAACCCAGGCGCTTTTTGAATCTGAGCGTCGCCGCAAGTAACCCGAGGATTGCGAAACCGATCATCCATAGAATTTCCCAGCGGAGCGCATAAAGCGAGGCGTCGCGCAGAACGACCCCGCGGATCATGTCCATGAAATGCGTGGCGGGCAGGATCTGGGCGATGATCTGCACGGGTCGCGGCATACCGTCGAAGGGGAACATGAAGCCGGACATCAAGATAGAGGGCAGCAAGACGAAAATGGTCATCTGCATCGATTGAAGCTGGTTTTGGGCGAGGGTGGAAATGACCAACCCCAATGACAGGCTGGCAATGATAAACAGCAGCGTCACTACAAGTAGCGCACCCAAGCCACCGTTCATTGGAACTGCAAACAAAACGTGTCCCAAACCAAGTATGATCGCGACCTGTAACAGGCCCAGAAAAATGTAGGGAATGATTTTTCCGATCATCAGCTCGATTGACCGGATCGGCGTGTTGATCAGCATCTCCATATTTCCGCGCTCGCGTTCCCGGACGATTGCGGCAGAAGTGAACAGGATCATTGTCATGGTCAAGATAACTCCGACGAGACCCGGCACAATATTGACGGCGGATCGTTGCTCGGGGTTGAAATAGAGCGTGACCTCGAATGTCGGCACCTGCCGGTTCGGCGGCATTTTCAACAACTCGGTCAATGGCATCGTGCGCAGGGACTTGATCGCGCTGGCCACCATCGTGTCGGAACCATCGACGATCCAGTGCGCGACCGGACGGCTGCTGGTCAGATTAGTAGTATCAGGCAAGCCTAGCCCGACAGAGGGGCTGCGCGCGATCCGATTATCTACGTCCGGCGGGATGATGAAGGCAGCCCGTACGCGGGATTCCGTGATTGCCTGTTCAGCTTCTTCCGGGTTTACCAACTGTTCGGTCACGTTCACGACCTGCGTCGCCTGAACCAATTGCGCCAACGTCCGTGACAATTCCGTATTGGCCTGATCCACAACTGCCACTGGGACGTGCCGTAAGTTGGTGTTGATTGCATAGCCAAACAGAAGCAGCTGAATCAGCGGGATCATGATGACCATGGCGAAGGTCATCCTGTCCCGCCGCAACTGAAGCAGCTCTTTCCTCAGGACAGCGGCGATGCGGCGTAGAGAGATCATGACCCTACCCCACGTGTTGCGCTAACAAACACATCTTCCAGATTGGGGCGCTGAGGCGTCAGAGACAGATCTGAAAAAGTACCAAGAAGCGATTGTAGCATCGCAACCGGATTGGATTCGGATTTGTCAATCAGAACCCGCAACCGCGAACCGACCTGCGCAGTCGACAGTATTTTGGCTTTGCCATCCAGTTCGTGTTTGACCTTCCGCAGGTTTGGGCCTTCGACCTCGACGACGACGGCCTGTAGGTCCTCCATCAACTGCCGTGGCGATCCATCGGCTTTTTTCACACCGTGTTCGAGGATGGCCAATCGATGGCACCGTTCCGCTTCATCCATGAAATGCGTGGACACGATCATCGTTGCGCCGTCATCGACCAGATCGAACAACTGCTCCCAAAAAGTGCGGCGGGTCTCCGGATCAACGGCCGAAGTTGGTTCGTCAAGAAACAGCAGCTTTGGGTGGTGCATGACTGTCGCTGCAAGGGCCAGTTTCTGCCGCTGGCCGCCGCTCATGCTGCCGCTGAGCTGATTGACGTTGTCGGTCAGATCATAGGTGTGGAGCAGCTCCTCAATCCGCGGCGCGGCTTTTTTCCGGGGGATGCCATAAATCTCGGCAGCAAATCTGAGGTTTTCCAATACCGTTAAATCGCGGTAATACGAGAAGATCTGTGTCATATAGCCGATTTCGCTTTTCAGCGGCTCGGCGGCATCAGGCATCGGCCGACCCAGAACCGAGGCCGAGCCACTGCTGGGTGTCAGCAACCCGGTCAACATCCGCATGGTTGTTGTCTTCCCGCATCCGTTCGGACCCAAAAACCCATAAATCTGGCCGGTTCGGATTTCCAGATCCAGGCTGTCGACAGCTGTTTTTTCACCGAACCGCCGAGTCAGACCCTGCGTCGAGACCACCAGGTCGGTCATGGCATCCTGACCTGTACCGGGACACCAGCAGGCAAATCCGGTGATGCGCCCGGCAAGTCGATTTCCGCCAGATAAACCAAGCGGGTTCGGTCGTCCTTGTTCAACCCGTAATAGGGGGTGAACGAGGCGTCATCGCTGATCCAACGCACCACGCCCTCTAACGCGTCATCCAGTCCGTCAACGCGGACCTCAAGACTATCACCCGGTTTAATACCCACGCGATGAGGTTCCGGAATGTAAACACGGGCATAAGGCGTTTGACCGGTGACCATGACGGCAACCGGGCTTCCAGTGGTGACACGTTCACCCAAATTCCAGGGCAGGGAGTCCAGCACACCATCTCGGGTTGCGACGACGGTCAGGTCGTCCAGTACAGTTTTCTCGGCCTTGACCAAAGCGTTTGCGGCACGAACGTTTGCTTCAGCAACGGCCAGATCCTCGGGTCGCGTGCCATTTTGCAATTCCTTCAGAGATTCCCGCGCACTGACCAGTTCTGCACGTGCAGAATCCCGTAAGGCCAGATCCTGTTCCAAACGTGCCTCGGTCACCACTGAATTGACCACCAACTGAGAGTTTCGGTCGTACACCGCCTCGGCGTCGGCTAGCCGTGCCGCGGCACCGGCAACTTTGGCTTCTGCAATCGCAATCTCTTCTTGCCGCGGACCGACCTGAAGCTTGAGAAGCGTTGCCTCAGCCTTTTCAAGCTCCGCCTGCGCCAAACTCAACTTTGCAGTTTGCAACGTACCGTCGAGTTGGACGAGAATATCGCCCGCTTTGACCAGCGTTCCTTCGGGAACCGGCAGGTCCACGACAATCTCGTTCGAGGTCGCAGTCAGAGCCACCCTGTCCCGTGCCAGAACACCCAGGGCTGCGCTGGCATCAGTTCCCGAGCATCGATCCAGAACCGCCGGCAACGCGGCAACGAGGATCAAAGGGATGGGTAGCGTCATGTTCAGCACAGGTCACCTCCTATAGCGGGGCTCCAACAAATGTCAGGTCGATGCCCAAACATACATTCGCGCATTCCGAGTTGTATATACTGAAGTCACTGATTTCCCCCGCTTCTGTAGTACTTAGGTGTATGGCGCTGGCTAAATGAAAACGTCGCAGCAGAGCAGACAGCCATTCCCATCACGTCAATTTTTCTGGCGAAACTTGGCTCAATTCGGTGAAGCTGCTATCGAGCGACGGCATGATAGCTAAATCGAACTTCCAGATGTCAGGATCACATTATGTCCAGCGGCGGTGAAATCAACGGGTTCTGGGAAATTGCCACCGAGCGCAGCGTGGTTATCCGGTCCCTCAGAATTGCGCTCATTGTTGGAACCGTATTGGCGGTGATCAACCATGGAGACCGTTTTTTTACGGGTTCTTTCGATGTGGGGGCCATCTTCAAAATTGCTCTGACTTACCTGGTGCCCTACTGCGTTTCGACTTATTCCTCTGTTCTGGCCGTGCGCGAACGGTTGCAGAGTGTGGACCCTGCACCCGAATAGGAACCGTTCCGGATGGGCGCTTGAATGCCGTCAGTCGTTGTTTTTGGGCTTGAGTCCAATGAAACGACGTAGAATTGCAGATCTGTTTCGACGGGCGAGCGCAAGCAGGCAAAGGGATCTTTCATGAAACCGAATCCAGAACTGACCGCAGAGTGGATGCTGCCGGGTTCGATGCTTTTGCAACAGGGCCGCACCATGGCCGCAGAGTGGCCCTTGGGTCGCAACCTGTTTCTGGACAGCCAAAACGTGGTTTCCGAAGCGGAGTATAAACGTGCCCAGGCGGCCAAAGGGCGCATCATGCAGCACGCGCATATTGGTTTCCGCAGCATTGACCGAACAGTTGATGCGATGACCCGGCTGCATGAAACGGGCTTGGCGCGTGAAGTTGAGATCGACCGTTTCGGCATCACACTGGATTGGTCGATGGGCTATCCACCCGAGCATCGCGCCACCGCCGGTCGCGGCACTGGCATCATTCTGTCTGGACCCGAAGATTTTCGTAGGATCACCAATGCGAGCCCCGCTGCCGCCCATTTCGGGGACTTCATGCTTGGGTTGCCAGGGGCGTTGCACAATACACAGGCTGCTATTGCCGCCGGGGCGACAGCGATTGGCAATCTGGGGCAGTACTTCACCTTTCGGCTGCCCTTCTGGGATGACGACGTTGCCACAACCGAGGCAACTGTCACCGCGCTTGGTCTGATCGCGGCTCAGCCGGGCGAAATTCTGGTGCATTCCAACTTGGATGATGGCTTTGCTGGCTTGTTTCTGGACGTGACCAGCGCCTTTGGCATGATGCTGATCGAAAAGCACATCGTTGAAGACCTGATCGGAGCCCGGGCCTCGTTCTGTTTCGGGCACCATTTTCCCGACCCGCTGACTCGGTCAGCCTTTCTCGCCGCACTGGCGCAAGAAATTGAAACTCCCGGTACGATGATTTTCGGCAATACGGTCGCGTATAGAGGCGTACCAGCGGCAAATTATGCCAGCCTCGCCAATTATCTGCTGGCTGATATCTCTGCGCTAAATCATGCCCACACCGGTCACGCGATCAATCCAGTACCTGTCACGGAAAATCTGCGTATTCCGGATGTGGATGAGATTTTGGATGCGCAGACATTCGCTTCGCGGTTGGCAGAGCATGCTCCCAGCTACACCCGATTGGTTGATCGTGAAATAATCGACGTTTTGGCGCAGAAACTTATTAACGGCGGGCGCAAATTTGCTAGTGCAGCCTTGGCCGGCCTGTCCGAGCGCGGGGTCGACATCACTGACCCGGCCGCTCTGATGCTGGCCATTCGCAGGCTCGGAGCCAAGCAAATGGAGGCGCTATGGGGGCAGGGGCATAAGACCGGTGATCGTCGCCGCCCGCTTGTCCCGGCGGATTGGGCGCAGGAGCTGGACGAAATGGCGCAAGGCTGGGTTCGAACGAACTGCCAAAAAAGCGAAGCTCTGACTGATCTACACGTGGCTCTGGGTACGACGGACGTGCATGAACATGGCGCCTATCTGGTGCGGCAAGCGCTTGAAGGGCTCGGTGTGCGGGTTTCGGATGCGGGTGTTGCGCTGGATCCTCAAACACTTGTGACCAGCGCCTGCGAAGTAGAGGCGGACGTGATCGCGGTCAGCACCTATAACGGCATCGCCCTCAGCTATGCCCGGGCGGTTCAGGACCAAATGCTCCGGCGGGGGCTGGAAATGCCCGTATTGATCGGAGGGAAACTGAACCAAATTGCCGAAAACTCCAACTCCGACCTACCCGTGGATGTTTCAGAGGAGCTGACGGCACTGGGCGCCGTTCCCTGCCATGGGCTGGACGACATGTTGCAGGCCTTGCAAAGCCTGCGTGAGCAAAGGTCGTCCTGATTGCGCCCAATCTTCAAAGTAAAAACAAGGCACGTGAAATGCCTTGTTTAGATAGAACAATTTGTCCGATCAGGCCTTATTGTGGAAGATGAAGCCGATGAAGTTCAACAGCAATTGTGCGGCCAGTATCTGGGTGCTTTCGCTGGGGTCATATGCGGGGGCGACTTCAACCAGATCGATCCCAACGACATCGCCGCGTTTGGTCAGGCCCTGTAGAATTTCCAGTACGTCATAATACTGGAACCCACCATGGCTGGGCGTTCCGGTGCCCGGAGCGATTGACGGGCAGAAGGCGTCGATATCGATGGTAACGTAATAACGGCTGGCCTCTGGAATACGATCCAGAACGCCCTGAGTACCCAACTTGCGCACCTGACGAACCGACAAGATATCCGAACCGCGCGCGCGGGCATCGTCATAGCCCTCTTTCGCAGTAGACGAGACATTGCGGATACCCAGCTGGGTCATGCCGGTCACATAATCCTTCTCTATCGCGCGACGCATCGGGTTGCCGTGGCCGACGGTCACGCCGTGACGTTCATCGACGAAATCCAAATGCGCATCAATCTGAATGACGTGAAGCGGGCCGTTCTTGGTGCAATCCTCGGCATAGGCGTTGATACAAGGAATATTGACCGAATGATCGCCACCGATGGTGACGGGGATCGCGCCTGCATCCAGGATTTTCTTCACACCATACTCAATATTGGCGTGGCTCTCTTCGGTCTTTGTGTGAATGATGTCGGCGTCACCCAGATCCACGATGTGTACATCGCTGCCCAGATAGGTAGCATCATCTTCGTGATCATATGCACCTGCGTGACCAAAGCTGAACAAGGTCGATGCTTCGCGCACGGAACGGGGACCGAAGCGCGCGCCAGGCCGGAACTGACAACCGAAGTCAAACGGCGCCCCAAGGATCGCCACATCCGCGTCGATCTCGTCCCAATTTTCGACATAGGGTTTCTTACCAAAGGTCGAGATGCCGACAAAAGGCAGATTCAGACGACCAGCTTCATAACCATGTCCCGACATGATTTCTCCGTTTCTTATGGTTTAGCGATAGGCCAGTTCCGGCAGGAACAGGGCGATTTGAGGGAAGGCTACCAGCAACCCGGTCACAATCAAAAGAATGATCAGGAACGGTGGCACTCCACGTACGACTTCAACAAAGGGTCGCCGGAAGACGGCGATTGCGGTGAACAGGTTGCAGCCAAAGGGGGGAGTAGCCGCGCCGATGGCAACTTGCAGCGTGATCAGGACACCGACAAGCACTGGATCCAGACCGCTGGCCTTGATCATCGGGGCAAAGATAGGGACCAGGATCAGGATTACCACGATCGAGTCCACAAACATGCATCCGACAAAGAAAGCGATGTTGATGGCGAGCAGAACCATTAGAGGGCTAGCCTGTTCCAGCCCTAGCGCGGCAATGATGGATTGCGGTACTTGTGCAAAGCTAAGTGTCCAGCTGAACGCGGCGCCTGCCGCGATCAAGATGAACACGACCGAGGTGATAGCGCCTGTAGACAGGGCGATGTCGAATAGGTCCCCAACCTTGATCGAGCGGAATATCACCACCTCGAGCACGACGGCATAGAGTACGCAGATCGCAGCAGCTTCGGTCGGTGAAAAGACACCGCCATAGATGCCGCCCACGATGATGGCGGGGAAGCCCATCGGCCACAACGCCTTGCGCAGGGCGGTGAAGCGTTGCCCCCAGCCTTCGCGGGGCAGTACCGGAATGTCGTGGCGATAGGCATAAAACATGCAATAGGCCGAGAACAACACCACGATCAGCAGACCCGGCAGGATGCCAGCAATGAACAATTGCGAGATCGAGGTGCCCGACACGACGCCATAGATAATCATGCCGATGGATGGCGGGATCAGATATGCCAGATCGGCGGCGTTCACGATCAGACCGATCGAGAAACTGTCGCTGTAACCCGATTTCAGCATGCGCGGACGCATCGCTCCACCGATGGCCACAACTGTGGCCTGGGTCGAACCACATACCGCGCCGAACAGCGCGCAGGCCGATGTGACGGAAATAGCTAGCCCGCCTTTGATATGGCCCATGAAGCTCATCACCAGATCGATCAGCCGGTTGGCGGAGTGCCCCCGCGTGATGATGTCGGCAGCCAGAATGAACATTGGTACTGCGATCAATGCAGCAGGTTTAACGCCTCCGATCATTTGCTGAATCAGGATCTGCATGTTCATTTCGGGGAAATAGACGAGGAAACCCAGTACCGCTGCCGAGATTAGCGGCATTTTCATTGGAAAGCCCGCAAGCAGCAGGACGATCATGACGGCAAGCATCAATTCAGTCATTTGTCTGCCTCCGCGGATTCTTCGAATTTCTTGATGGCTGCCGCCGTTTCCGGGTCTTCATAACTGTCAATTTCGAGGTACGAGACATAGACGTCTTTCTCGGCAAAATTCAGGTTCCGGATCGCCGTCAGCAGGTATTGGAATGAAGCGAGGCTCAAGCCGATCACTACCCAGACGTAAGTCAGATAGAGAGGTAGTTGCAGCGCCGGAGTGATCCGCCCGCGTGAAGCCACTTTCTGCACATATTCCAGCGCGTACCAGGCTAGAACTGCCATGATCACGGCCGTCGTCGTTGCAATCACGACCATCAGCCCTTTGCGGATTTTTATCGGTAACGCGTCGTAGATTGCCGACATTCGAATATGGATGCCCTTGCGTGTGGCATATCCCAGCCCCATGAACGTGACGATGACAATCAGGAACTCGTTTAACTCCTCGGAAAAATAGATGGACTGGTTGAACACATAGCGCCCAATGACATTGGCAATCGTGTTTGCAGCCATCAGGATGATCCCCCAGCCCAGGATCCAGACTTCGATCCGTCCGATGACGGCGTCAATCCTTCCCAAGAAGCCGAAGGGAGTGGCAGTACCGCTTGGCATAGTTTCCTCCCATTTTCTGAAAGCCCTCACGCACAAAGTGCGTGAGGAGGTGTTGCGCGTGGTTTGGGGGGAGGGATTAATTGCCCGACAGTTCTGCCTGAAGCGAGTCCAGCAATTCCTGACCACGGTCGCCAACAGTTTCGACATAGGCGGCAGAGGTGCCGGTGCTACGTTCGCGGAAAGCGTCACGCTCTTCTTCTGTCAGCACAACCAGCCCGATATCCGGTTTGGCTTCCTTGATGATATCCAGACGCTTTTGGTTAAAGTCGGTGACTACGCCATCGATGAATCCGGTCATGTCCGCCATGGTGTCGCGCACCAGCTGCTGACGGTCAGGGTTGAGGGTTTCGAACCAGTCCGATCCGGCCACGACGGTGGTGACAAGCTCTTGCTCACCAGCCCAGATCAGGTGGCTGGTGACTTCGTAGAATTTCATCTCTTCGATAGTCGGGATCGGGTTGACCTGACCGTCGACAGCACCCAGCTGAAGCGCGCCGAACACTTCACCAAACGGCAGCGGCGTCGGGCTGGCACCCATGTTCTTGTAGGTTTCCAATAGGATAGGCGAAACCATCACACGCATCTTGAAGTTCTCGAAATCTTCAGGCGTGCGGATTTCACGATTTGTTGTCCAGACCTGCGGGCCTTCGGAATACATGGTCATGACTTCCAGACCGCGCTTGCGGAAATCGTCGTTCAGCGGGCCGTAAATGGTTTCCGACGTGCTGAGGATATTCGAAATCGCCGCCGGGTCAGAGGGCAGCAGATATGGCAGCAGGAACGCCTGGCTTTCCGGCACGATGGTGCCTAGGTTGCCAATCGAAACGTTGGTGAACTGGATCACACCGTCCGCAGCCTGCTCGACCGTCTCGGTGGGCGTGCCCAAGGTGCCCATCGGATAGACGGTCACGGTTACTTCACCATTTGTGGCCGCTTCGATGCGCGATTTGAACTCTTGCGCATAGGCATCCATGATTGAGCCTGGAATCTCTTCGATGGCGAATTTCCAGTCCTCGGCCAAAGCGGCGAGCGGTGTTAGGCTAAGCAGGGCAACTGTGGCAGTTGTTCTCACGTGTCGTAGGGTAAATGTCATGCAGGTTTCCTCCCTATGGTCCTTTGCAGTCTTCAGGTTGGTGACCAGCACAGCACAGAAAAATACACAAAAAAATATCATATTGATTATGTTCACATGAGGAAGTTTTATGTAATCCTGCATCAGAACTCATAGGGTAAATAGGCATTGAAACTGCTCAGAAATACACTGTTGGAAACCTTCGTGACGGTGGTCGAATGCGGCGGGTTCACCGATGCACAATACGCGCTAGGCATCACTCAATCGGCGATCAGCATTCGAATTCGTGACCTGGAGGCGGCGCTTGGGTACCGGGTGTGCGAGCGCGGGCGCGGCGGGTTTCGCCTGACCGAGCGGGGCGAAATCGCCTACAGGAAAGCGGGTGAGATTCTGCGCAATGTCCGGGATTTTGATGCCGAGCTGCTGGAATTGCGTGACGCTGTCACTGGGGATCTGAGGATCGGTATTGTGGACACGGTCAATACGCTCGCAGATCTGCACCTGACCAAATCGCTAAAAAGGTTCCTGGATCGCCCGAACGAAGTCCGACTGGAGATGGTAGTTGCCTCGCCTACCGAATTGACGCAGCGGTTGATCACCGGCGATCTGCACGTCGCCATCGCGCCCTTCCGAAATCATGTGGCAGAACTCAGCTACACCAAGCTTTGTCAGGAGGAACACCGGCTATATTGTGGGCATGGCCATCCGTTGTTCGACATTCCGGATGAAGAAATCAGTCCTGATGTTCTTTCCCAATATCAGATTTGCCAGCGCTCTTACGACATGTCCGTTTCGCCGGAGATAAAAACGACAGAGTTAAGGGCCGTCGTTGCGAATATGGAAGCAATGGCAGCGCTGATAGAAACCGGGCATTATCTTGGAACTTTGCCGGTGCACTTCGCACAAAACTGGATGCACTTCCAAAAGCTCAGGGATCTTGCCCCAGACAAATTGCAGTGGAATTCGACCTTCTACCTGGCCACTCGATCGACCCACGTGAGCAGGCGCGCGGTCGAGCTTTTTGTCGAAGACATGTTTTATTTTACCGTCGGCAAGAACAGCGACTGACGGGATGATATGCCCTTCGTTTAGGTTCCAGCGTGTAGTCTACGAAGGAGGCATCCTTGAAGGATGACCAAACAGCACCGAGCGTGACCATGACTTTGTAGCGAAAAACTCACAGTTGATGTAAAGGCATCATCACGTTGTGATTTCAATCACGGTGTGTACGGAGGCCGAATGTCAAAACGTTCAACGATCTCGGAGATTGCGCGTGCAGCGGGTGTTGGAACAGCGACTGTGGACCGCGTGCTGAATGATCGTGGGAATGTCAGGGAAGAAACCAAGCGCAAAGTATACGACGCAGCGGTTTCCGTTGGCTATCATGCCGTACCGCTGCTGCGCGACCGACTGCGGTCGAGTTTTACCGTTCGGAAGCTGGGTATTCTGCTGCAAAAGGAAAATCAGGAGTTCTACCAAAGCCTTGCACGGAAATTTGAAGAGCATGTTTTGGCATATCCGGGTATCCGAGGGCAGGCTGAAATCGTTTACGCGAAATCACAGGATCCCAATGAACATGCCAAGCTTCTGGCCGAGTTGGGACGGAGAAATCACGTCGTTGCGGCAACGGCCGTAAACCACCACGAAGTATCACGCACTGTGCGGGATTTACGAGAAACCAACACGCCTGTCTTTTCACTTCTGAACGATTTCGGTCAGGGGCTGACGCATGCCTATATCGGCTTAAACAATATGAAAGTTGGTCGTATTGCAGGTTGGGCGGTCAATAGTGTCACTCATCGCAAAGGAAAAATTGCGGTATTTGTTGGAGGCAGCCGGTGGCATGGTCACGAGTTGAGGGAAACCGGCTTTCGCAGTTACCTTCGGGAGCACTCTTCGCATCACCATTTGCTGGAAACACTGGTCAACTTGGAAACTCGGAACGTGACCTATGAGGCAATGCTGGATCTGTTGCACCGGCATTCAGATCTCAGAGGGGTTTTTGTCGCCGGAGGGGGCATGGAAGGCGCGATTCAGGCGGTGCGCGAAAACCGGGACCCTGGCGAGGTTGCAATAGCGGTCAACGAACTGACCCGACTGTCCCAGAGCGCCCTTCAGGACGGGTATGTAAGCTTGATCTGTAGCACGCCGTTGGATCGGTTGTGCAAAACGTTGGTTCAAACGATGGTAGAAGCCTGCTCTGAACATTCAGCAGGTGAACCCCGACAGATATTCCTGCAGCCAGAGATTTTTGTGCCGGAAAGCCTTTGATGATTTAAATACATCATAGCAAAGCTATTTCACATCACCTTTGATGTGATTTTAGTTGGTTAACAGTTGATTTGGCTCTGTTTGAATTGCTTGAGTCACACTACCTTCCAAACTCAGTCGGAGCCCAACGTAACCCGAGCTTTCTCATCGAATGTTCCGAACGCTGCTAAGTTAAACCTTCCGGGTGTACCAGCAACCCAGCGAACCGGACTGACCTTGGGCAGGATGTGCAATATCGAGGTGTGAAATGACTATAAGAATGGCCCTGCTCGGAGCAGGTCGAATAGGTAAAGTGCATGCTCAGGCGATTGAGGGAAATCAGGATGCTAAGCTTGTAGCCGTATCGGATGCGTTCCCGCAAGCGGCGCAGGGTATCGCAGACCAGTATGGCTGCGTAGTTCGAAGCACTGACGAGATTGCTAACGACCCAGACATCGAAGCGGTGATCATCTGCACGCCCACCAACACACACGCCGACCTCATTGAGCAGTTTTCGCGTGCTGGTAAGGCGATTTTCTGCGAAAAACCGATCGATCTGGATCTTGATCGGGTCAGGGCGTGCCTGACGGTTGCGGAAGAAAACAATGCCCGCCTGATGCTGGGCTTCAATCGTCGTTTCGATCCCCATTTTGGTGCGGTCAAACAGGCAATCACAAATGGCAAATTGGGCGCCGTCGAGCAGATCACCATCACCTCACGCGACCCGGGCCTGCCACCGTATGAGTATATCGACGTATCCGGTGGCATCTTCCGGGACATGACGATTCACGATTTCGACATGGCTCGTTTTCTGCTGGACGAAGACGTCGCGACGGTGATGGCCACGGCCTCGGTTTTGGTCGATCCCAAAGTTGGTGACCACAACGATTTTGACACTGCCACTGTGGTTCTGACCACAGCGAGCGGCAAGCAGTGTACCATACTGAACTCGCGCCGCGCTTCTTATGGTTATGATCAGCGTGTCGAAGTGCTAGGCTCCGAGGGGCTGGTTTCGGCCGAAAACCAGCGGCCTGTTTCCATCGAGATCGCAAACGCCAACGGGTACACCCGCCCTCCACTGCATGATTTTTTCATGACCCGTTATACCGAGGCCTATGCGGCTGAAATCGCCGCCTTTGTCGCCACAATTCGTGATGGCGCGAAAGCATCTCCATCGGGATATGACGGTATGATGGCGCTGGCCCTGTCCGAGGCGGCTTTGAAATCCGTGGCCGAGGGGCGTGTTGTCTCGGTGAGTGAGATTCTCTGAGGCGGCCATGACAAAGACCCTGGGACTTCTCACCATAAGCCGATCCTCGGTCGATCTGCGCCGCGCGCGGCCTGAAACAGCGGCGCTTAAGGCGGTGGAACTGGCGCGATAATGTGGCGTGCGGACAGCAATAGACATCCAATCGGTGGGGTGTTGATGGGCATGGCGGCCGAGAGGGCCGTCATGTTGAAAGCGCGAAGGTGACGAAGATGCTGCAATCGATCCTTCACCAGTTCGATCTCATCGCCGGGGACCGAAAGGAGATTTACATTGCCCGCGGCACTGCGGACGCAAACGCGGCTCCGCAGGCCATCCGAGCGGTGACTGACGCGGCTGTTGTTCGCAAAAGTGACCCTTTGGGTGCCGGGGACGGGTTCATATCCGGCTTTCTCAAAAGTTGGCTGGATGACGATAACTGGCCAACTGCGCTGGATTACGCCAATGCCTGTATGATGGGTGTCAAGATCACCGCTGTGATCCCCGACAACCGGCGCTTTGGCTGCATCAACCGACTGCAAAGTGGCACTGGGGGTGCCGAGTTCAACAACTTGCTGAACCACACCCATCACGTGAACCCGTCAAATATCGACTTTGCCGCGCATACGGCATCGATGGAGGCGGCCAGCACTCACGTAGGTTCGATTGCGGAACTGGAAGAACCCCTTGCGCGTGGTAAAAAAGCAGCTCTGCGTGCACGCCTGAACTGAATGTAAAGACGGATAAATTCATGATCCAATACGGAACGAACCCCATCGCCTGGGCCAATGACGACGACCAGACCCTAGGCGCGCATATCCCTACCGAACAGATTCTGGCTGAGGCCAGCCAGATCGGCTTCGATGGGATCGAAAACGGCCACCGATGGCCGCAGAACGACCCCGAGGCGTTGAAGCAGCTATTGGGCGGGCATGGCCTGCAGTTTATTTCCGGTTGGCATTCTATGAACCTGCTGGCGCATTCGGTTTCAGAGGAGAAGGCCGCGATTCAACCGCACTTGGACAAGCTCAAGCACAATGGCTGCAAGGTGTGCATCGTCTGCGAAACGTCAAACTCGGTGCAAGGTCTTGACGTACCCGTCAACGACGCGCCAGTTCTAAACACCGATGAGATGACAGAATTCGGAGCAAAAGTCGAAGAGATTGCCCAATACTGCTCGGATCAGGGCATTGATTTGGTTTATCATCACCACATGGGAACAGTGGTTGAAACTCTTACCGAGATCGACGCCTTCATGGCATCCACTGGTCCGGCGACCAAACTGTTGTTCGATGCCGGCCATTGCTATTTCGGGTCCAACGGACAGGACCCTGTCCCGGTGCTTGAGAAATATGCCGACCGGGTGCGCCACTTTCACGCCAAAAACGTGCGACCCGATGTAATGAAGCGAGTGCGCGAAACAGACATGCCATTCATGGATAGTGTCCGGGCCGGTGTTTTCACCGTGCCAGGCGACCCTGAAGGAGGCATCGACTTTACCCCTTTGTTACGCGTGCTCAAAGACAAGGGCTATGACGGGTGGATCGTCATCGAGGCTGAGCAGGACCCCGAGGCGCGCAACCCGTATGACTATCAGTCCATGGGTCTGGCCTCTCTGAAGCAGACCGCCCGCGACATCGGGCTGGAGAGAGGTCGAGTGGGCGATGTTTGACACTTCTCACCCCTGGTTCCGACCGCTCTGGGTGCGGGTTGTCTTGGTTGCTGCCTGTCTGGGATGGGCCGGGTTTGAATTTTTGACAGGATCTCCTGGGTGGGCTCTTGTATTTGGAGGGGCTGGTGCTGTCTGCGCATACGCTTTGTTGTTGACCTATAAACCGGAGAATTCAGATGACTGATCTGTTGCGCAAACCAACAGCGCCCGCAGGCAAAGTACATGACATCACTGTGGCCAGCGCAAAAGGCCCGCAAAGCTCCGATTGGAGTTACGTTGGCTTTGGCCTTTATCATCTGGAGCCGGGCGAAACCGTGTCCGAGGCGACCGGTGACCGAGAAGTCATTCTGGTGTTGGTCGAAGGTAAGGCAAAGCTGTCTTGCGACAATCTGGATTTTGGTGAAATGGGCGACCGGATGAGCGTGTTTGAAAAGACGCCACCGCATTGCGCCTATGTGCCCAATGACAATGCCTGGTCCGCGACTGCCACCACCCGATGCGTTCTAGCAGTGTGCAGCGCGCCGGGCGAAGGAAACTACCCCGCCAGCCGTCTCGGACCAGAGGGGATCGAACTGACGCCACGTGGCTCGGGACAGAACACTCGGTACATCAATAACATCGCCATGGAAGGTCGCGACGTGGCCGACAGCTTGCTGGTAACCGAGGTTTTCACACCTGACGGCAACTGGTCTTCGTACCCCAGCCACCGTCATGACGAGGATGACTTCCCCAACATGACCTACCTGGAGGAGACCTACTATCACCGGATAAGTCCGGGGCAAGGTTTCGGGATTCAGCGGGTCTATACCGAGGATGGCAGCCTGGATGAAACCATGGCCGTCAAGGATGGTGACGTGGTTCTTGTCCCGAAGGGACACCATCCCTGTGGCGCTCCCTACGGGTATGAGATGTACTATCTGAATGTAATGGCCGGTCCGATGCGAAAATGGCGGTTCAAGAACGATCCCGACCACGACTGGATCGCACAGCGCGATGCGTGATTATGGCGATTGCCACTACAGCTGAATCAAGGCCTGAATTTTCGCTATATCCGAGTTCGTTTTCCGCGATGGGGCGAATCTCGTAAATGGAGGCTAGGTCAGTGTAGTGCATCCGTTCGATACAGACGAATTTTCGTACCACCATGGTCGACGATCGGGCCAGGTGGCAACAGTGGCAGGCGCGTCGAACGTGCCAGTGAAGCGTTGCTGGTGACGATCCCGACCCGCCAGCCCTGAAACCGGGACATCAAAACTTTGCCAAGGCTGCCATAAAGCGAACGCAGCCGTTTCTCGTCTCCGATCCGCGCACCATAGGGTGGGTTGGCAATGACCAGACCCGGAGGGCCATCCGGCGGTTTTATCTCGCCGATAGAGCGCTGCTGAAACCGGGTGATGTCCCCAACGTTGGCACGCGAGGCATTTGTCGAAGACGCCTCAATGGCGCCTGCGTTTCGATCCGAACCCCAAAATGTCAGGTCTGGCGAATGCGCAACCGCATTGCGCCGCATATCCTGCCAGGAATCGTTGTCGAACGTCAGAAGATTTTCGAACGCAAATTGCCGGGATCGGCCGGGATACAGCCCGGACGCGATCTCCGCCGCTTCGATCACAAATGTACCTGAGCCGCACATCGGATCCAGTACCGGTTCGGTCCCATCGAATCCGCATTCACGCAAGAACATCGCTGCCATGGTCTCACGCATCGGAGCCTTGGCAACGGCGGGTTTATGGCCGCGTTTGTGTAGGGGCTCGCCCGAGCTGTCGACCGAGAAGGTGCAGATGTCCTTTTCGATTCGCAGCATTACGCGCAAGGCAGCATCCGGCGAAATGGTGGCCCCAAGTGTTTCAGAAATGGCCTTTTCAACTCGCTGGCGCGCCGCCCCGGCATGATAGATGCGGGATTTTCGACTGGTCGCTTCAACCTTGACCGGGACGTCGGCGCGCAAAATGTCGGGCCAGGGAAACTTGCGGGCGCGCTTATCCAACTGGGCAAGATGCACTGCGGGAAAGCTGCCCAAGCGCACAAGGACCTTATTTGCCCCGCGCAGCACGAGATTAGCGCGCCACACCTCGCGCCAGCTGCCTCGGCAGACCACACCGCCACGAACGATCTTAGCACTTGCGAATCCATTTTGAACGGTTTCCGCAAACAAAGGAGCCTCTAGCCCCGGAGTGGCAATCAGGAATATCTCAAGTTCTTCAGTATTTTCCATTTCGGCTGCTTATACCGGATGTCGTTGGGGTGCGACAGGCAAATTGGTCTGGTCAAACTGTTCAGAATTGGTCCAAATTTGTATGAAAGTGATGATCAGACCTCAGTTTCTGCGGTAACAGGTTTGCGTTTAGCCCCGTCCCCGCGTAAAGGAGCCCTAATCGGAGTAACGCCTACGGATTTTGGACGGTTTTCGACGCTTTTGCGACCGGTGCCGAAAAAAGCCACGCTATTGGATGTCCCCTAAAGGGCGTCGCAGATAGAAGGCGCAGGACAGAAGCTTGGAAGAACGTAGCCACATGCAAACTTTCAAACTGAAAAAAGGGTTGGATCTGCCGATAGAAGGCGCGCCCGATCAGACCATTCAACCAGGACCGGAGTTTTCCACGGTTGCCGTTCTAGGCGGTGATTATATCGGCCTGAAACCCCGGATGCTGGTGCAAGAAGGCGATGACGTGCAACGGGGCACGCCAATATTCTGCCATAAGGATGCTCCCGATGCGATGATGGTCGCACCGCTTAGCGGCAAGGTCGTCGCGATCAACCGCGGTGCCCGTCGGGTTTTGCAGAGCGTCGTCATTGAAGTGTCAGACATCAATGACACCGGTGTTGATTTCTCGGGCATTGGCGACGGGGAAAGTGCAGAAGGCATTACTGCCAAACTCTGTGCTGCTGGTCTGTGGGCCGCCTTCAGAACGCGTCCCTATTCGAAGATGCCAGAGCCGGGTAATAAACCGGCGGCAATCTTCGTGACTGCGATGGATACAGATCCGCTGGCGCCCGATGCAGCAACGATAATTGCCGATGCCAACGAGGCATTTACCGCTGGTCTGGCCACCGTATCTCGATTGACCGATGGCAAGACCTACCTTTGTCAGAAGGAAGGCGATTCGATTTCCGGTACTGATCTGCCAGGTGTCGAAGCCGCTGGTTTTTCTGGGCCACATCCGGCAGGGCTGGCGGGTACGCATATCCATTTCCTTGAACCTCTGGTAGGTGACAAACAGGTCTGGACCATCGGCTATCAAGATGTGATCGCCATCGGTCGCTTGATGCAGACCGGTCATCTGGATCCTAATATCGTGATCGCTCTGACCGGGCCGGGTGCACGCCAGCCGCGTCTGATCCGGACCGTCATGGGAGCTTCGACAGACGAACTGACCCGCAACGAGATCGATCTGGACGGGAAGGCGCGCATTATCTCGGGCTCGATCCTGTCCGGTCGACATGCCGAAGGTCCGCACGCCTATCTTGGCCGGTTTGCGCGTCAAATCACTATCATTCGCGAAGATCCCGATCAGATCACGATGGGATGGATCCTTCCGATGCCATCGAAATACGCCGTGCAACCGGTTCTCGGGTCGGCTTTTGCGAAAAAGCTTTATGCCTTCACCAGCAACCTGAACGGTGGACGCCGCGCGATGGTACCTACGGGTACGTTCGAGGAGCTGATGCCGCAGGACTATCTGCCAACGCAGCTGCTGCGCGCGCTTTTGGTGATGGACACCGACACCGCACAAGCGCTGGGTGCGCTGGAGCTGGACGAAGAGGATCTGGGCCTTGTGGGCTTTGCCTGTCCGGCGAAATATGAATACGGGCTGGCGCTGCGCGACTGCCTGTCCAAGATTGAAAAGGAGGGCTGAGCCGAATGGGTTTGCGCAGCTTCTTTGACCGGATCGAGCCGAACTTTACCAAGGGCGGCAAGTACGAAAAACTCTTTCCCATCTACGAGATGGTCGAGAGCTTTATCTACACTCCGAAAACCGTAACCACGGTCGCGCCTCATGCCCGGTCATACGTGGATATGAAGCGGATCATGACCTATGTCGTGATCGCCACGATCCCCTGTATCCTGTGGGGAATGTGGAATACCGGCTATCAGGCCAACTCGGCCATCGCGACGCTGGGTCCGGAGGCCGCGACTGGATGGCGGATCGCCCTCTTGCAGATGTTCGGCATCTCACTGGACCCGTCCAGCATCTTTGCCAACACCATGCACGGGCTGCTTTATTTCCTGCCAATCTACATCGTCACACTCGTGGCAGGCGGTATCTTCGAGGTGATCTTCGCCACCGTTCGGGGTCACGAAGTGAACGAGGGTTTCCTTGTTACTTCAATGCTTTATACGCTGATCTTGCCTGCAACGACGCCATTGTGGCAAGTGGCATTGGGTATCATCTTCGGCGTTGTGATCGGTAAAGAAGTATTCGGCGGCACCGGCAAGAACTTCCTCAACCCAGCACTTGTGGGTCGCGCGTTCCTGTACTTTGCCTATCCGGCTCAGATGTCGGGCGATGCGGTCTGGACACCTGTCGACGGGTTCTCGGGCGCGACGGCTCTGGCAGTTTCGGCGGCTGATGGTTTCCAGGCGCTGGCCGCGGACGGTATCACCTGGTGGAGCGCGTTTTACGGCACCATTCAGGGTAGCTTTGGCGAAACATCGACGCTGGCCTGTATCATTGGTCTGGCCTTCCTGTTGATGACCAAGATTGCCAATTACCGCCTGATCGTGGGCTGTCTGGCCGGGACAATCGCCTTTACTTGGCTGCTGAACCTGATTGGATCGGACACCAACCCAATGTTCGCGATGCCGTGGTATTGGCATGTTGTTCTGGGTGGGTACGCCTTTGGGCTGGCCTTCATGGTGACCGAACCTGTTTCGGCCAGCCACACCAATCTGGGCCGCTATATCTATGGCGCGCTGATCGGTATCATGGTTGTGTTGATCCGTGTGGTGAACCCGGCTTTCCCCGAAGGCATGATGCTGGCAATCCTGTTCGGCAACGTCTTTGCGCCGCTGATCGACTATTTCGTCGTTCAGGCAAACATCAAACGGAGGGCGCGTCGCCATGTCTGATACGCAACCCCCAGCAAAACACGACGCACCGAAAGGCGCGATTGCCCGGTTCCTGGCGGCTTCGCCGGATTCCGTTGGCAAGACGATCTTTGTCGCCGTCGCCGTTTGCCTTGTAGCTTCGATGATCGTATCGGCCGCAGCGGTCAGCCTGCGCCCGGTTCAAGAAGCCAACAAACTTAAGGACAAGCAGGTCAACGTTCTGCAGGTGGCGGGTGTCTACGAACCCGGCATCAACGTGACCGAGGCCTTTGCTGCGTTCGAACCGCATGTGCTGGACCTTGCCACAGGTGAGTTTGTCGACGATCAGTTCGACCCGGCCACATTTGACGATCTGGCCGCAGCCAGCGACCCTGCGCTTAGCGTCGCGTTGGACAATGACCCCGCAGGGATTGGCCGCAAAGCCAAGTACCGCGTGATCTACCTTCTGCGTGACGATGCAGGTGATCTGGACAAGGTGATCCTGCCGCTGCATGGCTATGGCCTGTGGTCCACGCTCTACGGCTTTATCGCGCTGGAGAACAACGGCAACGATATCTATGGCCTTCAATTCTATCAGCACGGTGAAACCCCCGGACTAGGCGCCGAGGTCGACAACCCACGCTGGAAAGCGCTGTGGAATGGCAAGAAACTACGCGACGATGCAGGCGACCTTCAGATCACCGTGGCCAAGTCGCAGCCCGCTGCTGGACCAGATTTCTATGTCGATGCGCTGGCTGGGGCCACGCTGACTTCGGTCGGTGTCGATAACCTGGTGAAATTCTGGATGGGCGATGCGGGCTTTGGTCCGTTCCTTGCCAAACTGCAAGCAGGAGATCTCTGATGTCCCAGACCAAGAAAGAAATGCTGGTCGATCCGCTTATCGACAACAACCCGATCACCTTGCAGGTGCTGGGGATCTGTTCGGCGCTGGCGGTGACTTCGTCGCTGCAGGTGTCGATCGTGATGGCGTTGGCAGTGATTTTTGTGACCTCGTTCTCGTCCTTTTTCATCTCATGCCTGCGCAACCAGATCCCCGGTTCCATCCGGATCATCGTGCAGATGGTGATCATCGCATCGCTGGTGATCCTGGTGGACCAGATCCTCAAGGCTTATGCCTTTGAGATATCCAAAACCCTGTCGGTTTTTGTAGGTCTGATCATTACCAACTGTATCGTGATGGGCCGTGCTGAGGCATTTGCCATGAAGAACCCGCCGGTCGCGTCTTTCATTGACGGCATGGGCAACGGCATGGGCTACGGTCTGATCCTGCTGCTGGTCGGTTTCATCCGCGAGCTATTCGGGGCAGGATCGCTGTTCGGCGTCACCATTCTGGAGACCGTGAACAATGGCGGCTGGTACGTGCCCAACGGCATGCTGCTGCTGCCGCCCTCGGCGTTCTTCATCATCGGTCTGATCATCTGGGCTTTCCGCACATGGAAGCCGAACCAGGTCGAAGAACGTGAATACAAAATCCAGCAGGTAGAGGCGCACTGATGGAAGGGCTTATCTCTCTGGCCGTTAAGGCCATCTTTGTCGAAAACCTCGCGCTCAGCTTCTTCCTCGGCATGTGTACTTTCATCGCCGTGTCGAAGAAGATTTCAACGGCGCTGGGTCTGGGTATTTCGGTCATGGTCGTGCAGGCGATCACGGTTCCCACGAACAACCTCCTGCTCAGTTATTTGCTGAAACCGGGTGCGCTGGCCTGGGCTGGCTTCCCGGATGTGGACCTGACCTTCCTCGGCCTGATCTCGTATATCGGTGTGATCGCCGCGATGGTGCAGATTCTGGAAATGGTGCTCGATAAGTATTTTCCGCCGCTCTACAACGCACTGGGGATCTTCCTGCCGCTGATCACGGTGAACTGCGCCATCCTTGGTGGTTCGTTGTTCATGGTGGAGCGGGACTATAACTTTGCCGAAGCGGCGACCTATGGCCTGTCTTCCGGCTTTGGCTGGGCGCTGGCGATCACCGCAATGGCCGGTGTTCGGGAAAAGCTGAAGTATTCGGACATTCCGGACGGCCTGCAAGGTCTTGGTATCACCTTCATCACCGCGGGACTGATGGCCATGGCCTTTATGTCCTTCTCGGGCGTGAAGCTGTAAGGGGAGGGGCGAATGGAAACTTTTACCCTGGGCGTTGCCCTTTTCACCCTGATCGTTTTGGCGCTGGTGGCGCTCATCATGGCGGCCCGGTCCAAGCTTGTCTCGACCGGCAACGTCAACATCACCATCAATGGCGAGAAAACCATCGCCGTGCCTGCGGGCGGCAAGCTGCTGCAAACGCTGGCGGCCGAGAAGCTGTTTGTTCCATCGGCTTGTGGCGGCGGCGGAACCTGCGCCCAGTGCCGGGTCCGCGTACATTCCGGTGGCGGGTCGATCCTGCCGACCGAAGAAAGCCATATCACCAAGCGCGAGGCTGCTTGCGGTGACCGCCTGTCCTGTCAGGTGGCGGTCAAGCAGGACATGGACATCGAAGTTCCCGAAGAGGTCTTTGGCGTCAAGAAATGGGAATGCACGGTTCGTTCGAACGAGAACGTGGCGACCTTCATCAAGGCCCTCACGCTGGATCTGCCCGAAGGAGAAGATGTGAACTTCCGCGCTGGTGGATATATCCAGATCGAAGCGCCGGCACACCAGCTCAGCTACACCGACTTCGACGTGGAAGAGGAGTATCGCGAGGACTGGGATCGCTTCAATCTGTGGCAATACAAATCCATCGTGAACGAACCGATCGAGCGCGCCTATTCGATGGCGAACTATCCGGACGAAAAAGGCATGATCATGCTCAACGTCCGCGTTGCATCGCCGCCTCCGGGGTCTGAGGGCATCCCACCGGGTCAGATGTCATCCTACATCTTCAACCTGAAACCGGGTGACAAAGTCACGATCTCAGGTCCGTTTGGTGAGTTCTTCGCCCGCGAGACTGGCAAAGAGATGGTTTTCATCGGCGGTGGTGCCGGAATGGCACCGATGCGCAGCCACATCTTCGATCAGCTCAAGCGTCTTGAGAACCGCAACCGCAAGATCAGCTTCTGGTATGGTGCGCGGTCCAAGAAAGAGATGTTCTTTGTCGAGGATTTCGACCAGCTGGCCGAAGAGTTTGACAATTTCGAATGGCACGTCGCCCTGTCGGATGCTCAGCCTGAAGACGATTGGAAAGGCTATACCGGCTTCATCCATAACGTCCTGTTCGAAGAGTACCTCAAAAACCACCCGGCTCCGGAAGATTGCGAATACTACATGTGCGGCCCGCCAATCATGAACCAGTCAGTGATCAACATGCTGCTGGATCTGGGTGTGGATCGCGAAGACATCATGCTCGACGATTTCGGCGGGTAAGAAATAAAAACCGGCGCCCATTTGGCGCCGTTTTTTATTTGTGGGTATCGATGCCCAACACCGCCTGAATCGCTGTTGGCGGGTCCACGGAATGCACCTGTATATAGGCCTCTACTTCGCGTAGTTTCGCGTCGACAAGATAACGGTACCAAAACCCTTGGAGCAGGTGAAATCTGCGCCCCTGCGGGCTATCCAGAAACCCGAGCCGAAAAATGAAACGCCACAGGAAATAGGCCCCCGCGCGGAAACCCGGGGGAAGGCGCAAATAGAAAACCTCTTTGATCCAACGTTTGCGCGCGGCCTGTGCGCCTTTGGCCGCGGCAATGGTCTCATACGGCAGAAACTGATGCCGTAGGTTAATCAGGTCTACCACTTCGCGACTGGCATATGTGTTGTGCTTGTCGATCCACCAGCCCAGTGGTTTGAGGTTGTCGTCCAGAACATGCCCGGACAACCGCACCGTTTCCCCCTGAACCTTGATATGTTCATCCATCCAACGAGCTTCACACCGACCCTTCCCCGCGCGAAACAGACGCAGCACTTCGACGGGGAATAGCCCGCCGCGGCGTACAGGGCCGCCCAGGAAGTTCATGTATCGCGGGACGTAAGCACCGGCGACATTTGATGAAAGTTCCGGCAGTTGCCGGGCAATCTCCAAACAAAGCGGTGGGCTGACAATCTCATCTGCATCCAATCGCAAAATCCATTCAGACTGATCTGACACCTGATCTAGCGCCCAGTTGAATTGTTCCGCATAATTGCGCCATGAGTTGTGCAGTACTTCTGCACCCAGATCGGCGGCAATTCGGCATGTTGCGTCCGCTGACCCGCTGTCTACAACAACTATCCGAGCAGCAACGGGCTGAACCGAAGAGATCGCTCGTGCGATATGCGGTTCTTCGTCTTTTGTCAGGATGATTACGGTCAGCATTCGTTCAGGGCGCGTGCCGGGTTGCCGACCACGGTTTGACCATCGGGTACCGACTTCATCACCACGGCCCGAGCGCCGACGATGCTGCCCTTACCTACGCAGACGTCCGGTCCGATGAATGCATCCGCCGCGATCCAGCTGTCAGACTCAATCCGGATCGGAGGTGTCAACAAAAGCCGGTCGTTACTGCGATGGTCATGGGTTCCTGCACACAGATGGGCACCTTGAGAGATCGTTGTTCTGGCTCCGATGTCAATCCGCCCCAAGGCATAAAGGATGGCACGGTCCCCGACAGCGCATTGCGTTCTCAGGGTAAGGTTCCAAGGCATTGTAATCGAAACGGTGGGAAATACATGGACGTCGCGCCCGACAGACGCTCCAAATCTGCGCAACAGCCAACGGCGCCACCCCCAAAAAGGACGCGGGCTGAGGCGAAACAAGGGCGCAGCGAAAGCCCACAGCACGCGGGCCGCCTGAATGCGACGCGGATACTTCCGCGCCTTCCGGTTTGTTGAAATATCAGTCAAAAAAGGCTTTCGTAAAACTCCAGCATTCGCTGTGCTCGACTACCCCAGTCGTGATGGTTGCGCATGAAGGCACGCGCATTCCCGCGCAAGAGGGGGACCGGGAGCCGACACAAGACCTGCGCAAGCGTTGCGGCCTCACGCGGAACGCTAATCGCAGCGCCAGCTGCTGCTGGCCCATCGGCAATTGTACCCTCTGTTCCGATCAACGTGCCGCCTGCGGCCATTGCTTCGAGCGCCGCATTCGAGTTGTTTTCAAACTTCGAAGACATCAGCACGGCATCCGCTGCTCGCAGCCAATTGTGCTTTGTTTCAGAATAGACCGGCCCATGAATGTGAAGCCTATCGGCCACACCAAGATTTCGGGCAATAGACACCAATCGGCCTAGGTCACCGCCATCTGGCCCAACTAGATGCAAATGAGCACCGAGGCCGCGGTCGCACAGCAGACGCAGTGCCTCAATTTGGAGATCAATCCCTTTGATCTGCGCTATGCGGCCTAAAAACACCAAGTTCAAGTCCTGCGCCGCCTGCCCGAATAACCTTGTCCTTAACTCGGCACGAGAGGCATTTTTCGCCGGTAGATTGACGCCATTATCGATGATGACGGACGGTCGACCCGCGGTACCAAAGCTGGTTTGCGCTTCTGCTAGTGTCTGAAAATGATAGCCGGTTACGGTCGCCAGTTGCCCACGACCGATAAGTTGCGAAAAGACCGCCTTTGCAGCAGGTGATGATTGCGCCATCGCCGATTTTTGCAGAGACCCTCGCGGAGAGAGCACAACCGGCTTACCGGCACGACGTGCCAGCACGATCATGATCGACGCGAACCCGTTCCAGTATGAATGCACGTGAACCACGTCTACCCGTTTTATGGCTCGATCCATCCGAGCCATTGAGCCGGGCTTGGGGCACCAGAAACGGCTGAAGGCGTATTGAACGGTGTGTCGCGCGGCCAAACCTTGGATCGAAGGCTCTTGCGTATCTTGACCGCAGATCAATTCGACCCGCCCCAAGGACCGTTCGGCCATAGCGGTGACCAAGCCCGCAACGCTCTGGCTGGGGCCGCCGTGGTGCAAAGCGATTGAGGGGATGGCGTGCAAAACGGTGAGGCCATTTTTTGCGGCTGGGGCGGAAGTTCTTATTTGCACTGAAATTGAAACTTTTCAACAAACCCAGCGCCTGGGCAGAGTGTATTCAAGCGCCGTAATTCGGACTGCACCAGCGTATGGCTGTCCGTAGTGAACCAGTCGAACTTGCGCGCTGCATCCGAGGTAACAGTGGTTGGCGCTTTCTGACCTGAATGACGGGTTGCAGCCAATGCCGACAGGCGCTCTCGATCGCAACATCCGTCGAACCGCTCGATTGATCGCGCCAACTGATTTGCCATTACCTTTGGATCAGCGGTGTAGGTCAAAATCGTATCCGTTCCATATCGCTCGACAGCGGCGGCGATGTGATCCGCCCAAGGATGTGGAGACTCGTATGGGTTGGAAAGCTCGGCCTTTAGAAAACCGGCGAACCGGTCCCTATCCCGACGAGCCGGGGTTGATATGCCGTAGCGTTTCACAAAAAGGGACGGGAAAAGCTCATACGGTGAGCGCACGATGTAGAAAACCTTTTTCAAGCCACCCAGGCTCAGGTCGTGCCCGTGCAGCACCTGTGAATAGAGCTGAGGCCACGAATAATGCCGAGGCACGGGCAACCCATAGTAGGCGCCCAGAATTGCCCCAATCCAAGATGTTCCAGACCTCGGATAGCCACAAATTGCAATTGAACGACGGCGGCCCAGCGACCCGCAATAAGTCCGGGTAGCGTGGCTAGACAGGCCTCGCGCCAGCCATTGCACCCGCCCTTTTCGGGCGTCTTGAACCGGGCGATCTACCAAACGCTTTGCACTTTCATCCGGCGTGAAAGAGCCAGCAAAGCAGAGCGTCCAACCAGCAGGACTAACGGTAGAGTCAGCATCCGGTGTACCGCCTGGACCCCATAAAACATTGTGTAAAAGCTGGAAGCTGCCACAAGCAGAACGAGCGTGACCAGCAACGTATCGCCCTTCCGCGCCGCCAATTGGTCAAGCAAGGCCGCCAACGCCCCAAAGTAGGTGGCGATCAGGATCAGAGTCGGGAACCCTCCGGCAAAGTACAACTCGGCGGGAACAAAAAAACCGCCACCATGCACTGCAAAACCGGATAACATAAGCGGGCCGTTGTACAACGTAACGCCAAGGCTGCGCAAAAGACCTGACGGCACAATCTGTACCCACAACGTCACCAGAAACTCTGCCGCACCGCCCCAGTAGGTCTGGTATCCGGACAAACGGATGGTGATCGCATAAAACATATGCGCGATGGACTGCGGTAACAGATCAATCTCGGTCAGAAAGCTGCCCTCGGCCGAGGGTGCCTGCATACCCCAAGATCTCAGGTAAGAGATCTGATCCAGTGCAACCAAAAGTATTGCCGCCAGAATTACGGTCTGAAGCATAGCGCGCCAGCCAAGACGCGACATCCCTACAAGGTAAAACCCGTAAGCTCCTACCAACAGAAACAACAGCGATCCGCGATCCCCGGCTAAAGCATAGTGAATAACAACCGCCCAGAATGCAGTACGGGCCAGATGAAAGTGATGCCCGGTTCCACGTGCCCGGTTAACTGCAATCAGAATAAGTAGATTGGCCATAGCACCTGCACCGCCCAGAGGGATCATCTGAAAAAGCCCCTTGTTCTGAGGATAGGGAGCGAATAACCACCAGCCGTCCGCAGAGATCGCAACCACCGCAAGGCCCGCCACAAGCGGACCCAAAACACCACCATCGGATTGGGAGAGCGCAAGAGCTGGAATTCTCAGCCGAGTTACGATCCACCAGCCTGACAGAAAGCACAGGGTGAAGGCACCAAGTATTGCGCAATTGGCCGTGACAAAGGCAGGTGGTAATTGAGCAAACACACGAACCTGTTCGATCTGACCTGTTACATCAATGGCCAGAACATAAACCGAGTAGGCAAGTACCGTAGCCAACATGCAGGCCGTAACCAGGTTTCGCCTGAGCGCGTTGTGCAACACGAATACGGTCAGCACTGCGATAAGAGGAATTTGATATTGGGGCAGGGTGATCACGCCGGACGAACGCCCGGTGTATGGGATATGATCATGGCCCAACTCAGGAACAAGGCAGATTGGCCAACTTGCGCACCGACAACGCCCCAAATCCCAAATTGCCACGCGCCCAGTAAGATCAACGCGCTTCCCAGAACAGCGGTGGAAACGCGCGGGCGCACCAGCACGGCACTATTCATGGCACCAAACTGGTGCAATGCAATCAGCTCCGCGCTGGCTGTGAAACCAGCGGTCAATACAAGCCATGGCAAGAAAACCGAAGCTTCCTGGTATTCCGGCGCGACCAGCAACCGCGCAATTTGAGTGTGAAACAGGGCAGCAATGACAAAGGCCATCCCCGTCAACCCAAGCGCCCAGAAAGTCACTCGCCAGAGCCTGTAAATCGCCGCCGCCTCATCCTGTTCGAGTTGATCGAACAACCGTGGGCTCAGGAAGCGCAGGATAGCTGACATACCAATACGTGCTGGCGCCAGCGACATTTGAGCAGCAACCGCGTAAAGAGCCAGCGAGTGAGCATCTGCAAAACTCTGCAACGCCCACCGATCCACCACCAACAGAAGCCATGTGAATGGCGCCCATGTGTAAATTGGCCGGGCAAAACGTGAAAACACCGGGTCTATTGTAAGCTCTTTACCGCATTTTACCTCAATCCCTCGCGGTGCGTGCCGGATAGACAGCGATACTAAAACCAACAGGCTGCTTGTAGCGTAGGCTGCGAACAATACCGGCACTGTTGTCCCAACGAAACGTGCAGCCAGTAGAACCAGCACAATTTTTAGAAAGGCATCCGCCGCCTGGTGCAGCGCAATCAAAATTCGAGCGCGCGCTGCGTTTCCAAGCGCGATCAGCGCGCTAACCACACCGTTAAGCAACGAATAGGGCAGAACGACCAGGATCAGGCAGGCCCATTCCGGATAGTCAAATGCCCAAGCCGCCAGAGCCAATACACACAGAGTGACGGACCAAACCCAAGACACGCGCTGATACTTGCGCCAAGCGCACATGTAATAGGCATTCCGCCCTCCGTAACGCGGTGCCAGGGCATATAGGCGCGTGATCGATTGGTTTAGCCCTCCGTACACAACCACCTGGCCGAAGCTGAACAATGTCATCGCGAGCGCCAACTTTGCGTATGCCTCGGGGCTCAGTAATTCAGTTTGAACGCGCAGCAGCAACAGCCCTCCGACCAGTAGGGCAGACTGGCCGAGCGCGACCCAAAAAGCCTCACCCCTTGCGGTCAAAGGGTGCCTCGGGTCGTTATCACTCGAGATTCAATCCCAAAGAAAGCTTCGATTATTTGCCGTGATAGTCGCGAAACCATTCGACGAAACGGGCAATGCCATCCTTGAAATCGGTCTGCGGGCGGTAACCGGTCAGGCGTTGCAAAAGATCGGTATTGGCCCAGGTGGCCGGGACATCGCCCATTTGCATAGGCATGTAGTTGCGGATGGACTTCTTGCCCACAGCCTCTTCAATGGCATCGATGAAATCCAGCAGGCGAACCTTGTCTCCATTGCCAATATTGACAACCCTGTAAGGAGCGACGGGGGACAGGCTGTCTCCCTCTTCAATCTCTTCCGGGTTTGCAGGGCGGACCGGAGGAGTATCGATCAGCAGCCGGATCCCGCGCACCAGATCATCCACATCGGTGAAATCCCGATACATGTCACCATGGTTGTAGATGTCTATCGGGCGGTCATCGAGTATCGCGTCAACGAATTTGTACAGGGCTAGATCAGGCCGACCCCAGGTGCCGTAGACCGTAAAGAACCTGAACATTGTGGTCGGCAGATCCCAAAGATGGGCATAGGAGTGGCCCATTGCCTCATTCGCCTTTTTGGTAGCAGAATAAATGGTCAGCTGGGTGTCCGCCTTTTCGACCTCAGTAAACGGCATCTCTTCATTTGCGCCATAAACCGAAGACGTTGACGCCATCAGTAAGTGGTCCACCTTTTGCAGCCGGGCAATTTCCATCACGTTGAAAGTGCCAACAATATTCGAGTCGATATAGCTGCGTGGATGCTCAAGGCTGTAGCGAACCCCAGCCTGAGCGGCCAGATGGACGATTACATCAGGTTGGAATTCCTCCGCCACTTGTATCAGGCGGTCATAGTTTTCCAGCAGATCCTCGGTCGTTGTAAAGCCAGGAGATTGAAGCAGCATCTGATGACGGCGCTGTTTCAGGGCGACGTCATAGTAGTCGGTCATCCCGTCATAGCCATGCACACGGAACCCTTCGGACAGCAGCAGCTTTGCCAGATGGAACCCGATGAATCCGGCCGTACCTGTGATCAGAACCCGTTTCATGAAACCCTCAGACGCATATGGAACCCTTGCCATCAGGGATACGTTCCCCTCGGCAACGTCAAGGGGTTTCTCATTGAAAGGTCACCCATTTGCCGCATCCAGCCCCGCATTGACCAGCGAGGGCAGGAACTGATCCAGTGCCCGACCCCATGTCGTGATTGGTTGTTCCTGAATGAAAACGATGTCGTTGGGCCGCAATTGCATCCGCGCGGCCACCGATAGGGCCGCCGGGTTGCGGGCATCCAGATGCCACGCAGTGACGGCACCGAATTCCTCGGGCTTAGGCGAGCTACGCAGTACATAGATATGTGCGGCATCCGCTGTTCGGGTGCTGAACCCACCCTGACCGAATAACGCATCCGCGAGATTAAGGTGCTGGCCGTAAGGCAGCGGCAGGCGCGCATTGCTGCGGAACTCTCCACCCAGGTAGACATAGTCGCGCTGCTCTGCCCCCAACTCGGTCCGGGTGGTGAAGTTGGTGCGAGACTCCGTCAATTCGTCCCGTTGCAGACCAACCGCGAGGTCCAGTTCAGTCAGGGCATCCGCCCGGGCCTGCCGGTTCAGGCTGATCACATCGATCTGGTCGCGGTAGTACCCCAGCGCGCGATCCAGATCATAGCTTGTATCCACAAAAACGGCGTCCCCGTTGAGCAGGTTCAGCTGCTGCAAATCAGGACGCCGAAGGTAATCCTTCATCGGAATCTGATAGAGATCGCCGGTTCGGTAAATTCTGATCGTGCCATAGTCGCGGTCGTGTGTCGTGAGTCCACCGGCAGCGGCGATTGCCTGGTTCAGGGTCAAAGGCACAACGGTTATCGCAACATTCTGAGGTGCAGCGACCAGCCCGCCAACCGCTACGCGCTTCGAGTTGTACCCAGTTAGTTCCAGCGAGAATGCCGGGTCGATCTGACGCGCGGCAAACGCATCGAAGACAGCAGCCTCAGCATCGCGCAACGATCGGTTTGCTACGCGTACGGTGCCGATGTCGGGCACGGAAATCGATCCGTCCGAACGGACAGTATACTCCCCGGAAGGCGTGCTCTGGCTAATCGCCAGCTGCCCACCTCTTTTCAGCGTGACAGTATCCCCAGTTCCCAACCGATAGGCCGGTGGTGTGACCCGAGGCGGCGGTCGAAGCTCCAATGGCTGGGGCTCGATCCGCGGCACGTCAGGTTGGGGGGGTAAGGCACCAAGCCGCCGGGTGGCGGCGCCGGTTCCGGCGGTGTCATAGAAGGATGCCGGTAATCGGCGCGGAGTGTAGGCGTTGGAACGATTGGCCACCAGAACCGTTTGCGCGGTCAGGTCGACCTCACGAACAGCGACGCTGTCTAACTGGTTGGAGACGCGGGGACTGGTATACGTCACGCCGCAGGCGCCAGGACTCAGCCCAAGCAGTAACAGTGTCAGGGTGCGGATTATGTTTGGGGTCATATTGCTCTCTGAATATGGTAGCTCAGCGGACCAGGTGTTCGGTCCACACATATCCGGCAAGGTCGCTGACCCATTGCCGGGATTTCCACAGAAACCCGTCTGACCCGGCCCAGTAGATATTGGTCACGGTCCGGCCGGGTGTCGTACAGAATTCTTCGATCCGCATGGTGGAGTGTGGTTGGTCAAGGATGATAATTTCTTCGCTCCGGACGGCGCCGCGTTTGCACTGATACGCTCGAAATGAAGTCTGATATTCACCATCGAGGTAAGAATTCAGGCGAATGTAGTAACCGTTCTCGTCCCCCTCGAGCATGGCCAGTGTCCCCGTCACATCGGCGCTCATCAGGTCGGCACCGAGTCCACGGGTGGCCACCAAAACCCCTTGTCGAAAAGATAATGACGCCCTGTCGCCCGAGGCCCAGCTGATCACGTCCGCATTCTCTCCTACCGGGGCAAGCGTTGCGGCGACCTTGAGCTCGAGCAGTTCCACTAGCAAGGTCGGTTGCCCCAAATCGTCCAACTGCGCACGACTCAGCAATGTGCGTGGATCATCCTTCTGCGGCGCGCAGGCGGCAAGCAACAACAGCGCCAACACCCGGTTCATCGCCAGAACCGCCCCCAATTCGCTCGCAGGTCTTGCTCGCGCAGGCCTCGAACTGTGTCGTAAAGCCGCCCGGCCACCTCAAGTTGCGCACCGCCATCGCGCTGAACCGGACGCAGAACAGTGGTGAAGTCATCCCGATTGGGCGCGCCCGAAAGCCAATCGATCGGAATGGTGACCACAATGCCCTTGTCATAGGACCCTTCGCCAAATTCGGCAGCAGAAGCACTGGTGAAGGTAGCAAAAGCACCGACGCGCCAACCGTTCCTGAATTCACGGTTTAGGGTGACAGTCGAGCCCCAATCTCCCGCTAGATAGCGTCCGGCGTCGACTTGCAGGTGATAGCCTTTCTGCAATTGCCAATAGCCAGACACATGCCCTGTCGCGACCGAGTAGTCCTGAAAGCCAAACAGCTGGTCAAAGTCCCGTTGCCGCACATAGTTCAATTCGGCCCCGAATGCGGCGCGGGATTTGAAGGGGAACCAAAGCAGCTCGGCTGACAGACCGCCAAACATCGGCTCCAGATACCCGGCAGTGACACGGCCAAACAGGTCTGAACCGGTTTGGTAATAATAGGCGGCCGTTAGTTCGGTGATTGCGGGGCTGCCCTCGGCATCATAAAGCGCCCCGTCGCTGCGAACGCGGGGAAGGGTTGAATCCGACTGCCGTGTGGATTGATCCAGATTGCCCACCAAAGGCTGCCGCAAGATACCACGCAGGATGAGACCTCGCGCAACCTCGACCTGAGCCGAAGCCTGAATGCCGAAGTCAACCCGCACGGGTTCGTCCGGGTCGAAGAGCGCAGGTTGCAGGTATGGCGTGAGTCCGGTGTCCCAGACCGGGAAGGCCGCATTGGGACCAGAGATTGCAGGCTCTGGTTCCGAGATCTGCGCGCGGGCATAGGTGGACCAGCTACCATCCAGATCATGTTCCAATGATTCCAAGTCGGAACGACGCAGAGTAACGCGTGTTGGTGTTAGTCCACTCACGGTCGGAGTGATCTGGAACTGCTCGATTTCAGGCGGCAGAGTGCGGGTCATCACCCGAGCCGTTCGGCCGATGTCCTGCGCGGTTCGGGTCCGCGAAGTACCCCCAAAAGTAACATGAGCCGTTCGGCCGCGAATGTTCAGTGCGCGCAGACGTAATCCTTCACTCTGCAAACCAGCGGCCAGTTGGCGCTGTACGCCCAACCCGGTCGTTCGCGCTGGTTGAGAGTTCATTCCGCGAACCATAACCGGAGGCGGCGCCTTGTCGCGCGACCCGCCGAAGGGCGGGTTTTTGGGGTTGAGTGCCAAGGTCAGGTTCACACCCAGCTCTGACCCGTAAAGATACGTCAGTGCCACATGCGCATTTGGGCGCAACCGGTACTGCGCGGCGATATTGATCGGGGATTTTCGGTCAAACGCGGTTCCGTCCTCCTGCGGGTAAGCGTCCGACGAATACTCCGCCATCAGCTTCCACCTGTCGCTGGCCTGCCAATCTACCCCACCGAACATGGCAGCTGGTCCTCGAAACCAGTTTTGCGACTGAATGGTGCCACCTTCGTCGCCTTCGCGTCCCGGCCGAGTGTCCATCCGACTTCCAAACACGTAGGAAAGAGGATTTCGAAATGCGCCGACACCGGCCAGGCGCCCCCATCCCATGCCCATGGTAATACGCAGCCGTGGATGTACTGTCTTTGAAGCCACCACATACTCCGACTGATAAATCCCAGTTCCCAAGAAATCGTTCAATCCAACTGCCAGCGCTGGACGACGCCGGGTTTCGTTTAGAAACCGGTAGTGGATCGAGAAACTGCGGTCGAAAACCTCATCCTGTACGGCCGCGCCGGAAGTGTTCCCCTTTACGTCCCGAAGCGCGGAATATCGCAGACTAGCCGAAAGGCGCGGCGTTGCCTGAAAGGTCAATGTTGTGCGTGTCGTATTGCGAAAGTGGCTGAAATTCATGGCCAACTCGGCGTCCGGCCGACTGAGTGCCGTTGGCATCTCGACAAGCCCCGGGTAGCCGAAGGTGTTATAAGTCGTCTGCACCTGTGGTTCGGCGAAACTCACGTTTGGCACGCACAGAACCAGCGCGACCGAAATTGGCAGGTACCACAGGGTTTTAATGACCGCTGTCTCCGATCAGGGCCGAGAACTGACTGATTTTTCGTAGGTTTTTGGCTGCGAGCACGCCAATACCCCCCACGTTATTCCGCTTCAATGCCCGGTAATCCTCGTGCGTCTTTGTAATGAGCCCCGAAAGTGACCCGGTACTGACGCCACCCTGACGCATCTTGACCAAAACACGCGGTACGTAAGCCAATCGGATGCCACCTGCCCAGATCCACCGCAGCATCGCATCGTAATCTCCGGCAATTCGATACGTTGTGTCATAGACACCCAACCGCTCGAACACATTGCGCCGCAGATACAGGGTAGGGTGGGGCGGCATCCAGCCCCAACGCATCCGGTCGCGCCAGAAAGGACCTGCCCTCCAGTGACGCAAAACACGCCCTGAGCCGGAAATCATGTCCAGGTCTCCGTAAACGCCATCCACGGTTTCGTCCGAAAAGGCATTCGCGACTTCGGCCACTACTTTAGGATCGGCGAGCACGTCGTCAGAGCCAAGCAGTCCAATGACATCTCCGCGGCATCTGGAAATGCCCTTGTTCACAGCGTCATACAGTCCTTGGTCGGCAACACTGTGAACACGGACCGGATGAGACCCGTTCCAATTGTTTATAACATCCAGCGACCCGTCCGTTGAGCCCCCATCCTGAACAGCATGTTCAATATTGCCATAGGTTTGTACTGATACTGACCGCAGTGTTTCCCGGATAGTGTCGGCCCGGTTCAAGATCGGAGTAACGATAGAGATTTTCATTGAATTTTGGGGCTATTAGCTCAGCTCTGCACGTTCGGAATATCAAACAGCAATCCATAGGACAGCCTTCGATCGCTGACAAAACGGATGCCTTGATCTTCAATCACATTACGCAATTTTTGCAGGTTATCCTTGCGGGACTGGGGTACTCCGTCGACGGCTTCGTAGCGGGTGATGGTTGCAGCCCCAACACCCGATTGTTCCGCCAGGCGCCGGACGGACCAGTTCAAAGCCCCCCGAGCCGCTCGAAGCTGTTTGCCAGTGATCGATGCCGCATTAACCTGCGAGTCGTTTTGAGTCATTTTATGAAGATTTGCCTGATTAACGGCTACCGCACCGGAAGAGACTTGGGTCAGCCTTCTGGTTGTGCATGAGTCATGGCGCAAACTTGGCAGGCAAACGACAAAATTTCAATCGCTAAAGTTGATTTTGGGAATGAAATTTCACCCACCGATCATTTTTTATACATTGTTTCAAATAGGTATCGTCATTCAGCTCTGAAAATTTAACGAGTTAGGGGACTGTTAACCATTTCGCGTGAACCTCAAGAAAATTCTTGAGGCGACCTGATGCGATCCAAAATGCTCATCCTGGCAATTTGCAGCTGCATTCCGGCTAATCCGGTCTTGGCGCAAAACAGTGCGGCAATTGATACGGCTCGTAGCCTCGATGCCTGTGGTGGAGCCAAGATCAAAAGGGCAAGCTGGAAGCGCGACGGCAGCCTCAGGGTTGTTTGCGACCGACAATCCAGGGCGCCACGAAACACGCCCCCTGAGATTACCCCAGGTGCCACCAATGTGGTTGGCTTACTGATCCCGACATTGGGGCTTGGCGCAGCCGTCGCCGCGGCTGCGGGAGCGTCGTCCTCGCCTTCGGCAACAAACAGTACAGGGCGAAATTAAGTGCTCAATAGCCGTCTCGACATGGCGTGTAGCCCAATTCAATCATCTGACGTCCGGAGAGGCGGTAAAATCCGTGCAGGCGGTACCGGGCGACTTCAATATACCAATGACGCAGCGCCGGGCTGTAATGGTCGGCAATCACGTTGCTCCAGTATTCAAAGCTTTTTTCATCGAGCGGTAGCCCCCACAGGTTTGGTCCGTGAAACCCAAACACAGTTTCTGCGCCAATGCATACATCACTTGCCCCAAGAAAAAGGGTGCAGGCAGAAAAACAAACCCGACCGCGAATTTCGACCCGATCACCTCGGGTCCGCAGAGTTTCAACCCAGGCCGCGCGGCGATCGATCCTGCCACCCAGATCATTTTTTACAATATGTACGATCTGCGGATTGCCGGGCCGCGCTGCTATCGGCGGGCACCACATCAATGCCAAAACAAGCCACGTCAGTGCCCGCATCGCCTTCCCATACACCACAGACACATCACCACTCCCTGACTGAGCGTTCCGTTCTTCTCACTCTGATCAGTGCTGAATTAACAGCCGGATAAACTTACAATTCTCTGAAAACACGAGGTATCAGCATGACATTTCGCTCCCCCGCCGATGCGAAACCGGATCCGGAAAACTGGTTTGCCGCTCAGCTGCGCCCAAACATGCAGTTGATTGCTGAACGCAACCTGACCCGGCAAGGGTTCGACAGTTTCTCGCCCAAACGGATGGAAACCTTTCGCCGTCGCGGGCGCCTGAAAACCGAAGTGCGGCCGCTTTTTCCCGGATATATTTTTTGTTCGTTTCAACCCTCACGCCTTCGGATGGCAGGCCATCAACGCAACTCGTGGCGTTTTGCGGATCATCACCGATGCCGCGAACAGACCCACCCCATTACCTACTGATTTTATGCAAAGTTTGCAGTCAAGATGTGACCCGAACGGCTTGCTGCAAACAGCCGAACACCTGAGCCAGGGAGACCGGGTGCGTATTTTGTCGGGCCCCTTCGCAGGCCTTGTTTCGCGCATTGACAATTTGGATCAGCAAGAGCGGTTGCACCTACTGATCCAGGTAATGGGACGTCAGGTGCGCACAACTCTGCCAGCGGACATTGTCGATAAAATTCAACACCCTGAACTAGCCTGAGGCGCGGTCAGGCCGATTGCAGACCCACAGGCCCGATATCTTTGGCCCACAGGCGCAATAGCGCTATATGCCCCATCATGTCGGGCCCCAGACTTAAAGCGCTCTGCTTCAAGTTCGGAAGGCCCGGGGCGCTGACTGTACCGGCGGCGGATAGGGTGAACTCAGAACTTGAATGGCGCGACGCGATGGCAAATGGCGCTTTACGGTTCGGGCCAATTTCTCCGACCGCCGTCGCAAGGCTAGTGGCAGTACCATTGGCCCGCTGAATCAACTCAATTTGACCAAAGTTGGGTGCTTCGGCCGAAACTTGATACGTGATCTGATCACCGGTGTCGTTTGACCAATCAAGTATTCTGACCAACCCTGAGCCCGCAACAATATCAACGCCACCCTCGACAGCCAGCGAAACGGCGTTTGAGATCACTGGATCAACCACGTGCGTTGATCGCAATTCCAGCGTATCCGCCGCACGCGCGACCGGCACATCCTGCGTTGCAATATATGAAGACGGAGAAGACCCGATCTCCAGTTGTGCGCCCCAAATATAGGTGAAGCCGGGTTGGGAGGACGCCGTATTCAGATCGTCCTGTGAATTGTAGACCTCAAAATCCGACGCAGCGGTCCGTGTTGCTTCGACGGTAATGGAACATCGGAACCAACCGTTTCCTACATCATGCATTGCAGCGGTGTGGACCGAATTCACTGTTCCCGGAACGCCTTGCCGAAGGTTGAAGTAGCTGTCTTTTGCAAAGCCATTAGTCCGTTCGCGCAAGAACACATAGTCCCGATCACCCGCTTTTGCATAAATCGAAAAGCTCAGCAGCTGACCGGTCATATAACTGGCAGATTGCCGGACGGCCCCATCATACGTGGAGGTGGTACTAACCAGCCGACTGGCCGTCATTGACCCATCCGGTGCCGCACCATCATCCGCTACGATGCTAGACCGGGTTTTCGTCCAATCCGAATGCCCGAGGTCCGCCGACCGGAGCAACATATTCTCACGTGCTTCGCTTTCTAACAGCAATCCGTGACTGACCCATTGACCATCCATCAGCCGGTGATCCAGGCGCGGTTCCCCAGGCGCAGCCCATGATAGAACACCCGATGCATTCGTATAAGTTCCGCCGGTTACTCGTGAAAATGCAAACAAGTTGTCAAATCCGGACGAGTTTGCACCAGCGAATACGCCCCGCCGGAAATCTGAAACAACATCCGGGCGTAAGGCGTTTACTGCATATGCCGCTCGTGGATCATGCTCGGGCTCGTTTCGGCTGCTGTATGCGAACCGGCCGCCAATAAATCTACCTCCTGGCTTCATAGCTCAACCAACCAGAACGGTAGCCTGAGCGTTGTCGCCCACCAGCCACAGACGTTCACCCGATTTCATTTGCAACGCTAGTGATCTGCCTGGCTGCACTGGATGGCCAAGCGCGGCATCCAGCGCGGGAGTAGTGTCCTCCTGAGTGATCTCTAAACGAACAGTGGCACCACTGACATTGCTAAGCAGTATATCCTGATCGGAAGCGGCGGTATGGCGGTTGGTCGCGCTCCAACCAGCTGCAAGTTTGTAGGTGGCCGATGGCATGGGAATCTCCTGATATTTAACGAGCGCCACACTAGGGCAAATCAACCCTGCGTTGCTCGTTCGTTGGATTAAGGCTCTGTTCACGCATGGCAGCACGAGACAATTGCCCCTGGTCGCACAGCAGGTTACTGATCGAGACAAATGAAACCGACTTGGATCAAAAATCTGTTCAGGAAAGCCGCGCCAAACGACGGTAATTTCCCCATGCTTTTACCCGCCGCGCGGTTTTACGCAGTCGGCGATATCCACGGGCGGCTTGACCTGCTTCAAACGCTCCTGAACCGCTTGGATTCTGACTGCCCAGTTGTTTTTGTCGGGGATTACATCGACCGCGGAGATCAAAGCGCGCAGGTTCTTCAACATCTGCATCACCTCGACACGAGTACCAACCGCCAGATTACCTGCCTTATGGGAAACCATGAGGAAATGCTGCTGCAATTCCTGGACACACCCGAATACAGCTGCCGCCTGTGGCTAAGGAACGGAGGCATGCAAACCTTGGCGTCCTTTGGTGTAACCGGCGTTAACCATGCACTCGACGAATCCGAAACCGTCGCAGTTGCAAACCGGCTGCGCGAGGCTATGGGAGTCGAACTCCTGACCTGGTTGCAATCGCGTCCTCTGACTTGGACCAGTGGTAATATTACTGCAGTTCATGCGGCTCTTGATCCGTCCCGCCCAATTGAAAATCAATACAGACAGACCTGCCTTTGGGGGCATCGTCAGTTTCCAACAAGCAGGCGTAACGACGGACAATGGGTGGTTCACGGCCACACGATCATTGCCGCTCCCCGCGTGGGTGACGGTGTTATTTCAATTGATACTGGTGCATTTGCGACCGGACGCCTAACCGCAGTTGAGGTTTCATCCGGGAGCACTCGGTTTATTTCGACAGGCTGATTGACAGCGTAGTGAGTAAATTTATGTCACTCGCATTGGTCAAAGGTCAGCTAGCAGATCACTATCAGAGAACAATTTGCTAACGCGCTGTTAAGGTTAACCAAAAATTTACCAATCTCTTGCGACCCTCAGCCTGTCGAAGGCGCGAAGGAACCTGCTTTGCGTTGTGATCTTCAAAGCAGAGGGTACAAGAATGCCGGACTACGACTTCGTCGTATTGCCTCCAGACAGCCCGGTGGCATTTTTCGACAGGAATACCGATCCCCATCGCGTTTTCTTCGCGATAAAGCGGAGTACGGACGTCAGTTTCTCGCTACTACTTTTGCCGCTGTTGGCTGTATTGGCGGCAATACTGTTGATCCTCAATCCGATACTGAACAAGGGGCCATTGTTGTTTGCCCAGATTAGAATGGGAAAAGAGCGCAGGCCATTTGTTGCTTATAAGTTTCGCTCCATGAGACCAGGTCTCCAGACTGAACGCAAACCTTTCGACCCCATCGAAAACCATAGGATCACTGTACTCGGCCACTTGTTGCGTCGTTGCAGGATTGACGAGTTGCCTCAGATCATCAACGTGCTGAAAGGCGAGATGAGTTTGATCGGCCCTCGCCCGGATTACGTCCATCATGCTCGGTACTACGAACGTCATATTCCCGGCTATCGGTCCCGGTACTGCATTAGGCCTGGCATTAGCGGCTTAGCGCAGACCGAGATCGGCTATGCGCAAAACTCCGCGACCATCACCTCCAAGGTGCGAGCGGACATACAGTACATCAATCATTTGAGTATGATTCAGGATATCCGAATTTTCTGCCGTACGGTTCAGACCGTTCTGGGTCTGAAGGGCAGGTGAAATGTCAAAGTTCGCCAAAGGATCAGATAGAGTACGTCGTTCCGTCCACAGAGCAGAAACTGAAAGAGATGAGCCCGGAGATTTGCTGGATCTGCTCACCTTGATATGGTCAGGAAAACGGACGATTGCATTGTCTGTTTTGATTGGCGTGGTTCTTGCGCTTGTTTGTGCCTTGTACGTCGTCAAACCCGTCTACCAATCGGAAACCACACTTGTTTTCGACCCTGGCGTAGATGAGTTGAATGGACCGGCTGCAGGGTTAGGCGGGTTGAACAGCGACATTTCTGCGATCAACACGGAAATTGAGGTGATCCGATCGCACCAGATGATGCGTGATTTGGTCTTGCGCCTTGACCTGATCAACGACGCTGAATTCAATCCGTTATTGCGAAAGCGCCTGTCATTTGTCGGGACCACACAAAACACTCCTACCGCACTAAATTCGACTGCGGAAAAAACTGCCGACGCAATTACAATCGAGCGGGTGCACAATTCAAACGCATTGATTTTGAGCGCGCGCGCCCAAGACGCCGAGAAATCTGCGTCCATCGCCAATGCATTGGCGACCCTCTACATACAAAAACAGGTTGAGGAAAAGCAGCGCGACATTGTCAATTCTGTTGGGTGGTTGTCCGAACGCGTAGCAACGTTGGAACAAGAAATAGAACGTCAGAACAATGCTGTTCAGGCGTTGAATGCGTCGGTCGTTTTGTCCGAGGCCGAAAGTCTGGCTGTGCGTATTTCAGAGACCAAATCCCGCTTGTCAGCACTGTCACAAGAGCAGCGGCGCATTGTCCAACAATCTGACATTATATCAAACCTGGATGCCGATAATCGTGAAGCCGCGATCGATGACGCCACACTGAAGCGGCACCTAACTGCTGCCCGCAATGGTGATCAGTTTGCTGTCGTCGCCTTTGAAAACCGAAAGGTCGAGCTGCGTGAGTCGCTCGAGCACGATCTGGCACTGTCCAGACGACACTCCACATCGCTAAAGGACGCCCTCAAGCAGTTGGAAGCAGAGTATGAAATTCAAACCAAGGCATTGGTCAATCTGCAACAAATTGATCGTGAAGCCCGGGCAACAGAGCTGCTGCATCAAACTTTCCTGTCTCGGTTGAAAGAGACCGCGCTGCGACGGGGTCTGCAAGCGGCCGACAGTAGGATTGTTTCACCCGCGCCGCCTGGCGAGCGGGTCGCTCCGCGTACGGTTCGTATGGTCGTTCTGGGGGCTCTGGCTGGTGCCGCACTGGGAACGTGCATCGTGTTGTTGCGGCAGCGTCAACGAGCCTCTTTACCAACGGCAGCTCAACTAGAAACTGCCACTGACTATCGTGTTCTGGGTCATATTCCCCAAGCACCAATCCGTGTGCGCAATCAACTGGTCGACTATCTGGCAATCAACCCAACAACCCCACTGGCCGAAGCCGCTCGTAACCTTCGGACCTCGTTACTGTTGGGGAATGCCCAAAAGCCTCCTCAAATCATTCTGAGTACGTCTTCGGTTCCTGACGAAGGAAAAACGACAACCGCTATCGCTCTGGCTTACAATCTCGCTGGGTTAGGTCGGTCCGTCCTCTTAATCGAAGCGGACATCAGGCGTTTGTCTTTTCAGTCTTATTTTGAGGTTAATCCCAACGGTGGATTGATTACCGCGCTTTCCGGAAAAACACTATTGTCAGATGTGATCTGCCGGGACGATCGGATCGGGGTCGATATTCTTATGGGAGAAAAAAGTACGCGTAGTGCGGCTGACGTGTTTTCTTCACCCGAGTTTCGAAGCCTGCTGACCGACCTCAGGGATAAATATGACCACATTATAATCGACAGCCCTCCGGTTTTAGCGGTGCCGGATGCCCGCGTAATCGGGCAATCCGTTGATGCCATCCTGCTGTCTGTCGCGACCTCACGCACCAGTCGTGAAAAGGTGCTACAAGCGCTGCGAGAGCTTTCAAGCGTCAATCTGCACGTAACCGGTCTGGTAATGTCCGAACTGGGAAAGACGACTGATGCCGCCAACGGCCAAGCCTATGGGGCGTATTCCCAATACTATGAGACCTAAGATCAGTTAGCCGACAATCATCTGCTTCATTTTCAGAGCTTCATATTCCAGCTCTTTCAGCCGGAAATGGACCACGTCGCCGATGGTTATGATTCCTTGCAAGTTGCCATCGCTCAGAACCGGCATATGACGAAAACGGCCTTCGGTCATGGTTTTCAGCACATCCATAAGACGGTCTTCCGGAGCGCAGGTATGGACCTCGCGTGTCATCAGGTCTTCGACGGATTGCGGAAGCGTCTGGCCCGGAGTGTCTGCCATGCGCCGCACGATATCGCGCTCTGACAAAATGCCCTGCAGCGCACCATTCTGATCGGTCACGACAACTGCACCGATATGTTTATCCTTCAGAGTGTCCACAACGGCATGAATTGTATCGTTGGGTCGCACCGCAAACACTGCATCCCCTTTGCCTTCCAGAAGTTTGGCCACGGTTGACTGTGTATGCGACAAATTCGACTCGATAGTTTGGCTACGGGTAGTGGGCTCGCCCTTGTCGCCGCGTGTCGGGGGCTGGTAAGAGCTTGGGGCCATGGGCGGTCTCCTCTTTCACAGAAATTGGCTGTCTGTTTCACCTTAGCGCAGGGAGGAACTCTGTATAGGGTGCAAATTCACAAACTGGCGCAACTCTGCCACTTCACAAGGAAATCTTGCCACGTGAGCCAACTGTACCTGACCCCGCCCGTGGCTGCCCTGATCTTCTTTTGTGTAGTAATTTGCGGGCATAATTTTAGAAAACTATGGAAGCAACAGCCTCCCGGATGGCAAAAACGAGCTTGGCTGTTTGGGATTCCGGCCGCCGTCGGTTTGCTTGTGCTTGGCTTCGTACCGCTGAAACTCTAAGCCCGGTTTGACTCTGATTGGGCCCACTGGCATATGCCGGACACGGCTTTTCCAGGAGATCGCCCCATGCGTCATTTGACGGCTCTGGCCCTAACTCTTTTTGTTTCCGGCTGCCTTTTTGACAAGGAGCCCGATGTCGTCCGATTGTCAGGCGAAACTATGGGTACAACGTTCAACATCACAGCCATTGGTGACGATCTGGACGAAGCCGCACTTAGTACAGCAGTACAGGACACATTGGCGCGCGTGAACGCAAAAATGTCCAATTGGGACCCGAATTCGGAAGTGTCGACTTTTTCCGCCTCTACCGACACCGGGCCGGTTCAGGTCTCAGAAGAATTCGCTCTGGTGATTGAGGCCGCAAATGACGTGCATGCGAAAAGCAACGGGACGTTCGATGTCACACTTGGACCACTGATCGAGCTTTGGGGGTTTGGCCCGCGCAAGCCAGAAGACCCCATCCCGGCTGAGGCCGATGTTCGCGCGGCGCTCAACTCGGTAGGTCAAGCCCGGCTGCTAAAGCTTGATCGCGCCGCCGGGACATTGACCAAATCCGAACCTGCTGTTGGAATCAACCTGTCTGCAATAGCGAAAGGTTACGGCATCGATGCGGTGGCGGGGACTTTGCAAGAGGCCGGTATCGAAAACTATATGGTCGAGATCGGTGGGGATCTTGTCGCCCAGGGTGAAAACGACAAAGGCGAAAGCTGGCGCATTGGCGTCGAAAAACCTGAAACTGGGGCGCAAGGCGTTCAGTTGGTTGTTCCGCTGGACAATTTGGGGATGGCCACCTCGGGTGACTACAAGAATTTCTTCGAGCAGGATGGAGTGCGGTATTCGCATATCATCGACCCCGCAACTGGCTACCCGATCACCCACCGCACCACTTCCGTCACTGTGCTGGCCGAGAATGCGATGTTGGCCGACGCATGGGCCACTGCAATGCTGGCGCTGGGACAGGAAGAAGGCTTAAAACTGGCCGAGCAGCATAATCTTGCCGTGTTCTTCATTTCGCGTGATGTGACAGCAGGCGAAGATGCGTATATCACGGTACAAAGCAGCGCATTCAATGAAACGCTGGGATCGAACTGAAGGGCGGACACCGCAATGAGCACCTTTATTTTGGCATTCATTCTTTTGTTGATCATTGTGGTTGGCATGTCTTTGGGCGTTTTGTTGATGGGTAAAACCATCAAGGGCAGCTGCGGCGGGCTAAACGCAATTTCGGGCGCTGACAAATGTGTGGTCTGCCAAAAGGATGTTGATCCCGACAGCCCCCTGCGCGATCAGCTGCAATGTAAGCGCGCCAAGAAAGCGCTTGAGCAAATGGAAGGCTAGGAATGCCCCAGGTCGCCTGTGCGACCACAGATTTAGCTTCCGATTGCCAAAAGGCGGTTCACGCTCGGGCGGGCAAGGGATAGAAGATGGGCCAAGAGCAGTAACCGGAGATCCCAATGACCGCGCCCAAGCCTGTTGTTCTATGTATTCTCGATGGGTGGGGCCTGTCAGACGACACTGCCGCCAACGCGCCCTATTTGGCGAATACGCCAACTTTTGACGCGATCATGGCTGAAGGTCCTCATGCAACACTGATCACGCATGGGCCTGATGTTGGTCTGCCCAGTGGTCAAATGGGGAATTCCGAAGTAGGTCACACCAATATCGGTGCCGGTCGCGTCGTGGCTATGGACCTTGGGCAAATCGACTTGGCGATTGAGGATGGATCCTTTTTCGACAACAGATCTTTGCAAGATTTTATCTCAAAGGTCCAAGCAGCTGGCGGCACTGCGCATCTGATGGGTTTGATCTCGGATGGTGGTGTGCACGGGCATCTGAACCACATCGTCGCTGCGGTGAAGGCCATTACCGAGGCTGGCGTTCCGGTGGTGCTGCACGCCATCACTGATGGGCGCGATGTCGCGCCAAAATCTGCGTTCACTTACATTGCCGAACTCGAAGACCGTCTGCCCGAAGGGGCGCGGCTTGTTACGGTCAGCGGGCGCTATTTCGCCATGGACCGCGACAACCGCTGGGAACGCGTCGCCGAGGCATATAATGCGATGATCAAGGGGCAGGGGCGGGAGGTCACGACCGCACATTCCGCTGTTGATCATGCATATAACCAATCCGAAACAGATGAATTCATCACCCCGACCATTCTGGGTGACTATGACGGCTTCAAGGATGGGGACGGGTTGTTTTGTCTCAACTTCCGCGCTGACCGTGCCCGTGAAATCCTACGCGCGATTGGAGAGCCGGGATTTGCAGAATTCGACATTGGCTCCCGCCCACACTTGTCGGCCCTGCTGGGTATGGTGGAGTATTCTGACGGCCACAATGCCTACATGACGACCGTATTTCCCAAGCGTGATATCGTAAATACGCTGGGTGAATGGGTTGCCAAACAGGGCTTACGTCAGTTCCGGCTGGCCGAGACCGAGAAGTACCCCCACGTCACCTTTTTTCTGAACGGTGGCAAGGAAATTCCCGAATGCGGTGAAGATCGGTACATGCCCAAGTCACCCAAAGTGGCGACATATGACTTGCAGCCTGAAATGTCTTCGGCCGAAGTTACCGCCAAGTTTGTCGAGGCGATCAAGGCGGGGTACGATCTGATTGTCACCAATTACGCCAACCCGGATATGGTCGGCCACACGGGCGATCTTCAGGCCGCTATCAAGGCCTGCGAGGCAGTGGATCAGGGCCTGACCGAAGTGGTTGCCGCTTTGCGCGCGGTGGGCGGCGCAATGATTGTCACAGCCGATCACGGCAATTGCGAGGTCATGGTTAATCCTGAATCGGGTGGCCCGCATACAGCACATACTCTCAATCCGGTTCCGGTTGCCCTGGTCGGGGGTTCTAACGGCATTGGTTTGCGAAATGGGCGGTTGTCTGATCTTGCGCCCACAATTCTCGAACTGATGAACTTGCCCAAACCTCCGGAAATGACCGGAGAAAGCCTTCTGACATGAGGCGGATGGCCTCTGTTGCTGCGTTGCTGATCTGGGCAGCGCCAGCTCAGGTCAAAAGCGATCCGGGACAGGCTGCTTTAGAGGCCGCTCAGATGCTTGAGCAGGCCTCGGTTGCCTTGACCGAAGCTGATAGCGCGCGTGATCGTGTACGCGCCTTGACCGAGACAATTCAGGCCTTTGAAGCCGGATTGACGGCCATGCGGGAGGGCTTGCGTAAGGCCGCTCGGCGAGAAGTTCAACTCAGTGCAGAACTGCGGGCAAGCGAACAGGAAATTGCGCAATTGCTCGGCGTTCTCCAGACGATCGAGACGACCGCACCGCCTGTTCTGATGCTGCACCCGTCCGGCCCCCTTGGAGCGGCGCGGACAGGCATGATGCTGTCTGAGGTCACACCGGGACTGAATGCACAAGCTCAGGCTTTGGCCAATGACCTGCAAGAGGTTAAAACCCTGCGGCAGTTGCAGCAGAACGCTGCCAATACTCTGACCGAAGGCCTGACCGGCGTTCAGGATGCGCGTACCCGACTGAGCGAAGCCATCGCGGATCGCACGGACCTTCCACGCCGCTTTGTCGAGGACCCCGTGCGAACGGCAATCCTGATTTCGTCTACCGAAACACTTGATGGGTTTGCCAGCGGTCTTTCGGAGATATCAGCCGGTGAAATAGCCCAGTCTCGGGCCAGCGTGTCGGATAGAAAAGGTCAGATACCCTTACCCGTGCAAGGTGTTCTGCTACATCGGGCCGGTGAAACGGATGCCGCAGGCGTTACCCGTTCCGGTCTTGTCCTTGGCACTCGGCCCCGCGCATTGGTTACGACGCCAACCGAGGCAACAATCCGATATCGCGGTCCGTTGTTGGATCTCGGAAACCTTGTGATCCTTGAGCCCCAACCCGGGTTGTTGTTCGTTTTTTCGGGTCTGCAAGAAGTCTATGGTCAGACCGGAGAAGTGATTCCCGAAGGCACTCCGGTGGGCTTGATGCCCGGTGAAATGCCCGAAATAGGCGCGATTATGTCAACAAGCAGTGATGGCACTGGAACTGACCGGTCAGAAACGCTCTATATAGAGGTAAGACAAGACAACTCTCCCGTGGACCCGGAAGCGTGGTTCCAGACGGAAAAGGATGGATAGACGAGTATGAAGAGATTTTTGATCGCCGGCGCGGCCGGAACCCTGGCAGGGTTGATCGCAACAACTCAGATCGCGGGTCCCTTGTTGGCGCAAGAGGCTGAAAACAAAGCCAGCGTGTACGAGCAATTGGATCTGTTTGGCGACATCTTCGAACGCATCCGTGCCCAATATGTCGAAGAGGTCGAGCCTGAAGAACTGATCGAGGCCGCCATTGATGGAATGCTGACTTCGCTCGACCCGCATTCCAGCTATCTTTCACCAGATGACGCCGAGCAGATGCGCGTTCAAACCCGTGGCGAGTTCGGAGGTTTGGGGATTGAAGTCACGCAGGAAGATGGCTTTGTCAAAGTCGTCTCACCCATCGACGATACGCCCGCAGATGCGGCCGGGATCGAGGCAGGCGATTTCATCACCCATGTAGACGGCGAAAGCATTCTTGGCCTGACGCTCGATAAGGCAGTTGAACTGATGCGCGGCCCGGTCGGATCCGAGATCGTAATCACCGTTGTGCGCGAAGGTGAACAGGAACCTTTTGACGTCACCATTATCCGCGACACCATCAAGCTGACAGCGGTACGCGCTCGCACCGAAGGCACCAGCGTCGTATTGCGTGTCACCACGTTTAATGATCAGACCTACCCAAATCTGGAGGCAGGTCTAGAGGAACAGATCGAAGAAGCTGGCGGCCTCGAAAATGTCAACGGCATCGTGCTGGACCTGCGCAATAATCCCGGTGGTTTGCTGACACAGGCGATCAAGGTATCGGACGCGTTCTTGAACGAGGGCGAGATTGTTTCGACCCGAGGTCGTGATCCGAATGATGGCGAGCGGTTCAACGCCACGATCGGTGATCTGGCAGAAGGCAAACCAATCGTGGTTCTGATCAATGGCGGCTCGGCATCGGCATCGGAAATCGTTGCCGGCGCGTTGCAAGATCACCATCGTGCCATCGTTGTAGGTACCAAAAGCTTCGGCAAAGGATCGGTTCAAACGGTGATGCCGCTGCGCGGCGATGGGGCCATGCGCCTGACTACCTCTCGTTATTACACTCCATCTGGTCGCTCGATCCAGGCGCTGGGTGTCAGCCCCGACATCATCGTCGAACAACCGCGTCCGGTGCCTGAAAACGAGGACGATGAAGAGGCAAACGCCCGCACACGGTCCGAGGCCGATTTGCGTGGCAGTCTGAATAATGACAGCCTCAGCGAGGATGAAATCAGACAGATCGAAGAGGACCGTGAAAAAGCGGAAAAAACCGCCGAACTTCGGGAGCAGGATTATCAGCTGGCCTATGCCATCGATATCCTCAAAGGATTGTCCGCTTTCACGCCTACTGGGCCATCCCAATAATAGGAACAATAGGAAAAGGGCCGCGCTGACAGCGGCCCTTTTTTGGTCAGGGTGGGCTAGCTTTCGACTTTGTGCAGCTTCTGTTCATCCAGCATCACTGCCAGAATGATCCCGAATGCGACCGACAGTGTGGCAAAGACAAAAGCCATGTTCATGCCGGTGTCAAAAGCGGTCGCAACTGCGGATTTAACCTTTTCGGCCTCAGCAGAACTTAGTTTCTGTATGACTACCTGAGCTGAATCCGTGTTTAACGTGCCGCCGTTGACAATTTTTAGATCAGCTTCCGACATGGTTATCCCAGCCGCTTTTAGCTGGGTACGCAAGCTGGAAAGGCTGGTGACATACATAATAGCGGTTGCACATGCTACCGAGATCGCACCGTACACCAGATGGGTCATGAAACTCAGCCCGCCTACTAAACCCGCCCGTTCGGGTTTGACGGCACAGACAGCTGCGGTGCCCGACGGCCCGACGGTCAAGGTTGCACCAAGACCTATAAGCGCCATTCCCGGAAGGATCTGGAAGTAGCCCAAGCCTGCGGGCATCAAAACGATGCTCGCCGCACCTGCAGTGGCAGAGAGATATCCCCAGAACAACAGCCGCTTGGGGCCAAAATCATTGTACAGTGTCCCTGAAAGGATGGATCCGACGGCTAACAGACCCGTCAGGGGCGCAAGCCCTAAGGCTGATTGAAATACCGACCAACCCAGCACCTTCTGCATGTATTGAGGAAAGTAGAGCAGTCCGACGAAGGCTGCTGAGACATTAAACATATTAAGGCCCAGCGTGATCAGAAACTCTCGGTTCTGCATCAGCTGAGGCAACAGCAGCGGTTCTTGCACCCGCTTTTCGACCCTCGGGAACAACCCAAACAACACCGCGCTGACAAAAAACAACAACAGCAACGGGACCGAGGTCCAGCCCCAGTCCGCGCCCACGTCCAGACCGTAAAGCAGTAGCAAAACGGCAAAGGACAAGATGCCCATGCCGGCAAAATCGATATGTTCGCCCTTTTTGTGCTGGGTCTCCCGTTCCATCAAAAAGATCGCCGTAGCCATCGAGATGCTCGAAAACACAACGTTAGCCAAAAAGAACAACCGCCAGTCACCCAGATCGACAACTGCGCCGCTGATCATAGGACCAAAGACATTGCCTGTGGTAACCCCAGCAAGGATCAGCCCCATGACCAGAGCACGATGTTCCGGCTTGGAAACTTTCGTGGCACCAAAGGCAAGAGTGCAGGGCCAGACACACCCCGCACCAATCCCCTGCAATGCGCGAGCACCGATCAGATAGTCTAGTCCCGGCGATACGAAGCATAGCATCGAGGCAAACAGAAAGATCGACAGCCCGATGATCATTACCTTTCGGTGACCGTACATGTCGCCGAGGCGGCCACCGGCGACCATCGTCATGGCGAAGAAAAGGGCGTAAATATTCAACACCCATTGGGTGCTGGTAATATCAGCGTCAAAGCTGTTTTCGATGGCCGGAACCAACATCAGCGCACCGGTAAAATCGATGCCGATGCCAAAAGCCGTCACCATCAGAGTGATGACCTTTATTATGCTCTTGCGATCCAAAGATGGTCACCCCGCTTGATCCGGACACCTTAATGATGCACGGAAAAAGCTGAATTGATAGGATAATTACCTATTCAGTTGGCGTCAGCCCATCACCAAGATCACTGATCTGGGTTATGCATCCGACGGAAAGCACGTTTCAACATGTCCAGCTCTGCGCGCAATAAGTTGATTTCAGCACGCAGGTCATCGGAAGCCGGAGACCCTGCAATTACCGAGAAGGACTCCAGTTTCTGCCCGGTTTTGGAATCGCAGATTACAAAGGTATGCACACCCTCGGATAACGCTGAAACCGGAACCGGAAAGCTAAATTGCCACCCGTCGCCTTCCGGGACAATTTCAGCACCCGGCACCGCTTCCCCCAGATACAAAACCTCAATCTCGGGGGTATTTGCGCCAGTGAGAATCCCTACCCAAATGCCGTTTTCAAACCGGATCGGGGTCAATGTTGTGTCGGTCATGGCGTGTCCATTTACATATCCGCACGGTGATGGCGGCAGAAGGTCAGATCGCGCAAGGTAATCCGGTTCATTGCGGGCCGGTCAAATATCAGATCCAACCAGACCTTTTCTGTGCGCTGCTCGTTGATCTTCAAATGTGCGAGGTCAAAGTCCACCGAAACCGTTGGGTTAGTCATTTCCAGCTCTCGCAAGACTTGCTCGGTATTTGGGCCATGCTGAACATTAAGACGGGCAAATCCACCAGTGATGTGCTCAGCTTCAATGACCGCATCGACCCGCATTAAGTGCTGACGGGTCAAATCTGTTGCAGCTTCCAAAGGTAGTTCGACTGACAACGACAAGAAAGAACCCTTGAATTCAAACACTTCAATCGCCAAACTGAAAGGTGCCAAATCCTTGTCCCGCCGATTTCGGATTTGCCGCAATGTAATCTCTGCCAGGTCGCAATCGTGAAACAATGTCACCTGTCTATCCATCGGCGCCTTGCGCGGAGCCGACGCCAAGCCGGATCGCGCCAAAGGACCACGCCACAGGTCGGGGCGCCAGGACCAGTCTGTACCCAGAGGTCTGGGGAACTGCGACGAGCCGATCGAAGGACGAATTAGCCGACCATCTGCCTTTTGAATCAGCCGGTCCAGTTGCGTCCGCAGCAACCGTGCCGTGTCACGCTGGCGGCGCAGCTCGGACAAAGCAACCTTATCCGCCAGTTGCCCGGCTAAGCGCCAACGAGACAGAACCTTGCGGTTCAAATAGCGGTCCAGAATTCTTCCCATGGCCCCATCGTCCTTAACTGACCCTCTTTAGTCAAAGATCAGGCTTGGGATAAACCCGTCTCGAAGGAATACCCGCAGAAAATGCCCTAATTGTGAAGCAGGGCAGGTACCGGCGCTGGGTTTTCGCAGATTTCTCACGGCTGGCATTCTTGCAATAGGTCAACCCGCAGCTTACCGTCTGCTCTCTGGTCAAAGGCAAAACTAGCCGGTGCAACAGATCAAAGAAACTGGTGACAAGGCAGGGCATGGAACCCACCCTATTTTCATTCATCTGGAAATACTCGAAAAAGCAGCAGCTGGTCCTGCTGTTTCTGACCGTGCTTTCTTTCCCGTTCCTCTATGCCTCGCTGGAGTTGCCGAAGCAGATCATCAACGATGCAATCGGTGCTCCCACTGACTCGGTAACCATCTTCGGAACGACCGTGACACAGGTTCAGTACCTGCTGATCCTGTGTTTCGCCTTTTTGGCCACGGTGATTGCCAGCGGGCTTATGAAAATGCGCATCAATACGATGAAAGGTGTGCTGGCCGAGCGCATGCTGCGTCGTCTGCGGTTCACATTGATCAGCCGATCGATGCGCTTTCCAAAGTCCTATTTCGCTACGACCAGCCAGGGTGAGTTGGTCTCGATGATCACCTCCGAGGCCGAACCGATGGGAGGCCTGATGGGCGACGCCATCGCGCAGCCGGTTTTCCAATTTGGCCAGATGATGACCATCGTCACCTTTCTGTTCATGCAAAGCGTTTGGTTCGGATTGGCCAGCATCGCACTAATTCCGTTACAGGCTTGGCTGATCCCCAAATTGCAGCGTCAGATAAACTTGTTGAACAAAGACCGCATTCAGGAGGTCCGCCGGCTAAGTTCTGAAATTGGGGAAAGTGCTGCCGGCATCAGCGACCTGCGTACCAACGGCGGCTGGCGGTATCGTCTGGCCCAGTTCAGCCACCGCCTGGGCACGCTGTTCGAGATCCGGTTCAAGATTTACAACAAGAAATTTTTCATGAAATTTCTGAATAACCTGATTACCCAGATGACCCCGTTCTTGTTCTATTCAGTCGGCGGTTATCTGGCGATCACGGGTGAGGTGACAGTGGGCGCTCTGGTCGCGGCGCTGGGGGCTTACAAGGATTTGAGCGGCCCTTGGAAGGATCTTTTGACCTACTACAACCAGGTGCAAGACATGTCCTTGCGGTGGGAGGTCGTAACCGAGCGCTTTGCCCCGGCGAAGATGATCCCGGAAGAGCTGTTTGACGGTGAACCCGAAACCATTCCTCGTCTTACCGGTGAAATTGAGCTGCGCAACGTGACCGTTCGGGACGATGACGGCAAAACGATCCTAGAAGATATCGATCTGACCATTCCTCAGGGCGCGCGCGTGGCTATTCAATCCGCCAATGCGTCAGAACGCAGTGCGCTGGCCCAGTTGCTAACGCGTGAGGTGCTGCCAGCGCGGGGTGAGGTCATAATGGCAGGCCATGACCTGAATGACTTGCATCAGAAGGTGATCGCGGCACGGATTGGCTACGCGTATTCCCGGCCGTACCTGTTTGACGGAACGCTGGGTGACAACTTGTTGATGCCATTGCGTACCCATCCGCAGCACGAAGAGGATGCTCTTAAAGTACCGTCGCGCCGTCAGATAGAAGCCGTGCGCGCTGGCAATCCGCCCGACTCGCTCAGCGATGAATGGATCGATCCCGATTTGGCCGGATTGGAGGATATCGAGGATATCCGCAACTGGTGGTTCAAATTGGTCGAGGCGATGGGGATCGACGAGTTTATGTTCCGCCGTACTTTGCGGTCGCAGTTCGACCCAGAATTACACCCTGTTCTAGCGCAGAAAATCGTTGACCTCCGAGGCACCGTTGCCGAGCGCTTGCAGGAAAGGGGTTTGGACAAACACGTCTACAGGTTTGATCCTGAACTCTTTAACCCCGCTGTCCCATTGGGCGGGAACCTTTTGTATTCAGCTCCTACCCGCGACATTTCTCCTGACATTTTGGCGGGTGACGAACGCTTTCTGTCGATGTTGACCGCGCATGAATTGGATGGCGATGCGCTTAGTATTTCCAATGCCGTACTGGAAACACTGAACCAGACTTTTGGACGTGACGGGGCCGACCACCCGCTTTTCCTTCGATTGGGCATGTCGAAGGATATGTATCACCGACTTTTGGACATCCAGGAGCGTGGCAAGACCAATGGTGATGCCGATCTTAGCGACAAAGACCTGGCGCTATTGTTGACGGTTCCGTTCATGCTCACTGCCGAACAAATTGGACCCAGCTTCCCTGAGGAGTACAAGAACAAGATTTTGTCCATCCGGCATAACCAGGCCGAGCGTCTACGCAACGCCATGGACGGCATGTTCATCCCTGTAACGCCGGACGTGTACCTGCCACGTCTGACAGTTCTCGAGAACGCGTTATTTGGCCGTGTGTCTATCATGGCGGGATCGCAGGCGGACGCTATTGAAGATCTCGTTGCCGAAATACTGAATGAGGCGGGACTACGCCGCCGCGCCGCCGCAATCATTTACGATCTGCCGTCTGGATTGGGTGGGAACAACCTTCCAACTGTTTTTCAGGAACGCGCCTCTTTTTCACGTGCTGGAATCAAGCGTCCGGATGTTCTGATCCTCGACAAGGCGCTGGCCAGCCACGATTCGGAGAGTCGTCTGCGCACACGGTTGAAATTGCGGGAATTGCTACCCGAGTCGATCATGATTTTCATGGAAGACAGCTTTGCGCATCCTGAAGCATATGACCTGTTTGTCGAAATCAAGGACGGTCGCATCGATGGTGTCTCGCGCACACGGGTCGATAGCGAAGACAGCGCTTCGGATGATCTGAGTCGCAAGCTCAAGATTATCTCTTCAACCGAGCTCTTTTCGCGTCTGGATGGTCGAAACCAGCGGCTTTTGGCGTTTTCCGCCCAATGGTATGAAGCTGCTGCAGGCCAGACCATCTTTGCCCGTGGTCAGGCGCCGGATGCGGCATACCTTTGTATCTCGGGTGAGGCCAGTTTGAACTGGCAAGGTCAGGATGGGCAACAACGGTCGATATCCACAGTCGAACCCGGCCGTCTGATCGGCGACCTCGCGATCATTACCGGTGAGCCGCGGCAGATGGATCTGGTCGCCACCACGCAATGCACATTCCTCAGAATCGGTGCGGAAGAACTGCGGGCAGTTGTCGAAAGTGATGCAACCGTTGCCATGCAATTGCTCGAAACCGTTGCGGGGTACCTGACAACCGTTGGCGAGCGCCTACGCGATTCGAATACGCCTTTTGGCGAAGAGGCACATATTTCGGATTCTCAAAATGCCGGCTAACCGGACCGGAAGAGCGTACGCCAGCCACGAGCAACTGGTAGCGGAGGCCCGGTATTATCCGGAGATCTGGCGGCTGATAGTCGGGTTGGTAATCGTAACCGTCATCATATTGGCAATGAACGCCGTTCTGTTTGTTGTAGTGGCCAGTCTTGGCCCCCCCGACTGGGTTGCAGATTTTCTGAACGGCACGACACCTCTCTCGCTGCTGGTGGTCTTGTTCAGCTTTGCCTTTGCGACGCTCGGGGTCGCGATCGCTGCCAAGCAATTACAACATAGAACACTTAGGTCCATCATCGGAGATCGGATCGAGACTTTTTGGCAATTCTGGCGTGTGTCGCGGGCAATGATTCTGCTGGGAGGTGTCCTGCTGATCCTTCCTCCCTACGACATGGGTGCACCCCTGGTACCCAATTTGCCCTGGGCGACTTGGATTATGCTGTTACCCCTGACGATCCCCGCCGTTCTGGTTCAGACCAGCGCCGAGGAAATACTGTTTCGGGGCTACATTCAGCAAAGCCTGGCGGCGCGATTCCGGTCCCCTCTGATCTGGATGGTTCTGCCTTCGGCTCTTTTTGCCCTTGGGCATTACACCCCTGTTGCAGCAGGCGACAATGCGTTTTTAGTCACCGCCTGGGCTTGTATTTTTGGACTGCTATCGGCCGATCTCACTGCCCGTTCCGGTACATTGGGACCTGCGATCGCGCTGCATTTCTTCAATAATTTCTCAGCTCTTTTGCTGATCTCCATACCCGACAGCCTCAGCGGACTGGCGCTGTATCATTTGCCCTACACCATGTCTGATACCGGTATCGTCCGAGAATGGTTGTATGTCGATTTCGCCATCATGATCGTAGGTTGGTTGACAGCAAGGGTTGCGCTCAGGCGCTGATTGCAATTCCTGCCGTTGCGTCTTATTTGACGTCAACGCCGTATTAGCAAGGTTCCGACATGAACTGGATCACAAACTACGTCCGCCCCCGGATCAACTCGATCTTCTCGCGCCGGGAAGTGCCCGAAAATCTTTGGCACAAATGTGACGAGTGCGGAACGATGCTGTTCCATCGGGAATTGGCAGAAAACCAGAATGTCTGCACCCAGTGTGATCATCACATGGCGATCACCCCGCGGGAACGTTTCAAACATTTGTTCGATGGCGGTATTTTTACCGAAGTAAATGTACCTGCCCCAAAAGACGATCCCCTGCTATTCCGTGATCAGAAGAAGTACCCTGACCGGATGAAGGCCGCGCAGAAAAAAACCGGCGAGAAAGAGGCGATGCTGGTTGCATCTGGCGAGATCGGCCGCACACCGATCGTGGCCGCCGCACAGGATTTCTCGTTCATGGGCGGGTCGATGGGCATGTATGTCGGCAATGCCATAATTGCCGCCGCGCAAGAGGCGGTCAAACTGAAGCGTCCCTTGATCCTGTTTTCGGCCGCTGGTGGCGCGCGCATGCAGGAAGGCATCCTAAGCCTGATGCAAATGCCGCGCACAACCGTTGCCGTCGAGATGCTGAAAGAAGCCAATCTGCCTTACATCGTTGTACTTACTCACCCCACGACAGGTGGTGTGACAGCGTCTTACGCGATGTTAGGAGACGTGCATATTTCAGAACCCAATGCGCTGATCTGCTTTGCAGGCCCCCGCGTGATTGAGCAGACTATTCGCGAAAAACTGCCCGAAGGGTTCCAGCGTGCCGAATACCTTCTGGATCACGGTATGTTGGACCGGGTCACCAAACGCACGGAGATGCGGGAAGAGTTGATCACCATCACACGCATGCTGATGAACCAACCGCCCGCAGTCAAAGGCGACTTGCCCGCACCCGATCCTGAAAACGCTGCGGACGAAGCACCTTCCGAAAACACGGACGAAAAATGACCACCGAATCCTCGGACGTCATCCTGGACCGGATGATGGCACTGCATCCAAAGATCATTGACCTGACCTTGGATCGTGTTTGGCGTTTGCTGGCCGCTCTGGACAACCCGCAGATCAAACTACCGCCGGTTATTCATGTCGCTGGTACAAATGGCAAAGGTTCTACCCAGGCTATGATCCGAGCAGGGCTCGAAGGGGCAGGGCTGAGCGCTCATGCCTATACTTCGCCGCATCTCGCCCGGTTTCACGAACGCATCCGGCTGGCCGGAGATCTGATTTCGGAACCAGATCTGACCGCAGTTCTGGATGAATGCTACGCGGCCAATGGTGGTGAGAACATCACCTATTTTGAGATTACGACCTGCGCGGCCCTGCTGGCATTCACCCGGGTGAATGCAGATTACACTCTTCTTGAGGTTGGTCTGGGCGGCCGCCTTGACGCCACCAACGTGATCAGCGACCCCGCCGTCACGGTGATCACGCCGATATCGATCGACCACGAACAGTTTCTCGGCGACACACTTGGCAAGATTGCGGCGGAAAAGGCGGGTATCATCAAACCCGGCGTACCCTGCATTGTCGGCCCGCAGCAGGACGAGGCGCTGGAGGTCATCGAATACACCGCCGCGCGCCTCGGGGCGCCCCTTTTGATACACGGCCAGCATTGGCATGTGAATGAAGAGAACGGAAGACTGGTCTATCAGGACGAGACCGGCCTTCGCGACCTGCCGTTGCCCAATCTGCTGGGCGCGCATCAGATCCAGAACGCTGGCGCCGCTCTGGCCGTTCTGCGTCACCTCGAAATTGGTGATGAAGCGTATGAGGCTGCCGTCAGCAAAGCTGAATGGCCCGCCCGGATGCAGCGATTGAAAACTGGACCGCTTGTGGAACAAGCTCCGCAAGCCGAACTCTGGCTGGATGGTGGCCACAACGCTGCCGCCGGAGAAGCATTGGCTGAAGTGCTTTCAAAACTGCCCAACCGCCCAACCCACATGATCTGCGGGATGCTGAACACAAAAGATGTAACCGGCTATCTGGCGCCATTGGCCCAAAAGGCCCTAAGCCTGACGGCGGTATCAATTCCGGGTGAGGCCAACACACTCAGTGCAGAAGAAACTGCAGCGGCCGCTGGAAATGTGAATCTTACCGCAACAACCGCAGCCAGTGTTTCAAACGCGTTGTCATCGATTCTTGCCGAAACCCCGGACGCAAGGGTTTTGATCTGTGGTTCCCTCTATCTGGCTGGAAACATCCTGCGCGAGAACGGGTAGAACTCCTAATTGAGTATCCCTTGCTAGTTTACGGCTGACAGTGATTGCAGCGAAGCCCGCTACTTCCCCCAATCCTTATCCTGCATTTCACGCAGGCGAGACGCAGTCCGTTCGAATTCAAATGTCCCTTCACCTTCGACATACAGCATTTCGGGCTCAGCTGCAGCGGAGCAGATCAGCCGAACACCTGCCTCGTACAATGCATCAATCAAGGTCACGAACCGTTTCGCTTCATTGAAATTATTCCGCGACAGGCGGGGAATGTCCTCTAACACCAGAACTTTGACGGCCTCAGCGACCGCAAGGTAGTCAGCGGGCCCCAACATGCGGCCGCACAGGTCATAAAACGTCGCGCGCGCTACTCCGTTTCGGAAAGCCGGCAGTTCAACCTCGCGCCCGTTTACCTTCAACCCCAGAGGTTCCGCAGGGCCACCGGACAGGTCCGCCCAGACCGCCCTGATCTTTGCCCGCGCTTCGGGTCCAATCGGAGAAAAGTACACCGGAGAACCTGCGAGCCGGTTTTGCCGGTAATCTGTAGGCGAGACCAACTCATTCACTTCAAGTTGTTCCTTGATGTGGTGAATGAAGGGCAGGAACAACTGTCGGTTCAGCCCATCCTTATACAGGTCGTCCGGATGGCGGTTCGAAGTCGTAATCACCACAACCCCGCCTTTATGCAGCATGTCAAACAACCGCCCGACGATCATCGCATCGGTGATGTCCGTAATTTGCATCTCGTCAAAGGCGAGCAGCCGAACCGATTTGACTACGCGCTCGGCCACCGGAGCCAAGGCGTCTTCCACACCTTCTTCGCGGGCTTTGTGCAGACCTAAGTGAATCTCTTGCATGAAGGCATGAAAATGAACACGCCGGGCCGGGATATCACCCAAAGACTCGACGAACATATCCATCAACATTGACTTGCCGCGCCCTACACCTCCCCAAAGGTACAGCCCCTTGGGTGGGGGCGGTGCCTTTCGAAACAGCCCGCGCTTAACCGGAGCAGCCAGAGCGGAGCGAATACGTTCGAATTCGGGAAGAACCGCCTCCTGCGCGTCGTCACGCGTCAGAGTGCCATCCGCGATACGGGTCTCATAAAGCGAAATCAAATCCGTCATATCCGAGGCATAGCGTTCGCTCTACACCTTGAAAAGCAGACAATCCAATCGAGCATCAAATTTGGTTAACCGTGACCGCAAAACTCCTGAATTGACGCTTTCGACATTCCCGTTAGTGTCCCGTTGGACCCAAAGCGGAGGCTCCATGTTGCCATCGGCTCGTTTGCTTAACCCGGTTCTGATCGTTGGATGTATCATAATCACGGTCAGTTTTGCCGTTCGTGCATCCTTCGGCGTCTTCCAGATTCCCATTGCCGATGAATTTGGTTGGCTTCGCACCGATTTTTCACTTGCGATTGCAATTCAGAACCTTGCATGGGGCATTGGGCAACCAATTTTTGCGGCTATCGCGGAAAAAGTCGGAGACCGTCGGGCGATTGTTCTGGGCGCTTTGACATATGCTGCGGGCATGGTCCTGTCTGCTTGGTCGGTCACGCCCTTTGGCCATCAGATGTACGCTTGGCTAGTGGGTTTCGGTATCGCAGGTACAGGGTTCGGTGTCGTGCTGGCAGTGGTAGGGCGCGCGTCTTCCGATCAGAACCGATCAATGTCACTTGCGATCGTTACGGCCGCAGGCAGCATTGGTCAGGTGATTGGTGCACCGGCTGCGGAATGGTTGCTCAGCTTTTTGCCCTGGCAACAGGTCTTCATCATCTTCGCCGTTGCCATTCTCGCGCTGATCCTGACGCTGCCGTTCATGCGGTCTCCGCAACAGGTCACCCAGACCGAGCTGGCAGAAGGCATGAGCCAGATTCTAGGGAAGGCGTTACGTGATCCGTCTTATACTCTAATTTTTCTGGGCTTTTTCAGTTGCGGCTATCAATTGGGTTTTGTCACGGCCCATTTTCCGGCTTTCGTGACCGAAATGTGCGGCCCGATCCAGCCCGGCGGCGTGCTGCATTCCATCGGCATCACCACCACGTCTGCTTTGGGGGCTCTTTCGATTTCACTGATCGGGCTGGCCAATATTGCTGGAACACTGCTTGCAGGGTGGGCCGGAAATCGCTTTCCCAAGAAATACCTGCTGGCCACAATTTACGCCGGCAGAACGATCGCAGCGGCGACATTCATTGTCTTTCCGATCACTCCAGTCTCAGTGATAGCATTTTCGCTCGTCATGGGCTCGCTGTGGCTGGCAACAGTCCCTCTGACTTCAGGTCTGGTCGCGCACCTCTATGGGATTCGCTATATGGGTACGCTTTACGGCATCATTTTCTTAAGCCACCAGATCGGCAGTTTTCTGGGCGTCTGGCTGGGCGGGCGTTTGTATGATCAATATGGTGACTACACGATGGTGTGGTGGATTGGCATCGCCATCGGTGCGTTCAGCGCCATCGTTCACTTGCCCATTCGCGAGAGCAAACCCGCGGCGGTTGCGGCCTGAAAATAATACTCTTCCAGCCCAAACAACCGCCACACTGAGATGCGCAACATACAGGCCTAGCGCAGTTCCGCTTCGGTGTTTCCTCCATCGACCGTCATGATGTGACCGGTTGTGCGCTCCATCAATGCGAGCGCCACAAAGGCGTCGGCAACGTGAACCGCCTCTACCTCGCGGCCCAAGAGATTACCTTCCATATATTTTGCCTCAGTAACACCCCGTGCATCGGCGCGTTCTTTAATGAAGTCATCTGTTAGCAGGCCCGAGCGGATTCTGTCGGCATTCACACCATTCACACGGACTCCGAACTCGGCCAGCTCCAACGTAAGTTGCCGCAAAAGGAACATCGTCGCGGCCTTTGGCGTGCCGTAGGCGCCCATATTCCGTCCCGGATTGATCGCTTGCTTGGAAATGTTGAACAATACCTGCCCACCACGACCCTGCGCTTGCATCACGCGCGCGGCATTCAGGGCAAAGTTTTTGTGGGCGAAAAAGTTCAGTTCGAATGCGGCCCGAAAGTCCTTGTCATCAAGCTCCATCATCGCGCCACCGGTTGCTGAACCCGCGTTGGACACAAGAATATCGAGCCCGCCAAACCGATGAACGGCAGCTTCCATCGCTGCTTGCGCGGCACCATCTTCGGTAATGTCGCAAGCGAATGACGCGTGCCAGGGGCCAAGATCTTCGACAGCCTGCGCCAAAGCCTCCTCATCTCGGTCTACCAACAAAACATTGGCGCCCTTGCCGGCAAAAGCTTTGGCAGTTGCAAGGCCAATTGCTCCGGCGCCACCCGTGACCATCACGACCCTACCTTGGAATGGCGGTGGCGAACTCTTGCCAAGCTTTGCTTGTTCCAGAGACCAGTATTCGCAATCAAACTGATCTTTTTCACTCAACGGATAAAACCCGCCTGCGTCTTCTCCGACCGCGCGTACTCTCAGGTTTTGTTCGGCCAAGTCCGAAGCAATCGACGCAGCCTTGGCGTTCGGGCCCATACCAACAATGCCAATTCCTTCGATCCAGGCGTGTTTTGGATCGGTCGACAGAATTTTCTTGGGCTCATCTGCCTGCGCAGCCTGCCGTTCGAAATAGTCGCTGTACGTAGCAGCGAACTCTTCCACTTTTTCCTTTAGCCGCGCACGCCCGCCGGACAAGTCTGCCGCTCGCAGCACCAGCGGGCAACCTTTCGTGCGCAATACATGGTCCGGAGAGGCCATGCCGCGTGCTGCCAGTGCCTCCAAGTCCGGGCGTTTGAAAAATTCCATAACCTCCGAGCAGTTGCGCAGATCGAATACCGGCATCGGATCATCGCGACCTGCCGATGTCTCGGCAATGATGCCTCGAAGCACTGGTAGAATGTCCGAATTCACAGCCGGTTCACGAATCCCCAAAGGGGTCAGGTCGTGCATACCAAAATAGGCCGCCACTTCGTTGGTATGCGCCACGATCTTGCCGTAGCTCTCCTTCGCGGTCTGTCCAAACGTGAAGTGGCCATGTTGCAACAACAAAAGCCCTTCAACTTCCGGGTTCTCCTCGAATACTTCGGCAGCTTTTTTCGCCAGCCCGAACCCTGGCATGATATACGGCACGATGCCTAAACGGTCGCCAAAAATCTCGCGGCAGATTTCGGTCGCGTTGGGAAGGTTTGCCAAGACAAGAAACGGAGTGGCGTGCGTGTGATCTACATATTTGTGAGGCAAGAACGCGTGCAAAAGAGTTTCAACTGAAGGGTTCGGTGAGCCCGAGTCCAGCAGGTTGGCACGTTGGACGTTTACCATGTCGAAATCCGACAGCTGGTTCAGCGCACGCAATTTCATCAGGGGGTCCAGCCAAACACCTGGCAGACCCGGTGCCTGGATTGTGTCCAAATCCCAACCAGAGCCCTTCACGTGAAGGACCCGCTGAGGTTCGCCAAAAAGATCAGGACGTTCCAGTTTGACTGATGTGTTTCCTCCGCCATGCATCAACAGATCGGGATTTTTCCCGATCAGCCGAGAGGTATATACACGTTCACCCAGCTCCTGATCAGCAGGGTCGGAACCCGCATCACGTCGCCATTTTTGCGCGTCTTCGGGATCATACCAGTTTTCAATCATTGTTCTTGCCTTATGAGATCCGGCGACGTTTCCCGGATGTATCTTAACAAAGTGTTAACCGGCCCGGTCCGGAAACAGTGCAGCCAGCCCCTCGGCTGATGCGTCACAGACACCGCGTTCGGTAATCAGGCCCGTCACGAGCCGATTGGGTGTAACGTCGAAAGCAGGATTTCCACCTTCGGTCCCTTCGGGCGTGACCCGAACATCCGCAACACGGCCCTTGCCGCCAACACCCAGAACATGCGTAACCTCACGCTGATCGCGTTCCTCGATCGGAATTTCGGCCACGCCATCACGAACAGTCCAGTCGATGGTCGGGGAGGGCAGGGCGACATAAAACGGCACGCCGTTGTCACGGGCAGCCAGGGCTTTCAGATAGGTACCTATTTTGTTGCACACATCCCCTTGCGCGGTTGTTCTGTCCGTCCCGGTGATCACAGCGTCAACCAGCCCGTGCTGCATCAAGTGCCCGCCGGCATTGTCCACGATATAGCGGTGCGGGATTCCGTGTTCTCCAAGTTCCCAAGACGTCAGAGCACCCTGATTACGCGGTCGGGTTTCGTCGACCCAAACTTCAACCTGAATACCTGCCTCGTGTGCGTGATACATGGGGCTGGTTGCCGTTCCCCAATCCACCGTCGCCAGCCACCCGGCATTGCAATGGGTCAATAGGCGCACGGGCTCACCTGCGGGCTTGTCAGCCGCAATTTTCTTGATGAGTTCCAGACCATGCCGACCGATCCCGGCATTGATCTCGACATCTTCGTCAGCAATTTCCTGTGCGAGTTTCCAGGCGTGATCAGCCCGATCTCCAACTGCCAATGGCATCAGTGCTTCGCGACATCGGTCAAGCGCCCAGCGAAGGTTTATTGCTGTCGGGCGCGTGGCGTTCAGTACCTTGTAGGCGGTATCGAATGAACGGTTCGAGCTATCGCGGGCCATTTGCTCGGCAATCCCAAATGCGGCTGTTGCCCCAATAAGCGGCGCGCCTCGGACCCACATATCCCGGATCGCGGCTGCAAACTCATCCAGCGTTTTGAGAGTCACTATTCGGAATTCATGCGGCAACCACCGCTGATCAATTATTCGGACTTCGCCTGCTGCCTTGTCCCACCAAATCGAACGGTAATGATCGCCCTTCACTTTCATAGTGTGATCTCCCAAATCGAGTGTACATGTTCCGACATTTTCGACGTCACCTCCGGTTTCGAAGACAATTTGCCGACCTTCTCCGGAATTCTTTGGCATCGTAAATGCTTTTGACCGCAATTCGAGTGTTTCGATTGTGGGCGAGTTGCGCAAGTAAAAGGTGGGCTTGAAGTCTCTTGAATTATGAGAGGTTATCCTCTTTTGGCTGCCCGTATTTCCCGCTCAAGCGCATCCAGAAAACGGGAGCGATCGGTTTTACCAAATGGTTTCCCACCGCCACCGGCACCCAACGGATTGGCGGCGCGCAGATCAGCCATCAAATCGCGCATCGCAAGTTGCTGGCCGATATTTGCGGCCGTAAAGGCCTCGCCGTTCGGACGCAGAACACGGGCTCCTGTTTCGACGCATTTTGCGGCGAGGGGAATGTCCGACGTCACGACCACATCGCCCGTGCCGCAGCGTTCAGCGATCCACTTATCTGCCTCGTCTGCGCCTTCTGCGACGATAACCACTTGAACCAACGGATTTGGCGACGGGCGCAGCCCGCCATTGGAAACCAAGGCCATCGGGACTTTGTGCCGAGTGGCCACCCGCTCGGCCTCGGTCTTAACCGGGCAGGCATCGCCATCGACATACAGGGTCGTCACGCGCTTTTTGCCTCTTTCTTGGCAGGTGTGGCGGCCTTCTTTTTTACTTTGAACTCGTCCGGGATTGGCATCCGGTTGAAGGCGTCCAGACCGGCAATTTTATAGGCCTCGGCCAATGTCGGGTAGTTGAACGTATTCTGGACAAAGTAATCGACCGTGCCCTTCAGGTTCAGAACGGCCTGCGCGATGTGAATCAGCTCGGTCGCGCCTTCACCCACGATCTGCACGCCCAGGACCCTTCTGGTTTTCAGCGAGAACAGCATTTTCAACATGCCGTGCTCCAGTCCCATGATATGCCCGCGCGAAGTTTCGCGGAACCGCGCCACGCCGACCTCGTAGGGTATGCCACGTTCCTGCAACTCTTCTTCGGACATCCCGCAGGTTGAGATTTCCGGCACCGAATAGATACCGTAGGGATACCAGGGACTTTCGGGCAGGGTGGGGGTTTCAAGCGCGTGGCAGGCAGCCACACGGCCTTGCTGTAGGGAAGTCGATGCCAGCGACGGGTGCCCGATCACGTCTCCGGTGGCGTAGATATGCGGAACTGAAGTCTGATAGGTTTTACGATCGACAGTGATGCGGTTGCGGTGATCGGTTTCAATTCCTACCGCCTGCAGATTCAGAGTCGAGGTCGCTCCCATACGGCCCGCCGCGAACAAAAGCATTTCAGCCCGCACATGGCGTCCATTGTCCAACGTAATTTCGACGTGGCCGCCGGCGTCTTCGATTTTTTCCACGGCGGCACCCAACCGCAAGTCTACTCCATTTTCGCGGATCTGATGGGTGAAATCGTGGATCAGCGTTTTGTCGATGAAATCCAGAAACGTCTCGCGTGGTTCTATCAGTGTCACCCGCACGTCCAATGCCGAGAACATGGTGGCATATTCCACACCGATAACACCTGCGCCAATTACGCAAAGCGAACGGGGGATTTCGTCCATCTCGAGGAAATCGTCCCCATCAACAACCGTTTTGTCGTTGAATGGAACGTAGTCGGGCCGATAAGTCTTGGTCCCGGTAGCAATCAGGAACTTGGACGCCGTCAGGCGGGTGGATTCACCTGCATCCGTAGCCACCTCGACCTCGTGCGGGCCAATGAACTTGGCCAGACCATTCAGCGTTTCCACGTGGTTTCGGTTGAACTGGTGTTCCAGAACATCGACCTCGTGGTCGAGCGTCATGTGCAGTCGTGCTTTCAGATCCTCGGCATGGATTTGGTCCTTTACCCGATAAGACCGCCCGTAAAAGCTGCGCTCGCGCCAGCCGGACAGGTTCAACACTGTTTCCCGCAGGGTTTTGGACGGGATTGTCCCAGTGTGCACTGACACACCGCCGAAACGGTCCTGACGGTCGATGACCAAAACTCTTCGCTGTAGCTTTCCTGCCTGAATTGCCGCGGACCGGCCTGAGGGGCCGGAGCCGATGATAATCAGGTCATAGTCGTATTTGCTCATGCCTCAGTCTCCGTACAGCGCTTCGGCATGGAAGGACACGTGGTCTTCCATGAAGGTCGAGATGAAGAAATAGGAGTGGTCATAGCCGGGCTGCATCCGGAATGTCGCTTGTTGGCGACGTTCCGCGATGGCACCTGCCAATGACTCGGGGCGCAGAAGATCAATGAACTGATCACTGGTGCCGGTGTCGATCAGGATCGAGCCGTCAAAACCCTTTTCCTTCATCAACAGGGAGGAATCGTGTCTGACCCAAGTTGTCTCATCATCACCCAGATAGGCACTTAACTGCTTGCGGCCCCACTCGGTGTTTGTTGGATTCGAAATGGGAGCAAAGGCCGAGACCGATCGGAATCGCCCCGGCAGGTTCATCGCAAGGGTCAGCGCACCGTGGCCGCCCATGGAATGGCCGGTGATCGACTGTCGGTCCGAATCAATGGCAAAACTCTGGGCCAGCAGCGCGGGGAGTTCCTCGGCTACATAATCCCACATCTGAAAATGCGGTGCCCACGGATCTTGAGTTGCGTTTACGTAAAATCCAGCACCCTGGCCCAGGTCATAATCCTCGTGATCCGCCACGCCTTCGCCGCGTGGCGAGGTGTCGGGAAAGACCAGCGCGATACCCTGTTCAGCAGCCCAACTTTGCGCGCCAGCCTTGGTCATGGCGTTTTCGTGGGTGCAGGTCAGGCCAGACAGATACCACAAAACAGGAACCGGGCCGTCCTTGGCCTCGGCCGGCAGAAACAGCCCAAAGGTCATATCGCATTTGCAGGCAGAAGAGGTATGGCGGTAAACGCCCTGCACGCCTCCGAAACAGGCATTTTCCGAAAGGGTTTCCATCTGGTTTTATCCTTGCAATGGGTTTGTGCCATGGCTAACGGCCCGCAAGCCTGAGGTAAAGTCTATGGGCCTTCGGTGCGCTCTTTTGTCGAAAAGGTGAAGGTCAGGGGGTGCCGACCCAGCCGATCACCAGCGGAACGGTCAGAATGCTTGCTATTGTCGACAGCAGAATTGCTGCAGACGCGCGCTGAGGCGCCACCCCGTAATGGGCCGCCAGCATATATACATTGCCCGCCACCGGCAGGGCCGCCGCAGCTATGACCACCATCGCAGGAAACGTGGCGATCGGGATCAGCCAAAGCACCATCAAGGCAACACAAAGCGGATGAATGACTAGTTTGCAAAGGCTCAGCCACGCCGCGATCTGAACACGCTCGGCGGATTTGCCTGCCAGTGATGCACCAATGGCAAAAAGCGCCCCGGGTGTGGCAGCTCCGCCCAGGATTGTCAGAAAGTCGCCAAGCGGTGGCGGAACCGGAATACGCAGAGCCGACCAGATCAACCCAGAGGAGATGGAAAGGATCATCGGGTTCTTCAACAAGCCGATACCGATTTGACGAAGGGTTGCAACGGTCAAACGCCCGTCACGGCCACCGTTGATCAGGATCACGATCAGCGACGAAAACACCACCAGATCAACTGTCAGCACCAACATTACTGGTCCAATTGCAGCTTCGGTAAACAACAGCGCCAACATTGGTAGCCCCAGGAACCCGACATTTCCAATGGCGGCGCATTGGGCCTCGACTGCAGCCGTAGGAATATCCAGTCCACGCAGATTGGCGACCAGTGTCGCCAAGGCGTAAACTCCTGCTGTGCCAATCAGATAGCCGACAACCAATCGTCCATTGAAGATATCGGCGAAGGGCAGGGTGGCCGAAAAGCGAAAAAGCATCGCAGACAGGGCAAAATAGAAAACGAACTTGGTCAGGTATGCCGTGGCTTCCTGTGGAAAAAACCTACTGCGCCCGGCCCAGTATCCCAGGCCGATTATCGCGAAGAAGGGCAGGGTGCGCAGAAAAATCTCGACCATCGGCGAAGTCGTATCACGGTTTGCGACGACCGCAAGCCTTTGGTCCAGAGCCGCCCTGCGTAGGCTGACAGTGCATTTTATGGGAGCGCGGGATTGTCACACGCGCAACATTGTGCGAATCGTTGAAACTAAACCAATCGGTTTATAAATTCAGTAAAACACCACGCAAGGAGATGACATGACCCAAGCCGCCACGATTCTGCGTACAGGACGGAAGTTCGATCAGGTTTTGCGTGGTGCGCGAGAGGTGTTCATGGCGGATGGGTTTGAAGGGGCGAGTGTCGATGACATCGCACGCGCAGCCGGCGTGTCGAAGGCGACTCTGTACAGTTATTTCCCGGATAAGCGTCTGCTGTTCGTGGAAGTAGCACAAACCGAATGCAGCCGAATGGCCGACCGTGTAATCTCGATGGTTGACGAGACAAAGCCTGCGCGTGAAGTTCTGATGATCACAGCGACTCAGCTTGCTGCATTTCTGGTGTCAGATTTTGCACAGCAAGTCTTTCGCGTCTGCGTTGCTGAACGTGACCGCTTTCCTGAACTGGGGCAGGCATTTTACCAGGCAGGGCCCAAGAACGGGCAGTGTCACATGGCAGCCTATCTGGAAAAAGCCGTTGCCAATGGCGAATTGCAAATCGAAGACGTGCAGATTGCTGCCGCTCAATTGTCAGAATTGTGCAAGGTCCGCATATGGAATCGCGCAGCTTTTGGGATTCAGACGGATTTTTCACAAGAAGAGATCGATGAGGTTGCCCAGCAAGCCGTAGACATGTTCATGGCGCGTTACGGCGTTTGACAGACATTCTGTGGTGCGGGTGGAGGGACTTGAACCCCCACGCCTTGCGGCGCCAGAACCTAAATCTGGTGCGTCTACCAATTTCGCCACACCCGCAACCTGATGCCATGGCATCGGAATGTCGCGCTCAATAGCAAAGCTTGCCTTGGAGCGCGAGAGGTAAAATCAGTCTAACGGAAAGATTGTTGCAAGTGGTATCGCACCCGGTAGGGCGTGTGCTTAGTCAAAGGCCAGGCTGGCACTGGTTGAGGCGGCGGGCCACTGTGTGTTCACTGGCCAGTGAGACTGGCAATTCAAACTGCGTTGAGCGAACTAAATTAAAATTTGATAACAAAATGGCTAATGGACTTAATTCACCCAATCGATGTTTCCATTTTAGAAACGATGAGGCGTATTTGATGCCAAATAATAAACACGCAAACGTTGAGTGTCTGAGTGCCGACTGCATACACCTTAAGTTGGCCTGCGAGAATGCAGCCGTAACTGCTTCACAGTGATCTTGTGCTGAGTGCGTTTATTAAGTGAGCATTATCAGTAACTAACTTGAATACTTCATCGCGGAGCAACGTCGGGGTTTGCGAGCCAGCCAAGTGAAAATTGACCCACTCCCTGCTCCACTCAACCAAATTTCTCGCTTAGGTTGAGGCAATACTATGCAGGCGCCACCTTATTTGCGCCACATTTCAAACGCCAAAAAATCTTATTCGCGTCAAATTAAGACCGTGGTGATCGTAATTGATGGAGCACCAGGAGTTAATGAGTCTTTTCGCCACCTGGCAATGTACGAGTTTTAGCTCAACTCCAGTAGCAAGGGTCTCTGTCGTGACCAATCAGATATATTCCGCTGCCTCCGAGCAAGACGCTGTTGATCTTGCACGTGAAAGTTTTGTTGGCGAGCTGAAAACCCTGAACAGCCAGCATCCTGGCACCGGGTTCGGCATCGCACTAAAAACCCACTCGGGTAATCGTTACCTGTTGGCCAATGCCCGCATGCCATTGCCTGCCAACAATTCTCAGGACTTCCCGACCGGGCGCCGCGTGGCGAGCCTGGAGAATGGCGAACACTTCAGCTCAATCGAAGTTCTGGCAGATTCGTTCGCTTACGAATCGATCTCGCCCAAAACCGAGGCGGCAATTCTGGGCAATGCGTTGGATCTGATCGCTCGGATCGACATGTTGCCGGGTAACCCCATCGGCGGTCTGCCGGAAAATAAACAGGTCCACATGGCCGCAACAGGAACCGGAGGCTGACAATGGCGCGCAACGACCACCTTCTGTCCGTAGGAAACGAATCCCTGACCCCGATGACCGAGGCGATGGGTTCGTTGACGACTCAGATCGACCAGCTGACAGAGGTGGCGGATGCACGTTCCTCAGCGCGTCTGGCGACGCTCAAAACGCGTATGGAGAATTTCACCGCCAACGTCACGCTGGTGGGGCAGGTCAAGGCCGGAAAGTCCTCGATTGTGAACATACTGGCGGGACGACCCAACCTGTTGCCATCAGATGTTAACCCCTGGACGTCCGTTGTGACGACGCTGAACATCAATACCCGCACGCAGAGCGATACCCGTTCCAAGTTTACCTTTTTTGAGCAGGAAGAGTGGGACAATCTGATGGTTGGTGGTGGTCGCCTTGGCGAACTGGCCAACCGCGCGGGCGCCGATGACGAAATGGACGACATCCGGCGGCAGATTGGCGAAATGAAGGCGAAGTCTGAAGACCGGCTGGGCAAGCATTTCGATCTGATCCTGGGACAAAGTCACCAGTATGACTATTTCGATGAGGAACTGATCCAACGGTATGTTTGCCTGGGTGACGAGGACGACCCTGATATCAACCCCAAAACCGGTCGTTTCGCCGACGTGACCAAGTCTGCGGAATTGTACATGGACATTCCGCAGTATCCCATTGCGTTGAAACTGTGCGATACACCCGGCGTGAACGACACGTTCATGGTTCGCGAACAGATCACGTTGCGTAGTCTGCGCGGGTCCGAAGTCTGCATAGTCGTTTTGGCGGCCAGCCAGGCTCTGACGACCATGGATATGGCGCTGATGCGGATCATCGCGCAGTTCGAGAACCGCCAGATCATTCTTTTCGTGAACCGCATTGACGAGCTGTCGGACCCTGTAAATCAAGTGCCCGAGATCCGCGACCGGATCCAGGACACACTGAAACAGAACAACATCGACACCGATACCAGCATTGTTTTCGGCAGTGCACAATGGGCCGAAGCTGCTCTGACAGGCAATCCGGACATCCTGACCGAGGAGTCGCGTCAAGCGCTGAATACCTTCTATCTGGCCGCCGGTTTTGGTGATCAGGCCGCCTCGCTTGACAAGATCTGGGCGCTGTCGGGCCTACCGGATTTGCTGCTCGCGATGAATGAGCGCATCGCCGAGGGGGCAGGAAACCGTCTGCTGGATCGCGTTCGTCATCGCGCACGCAATATCGCCAGTCAAATTCGTGCCACCGCCGTTGCAAAAACCCTGGCTGATGGCGAAGGCGTTGTTCGGAATCTGGACGGGATTTCACCGGATGAAGCGATTGCGACCGTAGCCGCCGAGTATGAAAAGAAGGTGGCCGATCTGACTACCGCATTGCGCAGCAAGGTACTGGAGCGATTGAATTCTGCCGAGGCCAACTTTGTCAAACGCGCGACGGATTCGCTGATTGCACATCTCGAACAGAATGGAGAAGAAGGGACCTGGCAGTACGATCCTGCTGGCCTGCGAACCTTGCAAAAGGCAGCCTATTTCAGCTTTGCGCGGTCGATGCGCAAAGAAGCTGGTTCGCTTTACTCTGCCGCGGCTGCCGATATCGGTGCGCTGTATCACAAACTTCTGGGGAACCACCTGGGTGAATTCAGCATCGAAGCCCCGATCGTCCCTCGCGTACCGCCGCCGTTGGGCATTGGCCGCACAATCGCATTGGACCTGCAAAGCACGTGGTGGCGACGCTGGTGGCATAAGCGGAAAGGGTTCGAAGCTTACGCCGCAGATTACACTCGTCTGATCGCATCCGAGGCAAATTCGATCACCAAAGACATCGAGGAGAACCAGATCGCAGCCGTTCTGGAAAATGTCCGGGCCACATTGGCGGATTTCATGCGCGAGCAAAAGGAAACCCTTTTGAACATTTCGCAGTCTGCCGAGAACGACCCGGCCAGGACTTCGGAATTGATGGCCGGAATGCAGCCGCAAAAGTCGCGCGATGACATTCTGGGCGACATCCTCAAAGACCTCAGCAACGAAGCAGCATAAGAAGAGTTATGGTAAAAGATTTTCAACCCCGCTTCGTCTCTCCTAAAGCATGGGAACGCATCGAGCAGTGGTCCCGCCGCAAACCTGTCTTTGCGCTTATGGGAGAATTCAGTGCCGGCAAATCGACACTGATGAACTTTCTCTTGCGCAAGCAGGCATTGCCCACACAGGTCACGGCAACGCAACTGCCGCCCATCTGGTTCAGTTGGGGACGACGGCCTGCTTACATCAAACGCCACGATGGCAGCACGCAGACGATCGAGCTGGATCAACTGGATACGGTTGGCGTGAACGATGCACAGTTTGTACGCATTTTTCTGGAAGCCGACATTCTCGAGGCTGTAGATCTGATTGACACGCCCGGTATTTCCGACCCAAAAATATCGACTGATGTTTGGCGACGTGCGGTTGGTCAGGCCAACGGTGTATTGTGGTGTACGCATTCGACACAAGCCTGGAGGGAAACCGAACGGGCGACTTGGGTGGCGTTGCCCGAACGGCTGCAGAACAATTCTCTGTTGCTGGTGACCCGGGCAGATGCTCTGAATCAGAAAGACCGGCAAAAAGTACTGCGACGGGTGAACCGTGAAGCTGGCCACCTGTTTAACCGTTCGATCCTGTTTTCGGCCCGTGACGCAATTATTGCCCGCGACAAAACTGGCGACGCGGAAATGTGGGCCCGCAGCGGCGGCGGCAAGATGGTCGACAGTTTCCTGGAGATCACCGAACAGATAATGGACAATCGCGCGAATATGCTTGCCCGGTATCAGATCGACAAATCCATGGCGGGTGGTGCCAGAGTGCAGCCCATTCGGCCAACCAGTAGCGCTGATTCTGAAGTATCGACGCTGAAACTGGTTGAAAGAGTCGATCCGGAACCTGCAGATCAAGATGTCGTTACAAACTTCCCTGTCCGTCCAGCGCGCGTTGAGCGGAGAGAAGAAGACACGGGTCGTTCGCGCATTGACGCGGAAGAGGCCGAGAAGCTGCGTGCGGAAATGGTGCCTGAGGTTGATGCGTCCGGCGACGAACTGCGCGCGTACTTTAAGGATACATCTGATGATCCGTTGGATCTGAACGTTTTGGCGCGTCCCGGGGATGACGTGGATGAATTCGAGTTTCTTGCTGACGAAGATCAAGATGACGAACCTGAATTAATCGTCATCGCGGCAGAAGAAACAGATGGACCCCTAGACGCAGAGGCCAAGCCGCATGACTCGGAGACAGAGGCCAAAGAAGCAGGATCGGATATCGAAACATCGGTCTCTTCAATCACGGCGTTACTGGCCGAGCAGTCTCAGAATACCGACCAAGAGTATGAACCAGAACCGGAATCGAATGCCCTGACAGGTGACCATGTCGTTTCAATGGTCAGCGAAGAAAACGAGCAACAGGTGAATACAACCCGGGTCGACGAGGCCGCTCCGGAACTGACAAACTTGCTGAACGTGCCAGCCGGTGTTCCGCTCAGCGCGTCGGATATGTGGCACGAGGTTGTTGCGAACGAGGAACTCCCCGAAGACGCCAAAGGCCTGCAAAGCGTGTTTGCTGCATTTTTGACCGAGTTCGATCAGATCGCTCGGGAACACAGCAACGGCAGCGAGAAAGAGCGGCCAATCCCGAAGCTCAAGGAAAATGGCGGAGCAGATTGGCATGTACTGTAACAGCCCTGCCCCTAGGTTTTTTCGTATTAGGTTATTCGAACGAGTCGAGAGATGACGATAGACGTAGCCTTGTCCTCTGCCATGAAGACCATACCCGACTGCATCGCAGCCGGGTATGTCGATATGGAGACCGGAATGTTGCTGGGGCTGCAGGTAGCAGAGGCTGAACATTCTGAAGTATTGGAGAACTTAGCGCTGGCCGTTGCGAATCTGTTTCAGGGCCGTGGCGTCATTGCCTTTGAAGGACTGTTGCGTGCGGCGGGTTCAGATGGGGCCGATCATCCGGGATTTGGGGAAATCGCGGTGTTTTCGGACAACCGGCTACACATCTTTCTGCGAACGCGGCAATATCCTAATCATGTGATCTGTTACATTTGCCGAGACAGTGCCAATGTCGGGTTGGCACTGACAAAATCGCATCTAAGCCTTGGGCCGGTGGCAGAGGCAGTTTAGACGGGACCAGAGGGGGTCACGGATATGATGGACACAGACATAATGGAGATGCTCGAAGATATCGGGCGATCCTCGACTGCGCGCTTGTCACCTGCCGTTCACCTTGCAGGGGATACAGCAAACGAGCGTCGACAAAAGGTACTGGGCACTATTCGGGGCACAATCCTGCCGCGTCGGCTGGAATTCACCGCATCCACCGGCGATTGTCTCGCGATTGAAGTCAACAGCTCGCGGATTACGGACATCTTTCGCAGCAGCACTGGACCTTTACCCGACTTCGAAACCGAACCGCGCGCCGAACTCACGACGAAACTGGCCCACTTGGTAACCGACATCGCAGGTGCGCCAGGGCCCCTTGAACTGGTATCAATGCGACCTGACACCGCCCTAGAGGCGGATGATGTCGGCATCACCTATTCCGAGATCGAAGCTGCCTGCGCGCAGATCAGTCTACCGGACGAACCGCATGTTTCCATCGTCCCTTCCAGCGCCGAAGACACAGTTGACGCGTGCGATAACAATTCCAGTGATCCAGTGGGCCTGGCCCGTCAGTTTTACGACGATGCCGCGCGTTTTGCGCAGGGCCAAGCTCTGTTCGACGATCAAGACAGTTCCGCACCACTGCTCGATGGGCTATGCGCCCCAGGTCAACCAGCGCACCCGGACGGCGATATTCTGGCTCAGTTTACTCGCGATTTGGCAGGGTGGGATGCTGACACTAAAGCATCGCTTTCGCGACCTCAAATGGTTGTATTGCGCCCGACAGGCGGACAAGGCACTGGTCTAGCTTTGTTGCGGGATGGTCAGCAAACCGTTGCAACTTTGCATGACGCGCGCAAGCTGGGCGCCATGGTGAATTTGTGGAAATCTTTAAAGGGCGCCGTCGAATGACCGCGATCCTGCCCAATATGTTCCTTTCTAATGTGTCAGTCCGAGTATACGAGTTATCAGGGTAAGTATTATGAGTGAGTTTAACCGCCGTGAATTGATCCGCATCGCCGACGAGATGAACGGGATGAGTAATGACGAAACCCGTCAATTCATCACGCGTATTGTGGACGACTTATCAAATCTCAAGCCTTCAATTGCATTCGTCGGCCAGATCAAAGCCGGAAAATCACGCCTGATCAACGGCTTTACCGGTCAGGCGGAATACCTGCCGTCGGATGTGAACCCTTGGACCACGGTTATTACCGACATGCATTTCGGGCACCCGTCCGGGCGGACTTCGGGTGCCGAGTTCCATTTCTTCGACAACCGCCAGTGGCAAGCCCTGATCGCTGAAGGCGAAGAACTGCGCAATATGTTTCCCGATGAGGAAGACAGCTATAAGCGCGAGATGATCGAAGAGCAGGTCGAGGCGATGAAAACCCGCGCCAAACTGCGTCTGGGCGAAAGCTATAAGCACCTGCTGGGTCAGCATCATGATCTTGACGAGCTGACGTCGGATGATTTGGCGCGATACGTCTGTGCCGGCGATGACCCGACAGAGGAAGGTGAATACGATCCGGGTTCGGACCGAGGGCTGTATAGCGACATCACCCGCAAGGCTGAGGTCTATTTCGACATCGGTCATTTTCCGTATCCGTTGACGGTAACCGACACACCAGGCGTCAACGATCCGCTGCTGATCCGTGAAGAGATCTCGCGACAGTACCTCAAGGAATCCGATTTTTTCGTCGTTGTTTTGTCGGCACATCAGGCCCTGTCACGCGCCGATCTGAAACTTTTCCGACTGATGCAAGCACTGGAATTGGGTCAGATCGTCGTATTCATCAATCGTGTGGACGAGTTGGGCGGTGGTTCGGACGATGCTGCCAAAGTTCGCGTCGATGTGATGGACGGACTGGAAAAGGCGCTTGGCAATTCGGACATCGATGTCCTAATGGGCAGCGCCCAATGGGCGCATTACGCGCTGACCGGTGATGATGCCGGAATCAATCACGACGATATTCTGGCCTGGCTGCGCGCCCATCCCGAGCAGATGAAGCAGTACCTGGATGGTGTCGAAGAGATCAAGCAAGGCCCCGGACCCATTAGCCGCGAAGCTGTATTGCGTTTTGCAGCGATGATCGCTTCGGGTCTGCCGGATCTGCGTCGTCACGTGACACAGGCCCTGACCAACGGCCCGCGCAACGAACAATTGCGCATGGCGTGGCAACACCTGAACAGCTTTGCGCAAGGTGAATTGGAGCGCAGCAGCGCAAGGCTGCGGGCGCTGGAGGCTGAAGAAGGGCCAAACGCCAGTGACGCGGATAACAACAAGACCCTCGCCGAGTTGCGCGCGCTAATCGGGAATAAAACCGAAGCAATCAACAATGATATGGATGATGTTCTGGCCAACCTGCGCGGTGTCATGGACGATACCGTGGCCGAGGCGGTCTCGATCGTAGTGCGCGGGCCTGACGGTCAGTCCCCGTTGTTGGCCAAGAATGGCGAAACCGAACTCAACTTTACACCCCTGCGCGAACGGATGCGCGAGCTGGTGCAGGGTGCAACTCAGGTCGTTCGACAGCGCATGCTGAGCGAACTGTATGCCATTGATCTTCAAAGCAACGCTGCGCTGCGCGCCCTGCCGGGCTGGCAGGAACCGGTGGACAACCGAATGAACACCAGTGCCGTGCGCTGGTTCCGCCCTGACATGACCGCCCTGACCCGTGGCATTACCGTGGAACTTCGTGTCACCTGGTTGTCGAGGTTGATTTCACGTAAGAGCGTTGTAAACCGAGCCGAACGGATGATCGTCCAGGAATTCGAGATGATCGGCGATGACCTGATCGATACCGCCCGCAGTGATCTGGTTGAACGGTTACAAACCGTTTTGGACCATTATTTGGCGCTGCTCGCCGGGCATCTGGAACATCGCGTCGGGCCAGACGGGTCCAACCCACGTACCGAGGCTCAACGCGCCGTCGACCAGGCTCGCCGCATTACAGATGAGCTGAGCACGGCGCTGGGACCCATCACCGCGGATAACCCACAGGCAGAGGCTGCAGAATGATCGAATTCCCCAGAACCGAGCAGGAAGTGCGTCAACTTGAACGCTTTCTGACCGCGACTGAAAAGGCACCGGCATCGGATGAGCTTGAGCAGATGCGCGCAAGCGCTCTGATACATGCAGAACGGCTGTCCAACGCGGTAACTATCGGTTTTGCCGGAGAGTTCGGCGCGGGAAAATCCAGCTTGGCTAATATGCTTGCTGGTGCCGATATTCTGCCCACCGGACCGCAACATCTGAAGCTGCCGTTGGTCATCGTGGCGTATGCCGAGCAACCCGAAACCACAGTTGGCTGGTGGGACAAGGAGCCCAAGGTTTATTCCGGCATTGCCCTGGATAAAGCAGCCGGTGACAATCCGGACTTTATCTCGGTCGGAGTAAACACCCCTGCCCTGCAAGAGATTTCGCTCTATGATTTGCCCGGCTCCGGCGCACTTGACGATACGTACAAACAGACGCTGGAATTGCTTGAATATGTTGATTGCGCGATCTGGTGTACCAACGGCACAACAGCCTGGCGAGAAACTGAGCGGCATTTGTGGTCGCAAGTCCCCCAAAAACTGCGGGACAACAGTTTGCTGGCGGTAACACATGCGGATCTTTTGTCTGATGAAACCGCACTCGACAGGGTTACAAAACGTCTGGAGAAGGAAAAGGGAGACCTATTCCAAGCCGTTGTTCCAATTGGCACGCCGGTTGCCGTGCGTGCCATGGCAAAGGAACCCGAACCTGATTTCGATCTCTGGAACGCCTGTGGCGGCCAAAATTTGGCCGAACAAGTGTTGAACATAGCATCCTGCCGTCGTCAGCGCGATCTTGATGCTGCACAACAGGACCTGAAAGATCAGTTTCTGCCTTACCTGGCATCTCTCGAGGGCTCCGAAGAAGTTTCTGACCCAACACCTGGCTCGCATTCTCAGTCGGTTCAATCCAGCTTAAGTGCCGCCCTGCCCCCGCTGGACAATCCAATCCTTGAGGATTGGCTGGCGGCCATTACCAGCATCTATGATGATCTGCGGGAATCCTCGGAAATGGAGCCTGCAGCATTCCTGCAAAGTTGTCAGGAGATCGTCGAGGATTTTGCGGAACGGCTGGAGTCCGGCAGTGAAATCGACCCCGAGGCCGACTGGATTCCCGGTGAGTTCGAAAAGGCAACAGACTTGTTGTTACTGTTGCAATTCGAAAGCGGAGATGCACCACTGAAGGACGCTATCAGCATCCTTGCGCAACTGAGCGACAACTTGGCATGGGCAGGCAGTACCGTGGCATCCGCCTCGCCACGTACCGGAACCTGATCGATTCTCGCTAAAATTGAGTCGAAATCCGACGATTCGAATGAGGCAGAATCATCTTTTTATTGTTTCGAGTTCGTAGACCAAACAATCGAATTCAAAGAATAAGTACACATCGCCTTACCCTAATTTTACAACATGGTGTGTCGATTGTGACGGTAACCACTATATGTGCGATTCTGTAAAATCGCATCCTTAGTGAAGCCATGAGGCGGCCCCAATAAAGTCAAATTTGAACCGTCTAACCGTTTCAAGTGTCCTGCGGTTGTTTTTGGTTGTGAGTTTCGTGGGCTGAATGTCCGGTTTTTTGTGCCGCAAACTAAATTGAATGGGCGGGAAGACATGAGCCACAACCAGGCGGTCGGCGCAACGCACGACGAACCTCAAATCGAAGGCCTGAAACCGGGTGCAAAGCTTTTGCGCGGCCAGTACGAGATCATCAGTTTTCTCAGCAATGGCGGTTTCGGAATCACCTATCTTGCACGCGACAGCCTGGAGCGCGATGTAGTCATCAAAGAGTGCTATCCGGGTGCTCTGTGCCATAGAAATGGCGATCTGGTCGAGCCAGCCGATCCGGACCATAAAGACGACTTGCGTTCGATCATAGACCTGTTCATTCAGGAAGCCCGCAATCACGCGCGGCTGGTACACCCCAACATCGTCGATGTTCACCAGGTGTTCGAAGACAACAACACTGCTTACATCGCGATGGATCTCATCCGCGGTTGCGACCTGCTGGATTACATCGACAAGCCCAACAACGAAAGCGGACCTGACTTTATCGTTCAGGTCACTGAAAAAATGCTGTCGGCGGTATCATTCATTCATCAAAGCGGCATGTTGCATCGGGACATATCGCCCGACAATATCTTGATCGACGAACATGGCGAACCGATCCTGATTGACTTCGGTGCAGCGCGCGAGCAAGCGGCACATAAATCCGCCGCCTTGCTGACACTGCGCGTGATCAAGGATGGCTACTCGCCACATGAGTTTTATGTTCGCGGTGCGGAACAGGGTCCTAGCAGCGATCTCTATGTTCTGGCGGCGACATTGTATCACGCCATCAGCGGCGAACGTCCAATCGATGGTCAAACCCGTTTGAACGCCTTCAACAGTGGCCAATCCGATCCATACACGCCACTGGCCGAACTCTTTGACGGGTATCCGGACGGGTTCCTGGAAGCGATCGACAAGGCGATGGAAGTGCACGCCACTGACAGGCTTCAATCCGCGTTGGATTGGTTGCGTATGTTCCGGGGTCCGGACGTCATGTTCGAAACCTTTGCCTACCGTCCGGTATCAGTCATCGTCGGAATGGACCGCAAGGATGAAGCGGCGGAAAAAGCGCGCATCAAAGCGGAAAGCGACAACGCCGAAGCCGTGGTCACAGCACTGTTGGCTGGTAACGCGGATTTGGCATTGGGCAATGAGGACAAGTCGGAAGAAGAGCTGGCCAAGTTTACGCCCAAGGAAGAAACCCCCACAGCGGTGGATACCATCGTCCAAAGCGGCTCGGGCGGCAGTAGCAAGATGGTCATGGCCGCCGGCGTCGCGCTGGTTGCCCTCGCTGCTGGAGGATATTTCGTAATGTCGGGCGACAAGACACCGTCCGAAGCAAGCCCGGTAACAGCGCAGGCTCCGGCCACTCCGGAGCCAGTGAACGCTGTACCGGAACCGGTCGAGCAGACCGCCGAAGCCGTATCAGAGCCGGAACCGGCCGAACCCGCTTTGGCAACAGAACCAGAGGTCAGACAGGAACAGCCTATCGAGCAGGCGCAGACCCAACCTGAAGCCTCGGCCATCGCCGAAGCCACGAACGAAAAAGCAGAGACGACTGAAGCTCAGGTCGAAGTCGCCCAAGAGGCCGACACTGCAGCCGCGCCGGTCGAAACGACGGCCAACGTGGAAGATGTTCAACCCGTTGAACCCGAACCGGTTGCAGTTGAAGCTTCGGTGAACGTGGCTGAGCATCAGGTTGCATTTGGCCATTGGGACGTTGAAGTCCCGTTTAACACGTCGAAACGTCGCGGTACCACCGGGAACGTTCTTGCTGTCACCGGCATAAAATCCGGGCAGGACATGTCCGTCATAGGTGACTGGGTACAGCGCGGCGCGACGATCTACACGTTGAATGGCAATCCTGTGCGCGCAGATGCATCTCTGGCGGCGCAAGTACTGGACGGCTTTTCGGTTGATCCGGATGGATTTATCCGCGTTACCGCGCGTTACCGCACGTTGGGTAAAACCCGGGCACAGAACGGGTTGCTGGCCTTGCCCGCTATCCGCGCGTTCGGGTTGCAAAACGGCTACACGTTCGAGGCGCGGCATTCAGGCGATACAGGTTGGCAGACTGTTGTGACTACTGCACCGCAGCAAGGTGCAGGCAACCTTCAGCAAGGCGACGTTCTGTTGCATGAGACCCAAACTGGTCTGGCGATTGACGCCCCTGAAGGCCTGGATGCGGTACTGGCCTCTCTGGTTTCCAAAAATATACCCCAAGCGAAAGTGACCGTACTGCGTAATGGGGCTGAGACGGCTGCAACCATGCAGCTAACCCAGGAGTAGATCTGACCGGTGTGAGTGAAATTCGCCAGTGTGTGTTTGCTGAGGGCGGCGTTAATATCGCCTCTCTGTCGGGAGCCGGCCCGTCGCGAAGTTAATTAGTTTCGCTGTTTCTCCTTCATCAGTGACCCCGCCCGCAAGTGCGGAGGTTTGTAGCAACGCCGCGGATTGAACCCCGTGCCAGAACTAAAAAAGGTGTCGACACCATGTTCAAATACAAAAGCCCTCTCAGCCGGCTTCTCGAAGGTGCCGGCAAAACCAAAGACGAAGACAAAGCTGAAGCCAGCGCCGCAGAAGCCGAAAAAACAGAGCAGCCCGCACCGATTGCGGACTTCGCCGCTCTGCGTCAGGCATTGGGCGGCGGTGATACATCTGCAGAAAACTACGAAGAAGCAGATGAGCTGATCCCCGAAGACAAGATGCCCGATTTCGCCGAAAGCGACGTGGTTGAAACTGCGCCGGAATTGGAAGACGAAAGCTCCAGTTCAGAAATCGAAGACACCGAGGCCGAGGCACCAGCCGAAGAAATTGAAAAGAGTGATGAACAGATCGTCACTCTGCACTTAAACCCGTCCGAGTCGGATGGCAGCGAAGACGCCATGCTAGCGGCTGTCTCAGAAGCCGCCACCGAGAGTGTAGACGAAACGCTGGAAACACCCGTCGAGCCTGCTTTGGTTGAAGTTTCTTCTGAGCCCGCTCAGGAACCGAAGCCCGAACCGGTTGTTGAACCCGTGATCGAGGTAACCTCCGAATCGACCGTAGTTGTTTCCGAGCAACCCGCACCGGCCCCGGCCACCGATCGTCGTTCTCGTGTTAAAACGACCTTCCTGGGCTTCGAACGCGCGGATACGCATGTTCAAGAGATGATTGAAACAGCCGCCCCAGTCGCCAAGGCCGAAGCTGCTCAGCAAACCTTTCCTGTAGGTTGGCTGGTTGTGACTGCTGGTCCCGGCCGTGGCTCATGTATTACCCTGACCGAGGGTTTGATGCAGATCGGCCGCAATGACGATCAGGCTATCCAGTTGGATTTTGGCGACACCGGCATTTCACGCAGCAACCATGCGGTGATCGCCTATGATCCCGAAGATCGAAAATGCTACCTGGGTCATGGCGGCAAAGCCAACCTCGTGCGATTGAATGGGAAACCGGTGCTGAGCACCGTTGCCCTATCCAACGGCGATTTGATCCGCATCAGCGAAACCTCGATCCGGTTTACCGCCTTCTGCGATGACGGCTTTGACTGGCGGGATGCCGATTAATGCTGGCGACGCCTGCATATGACATCGCCCTAATTCTGAATCAGGGTCAGCGCGATGGGCAGGAAGACGCGATTGCAGCCCGTGTCTCGGACACGGCCAGCGCGGGATATGTCGTTGTCGCCGATGGGATGGGCGGGCATGACGCAGGCGACATCGCGTCAGAGCTGGTCATTTCCGCATGGCGCGAGGCAATGGATGCTCAGCTGGATGAACCCGACCTTGTTGAGGGCGCTCTGCTCGACGCCCTGCCGTTGGCCGCAATGCAGGCCAACGCCGCTGTGGCAAGCCACGGCGAAGAACACGGGGTCAGATTAGGGTCCACCCTGCTGGGCATGCTGATGCTGGGCCGCCGGGTGTTCTGGATCTCGATCGGTGACAGCCCGTTGTATTTGTTCCGCGACGCGGTGCTGACGCAAATCAATGAGGACCATTCGATGGCTCCCGTGATCGACGCTAAGGTCACCGAAGGTACGTTGACCACGGATGAAGCTTTGTCGCATCCCGACCGCAACCAACTGACTTCGGTCATCATGGGAGCCGCAATCCCCAAGGTGGATTGCCCCGAGCAGCCGCTGGCACTGCGCCCAGCGGACATTCTGATACTCGGCAGCGACGGTCTGCAATACCTCAGCAATCCTGAAATCGAGACCCTTATACGCACTCACGCCCAGTCACCGGCCCGCGATATCGCAGACGCCCTTTTGCAGGCCCTTCAAGGCAAGGGCGATCCGGATCAGGACAACATTTCAATCGCCGTGGTCAAACCGGCGAAACCATAAAAAGGCAAAGCAACGGGACCCATGAGAAAACATCTGATCATATCCAGTCTGGCACTTGCAGCCGCAACAGGCACAGCCTCGGCGCAAGAAGCATGCTCGACGTATGAAATTAAGCGCGGCGACAGCCTACGCGAACTGGCGATTGCGGTCTACGCAACCGAAGACTATCGGTTTATTTTTGACGCCAACCGCGATGTCATTGGATCGAACCCGAACATCATTCGCGTTGGCGACGTCCTGACTCTTCCCTGTCTCGACGAAATAGGGCGCGCGCCGCAGCTGCCAGATACTGAGGCCGGGCGTATGGCTGCCGAAATGGCCGCAGAGCTGGTCAAAGCCGCCGAGCAGCGGGCGGAAAAAGCCATCGCCGAGGCCGAAGCCCGCGTTGCTGTAGCCGAGGCAGAAGCCAAGAAGGCCAGTGAAGAGGCCGTGGTCGTAGCCAAAGCAGCCGCAAAGGAAGAAATCGAAGCGGCGCGCGTGGAAGGCGCAGCCCTGATCCGCAACGCGGATGACGGCGCACGCCCGGAAATCCGTGACCGCCAGCTGCTGTTGATTACCGGCGGCAACTATGCACCGTTCACCGATGAAAACCTGCCCCAACGCGGCCTCTATACAGAGCTTGTTGAGACTGCCTTTCTACGCGCTGCGCCTGAACAGAATTACAAAATTCAGTTCGTAAACGACTGGTCTTCGCATCTGGACCTGCTGATGCCGACGCTGGCCTTTGACGCGACTTTTCCTTGGTCGCGGCCGGATTGCGACTCGGCGGAGGCGCTGTCTGAAAGCGACCGCGCGCGGTGCGAAACTTACAATTTCTCAAACCCTTTCTACGAAGTCGTGGATACGTTCTTCGCCCGCGAGGGATCCGATTACGTTGAAACGCGGACTTACGCAGATTTTGCGGACGCCACGATCTGCCGCCCCGAAGGCTGGTCCCTGTCGCACATGAACGCAGTAAGCCTGTACGAACCAGTCATCAAGCTGATGCGACCAGTATCCCCCGATGACTGTTTTCACGCGGTCATGGAGGGCAACGCCGACATCGTCGCGATCGAGGCGCATCTGGCAGTCGAGGCCATCAGCCGCTTGGGTTACGAGCACCAGATCGTCGAAAACCCCAACCTTGCGGCGATCAAGTCTCTTAACATCATGACACACAAAGATAATCCTGACGGTGAAGCGGTCCTTGAGACGCTGAATCAGGGTCTGGCGATCATGCAGCAATCAGGCGAATGGCGGGATATCGTGTCCACTGCCCTGCGTCATCAAATGGAAAATGGATAAGGCTCCTAAGAAGCCTGACAACACAAATCACTGGAGGAAGTGGAAATGTTTGATATGAAGAAAATCGCGATGTCGGCTGTGGCCTTCACAGCAGTGAGTGCCGGTGCAGCTGCCGCGCAGGAAGCATGTACCAACTACACGGTTGCGGACGGTGACACGATGGCAACCATTGCCATCGCAGCTTACGGCACATCAAACTATCAGCCGATCTTCAACGCGAACCGCAATGTCATCGCCAATCCGAACAGCCTGGAACCCGGTCTGGTACTGGCTTTGCCTTGTGAGGACGGAAGCCTGCCGAACGGTCAGTCGGCACGAGAAATCATCGCTGCGGAAGAACAGCGTGCGGCAAACGTAAAACGCTCCAGCGTATATCAGCCTCCGATCAAGTTGGTCACCGGCAACGGCTGGGCTCCGTTTGCGGATGAATCGCTGAATGGCGGTGGCGCCATCACGCGTCTGGGAACCACAGCCCTGCAGCGTGGCGGTAACGCACGTGATTATTCGGTCAGCTTCGTTGATGACTGGAATTCACACCTGGAAACACTGTTGCCTCTGGGCGCGTTCGACGTGTCAATGGCGTGGAACATGCCGGATTGCACGAACCGTTCCTATGAATGGTCTTGGGAAACCGAAGTTCGCTGCACGCAGTTCGACTCGTCAGTTCCGGTTTATGACATTGTCGTCGGCTTCTACACGATACCGGAAAGCGATTTTGCCGGTGCAACGACCTTCGAAGAACTAAAGGGCGCAACCATCTGCCGGATGGACGGCTGGTTCATTCACGACCTGGAGCAGGAAGGCCTGCACAACGGCGAATCCATGACACTTATGCAACCTATTACGGCTCGTGAATGCCTTGATGCCGTTTTGACCGGAACCGCTGACGTTGCGACTTTCGAAGTTCAGCTGTTCTCGGATACCATGGTGGAAATGGGTTTGAACCAGAACGATTTGGTTGAAAACCCCTTCGTGACATCACTGTCGTCGCTGCGCTTTATCAGCCACCGCAGCAACCCATTCGGCAAGCAATATCTGGCCATGCTGAACAAGGGTATGAATGAAATGCGTGAATCCGGCGAATGGTATGCCATCGTTTCGGATACACTGCGTGAACATAACGAAAAACTGATGGCAGCATCGAACTGATCCCTCGGTTCAGCTGGAAGACTGGGGCCGGTCGTGAGACCGGTCCTTTTTTTGTGCAGCGGAACTTCATTGGTCAACGGCCGTACTTTTTACCGAAATCAGGGTTAACCAAATACGGAATACTCGGCGATTGCCATCAGTGTATTTGCTTATTTGGATATACGTTATGTCTAAATTACGCGTAACTTGTTCACAAAAACTGGTTCACTACGGGAATCCCCTAATATTCAGGGCGAGTAATGAGAGTAGGATTAACTCAACTACACCGGTGTGGCGTAAGCCCCACCACTCACTCAGAAAGGGGCTGGCTATGGGGGCCGGCCCCTTTCTTGGTTTGCTGAAGCAAAAAAACCGGCCTCAGGAAGGCCGGTTTTCATTTCTGAATACAGTGAACCTAGGTCCAGACCCTGTTAGGGTCTGGGTTCTTTTCATCACCCGATAATCGCGTTCAGTGTCGCACTGGGACGCATCACTGCTGCGGCTTTGGCCGGATCAGTGTGATAGTAGCCGCCCAAATCCGCCGGTACGCCCTGCGCCGCGGCCAGTTCGCCCAGAATCTGCTCTTCCTTGTCGGCCAACTCCTTGGCAATTGGCGCGAACTCGGCTGCTAGGGCGGCGTCGTCCGACTGTGCAGCCAGCGCTTCGGCCCAATAACGGGCGAACCAATAGTGGCTGTCGCGGTTGTCGGGCTGACCAACCTTACGGCTGGGTGACTTGTTGTTGTCAAGAATGCCCTGCGTTGCAGCTTCGGCCGCAGCACCCAGAACACCAGCCTTGGCGTTGCCCTTGCTGTCGGCCAGGAAGTTCAGAGATTCACCAAGCGCACAGAACTCACCCATCGAGTCCCACCGCAGGTGGTTTTCTTCGACCAGCTGCTGCACGTGTTTAGGGGCCGAGCCCCCTGCCCCGGTTTCGAACAGACCGCCGCCATTCATCAGCTTGACGATGGACAGCATCTTGGCCGAGGTGCCCAGTTCAAGGATCGGGAACAGGTCGGTCAGGTAGTCACGCAACACGTTGCCAGTGATGGCGATGCTGTCCTTGCCGGCCGTGATCGTCTCCAGCGACTGACGGGTTGCTTCGCGCGGGGCCATGATCAGGAACTTGTCTGCCACACCTGCGCCCTCAAGCGCCGGTTTGACGTATTTGATCAGTTCGGCGTCATGGGCGCGGTTCGCGTCCAGCCAGAAGATAGCTTCGGAACCGGTCAGGCGTTGACGGTCCATCGCCAGCTGAATCCAGTTCTCGATCGGCGCTTTCCGGACGGTGCAGGCACGCCAGATGTCGCCCTTTTCAACGTCATGCGAATGTAGCGTTTCGCCATTAGCCAGAACGATACGGATAGAGCCATCGGCGGGTGCTTCGAATGTGGTCGGGTGGCTGCCGTATTCCTCGGCCTTCTGCGCCATCAGGCCCACATTGGCGACGGCGCCAACCGTGGCAGGGTTCAACGCGCCATTGGCTTTGAAGAACTTTATGCTCTCATCGTAAACGGGTGCATAGCAGCGGTCGGGGATGATGCAGTTGGTATCGCCCTTGGCGCCGGTTTCATCCCAGCCCTTGCCGCCCGCGCGGATCACAGCAGGCATCGAGGCATCGATGATCACGTCTGATGGCACGTGCAGGTTGGTGATGCCCTTGTCGCTGTCCACCATATACATCGACGGACGGTCGCCCTTGATCGCGTCAATCGCGGCCATGATGTCGGCATTGTCCTTCACACGGTCCAGCAGATCGCCCAGGCCGGAATTCGGGTTCACACCCAACGCCTCCAGTTCTGCTCCGAACTTCTCGAAGACAGGCGCAAGCCACGCCTTTACCGCATAACCAAAAATGATCGGGTCACTGACTTTCATCATCGTGGCTTTCATGTGCAGTGAGAACATGGTGCCGTCGGCTTTGGTATCCTCGATGGCATCCGCCAGGAACGAGGACAACGCCTTGACCGACATGAACGTCGCATCGGCTACGGTGCCTTCAGTCAGCGGCCAGCAGTCTTTCAGAACGGTGACACTGCCATCCTTGCCTACGAATTCGATCTTGGCGTCGCCAGCCTGCGCGGCGGTTATGGTGGCCGATTTCTCGTTTGCGTAGAAATCGTTGCCCGGCATGGACGACACTTTGGTCAGGCTGCCCGACGCCCATTCCCCCATCGAATGCGGGTTCTTCTGCGCGTAGTTCTTGACCGCACGTGCCGCACGTCGGTCGCTGTTACCTTCACGTAGAACCGGATTCACGGCCGAGCCCTTGATGGCATCATACCGCGCGCGGATCGCTTTTTCTTCGTCAGTCGAAGGCTCTTCGGGATAGTTCGGAATATCATAGCCCTGCGACTGCAGCTCTTCGACGGCTGCCACCAATTGCGGGACCGAGGCCGAGATGTTCGGCAGCTTGATGACATTCGCATCCGGCGTCTTCACTAATTCGCCCAAAGCGGCCAGATCATCGGTGATGCGCTGTTCATCGGTCAGGTTTTCAGGGAACGTCGCCAGAATGCGCCCAGCCAGCGAGATATCCTTGGTTCCAACGCTCACACCCGCGGCCGAGGCAAACTTGCGGATGATGGGCAGGAACGATGCGCTCGCCAGCTCGGGCGCTTCGTCTACAATGGTATACAATACGTCGAAGTTCGATTTTTCTGCCATATTCCTCTACCTTTTTTAAAGCCTTTCAGGGGCGTGCGATCCAAGAGTGTGTGCCGTTGTGAAACTGGCACCGAGCCGTAACGGGGCGATGGCACCCCACGGGAGACTCTGATTTGACAGGGCCTCCCTTAAATGAGGATTGGTCTGGGATCAATCCGTGTCAGGGAGCGCATATTGACACGGGGGAGTTCAACATCAGTGCCTATTCGCGATGTCAGTGATGCTCTGCCGGGTTTTCCTGACTTTGTAGAGCCCAGTCTGGCGCCTCATTAAATCGGTGAGAAATGTATGCCTCGACGAGAAGTTCATCCGTGGCTCCATCGCCTTCCGATATATCGACGCCATCGTCTACTAACAAAGACACCAAAGTCTCCCGTGCCTCAACGCCGGAAATTTCCAAGAATTCTATCAGTTCGGGGCGAGCAAGATCTCCTCGGGCCAAATGTGCAAACAACATGCCCCTGCGCAGAAACTTTTCGCCTTTCATGAGACTGGATTCCTCGCCGGTTTCCCTTGTGATTCGATTCCAAAGAGATCGTTCTCGGGCATTTGAAGTAACGGACCAGTCCGCATACCGTTCAACTGCGGAAATACCCGCTTGTTCGTCACCGATCGTTAAATGGATGGCTGCGGGAAAAAGAAACTCCATCAAAGGTCTATCACTTAGCTTCAAGGCATTGTCAGCTGCGTTGAGCGCGCTTTCAACGTTTTTGGTATACATGATGTCCAACTGAACCTGATCGTCATACACCCAAAGTAAGTCTGGCCAACGCTCCCTTGCATCATCGAGTGCGATCAGAGCTTTGTCGTAATCTTTGGAATGGTACAAATAGTCGACCATGTATTTTGCTGCATTGGACGCCTCAGGATTCAACTCCAACACTCGTTGGTACCCTTGGAATGCCTCGGTGCGGTCCCCATGGCAATCCAGATACCGCGCCCTTTTCCAATGCGTGAAGGATGTATTTGGTGCCATTTCGACCGCATTGTCGTAATCTTGTAACGCCGCCTCGTGATTACCACCTGCATCGTGGATTTGCGCGCGCAAGACCTTTGTCTTGTAATTGTCCGGTTGCAATTCCAGCGCTCGGTTAACATCGGCAATCGCGCGGTCAAATCTGTCATTGATCTTGTGGGACCAAGTACGCTCCGTCAGGAACAGGTGACGATATTCCGGCGTTGTTTCTGAATTTTCAATCAACTCGGTACACGCCGCTATCACCTCGGATTCAGATGCCTTGGAACTTACACAGGTTCCGACCAGCACCTCGGATTTGGATGGGCTGTCCAACCACAGCAAAGCGGCGGCGCAGGCGGTGATCAAAGCGGCAAGGCGAACCTTCATTCAAACCCTTGTTTTTCAAATAGACTCATCTATCGGCAGTAATCTCCTAAGCTGTCTACAAGTGTCCTGCCTCACTCAACCCCGTAGAAATACAACTTCAAATTTGGCTCCGGTCTCGGACGGGAGAAAACTAATCCGCCCTCCATGCGCGCCCAACAGATTGGCAGCTATTGTCAGGCCCATGCCCGTGCCGCCGTCTTCGCGGGCCGTGGTGAAAAACGGGGTGAAGATGCGGTCGCGGTTGCCCTCAGACACGCCGGGACCGTCGTCCTGAATTGTCAGGCCGTCTGGAGTCGCGGCCAGCATTACACGCTTGGCTCCATGTCGGCGGGCGTTGTCCAGAAGTTGCTGTAAGACAATACGCAACCCCGAGGCGGCCAGCGGTATGTCTTGGTTTCCCTCTTCGATCGATAACTCCAATTCTGGGAAAGTCGTGCGCAGGTCCGGGACCAGATCGATCAACCGGGATTTACCATGATGTTCGGGAACACGCGCCGCGGCAACCCGGTTCAACGCATTCAATTGGGCCTGCATCTGTTCACCTGCACCCAAAAGCTGATCCAGCAACGCCCGGTCCTGATCGCTTAGCGCATCAGTGTCCTGCAACAATTCGCCGGCAGCACGAATAGCTGTGACAGGGGTTTTCAGTTCGTGCGTCACATGATCGGCAAAACTTCGCACAGAAACTTCACGCCGTTGCAGCGTCTCAGCCATGTCGAGCACTGAACCTGCTAGCCGGGTCAATTCCTGCGTACCGAAATGGTTGGGGGGATCGGCACGTTCACCCTTTTGCACTGCAGCTGAGTATTCAGCCAGTGCTGAAATAGGGCGTAGCAACAAGCGCACCAGAAGAAAACCCAGCACAGCGGTCGCCAGTCCGATCAGAACCGCAATCAGAGCTGCGGCGTTGCTAAATCCGATCTCGGGGCCGAGGTACCGCAGCACGATCAGGCCCAGCAGCGACAGGGCCAGCGTACCTGCCAGCCCGCCACCCAAAACAAACCCCAACGAGGGGCGCCATTTGCGCTTCAACCCGGCCATTGACCCATCCGCAACCCGATCCCGTGCACAGTGTCGATCGCGCAATCCCAACCCTGCTCGCTCAACTTTCGCCGCAAGTTACGCAAGTGGCTGTCCAACGTGCGGTCAGCAATCGGGCTGCCTTCGCCATAAATCGCATCAATCAACTGCGGGCGTGAAACGATGGCCTGAGGTGTTTGCATCAACCGGCGCAGGATCGACAGCTCGGTCGCAGTCAGGGTTAACATCGTACCATCCACGCGCGCGGTATGACCAGCAGCATCCAGTTCCAGCGGGCCGTGTCGTAAGACGGGTTCCAATCCTTGCGATGTGCTGCGCTTCAATATTGCCTTGATTCGCGCGACCAGTTCCCGCGGGCTGAAGGGCTTGGTGACGTAATCATCAGCCCCCAGTTCCAGGCCGAGTATCCTGTCAATCTCATCATCGCGGGCGGTCAGAAACAAGATCGGTACGTCGGACCGGGCGCGCAGACGGCGACAGACCTCGAGCCCGTCGAGTTCGGGCAGACCCACATCTAAAACTATCAAGGCAGGGGCTTCGCGGAACGCGTGGGTCAAGGCCATCTGCCCGTCTCGGGCGGTGACAACCTGATAACCGGCACGCTCCAACGTGATTGACACAAGCTCGCGCAGGCGTGGGTCGTCATCCACGACGAGGATTTTCATGACCTGCCTCCTGCTCGGTTTAGGTGCCCAGATTACGATTCACCCGATGCGCGCGAAACCCCCATTCCCGCCAATTACCTATATGTGGCGCGATTGTCCGACATCCGGTTGGACGCTGAGAATGTGCGATTTCAGCGGCGATCATTGGGCCAAGCTGGCAGACATAGTATTCATCATAACGCTGGGGGTGGTGCAGGTTTTCACGGGCAATCAGGGCCGCGAAATTGACGAAACAGCAGGCATATAGCACTGCCAGCCCCAAACCCGCCGACCGGACCAGCAGCCAGCCATTCGAACGACCACGCATGATCTGCCAACCGGCCAAGCACAGCCCTGCCGCAACAAGAACCATCCAGATGGCCGCATGCACGCGCAGATAGGTCAGACCATAGGCTTCGACATACATTGACAGTCGAAACAGCGAGGACAGTACCAGCAGCACATTTTGCCCCAACCACAACATCATCCATCCACGCAGTCCTTTTCCTTCTGCAAGATAGGGACGCGCGGCCAGCGCAAACATCCCAGCCAGAAGCGCGGTTGCCACCAGGGGATAGGCGCCACGGTGGGCGTATTCCGCGTGGCTCATGCCAGTCGGCAATTCGGCGTTACCCCAGAGATACACCGCATCCATCGCCGTCTGCATCGCCAGCAACAGGTTGAACAGGATCAGGGAATTCGCAACGGACTTCGCGTTCAGGCCAAAGGAAGGCAATACGCGTATTCGCTTTGGTCCCTGCTTAGTGCACAACAAGGCTGGATGCGCAGCAACTGCCAAAACCGGCCAAATCATAAACGTCATCCCAAGCCAGAACAACAAACGGTCGAGCCTAACGTCGAACTGCCAGACCTGTTTAACCCAATCGAACAAAACTGGATTGGCGGAAATCATCAGCCCGGACAGAACTAATGCTCCGCCCACTGGAAATCCCCAATTGCGCAAGACCTTTAGCCCAACGCCATCCGCCTTCGAAATTGACTTGCCGTGTTGTACAAGTTCGATCATCTGACGGATGGCCAGAACCGGAAACAACCCGAGAAACCGCCGCAGCGACGCCTCGTCACTGTACCCAAGCACCGCCCAGCACAAGGCTATCAGTGACCCCACGAACAAGAACACAACCGACAAGGCCTGTACGTATTCGACAACCGGCAAAAGGCTTAGAAACAGCAGTAGCGCGGGGCCCATCAGATTTCTACGCAAACCCAACAGCATCCAGACAGCCGCCGCGATGGCCAGCGCAAAAACGGCCAGTGAAATTCCGGGGGTGTGATCCAGAAAGAGTATATCTGCCAGGGCCACGAGTATGACCAAAGCCCCGAGCGCCTGCGGCCATCCACGGCCCCTCGCGAGACGCGACTTGTCCGGCACCACATCAGGCGTGTCAAACCACCAGCTGTCTTGCAGAACCGAGGCGGGGATACCCCGTACAATAAACTGTCCCATATCTTGCTCCGTTTTTTATAGGTCCGGAATGCAGCGAACAGGTGCAGATGCTCGCGCAGTGAATGTGCAGGAACTGTGCAGAACTGAGATTAGGTGTTTTAGGGCCCTTTTCCTTCGCCGCTCTGCTGGCTAGAACGGCCCTCCAACCAAACACACGGAGACCCGCCCTTGGATCGCATCGCCCGCACCATCTCCACGGAAATCAATGCGCGCCCCGAACAGGTGGGTGCGGCGGTCAGGCTGTTGGATGATGGGGCAACCGTTCCCTTTGTTGCTCGCTACCGTAAAGAGGTCACGGGCGGGCTGGACGATTCTCAGCTGCGGGTTCTGGCCGACCGGCTGGTCTACCTGCGTGAACTTGAAGCCCGGCGCGAGACGATCCTTGGGTCAATCAAGGATCAGGGAAAGCTGACCGACGATCTGACGAAGTCCATTGCTCGGGCGGAGACCAAGGCGCAATTGGAAGATATCTACCTTCCGTTCAAACCCAAGCGCCGCACCAAGGCTATGATCGCACGCGAAAACGGTCTGGAACCTTTGGCCGATGCTATTCTGAGCAACCGTACAGCGCGACCTGAAACGCTGGCCGAAGGTTATGTGACCGAAGCGGTGCCCACGACAAAAGACGCCCTGAATGGCGCGCGAGACATCATCACCGAAAGGTTGACCGAAAACGCTACCCTGCTTGGCGAATTGCGTGATTTCTTGAAACGCGAAGCCCTGCTGACCGCCAAAGTGATCGATGGAAAACAGCAGGAGGGCGCCAAGTTCAGTGATTACTTCGATCATTCAGAACTATGGTCTTCGGTCCCGTCGCACCGGGCACTGGCGATGCTGCGCGCGTCGAAAGAGGGGATCGTGACGCTGGATATCGCCCCCAATCCGGAAACCGGGGCCGCCCGGGCCGAGGCGACTGTCGCATCGCATCTGCATACGCGCAGCGATGGGCCGGGAGACGTTTGGTTGCGCAAAGTGGCGGGCTGGACTTGGAGGGTTAAACTGTCCCTGTCGATGATGGTCGAACTGATGGCTGATCTGCGGGCCAGCGCTCAGGAAGAGGCCATTCAGGTGTTCTCGCGCAACCTTAAGGATTTACTATTGTCGGCTCCTGCAGGGGCACGGGCGACGCTAGGCCTCGACCCCGGCATTCGCACCGGTGTGAAGGCAGCGGTCGTGGACGCTACTGGCAAGGTGCTTGCGACAGATACGCTCTATCCATTTCAACCAAAGAACGATTTGCGCGGTGCACAGGACACGATTTACCGGCTGATCTCGACGCACAATATCGAGCTGATCGCCATCGGAAACGGAACCGCCAGTCGCGAAACGGAACGCCTTGTCGCCGATACGCTCAAACTGTTGCCCAGTTCTGTGAAGGCCCCGACAAAAGTGGTTGTGTCTGAGGCCGGAGCTTCTGTCTATTCCGCCTCGGAACTGGCTGCACGAGAATTCCCGGATCTTGATGTCTCGTTGCGCGGCGCGGTCTCGATCGCGCGGCGTCTACAGGATCCCTTGGCCGAACTGGTCAAGATTGAACCCAAAAGCATTGGCGTGGGTCAATATCAACACGATGTGGATCAGCACCGGCTGTCACAATCCTTGGAGGCAGTGATCGAGGACGTGGTGAACGCAGTAGGCGTCGATCTGAACACCGCTTCTGCGCCGCTTCTGTCACATGTCTCCGGCCTCGGGCCGGGGCTGGCTGAGGCGATCGTAGTTCATCGGGACGTGAACGGCGCCTTCGGGTCCAGAAAAGACCTTATGGAAGTCGCGCGCCTTGGCCCCCGCGCTTATGAGCAATGTGCTGGCTTTCTGCGCATCCGGGACGGCTCCGAACCTCTGGACGCCTCTTCGGTCCACCCCGAAGCCTATGACGTGGCCCGCCGCGTGGTTGCGGCCTGTGGCCGCGACATTCGTCAAATCATGGGCCATGAAGGTGCATTGAAGCGACTCCGCGCAGAACAGTTTGTCGACGACAGGTTCGGCCTGCCAACCATCCGCGATATATTTGCCGAGCTTGAAAAACCTGGCCGCGACCCGCGCCCGAGTTTCGTAACCGCGTCTTTTGCAGATGGGGTGGAAGAGATCACCGATCTTAAACCCGGGATGTCACTGGAGGGTACGGTGACCAACGTCGCCGCATTTGGCGCGTTTGTGGATATCGGGGTGCACCAGGATGGCCTTGTTCACATAAGTCAGCTGGCCGACAGGTTCGTTAAGGATCCGCACGACGTGGTCAAAGCCGGACAAGTGGTTAAGGTCCGGGTGGTTGACGTCGATGTTCCGCGCAAGCGCATCGGTTTAACAATGCGAAAAGATACTTCCGGTTCAAGACGTTAACCCTTTAAGCTCGACAAGGTCGCTTAAACCTGCACATCGTTAGAGTCCAGCAATGCTGCGTCTGATCGTTTCGCGAAAAGAAATGTTGACGCAAGGCCTCATGCTATCCCAGTATCGCCGGGATTACAGCAGGAAGGCCAGTGGTTGTGCTAATCAGTTCCGTCCAGCCCATGATGCGTCGTCAGACAGGGTGCGATCTCGTCGCCTGACCCGACGGCCTTCGCGCGTTAGCGAATGAGCTGCCTTCGGGCCTGATTTTTTCTTCCAGCAATAGACACCTCATGACACAGACACATGGATTGCGCATGGCAATCGATATCGGCGGCACGTTCACTGACACCGTACTGATGAATGACACGTCGGAAATCGTGGCGACAACAAAAACGCCAACGACCCCACAACAACCTGCCATAGGTGCATTGGAGGGCGCGAACCGGGTCCTAGCCAGCGCAGGTGCAAGTTGGGATCAGGTTACCGGTCTTATCCACGGAACTACGCTGGCCACCAATGCGCTGATCGAGCGCCGGGGGGCCGTCACCGCCACGATCACAACGCAGGGCTTTCGGGATATTCTCGAAATCGCATACGAGCGCCGCTACGGCCAGTATGCTATCAATCTGGTCAAACCCGATCTGATCGTGCCGCGCACTCATGCGCTGACGATTGGTGGGCGGATGAACGCGCAGGGCTGCGAACTGGTGCCACTCGACGAGGCGCAAGTTTCGACACTCGCACAAAACCTCCGGGATCTGGAGGTCGATGCCGTCGCGATTTGTCTCCTGCATTCTTATGCAAACCCGGAGCATGAGCTGCGGTTGAAAGCGCTGTTGTCTCAGCAGATGCCCGAACTGGTCATCTCACTGAGCCACGAGATCAGCCCGGAAGCGCGGGAGTTCGATCGCCTCTGCACCACTATTGCAAACGCCTATATTCAGCCGCTGATGGCGGGCTACCTGGCGGATTTCGAAGAGCGGTTCAGAGATATGGGTCTGACCTGCCCGATCCTGATGATGACTGCCGGCGGCGGTATGACGACGGTTGAAACCGCGGCGCGATTGCCCATCCGACTGGTCGAGTCCGGCCCGGCGGGCGGAGCCATTCTCGCAGCCCGCATCGCACAGGAAGCCAAGGAAGTTCAGGTGCTGTCCTTCGACATGGGCGGAACAACTGCCAAGCTGTGCCTGATTGACAATTTCCGCCCTCAGACCGCCCGGAAATTTGAAATCTCCCGCGCCGAGCGTTTTATTAAGGGGTCCGGCATGCCGGTCAGAATTCCCGTTATCGAGATGATTGAGATCGGCGCAGGCGGCGGGTCCATTGCTCGTGTTGATCGGCTGGGGCGCGTTCAGGTCGGACCACACAGCGCAGGATCTGATCCCGGCCCGGCTGCTTTTGGGAAAGGCGGAACACATCCGACAGTCACCGATGCGGATGTCACGCAAGGCTTGATCGATCCTGCGCGTTTTGCCGAGGGGCGCTTGGCGATTGATCGCGATGCTGCAACCGACGCGTTGACCAAAGATGTCGGGCACCATCTAAACCTGCACCCAGACAAAGCCGCCTTTGCGGTCAGCGAGATCGTAGACGAAAGTATGGCCAGCGCGGGACGTATGCACGCGGTCGAATCCGGCAAGGATCTGGAGCCCCGCGTTATGATCGCCTTTGGCGGCAATGGTCCGTTGCATGCTACCCGAGTGGCGCGCCGTGCCCGGATGAACCAGGTTCTGATCCCGCGCGATCCCGGTGTTGGTTCGGCCGTTGGCTTTCTGTTCGCCCCTGTCTCGTACGAGATCATCAGGTCCCGGTATGCCCGGCTTGAGACGCTGGATATCGACGGCCTGAACAGTTTCTTCGACAGCATGTACAACGAGGCCCTGGCGGTGGTGCGAGCCGGTGCACCCACGGGCGAGTTGTCACACCGCCGGGTCGCGTTCATGAGGTATCACGGACAAGGCCACGAGATCGAAATCAGGTTACCGGATCGGGAATTGGGCTTTGCTGATTTGCCGGACCTGAAAGCGGCGTTTGAAGCCGAATACAGTCGCCAGTTCAGTCGAACGGTTCCAGGAATGACAATTGAAATCCTGAACTGGGGGTTATCGGTCTCATCCGCTGCACCCGCTCTTCGGGACCGCGCCGACATACCCGCCACCAGTACGCAGCAGGCCAGCGAAACTCGCGAGATTCTGTGTGACGTGACTGGCAAGTGGCGCACGGCTGGGTTGTTCAGCCGCAGAGATCTGCAGCCCGGGGACACGATCAATGGCCCTGCCCTGATCGTCGAAGCGCAAACCACAACCTGCGTCAGTGCAGATTTCAAAGCTACGATCGACGGACAAGGCAATATCTGGCTGACACGAGAAAGCGAGGCCGCAGCATGACAACTTCCGATACGCGCCTTCAGGTGATGTGGAACCGGTTGCTCGCCGTGGTCGAAGAACAGGGACAGGCGCTGATACGCGCCGCCTTCAGTCCAATTGTACGTGAATGCGGTGACATCTCGGCCGGGATTTTCGATGCGCAGGGACGGATGCTGGCTCAGGCAGTCACAGGTACGCCCGGCCATATCAACACGATGGCCGAAGCCGTTAAAACCCTGCGCGACCGCTTTCCGATTCCCAATATGCAACCTGGCGATATCTATATGACCAACGACCCGTGGATCGCGTCAGGACATCTGAATGACTTCCTGCTGATGATGCCGGTGTTCTATCGCGATCAGGTCATCGGTTTCACGGCCTGCACCTCACATCTGGTCGATCTGGGTGGTTTAGGAATGGGGCCGGAAGGCACAGACATCTACGACGAGGGACTGTTGATCCCGCCCTGCAACCTCGTTAGCCAAGGTGTAGTCAACGCTTTGCTGCTGGACATCATCAAGGCAAACTCGCGCGAGCCTGTCGCCAACGAGGGTGATATCTATGCGCTGATCGCTTGTTGCGAGGCAGGATCGGAACGTTTGGTTCAGATGATGGACGAATTTGGCATCGGCGACTTGGGCACCCTGTCTGATTACATCATCGAAACCTCGCGACGTGGCACCCTCGATGCCATCGCGGCATTGCCAAAGGGTACGTGGCATCACGTGCTCAAAGTGGATGGCTATGAAAGCGAAGTCGAGCTGCACGCCGCCCTGACTATTGCAGATGATCATCTTTTGTTGGATTTCGACGGATCCGCCGGATGCGTCGGAAAAGGGATCAATGTTCCGCTGAACTACGCTACTGCCTATTCCGTCTTTGCACTTCGCTGCATCATCGGAGCCGATATACCGAACAATGCGGGTTCGCTGGAACCGTTTCGGGTTACAGGACCAAAGGGCTGTATTCTAAACGCCCAGCCCCCTGCCCCGGTCGCCATGCGGCATACTCTGGGTCAGATGACGCCGGACCTTGTCTATGGATGCTTGTCTCAGGTCCTGCCGGAACTGGTCCCGGCCGAAGGCGCCTCGTGTATGTACGATCTGCCCCTGCGTCACGCTGCCGAAGCCGTAAATCGGGGGGATGACCTATTCGCGCTCGAACTTGTCTTTAACGGAGGTACCGGAGCGCGCCCTACGTTAGACGGCCTTTCGGCCACGGCTTTCCCAAGCGGTGTCTGGGGCAGTCAGGTTGAAACAACCGAGGCCGTCTCGCCCGTCCTGTTTCACCGACGTGAACTGCGGGTCGATTCTGGTGGCGCAGGCAAGTTTCGCGGTGGGCTCGGTCAACACATCGAAATCAGCGCCTCAAAAGATCAGGACCTGATGCTGTTTCTCTCGGTTGAACGTGTGCTCAACCCGGCAAAAGGCCGATCTGGAGGTCGGGACGGCGCACCCGGCTGCATCAGGATTGAGCCGGAAGGGAAAGCCCTTCCTGGCAAAGGTGAGTTTCGTATCCGCGCAGGCGAGACCCTTGTGTTCGAAACGCCCGGTGGTGGTGGGATCGGCTTCCCCGCTGAGCGCACGCAGGAGGCGCTTCGAACAGATCTTTCGTCTGGATTGGTCAGCGAACAAGCGGCCAATACTGTGTATAGGGGGCGCATATGACATATCCTCGTTCTCACATCGCACGTATGGAACCCTATGCGCTGGCCAAACTGACGGCGCCGTCCGGCACACCGCCGATCTCGCTGTCCCAGAACGAAAGCCTGCGCCCGCCCAGCCCTCTGGCCATCGCTGCAGCGACGGAGACGCTGGGACGTGGAAACCTCTATCCGGATCCAGACTGGACAGACCTGCGCCACGCACTGGCCGAGCTGCATAAGCTTGAGGCAAATTGCATCCTGTGCGGTAACGGCTCGCTGGACCTGATCGGTTGCATCGCCCGAGTATACTCGGGCCAGGATCGTGCCGTTTTGGCCCCAGCGCACGCTTATCCTTTCTTCCGGACTGCAGCGCAAATGGCAAACGCCCGCTTTGATACCGCTCCGGAGAAGGACGCCGTCGTGAGTGTCGACGCACTGTTGGAAGCCGTTCAACCAGACACCGGCATCGTCTTTGTCGCCAATCCCGGAAACCCGACTAGCACACGAATTGCCAGATCAGACCTGCAACGCCTTCGGAGTTCTTTGCGACCTGACATCCTGTTGGTGATTGACGAAGCCTATGGCGAGTTCGCAGACCATCTGAACGAACGCAACTTTGATTTGGTTCTGGGCGGAAATACAGTGGTTCTGCGGACGTTTTCCAAAGCCTACGGAATGGCGGGATTCCGCGTTGGGTGGGGGTACTTCCCACCCGCTATTGCTGCTGAACTCCGCAAAGTCATGAACCCCAATGCGATCACGGCTCCGACGCAGGCGGCGGCCGTGGCAGCCGTCAAGGATGACGCATACATGCGTGAGACCTGCACTCTGACGGCCAAGCTAAAAGAATGGACTGAGAACAAGTTATCGCAAGCTGGCTTTCACACCTATCCGAGCTTTACCAATTTCTTGCTGATCGACACAGGTGGCCCCAAGAATGCAACGGTTGCGAATAGGGTTCTTTGCCGCGAGGGGATATTCCTGCGGGCGCAATCTGGCGCGGGTCTACCGCACACCCTGCGTATGACAATCGGCCCGAAACCCGCGATTGAGGCTGCCTTGAACGGCCTCACGCACTGGAAGGAGTCCGCGCTATGACAGCATCAAGAGGCCGAGCCCGGTTTGGAGTGTTGGTGCCCTTTACCAACACCAACCTCGAACCTGACATGGTACTGATGCGACCCGAAGGCGTGTCGCTGCATTTTGCGCGTTTGGGCGGATATGATGAGGATGAAATCCCGGATGCAGACCAGATGCATGGGCTTGGGGCTGCCGATCAGGACGAACCTCTACACCTTTTGATGGGCGCAAAGCCGGACGTCGTCTTTTACGGCTGTACTTCGGCAACCCTGACCCACGGCCCCGATTTCGACCGCATGCTGGCGGCGAAAATCGGTGACAGTTGTGGCGCCCATACAGTTACCGCCGCCGGGGCGCTTGCGAACGCGCTCACCAAACTGGGCGCGAAGCGCATCGGATTTGCCTCACCTTATGTACCAGCAATCAACGACATGGCAGTGCGATTTCTGGAAACATTTGGGTTTGAAACCGTCCAGAGATCAGAAGTAACCGAAACGCTCGACAATACAGGTCAGGGCGCTCTTGGTCCTGACGCTGTATTTGACCTGGGCCGCAGGGCGGATCACCCTGATGCCGATGTTGTTGTCCTGTCCTGCACCGATATGCGCAGCGTCGAGGTTTTGGAACGGTTGGAAACTACTGTCGGAAAACCTGTAATCAGCTCAAATCAGGCGATGCTGTTTGCAGCACTGGAAGCTATGGCTATCCGCGATCCTATCAGAGGTTATGGGCAACTTCTCGCAAACCGGCGCTGAGTGCGGGTGTTGCCGTTCAGTCGTTTTCACCTACGGCTTCGTTGATTAAGCTTGCTTTGCAAGAGATTTATAGCTCGATCGGCGGTGCCTATTGTGACAAGATAGAGGCCCGCAATTCGCTCAGCGCCTGACTGTCTGGCAGTTTGCCCAGTGCTTCCTCCAAAACAGCCAAAGTGGCCTCGCGACCATCCACAGCGGCAGTAATCCGAGCCAGCATCACCCACGCTTCTTCGCGTTGTGGGTCCATGCGTACTACCTCCCCGAAAGCCCCCTGGGCAGCCTGGAAATTTCGTAATGTGAGCGCCATGCCGCCCAGCACCAAATGCGTTTCTGGAAAATCTATTCGCGCTTGCAGGGATTTCCGCCATTCTGCCATCGCCAGCCGCATATCTGCTTCAGCCCGTTTCGAAAGGCGAACCTTCGGAGCTGTCAGCATAGCCTTGGCCGCCTCGATCCGGACCATCCGCTTTGGATCACCCAGCATTTCACTGATACGCTGCACTTGAGTCTGCGGTGGGGCTGCCTGCTGGACCGAAATCGCTGCTGCACGAACCAAAGGGTCATCGTCTGCAAGCAATGGTGCCATTTCATTGGCTGCAGCTTCGTCGGCACTTTGAGACAGCAACCACAATGCTGTTGCTCGGATCAGGCCCGGTTGGCTTTCGTCCAGTGCCAGCTTTCTTAAATTCGGTTGCGCATCGGCGGCGTTCGCCCTTCCAGAAGCCAAGGCCACTCCGTAATGCGAGCGAGAAGCGGCGCTCGGATGATGTTTTGCAATCTCTGCCGCCGCCCATTCCGCGGACTGGTCCGAGTGGCAATCCGTACAGGCATCAGGCGCACCGGTTGTTGCTGCCAGATCAGGTCGTGGAATGCGAAAGCTGTGATCGCGCCGACCGTCGATACCCATATAAGTTCGCTCGATCATGTGACAGTTTTTGCACTGAGCTCCGTCGGACCCTTCTTCATGAAAGTGATGAGACGCGGCATCATAGGATTTTAATGGCAGCGACGCGAAATCGGGGTTCCCCGCCGGTGAGTGGCACTGCGTACAGACCGTGTTGCCCTCGGCTTTCAATCCAGCTGTATGAGCGTCATGACAATTCAGGCAGCCAACCCCTTTGTTGTACATCTTGGACTGCAGGAATGAGCCGTAAACATAGACCTCGTCCAATATTTGGCCGTCCGCGTGGTAAAGACCCGGGCGCAACAATGAGAGGTTATAGGCATCGTGAAAACCTGTGCCCGGCAACGGGTTTCCGTCCCCCAGCGGCTCACGCCGGGAATGGCATGTCGCGCATTGTTGAATGGTTGCCTCGGTTCCCGCCGTCTTGAAATCCATCGAAAACCCATATCCTTGCGGAGCCGAGTCCGCGGAAACACTCGGTGTTTCAGCCCAATCGACATGGCGCGAACCGGGACCATGGCAAGCCTCGCATCCGACACCGATTTCTGCTTGGGTCGAGGCATAGGTCTGACGGGTTTCATCAAAGCGTTTTTCGAACCCGGTAGCGTGGCATTCCGCGCATCGGGCGTTCCAGTTCTTATAGGGGCCGGTCCAATGCAACCCGTCATTTGGTGGCAGATTCTGGTCGGGATATAGGTGATACCAGCGTTCCTCAGCGACATCCCAGACGACATCAAAACTCTGCACTTTTCCCGGTTCTGTCTCGATCAGGTATTGCTGGAGCGGTGCGACTCCAGCAACCGAATGAACGGTGTAGTCGTTCACTGCGCCGTCCGCCTCGATTAGACGAACATGATAGGCACCATCCACTACCGAGAATTCATACTGTACCCCGTCATGTTCGAAACGGGTTCCTTCAAAATCACCCAAAACCGTTTCCGGTGACGGCTTGGTCCAGGCGAGCGCATGGTGCGAACCAGCCCAAGCATCGGCGGTTTCCTGATGGCAGGTGGTGCATTGCGCGGACCCAACATAGCGGACCGTTTCGTTCGAAGTTTGCGCCCACGCTGTTGCAGACAAGAAGAACCCGATCAACAAATAGGAAATTAGAGATCGGGTCATCTGGAACTCCTGCCGGTTGCCTGAACCGGGTTTAAAGGTGGCAGGGATGAAAGAACACCCGGCTTCGCGCCCTCAGGGTGATACGTACGAACCGCGTCGCGTAGGCTGGTCCAGGCCGCATCATCGTTCACCTCGTTGGCGGTTCGGCCGTAGCGTGCCTTGCCAATCTGCACTAGGGCCTCGCTGATGGCGGCATCTTGCTTGGGATCAATACCGCTTTGCCTTTCGGCCCAAAGTTCCAAAGCGTTCAGGCAGGCCGCCAGATCCTGCCTTCTTATTGCGTCGCGCAAGGTGTCGCGGGCATATTGGGCCGAAGCCAGATAGTGCGCTTTACGCTTCGCCCGATGGCGTGACCAACGCGACCAAACCGGTTGCAAGACCAACAACAGACAACCTAGCACGGTAATTCCTGCAACTGCGATCCAGATCAATGTCTGCAAGGTGAGATCCGAGGCGCGTCGCGCGACCGGTGCGTCCACCTCTAACGGGAAACCTTCAACTGCTGCCGTTTCGATTTGACCTGTTTCCAGATTGAACCACTCCAAAGCAATTGCTTCGGCCAAGCCATTGCCGCCGCTTTGCGCAAGATAAGTCACCTGTTCGACCCGGGTTCCGACAAGTACGCCGCGCTCGGAGGTTTCGGTCAACAGGGGCTCAGACGGATAAGTGGCGATCCCTTCAATCGGAGGTGTTTGCACAAGCGCCGGAATAAACATGGGCGACGTGCCTTCGATCTTGGCAGTAATGCGTCGCTGGACGCTGTCACCGGGTGAAAGCGGCGCCTGTCCACCGGAAACCTCCTGCGTCAGCTCAAGTTTTGTTGCGCCGATAAACGGGTCCATACCTTCGGCGCCCTCGGGCAACTTGCCGGTGATGACGATCGCCTCGATTTTGGCGCGATCCTCACGTGGAGCATTCGTTTCCGGGTCGGCCCATGTCACAATCAATTCCTGTTCCGGTATTTCGTAACGGCCCGGCGCCATTGGCATAAGGCGATAGCGACGTGTAACCCCGGACCACGTATCACCATTGACGCTTTCGCTGACCGGACCGGTGGCGCGGTCCGGAAGCCGTACGTTCAAGTTGGGCGCTTCGAAACTTGGGAACACAACCGGTTTGGGCATCCATGTTGGCACCAGAACAGTAATGCGAAGATCAATCGCCTGGCCTGGGATCGCTTCGTCCGCCGCCTGCTCCACGGATACGCGCGGCGCAAGTTCGGTCTGCGCAAACGCCGAACCGGCAGCCAGAATGAGGGCAAGGCACAAACGGATTAATCGCATCATTGCCTCGCGTTTGCCTCAAACTGAAACCGCATCCGCAGAAAATCCTCGGTACGCGTATCGACAGTTGTCATCCATTGTTCAGCGCTCAGGACAGCAACCTCTCCCTGAGGTTGTTGTTCTAACTGAGTATCCGCCCCGCGCGCGGCTTCATTGTCGAATACGACGTCATCTGCGCCGATACCTGCCTCTTCGCCAGTATCCGAAGCTTCGCGTGTGGCTTCAATATATTCCACGATTTCCTGCGCGGTGTGCAGGTTTTCTACAGCGCCAGGGAAATCAGGATCACGCTCCACCGTTGTCTTGAATGCACGCACGCCATCACGGTACTGCCGATTCTTGATATGGGCCAAACCTTGGGTGAACGACGCCTCGGCCGTGTCGAGGCGCTGTAGCACGTCAATCGCATCGGCATAGCGGCCAGCACGATAGAGGGTGTAGCCCTGCCACAGAGGATCGACGAAGGTCTCGGCCGCACTTTGGAAATCGTTGTTGCGGTAAGCCCGGTACCCTTGTTGATCCGGTGTCAGGAACCAGTCTGCGATCCCGTCTGCATGAGCAGACGAAGGCCCAATAGGTGAAGCCATAAGCGCGATAATGGCAGCAGACCAACGCATCGTCCAACCCTGCCTGAACCAGATCAAGGCTAACAGGACGGCTGGCACGGCCAGCCACCAGCCGCGATCCTCCCATGGCTGGTCTCCATTCTGTAGGATGGCTCGGCGATAATCCGTGTTCAGCAACCTGTCCAACCGTGCAACATCTGCGTCATTTGGTGTCGTGCGGATCACGGGCACGGATGCGAGCAGATCGAGGCCCTGATCACCGATGCCATCCGGCAGCATCGCCAAAGTGGCAATAGATGTACTCTCAACAGTATTGAGCTGACGCGCATCGGTTACGCTCATCCCGTCCAGAACAAACAGGATACCGCCCTCCCGCTCTGCCTCCAGCAGCGTAGTAGCCAGTTCCAGTGCGGCAGTCGCATTTGAGCCACTCTCGGGCATTACTTCGGGTTGCAATCCCTCCAGGTAGGGCAGCATGACCTGCGGATCTTCGGTAAACGGCAAAACGCGATGTGCGGTTCCTGCATAAGCCACCAATGCGGTGCGCCCGCCGGCGCGCAAATCTAGCAGGTCCCGGATCTTGAATTTTGCGCGCTCTAAACGGTCAGGCGGCAAGTCAGGCGACACCATCGATGGAGTCACTTCAAGTGCAATCACCAATGGACCGGTTTTGGCCAGAAACGGATCCACTTGCCGCGTCCAGGTTGGCCCCGAGGTGCCAAGAATGGCAAGCGCAAGGATCAGCGCGACATGGTCGATCGGCAAATACCACCCACGCCCCGCGTCGCCGACAGTTAGTGCCTTTTGTAGATGTGGGGCAATTCGGTCTGACATCGGGTTGGACCGGGTTGCTGCGCGGCGATTCACCCACCAAAGAACCAGCAATGGAAGCAACAGCATCAGCCACAAAGGGCGCAGAAAGTGAAAGGCCTCCAGAAACAATCCCAATTCGCGCAGCAGCAGGTCCATCACGCGGCTCTCCAACCAGTTCGCCGCAAGGTCAGAAGAGTCAGGGTAAGCAAACCCAGAAACGACGCCAAAGCCAAAGCAACGGGCGCCAACTGCGTACGGGGTCGATACGAAACCTGCTCGACCAGACGTGGTGCCAATTCGTCAATCCGTGCGTATACAGACGCCAGTGCTTCCGCGTCCGAAGCAAAAAAGGAACTGCCGCCTGTTCGTTCGGCAATATCAGCAAGGGCTTGAGTGTCGACGCGGTTTTCCCCCGTTGCGTTGGGATCGCCGACCGCGATGGTATGAATTTCAACGCCCTTGCTACGCGCGATCTCTGCAGCGTTCAAAGGGCTCATGCGGCTGCCGGTATCGCTGCCATCGGACAGCAGGATCATCAAACGTTGATCAACCTCGCTGACCTCAAAGGTCCGAATACCCAGCCCGATGGCGTCGCCAATGACTGTGTTTGGCCCAGCCATTCCAACTTCGGTTAGCTCCACCAGGTCGCTGATCGTGGCCAGATCCTCGGTTAGCGGCGCCTGAAGGAAAGCGCGGGTCCCAAAGACGATTAGCGCAACACGGTCACCTTCGCGCTCGGCAACGAAATCCTGAACCACATTCTTGACTGCCGCCAACCGCTGCACGCGATCCCCATTCGGCATTTCGAAATCGACAATGTCCATCGATCCTGAAATATCGATGGCCAGAACCACGTCGCGGGCGGACCGGGTGATTTCAATGGGCTCACCCAGCCGTTCCGGACGAGAGAGCGCCAGAACCAAAAGCACCCAAATCGCCACCGCCGTCACCATCTGAATCCGAGTCCGTTGCAGGATAACTGCGCCGGGGGACGGTGTGACCTCGGCTGCGACAACAATTTTTCGGAAAAATGGAAATCTGAGCGCCGGCACTCTTTCTTTCCGGGCAGGCATGAATCGCCAGACCAGCCAAGGCAGCGGTAATAGTAACAAGGCATAAGGAAAATCTAACGCAATCACGTTACCCCTCCCGCTTGTGACTTCGGACCCAGCGTTCCGCGCAACTTTTCAACCCAGATGCCATGGCAGGGTGGGATGAATACGGAGTCTGCGACACAACCTGCCCCTCGCCCTGCCGGAAATAGGAACCACCGCCGGTCCGGTCCAGAAAGGCAAGCCAGTCAGGGCCGCTCAGGCTTGCTACATCCGCACGCGGGAATGCAGCCAGCGCACAGCGTCTGAGAATTTCAGCAATCGCCACAGGGTCGGATGCCGCGGCTTTTAGCGCGGCCAGCGCATCTCGCCGATAAGCGTTTGCCAGATAATGACGCCGCCAGCGCCACAGCCCATACGCCAGCAAACTCAGCAGAATGACAGCCACGGCTGCCCATCCCCAGGTTTGCGGCATCATTGGAATCGCTGGCGGCTCCGGGGGTGGAACAAGACGATCAATGAGGTCGACCAGAGTGACAGGTGCTGTTTCGCCAGTTTCGTTCATCGCCGCATCAACCCCATCAGCCGCCGCATCTGTGCAAGGCTATCCTGCGCAGATGTGAGGGGCAGGACGGGAATTCCCATAGTCCGCGTCCAGTCCAGAACTTCGGCCAGGCGGCCGCGCGACATCTCAAGCAACTGGCGATGTACCGTTTTCTTCCCTGTATCTATCTCGGCCTGCATGATCCCGTCCGAAATGATCAGTCGGAGATCTTCTGGTAGGTCATCGGCAATCGGATCCGTCACAAATCCGAGGATCAGATCATTGTGGCGCGACAGTCCGCGGATCAGCTTGTTCGTCTGGTCGTCAATGATGTCAAAATCCGAAAAGACCAAAACCAGATGGTCCCGAGGGGCAATCCGGCTGACCGAGGCCAAGACCTGATTCAGGCTGACAGGCGCAACATTTGGCGCATCAGCACGCAACAACGCATTTGCGCCCGCAATTGCAGTCAGAAACCGGTTCAAAGCGGCTGTACTTCGGCGTGGTCTGATTTCGGCAATTGCTTCGTCGCCGAATACGATCCCACCGACCCTGTCACCCTGATCCAGAATTCGGAACGCTGCAAGAGCTGCGCATTCGGCAGCCGTGACAGATTTCATGTTCAGGTGAGAGCCAAAGAACATCGACATTCGCTGATCCACGACAATCAACGCAGGCCGGTCTCGTTCTTCGGTAAACACTCGGACATAGGGTTTGCCGGTGCGCGCGGTTACTTTCCAGTCGATTGACCGGACATCATCGGACGGCAGGTAGCCACGCAACTCTTCAAAGGCCAGCCCTCGCCCACGCATCCGCGAGGCATGCCGACCGTTCAGGGCACTACCTGAAGGCTGCCGTGGTAGAAAATTGAGGGATCGGGCTTGCCCTTGCAGTCGCCGCAGATGTGCCAGGTCCACAGACACCCGAGCATCGAGATCGGAGTCTGCGGATGGGACGGGTGTTATCCCAGTTCGAACACGGGCAGCCCGGTCAATCATAACATCCTCATGTCAACGCAACCTGAGTGATCATCTCTTCCACGACACGGTCAGGGGTGACGCCTTCGCCCTGGGCCTCATAGCTCAGACCCAGGCGATGACGGAATACATTGGCGGCGATGGCGCGGATATCCTGCGGATCCACGTAATCACGGCCTTTCATCCAGGCGTGGGTTCGGCCGCATTTGTCCAAAGCCAACGACGCACGTGGACTTGCGCCCACTTCGATCCAACGCCCGAGGTCATTACCGAAGTCGCCGGGATTACGCGTCGCACACACAAGATCCACCATATAGCGTTCCATCGCATCCGAAACGTGGACGTCCACAATCTCGCTGCGGGCCTGAAACACCATGTCCTGAGACATGGTCTCCGGCGGCTTGGTACTCGAAGATTTTGGCTTACTGGCTGCGGCTTCTTCGCCGCGCACCAATCGGATCACCTGCACTTCATCTTCGGCAGGCGGGTAATCAACCAGAACATGCATCAGGAACCGATCCATCTGTGCCTCGGGCAGTGGATACGTCCCTTCTTGTTCGATCGGATTCTGTGTCGCCATCACCATGAACAGCGGCGGCATTTTGTGGGTCGTGCTGGCAACCGTGACCTGACGCTCCTCCATAGCTTCCAGCAAAGCGGCCTGCACTTTCGCCGGGGCGCGGTTTATTTCGTCCGCCAGAACCAGATTGGCGAAGATCGGCCCGGGCTCGAACCGGAATTCAGATCCCTTGTCGGTCTGGTAATAAACCTCTGTCCCGGTCACATCTGACGGCAACAGATCTGGCGTGAACTGGATGCGGCTGAACTGGCTTTCCAGATTTTTGGCCAACGCCTTGACCGCCCTCGTCTTAGCCAGTCCGGGCAGGCCTTCGACCAATAGATTGCCGTTTGCCAACAACCCGATCACCAGTCTTTCGATCACGTCCCTTTGTCCGATTATCGACTCGCCCATCCGGGAAATCAGAGTGTCAATTGCATTCTGCGCATCTGTTGCCATAGGAATTCCAAAACAAGCTGAAATAAGGACACCCTGAGCCCGTAAGCACAGGTATTTGGTGATAATGTACTGTTCGCCTAGATCGCACTTCGCCGCAACTCAGAACGACGACGATTACCTAGTCGGCATTGAAACCGGAGGCTGATTAAATTGCAATGCCGGAAACTGGCACCGTCAATCGCGTTTCAGAGTTCGGGTCGTTGAGATCAGTTTAAGGAACATCTTTCGCCTGTACATCAGCCGTGCCATTTTGGAACGTGCAAGTGTCTGCTATTGAACTTTCGTTCTACGGCAGACCCGCTGTGGCAAAGAGGGACTAACAGTGTCGTGGATCGATACGTTCAAAGGGCTGAGCCGCCTGCCGGAAGATATCCGCACCGAGCTTGAAGGCGGGAGCCAGATTGTTTCGGTCCCTGCGGGTACGCAGGTTTTTGCGCCGGGCCAATCTGCTGACAATCTGCTGCTGCTGCTCGAAGGCACGGTGCGGGTCCAGCAAAGGTCGGACACCGGACGTGAGGTTTTTCTCTACCGGGTACACGCCGGGGAAAGCTGCGTTTTGACCACAGCCTGCATGCTGGCCTTCGAGGAGTATTCCGCAGATGGTATTGCCGAAACGGACGTATCGGCTGTTGCCATCCCCAGACAGACCTTTGATGATCTGCTGGCACGTTCGCCAGTGTTCAGAGAATTCGTTCTGGCAGCGTATTCACGGCGGATTACCGACCTTTTCACGCTGATTGACGATATCGTGTTTCAGCGCATGGATGTTCGCCTTGCCGCCCGTCTGCTGGAGCTTGCCGACCAGGATGGGATCATTCACGCAACACACGCATTTCTTGGAACGGAACTCGGGACTGCTCGCGAAGTGATTTCGCGCACTCTGTCGGAATTTCAACGTCGAGGCTGGGTTGAACAATCTCGCGGAGAAGTGCGTTTGACGGGGCGGGTCGGTCTTGAACGGCTGGCCAGATCGGCTGGCGTCGAAGGATAAAGGCAAGCCTTAAAACCAGGCCTCGCCAGTTTGGTGATCAAGTCACCAAAGATCGTTGTTGCCTTATGCAATGTTGCCTCCATCGAATCTCGATGGAGTGAGACATGAAGACCAATATGGGAAAGATTGACCGGGCCCTCCGCCTGATACTGGCAGCGGTCCTTCTGCTTGCGGCTTTCAGCACAACTGCAATCGGATCAGGCCTTATGTTTTGGTTGGCTCTGGCAGTTGCAGGTGTCTTTACGCTGACGGCATTTGTCGGCAGCTGTCCGCTTTATTCTGTTTTTGGCCTCAAGACCTGTCAGGATTGCGGATGATCGAGACTGCATTTACGCCTTGGGCATCGCTAACGGGCGGCGTTCTGATCGGAATCTCCGCAACCCTTCTGATGCTTTTCCTGGGTCGCGTGATGGGTGCCACAGGTATTCTTTCGGGTCTGCTCCAACCTCGGTCCAGAAACGACTTTACATGGCGTGCGTCTTTGGTGGCCGGAATGGTAACTGGACCACTGGTCGTCGCGATGGTGACAGGGCAATTTCCAGCTGTACAAGTTCCGAACTCAACCGCAGCGCTTGTTCTGGGCGGTTTCATCGTCGGACTGGGTGTCACCTTCGGGGCTGGATGTACGTCGGGTCATGGAGTCTGCGGCATGGCTCGGCTCAGCCCCCGGTCCATCGTGGCGACAGTAACATTCATGGCCTTCACCTTCGCGACTGTTTTCATTGTCCGACACGTGATCGGAGGCTGAGACATGAATCTGATCTTAACTTACCTGATTGGCCTTGTTTTTGGCGTAGGTATTTCAATCTCGGGCATGGCAAACCCAGCCAAGGTATTGAATTTCTTTGACGTGTTGGGATCGTGGGACCCGTCCCTGATCTTTGTGATGGGCGGAGCGTTGATGACTACCTTTGTCGGCTACAAGCTGGTTTTCGGTCGCGCTAGGCCAGTCTTCGAAACCAGTTTCAAAGTTCCTACGTCGCGATCAATCGATGCACAGCTCGTCGGTGGCTCGGCCGTATTTGGAATCGGCTGGGGTATATCCGGCTTCTGTCCGGGCGGCGCGCTGCCCGCACTCGGCACTGGCCGGTGGGAGGTCTTCGGTTTTGTCGCCGCACTTTTGGTCGGGATCGCCCTTGCCCAGGTTCTGCGCCCCACCGCCATACCAAAACTACAGGCCAAGCCCTGAAACTATCCGGAGGAGAACCGCTAAGATGACCTATCCCGTGAACATGACGATTAAGCCCGAAGTACAGGCCTTTTTTGACAAGACCACGAACACGATCAGCTATATCGTGAAGGATCCGAATTCGAACGCTTGCGTTATCGTCGACAGTGTCATGGACATCGACTACGCCGCGGGCCGTATCACCTTTGACCACGCCGACGAGCTGATCCGCTGCATCACCGAGCAGGGGTTGCAACTGGAGTGGATCATCGAAACCCATGTCCATGCCGACCACCTGTCTGCCGCGCCCTACATTCAGGGGAAACTGGGCGGCAAGATCGGAGTCGGATCGAAGATCACCGTTGTACAGGACACGTTCGGCAAAGTTTTCAACGAAGGTACCGAATTTCAGCGGGACGGTTCGCAGTTCGACGCGTTGTTCGAAGACGGCGACACCTACATGATTGGCACCATGCAGGCGTTCGCCATGTACACGCCAGGCCACACGCCAGCCTGCATGGTGCACGTGATGGGCGACGCCGCCTTTGTAGGCGATACCCTTTTTATGCCGGATGGCGGCTCTGCGCGGGCGGATTTTCCCGGTGGTGATGCGGGTATACTTTATGACTCGATCCAGAAGGTTCTTGCTCTGCCCGACGAAGCCCGACTGTTTATGTGCCATGACTACGGACCAAACGGTCGCGATATTGCCTGGGAAACCACCGTGGCCGAAGAAAAGGCGCACAACATCCATGTCGGTGGCGGCAAGACGAAAGAAGAATTCGTCAAATACCGCACCGAACGCGATGCCACCCTTGCCATGCCAAATCTCATCCTTCCGTCCCTGCAAGTAAATATGCGCGCGGGTGAGGTACCGACCGATGCGGATGGGAACCCTATGCTCAAAGTGCCGGTCAACGGGATTTGAGTCGGAAAAGGGGAGAAAAAGCATGAAACTCTGGGAAATATCGTCAAAGTTCGCGGTCAGCCCTCAAATCACGGCTGAGGATGTTGAAACCCTCGCCGCGCAAGGGTATCGCGCGATTATCTGCAACCGGCCCGACGGCGAAGGTGCTGACCAGCCGTCGTTCAAAGAGATTGAGGCTGCGGCACAGGCAGCTGGCATCGAAGCACGATATGTCCCAATAAAATCCGGCTTAGTGAAGGACGAGGACATCACCATTTTTGGTGAAGCCCTGGAGGATCTGCAGCGCCCGGTTCTGGCCTATTGCCGCACCGGCACACGGTCGGCCACGCTCTGGTCCTTTCACGAGGCGAAGAAACGCCCGATGGCCGAAATCCTGATGGCGACCAAGGCGGCCGGGTATGACATGAACGGGGTTGCCCGCCGCATTGCGAATGGTGGGAAAACTCCGACCGATACCGGAGACGCCCATTTCGACATCGTGATCGTCGGCGCTGGAGCAGGCGGGATTTCCGTAGCTGCCAGCCTGAAGTCACGACAGCCGGATCTGAACATTGCAGTCATCGACCCAGCGGACATTCACTACTACCAGCCCGGCTGGACGATGGTTGGCGGTGGCATCTTTGATGTTCAGACAACGGCCAAGACGATGGGCAGCTTGATCCCGATGGGTGTGCATTGGGTCAAATCCGCCGTCGCGGCATTTGAGCCGGACAACAACGCAGTCATCCTGGATGGTTGCCGGGTCGTGAAATACGACCGTCTGGTTGTGTGCCCCGGCCTGAAACTTGATTGGGGCAAAGTCGAGGGCCTGAAAGAGACGCTGGGCCGCAATGGTGTGACGTCGAATTACCGCTATGACCTCGCCCCGTATACCTGGCAACTGGTGCAGGAGATCAAGGAAGGGCGGGCTATCTTTACCCAACCTCCGATGCCGATCAAATGTGCAGGCGCACCGCAAAAGGCAATGTACTTGTCCGGCGACGCCTGGGTCCGCGGGGGTGTGCTCAAGAATATCGACATTCAGTTCATGAACGCAGGCGGCGTGCTGTTCGGCGTCAAGGACTACGTGCCTGCACTGCAGAAATACATTGAGAAATACGGCACAACGCTCAACTATTTTCACAATCTGATCTCGGTCGACGGCCCCGCAAGGAAGGCAGTTTTCGAAGTCAAAAAACCAGATACCGACGCAACCACGGTCGAGGTCGACTTCGACATGATGCATGTCTGTCCACCCCAGACCGCGCCGGATTTCATTCGGGTATCGCCTTTGGCCGACGCATCGGGTTGGGTCGACGTAGACCAGTCAACGCTGCGCCACAAAAGCTATGACAACATCTGGTCGCTGGGTGACGTGATGAATGCGCCCAATGCCAAAACCGCTGCTGCAGCCCGCAAACAGGCCCCGACAGTCGCGGATAACATCGTGGCCGACATTGCCGGCCGATCAGCGGTGGCACAATACGACGGTTATGGTTCCTGTCCTTTGACCGTTGAGCGCGGCAAGATCGTTCTGGCCGAATTCGGCTATGGCGGCGCCCTCAAACCTAGTTTCCCGAGGTTCCTGATCGATGGGACACAGCCAAGCCGGGCGGCCTGGTTTCTGAAGGAAATTCTACTTCCGCCGATTTACTGGAAAGCAATGCTGCGCGGTAAAGAATGGATGGCCAGACCCGAAAAGCTCAGGGTCGCGGCAAAGTAGCCAACTGACATCCGCACAATCCAATCACGGTGCATTGCAGATAGCGCGGCGTGAGTTGCCCACTTATCGTCACAGAATAGCAGAATGATCGATAAAATCCGCCAATATGTTCCTGTTCTTGATTGGGGCCGTACCTATTCCAGGGCAGCGTTCTCCAATGATTTGATCGCAGCCGTGATCGTGACGATTATGCTGATCCCGCAATCGCTGGCCTATGCCTTACTGGCCGGATTGCCGCCCGAGGCAGGAATTTATGCCTCCATCGTACCCATCGCGCTGTATGCCATTTTCGGAACAAGCCGGTCGCTGGCCGTTGGTCCGGTCGCGGTTGTCTCGCTCCTGACGGCATCCGCGATCGGGCAAGTCGCCCAACAGGGGACAGCGGGTTATGCGACTGCGGCCCTGGCCCTTGCGTTTCTATCCGGCGGGTTTCTTGTGCTGATGGGCGTCTTGCGCCTGGGGTTTCTTGCAAATTTTCTCAGCCATCCGGTGATTGCAGGATTCATCACAGCCTCTGGCATCCTTATCGCGACCAGCCAGCTCAAGCATATATTGGGCATCAATGCACATGGTCACACGCTGCCTGAGATGCTGGGCTCAAATTTTGCACATCTGACCGAGGTCAACTGGTTCACAATGACAATCGGATTGGTTGCCGCAGGGTTTCTGTTCTGGGTTCGCAATAACCTCAAACCGTTACTCCTACGGCTCGGATCGCCCTCAACACTGGTCGATGTTCTGACGAAAGCCGGCCCTGTCGGCGTTGTGGTTGCCACGACCGTCGCCGTCTGGGGCTTTGGTCTTTCAGATCAGGGCGTAAAGATAGTCGGCGCGGTACCGCAAAGTCTGCCGCCACTGACCCTGCCCGACCTATCGCCAGATCTACTGAGCGCGCTTCTTTTACCGGCCATCCTTATTTCGATCATCGGATTTGTCGAAAGCGTCTCAGTCGCGCAGACCCTCGCCGCGAAAAAGCGTCAGCGCATCAACCCCGATCAGGAATTGATCGGTCTTGGGGCCGCAAATCTCGGGGCCGCTTTCACCGGTGGCTATCCCGTAACCGGTGGTTTTGCCCGATCGGTGGTAAATTTCGATGCTGGTGCGGAAACACCTGCGGCCGGAGCATTTACCGCTATCGGCCTCGCATTCGCCGCCGTCGCGCTTACGCCGTTGGTCTATTACCTTCCAAACGCAACACTGGCGGCCACTATCATTGTTGCCGTACTTAGCCTTGTCGATCTGTCGATCCTGAAAAAAACATGGAGATACTCCCGTGCCGATTTCACCGCCGTGGCGGCAACAATTCTGCTTACGCTTGGCCTTGGCGTCGAAGTTGGTGTGGCATCCGGTGTGGCCATTTCGGTCCTGTTGCATCTCTACAAGACATCGCGACCACATGTGGCCGAGGTTGGATTGGTCCCTGGCACACAGCATTTCCGGAACGTTCTGCGCCATGAAGTTCAGACAGACCCATCGGTTGTAACGCTGCGCGTCGACGAGAGCCTGTATTTTGTAAATGCACGGTTTCTGGAAGACTTGGTACAGCGGCGTGTGACCGAAACATACACCGTTCAACACGTCATCCTGATGTTTTCGGCTGTTAACGAAGTCGACTTTTCCGCGCTGGAAAGTCTCGAAGCGATCAATCTGCGTCTGAAGGATCTGGGCGTCGGCCTTCACCTGTCAGAGGTCAAGGGACCCGTAATGGACCGTCTGAAAAGGTCACATTTCCTCCAGGATCTGAATGGGCACGTTTTTCTGTCTCAGTACGATGCCTGGAAAGATCTCATGCGCACGCCACTGCCCGAGGCTGCGGAGTAAGGGTTGCCGAGGCTGTATTTACTGACTGGCTTGCACGCAACATAGGCGCTTTCCAGATCAGAATGCGCCTGAAAGAATATTCGACCAACATCTATTCAGCGAAGGATCGAGTGTCCTGCGTATTCGGCGACTTCGCCTAGGCTCTCTTCGATGCGGATCAGCTGGTTGTACTTCGCCAACCGGTCCGAGCGCG
>NZ_JBWVBF010000004.1:0-463421 GCF_057221115.1 Ruegeria sp. HKCCD6426 | reverse complement strand
AAACCTCGTCTGCACATGCCCTCCAATGGAAGCGTATGAGGAAGCAGCAGAGTAATAAGGCAATACACAAAATAGACCCCCGTCCTAATAGGGCGGGGTGCTGAACCGGAAGAGGGCAATACAGCTACAAGCAACGCCCGTATTAAGCAGGTGGAGGAGCAATGAAACACTATGTCCTCAAGAACGACCATGTGCACTTGGAAAAAACTGCGTCGGCACCGCCTGAGAAAACTCAAAAGATCGATGTAATCCTTGCTGATCCCGGGGCATGTGCGTCTGCAGAGATGATCGTCGAGTTTTATCGGGCTTTGAATGATCTTGTTGAAGGTTATGCATATCACATCAAATTTCGCGTGATTGCCGAAGAACCGGCCGGTGGGCCGTTGTACTGGGCCGGGCGTACAGCGATTTTCTGGGGAGATATTCACAAAAACTGGCAGCCGTCCGGTCAGGATAAATCCTGGGTCACTCAAGTGTTAAACCTGTCATCTCGCTCAATTCTTGTTGGTGGAGCGGTTTTGCTTCTTGCTCAAGTGGGCCGGGCAAACGAGGCTGTTGCGGCAATTCATCCCAATTTTTCAGCGGCCGCTCAGGAAGTCGGGCTAATTGGAAGCAGAACCAGTTCACATCGAGCGTTGGATGGCCGAACTCACAGCGCGTCCACAAAACTAAGTGCTTTGCGGCTGATGTCAGAGTTTGTATCGCTGGATCACGGCGAGCATTTGGCAGATACGTTACGCGGCTACATCGGTTTGACCGAACCGGAACGTGCATGTGAAAGCCAGCTCGCTAGCCGACTTATTCAACGTTCCGGCGCTGACCCGACGGTAAGGTTGGCCATCGATAAAATGTTGAAGAATGTCGAGGATCCCCTCAGGATCCCCGAGCTGTCCAAGTCGCTTGGAACATCCACGCGCCAGCTTCAGCGGCGGTTTCTAAGTAAGACAGGTGAAAAACTCCTGACGACATATCGGGAACTTCGGTTGGAACGTGCGCACAGTTTGCTTCGGCATACTGACATGCCTCAGCGGGAAATTTCGACAGCGACCGGATTTTCTTCGGCAACGGCTTTGGCGCGTGCATTCCGGGCTCAATATGGAACAACGCCGGAATACGTTCGCAATCAGCGCTTCGCAGGAGAACTGCCGGGGCACTACAATCCCGCTTAGCGGGTTCGGAGCTTATCTCTAAGATTGGTGAATGGCCGGACGGCTCAGGCGCGCTTGCGGGCGATGATCCAGATCGGATGATAAGTCAAAGGCACGCCCATTTCGCTGCCAAACCGGCTGATATACTCGTTCGTAAATTGCGAGAGGCGGGTCTTGGTCCATGTTTTTTGTGCGCGTCCGTTCACTCCGGTTTTACGAAGATGCTCCAGAACTTTCCGAGGCGAAGCAAAGTGCATTTGCCGCTTGGTTTCACCGGCAGTCATAATTTCCAGATTTCTGTGCACAGCGGCGACCATGTTTTCGGGCTGAAACAACCCGGGTGCTTTGGCAGACGAGCCTATCTGAGTGAGCTCACGGTATTGTTCCGGACCGAACCCGGAAACAGCCAACCAACCACCGGGCGCAAGCGCGGCCGATGCCTTATGCAAAAAGGCAGCCGGATCGGCAAGCCATTGGATCATTGATGCAGACGCGATCAGATCGGGCTCCGCAGGCCAATCAATTGTCACGGCGTCACCGCATAGAAAGGCTGCTCCATACGTTTTGGCTGTATCTCGAGCCTGGGGCGACAGGTCATTGAGGGTAAGCGTGTCGAAACCGAACCCATCACGCAATTTCTGGGTCAGGTGGCCGGTGCCACATCCAAATTCCAGGGCGGAGATGAAGTGGCGCGGCGCGCCGCAATCGTGGAGTTTTTGCGCCAGAAGATCGGCGATCTGCGCTTGCTGGCAGGCAGACTCGTGATAGCTCGCAAAGCTTCGGTTAAAGCTACGCTGTACGCGTTCTGCCAGATGCGCATTCATGCGATCCAGTCCGTCCAGTTTTGCCCGGCGCGGAACGGGACATGAGGGCCGGGGATAGTCCGGACAGCGTGCTCTTGCGACTGCCATGCTACCTCTTGCGCTTTTGTGGGTATGATCCGATCGCGCTGTGGAATCCATATTCGGTCGAAGCTCTGTTCAAGGGCCGGACCGCGCGAAATTATGGCGTATAGTTCAGCCTTTGCGGCTTCGACGTCCATTTTTGGTGCCACCCCCTCAAAACCGGCGCGGCGGCAAAACTTGGCGAAGCTATCTTCTGTCAACTGATCCGCGGTGGCCCGGATTATATCCGGGACAATGCCGCGTTCTGCGTCTGCGGGCGCAAGCGTTCCACTGACTGCGATCAGGCTATCCGGGTGAAAACCCGTTTGGCTCAACCAATGCCCTGCCGATGCCACGCCGAAGGAGAAGGCGATCATGCGAACCCGGTCATAGTGTTCCAGTTCTCGCAGGGGATCATCCAACTCTGTGTAGTCGTCCACGAACAGGACATCGTCGGGGCCCGAAAGGCTTGTGAACGGAACCGCGCCAAGCGCCCATCCACCGAAAACCACGATCAGGTCCTGCGTGCCAGAGCGTGACAACCACTTATGCTTCATGACACATCTCTGGCCAGCGAAACCATGGCTGCTGTTACACAGCTCAGCTCATCGGGGGTGATGATGTAGGGTGGCATGCAATAGATATTCCGGGCGAAGGGGCGCAGCCATACACCCGTTTCCCCTGCGAGGGTGTGCGCGATTGACGGGTCGACCCGTTCTTCCATCTCGATGACACCGATTGCCCCCAGAACGCGGACGTCGGCGACTCCCGGCAATCCACGGGCCGGAGAAAGCTCATGTGCCATTTGTTCGGCAATGTTGCTGACCTCTTCGTGCCAGTTTCTTGCGGTCAGCTGTTCCAGACTGGCAATTGCCGCTGCACAGGCCAATGGGTTGGCCATGTAAGTTGGGCCGTGCATCAGAACACTGGCCTCGCTCTCACCGATGCCGCGTGCAACATTTTCAGTCGTGACCGTGGCGGCCATCGTGATGTGGCCTCCAGTCAGAGCTTTGCCCAGGCAGAGGATGTCAGGCAAGACGCCGGCATGATGCATTGCGAACAGCTCGCCAGTGCGTCCAAACCCGGTGGCGATCTCGTCAAAGATCACCAGCACATCATGGGCTTTGCACATTTCATGCGCACGTTGCAGCCATGTCGGGTGATAGAAATACATACCTCCCGCACCTTGAACCACTGGTTCGAGGATCAGGGCCGCAATCCGGCCTGCCTTGGCCGCCAACAGTTCTTCTAGGGCGCCCAGCCCATTGAGATTGGCATCTTCGGACCATTCCTGATCGAAAGAGATTGGTGGGCGTGGTAGAAAGTGTTGGATCGACAGGGCGCCGCTGAACAGCCCGTGCATTCCGTTGACGGGATCGCAAACGCTCATCGCTTTCCAGGTGTCGCCGTGATAACCGCCGCGGATGGTGGCGAATTGTGTGCGATCCGCGCGGCCCATGGCCATTTGGTACTGAACCGCCATCTTCAGTGCGACCTCGATTGAGACCGAACCGCTGTCGCTGTAGAAAATGCGATCCAACCCATCGGGAAGCAGGTCGATCAGCTTTCGGCCCAAATCGATCGCGGGTTGGTGGGTCAGGCCACCAAACATCACATGCGGCAACTGCGCCAATTGGTTCTGCATTGCACCAACGATGGCCGGGTGACGATGCCCGTGAACCGCACACCACCATGATGACATCGCGTCGATCATTTTGGTCCCGTCATCCCGCGTCAGCCAAGCTCCCTCGGCTTCGGTGATCAGGTGCATAGGGCCCGGATCAAGCACGTTGGTGTAAGGGTGCCATAAGTGGCAGGCGTCAAATTCCAGCGGGGTCACAGGAAGCTCCGGATTGCTTCAACGTCGATGGCTTCGAAGGCTTTGGTCAGAGACGCACGCGACAGGTTGTCGATATACGGCAGGCGGCCCAGATGCCGCACATTGCACATCTGAGCAATTGTCTGTTCAACGTCCGGTTCCGGGTCGCCAATAAATGCGACACCGGCCACTGGGCAGCCTGCGTTCCGCAGCGCCATCAGGGACAGGCTCGTGTGGTTAATCGTGCCAAGCGCCGTGCGGGCGACCAGAACCACAGGGGCCTGCCATTGTGCGAAAAGGTCGATGAAGAATTGTTCGCGGTTCAAAGGCACCATGACGCCGCCTGCGCCTTCTACAACCAGAGGCCCCTCGACCTGCGGCAGAGCAAGACGTGACAGGTCGATCTCAATCCCCATATCCTCGGCGGATAGGTGTGGTGAGGCCGGCATGTCGAGCCTGTAGGTTTCGGGCAGGGATGCGGCACCTGACAGATTGACCACCGTTTCGGTGTCCGTTGCATCTTCAAGCCCGGATTGCACGGGTTTCCAGTAGCTTGCACCCAGAGCTGTGGCCAGCCCCGCGGCGAATACGGTCTTGCCGACGCCAGTGTCGGTGCCTGTGACAATCACGGTGCTCATGCGGCTTCCTTCCGATGACGGGCGAGCGTATCGAACAAGCGCGAGATGTCAGCCGTGTCGACGTTGCCTGTGATGGAAATCCTTAACCGAGACGTTCCGCGCGGAACGGTCGGGGGACGGATGCCGCGAACGTCAAACCCCTGACCCTGCAACGCAGCGGCTGTGGCCATCGTCAGGGCGTCATCACCGAGAATGACAGGAATGATCTGACTGTTGAGCGCGCCTTCCGGAACACCGTGGCGCAGTGCTTCGCCATGGGCGAACTGAATGCGGGAGCGAGCAGCCTCGTTCAGGCTAATATCTGATCGCAAATGCCCGAGCACAGCCCGGACAAGGGCCGCGCTGAATGGGGCAGGGGCTGTTGCAAATATGAAGGGCCGTGCGCGGTTGATCAGCGCATCGATCATAACCTGCGCTCCGCAAATCAGTCCCCCGGATACCCCCAGACCTTTGCCGCAGGTGTGCAAGGTCAGCACCTCAGCCTTCAGACCGTGCGCCAGACCTTTGCCATTCGGCCCGAAAACACCTGTGGCATGAGCTTCGTCCACAACCAGAACAGCGTCGTGGGTGCAAGCCAATCTGGACAGGTCTTCCAAAGGCGCAATATCGCCTTCCATGGAATAGACGCTTTCCACAGCGATCCAGATCTGACCTGAACCGCCCGCAGCCCGCCAGTCGGCAATCACGTCCTGCGCCGCCCGTACATCATTATGTGCAAACGCGCGCATCTGAGCGCGGCCGATGCGCATGCCTTCATGAGCGCTGGCATGTACAAGTTCATCGTAAAGTACCAGATCTTCTGCGGCCGGTAGGGTGGAGAATATCGCCTGGTTCGCCTGGAAACCTCCACCCATGAACAGCGCCGCTTCGGATCCGAAGAACGTGGCGGCTTCCTGCTCTAATGCTTCGTGCTCGGGGTGATTGCCGCGTAACAGACGCGATCCTCCTGAGCCCAGTGGAATGCCTTGTTCCAGCGCTTGTTGAGCTGCCTGCTGCAACAGCGGAGATTGCGACAATCCCAGATAGTCATTGGACGCGAAATCCAAACCGCGCCGTGGTGAAAGAAACCTGCGGCGATGCCGATTGTCCAGGGCCGCCAGCATGGACTGTAGGCGGCTCAACGCCTTCATCCAGCGGCTTCCTCACACGTTTGCTCTGCTGCAGTTTCGGCCTGAATCCCGAGTTTGGCAAACAGGATCGCATCGGTGTCTTCTTCCGGATTCTCTGCGGTCAAAAGAGTTTCACCGACGAAGATCGAGTTCGCCCCGGCAAGGAAACACATCGCCTGCAGCTCGTCGCTCATTTCGCTGCGACCCGCAGAAAGACGCACATAGGAATTTGGCATCATGATGCGGGCCGTGGCAATCACGCGCACGAAATCGATCGGATCGATTGGTTTGGCGTCGGCCAACGGAGTGCCTTCCTGCGGCATCAGCATATTGATCGGCACCGAGTCCGGTGCCGGAGCCATGTTGGCCAGCGTCACGAGCATGTCTACGCGGTCTTGGGCCTCTTCTCCCATGCCCAGAATGCCGCCGGAACACACCTTGATCCCGGCCTCCTGCACACGGTTCATCGTGTCGATCCGGTCGGCGAATGTACGCGTGGTGATGACTTCGGAATAATACCGTTCGGACGTGTCGATATTGTGATTGTAGTAATCAAGTCCGGCATCGCGCAGCCGGAAAACCTGATTGTCGTCCAGCATACCAAGCGTCATGCAGGTTTCCATACCAAGGTCCCGAACGCCTTCGACCATGGCGACAAGCGCGTCCATGTCCCGGTCCTTGGGTTCGCGCCAGGCGGCCCCCATGCAAAAGCGGGTTGCACCGCCGTCTTTGGCTTTGCGCGCCTCAGTGAGAACGCGCTGAACCTCGATGAGTTTTGATGCTGAGAGAGTCGAGCCGTTGCGGGCCGATTGCGAACAATAGGCGCAATCCTCGGCGCAGCCGCCGGTTTTGATCGATAAAAGTTTTGACGTCTGAACCTTGTTGGGATCGAAGTTTTCGCGGTGGACTGTCTGAGCGCGAAACAAAAGATCCATGAGCGGAAGGTCGTACAGGGCCAGAGCGGCCTCTCGAGTCCAGGAAAAGGTAGCGTTTTTCATTTTATCGATATTTTTCAGGATCCCAATTTTTCACGGGACTTATTATCGATAACGCTGAAAACTACAACTGGATTCTCCAAAACTACCTTGGTGCCAGACAAAAACCGCCTGTAGATAGTTGCGCCTGGACGGGCAGCTTGACCGGGATGACTGTCGGCGAGTTCCAGATTTTGCGCGACGTGCAAGCGGACAGGAGCGCAAGCCAATAACTGGACTTTGCATCGAGATGCTTGGAGCTAAGTTAGCTCACGCAGCACCTGTGTATCTGGCAATCAATCGACCCCGCCCCGGTGCGAAAAACGCACCGCGCGAAATTGAGTGGGACGGACGGAGTCAATTGATCCGAAACGATGTAATTAAGCTCTAGTCGGCTGGCAATGCTGGTCCACCAGCCGTTGGAGAATTGGCGCGAAGTGCCAGAAATCCGGTGTCTGCATCCCATCCTGTTTGCCGGCATCATCCAGATAGCGGACGGCGATGATGGCTTCGAGATTTGGGTGACTTTGAAATTCTGCGACCTCTTCGTCACTCATAGCGCCTCCCTGAAGGTTCAAAGAGTGAATTGAGGCTTCGGACAAGCGGCGCAGGTATTCGGGGCGGGTGGCGCACAGATAACGCTTTGCTGCCACGTGGTAGCGTACGCAATCTGTGATGACCGACGGGAAAAACTGTTCCAGAACCTCGGCGCCCGCATCCTCGTGGTGGCGGTCCTCGGTGTCGTTCATTGTGAACGTGCCAAATTCACTGGTGAAATGTCCGATGTCATGCAACAGCGCCGCGGCGACGATCTCCTCCGAATGCCCGGCTTTTTCGGCCAGAGTGGCGCCTTGCAGCATATGTTCGCCCATCGTGACGGGTTCACCCAGATATTCTTCTGCCCCCCGGCGATCAAAGATCGAACCAAGGAAGTCAACGATGGTTTCCGGTGTCAGCTCTTGGTAAGAAGCACTCATTGCGCCGCCTCCATTTTTCCACGGCGCATTGCGTCCCGGGTAGAGCGCAATCCGTCCTTGTCTGCGTAACAGCCCTGCAGCCATCGCTTGCCAGAGCCGGAATATGCCTTGCGTGCATGAAGAACACGCGTGTTGTCGACGATGAAGCCTTCTCCGGGTTCCAGCCGGAAGGTTACTTCCATGTCGGGGTCATCAATGATCTCGCCCAGCCGCCGATAGGCGGCGTACCAAAGGTCCATCTTCTCGAACGGGACGTCTGTCACCGTCGCCAGAGAGCGGTTGTTGAACCGAACGGCAATCAATTCGCCATCGGGCGACAATTCGATCAACGGGCGGCGCGAGGTTAGGCAGACACCTTCTTCGCCAGAGTATTCGAAACGTGCACAGTAGTTTGCAAGCACGTCGAAATAGTCCGGGTTTTCCTGTTGCAGGCGTCGGGCGCAGGCGAAGCCGTCGACTACCATGTTTTCCCCTCCTTCTGCCGTGCTTTCGAGGCAGTAGAGGACTTGAACAGTGGGGGTAGGGTCACGATAGGGGTTGTCAGTGTGGGCCTGGAGACCCAGACCAGTGAACGCCAGATTTGTTGGGTTCACCTCGGTACGAACTTCGAACAGGCGCCCATAGTTGGTTTCGCGGACAAATCCGAAAAGATCCACAACGCGGAACAGCGCGCCTTCTTCAATCGGGCCGCCTTCGATCTTGGCGAACCCATAGCGCGTCGCACCTTCCAGCCAGTCAGCAAGGGCGTCACCACCAGTTTCCAATTCGCTGAGTGTGCCCGTTGGAACCTTGTCTGATATGCCAGAATCCCAGCACTCAACGTTTTCGGAGCACCACCCGCGTTTGTGCACGGCTGAGCGGTCGTACGCATGGGTCCGCAACCAATCAGCGTCAAACAAGACGGTTTTGCCTTCCGGTTCAAACCGAACCTCAATTCCCGCTTCGCCACAGGATGCAGCGGCGATCCGTGTATCGCCTGGGATATCCCGGAGTGCGATCAGTCGCTGGCCATTCACGGGCGAACGCGTATCGGCATCCTGCGCATTATCGCGCAGCCAGATCGCATGAAAGCGCATAACGTCTTCGCCGTCTTTCAACGTGAGGACGTGGCCTGTGTGGTCAACGGCTGTTTCCATAATCTTACTCTCGGTGATGGGTTTCGCGTGTTGCAGTCTGCCTTACAATTTCTATATCGCACGGATAAACTCAAATCAGAAATAGACGCAGTAAGTATCGGTTTAGCTTATGGGTGAACGAAAGTTTCAACTGCCGCCGCTGGAATGGATACGTGCGTTCGAAGCTGCTGCGCGATGCGGAAGCTTTACAGCTGCTGCTGCGGAAACAGGTTTGACGCAGCCTGCGATCAGTCAGCGTATTGGCAATCTGGAGCAACACCTTGGGACCAAGCTGTTCGTGCGAAATGCGCGCAACATCTCGTTGACTGTTGAAGGTGAAGCCTGGCTGCCACCGGTACAGGCAGCTCTGACCGAACTGCGAGAGAGTTCCGAGGCGCTGTTCTCGAGCGGGCGCGACAGCCTGACCATTTCGGCCAGTCAGTCTATTATCGATCTCTGGCTGACGCCGCGCCTGGCGCGCGTGCAAGAGGCGACAGGTGCAAAGCTGTCCATTCAGTCGTTGGTTCTGGGTAGCCAGATGGCCTCGTTCGATGATGTTATCCAGGTCCGCTACGGTGCAGGAAACTGGCCACATGACTATAAGTTACCCCTGTACCGGGAGGCCTTGGTCCCTGTCGCTTCTCCCAAACTGATGGACTTAGGTGGAGATTGGAAAGATTGGCCGCGAATTTCCTGTACCGGACCGCGACCAGGGTGGAGTGACTTTACCAGCCGTTTTGGCACCCCCGCCGAACCCGCGCCGCGGTTACGCTTCGATACATTTTTGAGTGCACTCGGCGCGGCAAAGGCGGGACTCGGCGTTGTGTTGGGTTCTCTGCCCTTGTGTTCGCATGAGATCGAAGCCGGTACGCTGGAACGTTGTGGTCACGACATTCTAGGGCATCACGAAACCTACTGGCTGCTTGCGTCAAAGGATGCCATCGGCCGCCGCCAGTGGGAAAGACTGGCGAGCGTTCTCAAGATGCCTGAAACGATTTGAATTCCTGCGCGATGGCTTCCGCCGCAGCGGTCAATAGCGCCGACCCGTCTTCCGGGCGAGCCAGAGCGGAATGAGACCCGACGCGACCGTCCGGAAACTGCATACGGTGTTCAGCCGGCGGACCGTGGCGATCGCCCTTGTGCGCATTTAGGTATTCAGGGCTCAGTTTTTCCGGCGGCTCGGCGGCTTGATTGGCTGGCAACGCACCGAGCAGGGATTGGGTTATCGCGATTTCGGAAGGTGTTGCATGCATACCCTCCCATTCTCCGTAGAGATCTTTGCGCAGAGTATTAACACCTTCCGGTTCCCACCAACTGCGGATGCGTAGCTTCCCGGGGGCAAGCCCTTCGGCGATCTGTTGTAGTGGCTCGAGGTTCGCGCCGTGGCCGTTCACTACAAACACGCCCACAAACCCCTGGGCCAATAGCCCGTCTATGACCTCTTGCGCGAGACAACGAAAGGTTTTGGCCGACACGGAGACTGTGCCCGGAAAAGCCGTGTTGAAGGGCGCGGGCGTATAAGCCAGCGGTGGAGCAACAATCGCACCGCACAAATCGGCTGCGGCATCTGCAACGGCTTCGGCACAGATTGTATCAGTTCCGATGCGACCCATGGGTCCGTGTTGTTCGGTCGAACCAACCGGTAACAGGATGGCCGCGCCCGTGTCGATACGAGCGCCTACTTCGTACCACGTCATGTGTTCCAATTTCATTGCAGACCCTTTCAATACTCACAGCGCCGAGTACCGCTTTTCCTTTTTGCTACACGTCGATACTCTGAGCCAATGGAAGATTCACTTGAAATCTCGGCCGAAAAGCCGCCCTTGGATCACTTGATCGGGATCACGGTCAAAACGCATCGGGTCCTTGCCGGGTTAACCTTGACCGAGCTTTCGGGTCGGTCCGGGGTGTCGACGGCAATGATCTCCAAGATCGAACGCGGGCAGGTTTCGGCTTCGTTGGGCACCCTTGACGCGTTGGCCAGTAGCATTGGCGTTCCATTGATCAATTTCTTCGCAGGCACAGTCGAGCGCTCGGACGTATCCTTTGTGGCTGCGGGCGAGGGGGTGACTGTACAACGCTTGGGCAGCGGGCAAGGTCATAGCTACAAACTGATTGGCCGGGCTGAAGCTCATCATGTTAATTTTGAGAGTTTTAGTGTCACTCTTGAAGCGCCATTGAGCACACGGCCACTATACCGCCACCAAGGTGTCGAGTTCATCCATGTGACGGATGGAGAAATGGTTTACGGCTGCGGCGATGAAACTTATCACATGCGACCTGGTGACAGCCTTAGCTTCGATTCCAACGCAGCGCATGGTCCGGTGGAACTGAAAACTGGCAGGGTCAGTTTTCTTACAGTCGTTTCCAAAGCCGTTTCCGGCGGAATCTAAAAACGCCCGACCGCTAGGGCCGGGCGTATCGGACTGCAGGGATCAAAGGCCCCACTTTTTCCTGTTCTCTTCAAAGAAACCCTGGGCTTTCTTTACTTCGATCCAGTTGTTCACATAGTTGATCCAGACCTGATCGCTTTGCGGCAACAGCATCGCAATTGGCGAAGGCGACCGAGGGCCGGCATTCTTGACCCGGACAACCGGGAACTTGGCCTCGAGTGTCGAGCCTTCGATGTTCGATGTTATGAATACATCCGCGCGCCCCGCGAGAACCTCCTGAAATCCACGTGCCGGAGCTTCGACAACTTTGATATCGGCGTTCGGGAACCATTCGCGCACCCGCTTCTCAAAAGTTGTTCCGAGGGTTGTCGCGACCTTCACATCCGGTTGGTTGATCGAGTCATATCCGTCGAATTTGTCGGCTTTATCCTTGGTTGTATACGGAAACAACTCAACCGCAATGTAGCTGTCGGAGAAGCCTGCAACCTTCATCCGTGGCGGGGAAATCGAGGCTGAACCGGTAATGTGGTACTTGCCGGCGACTACTCCGTTGACCAGCGTTTTCCAATCGGTGGGCACATATTGCACCTCGACGCCCAGATCAGAGGCCAGTGCGTTCATGATGTCGATGTCGTAGCCTTTGTAACTGTTCGTGGCGGGGTCGCGTAGTGACATCGGGTTCCAGTCACCCGTTGTCCCGACCTTGAGAACGCCGGAATCCAGCACCTCGTTTAATGCCGATTGGGCCTGTGCGGCGCCCGACAATACCAAACCCATTGCCGCAGCTGCCGCGGCTTTCAAAAAAGTGTTCATCTATATCTCCCGTTGGTGGCGGTTGGCGCTTGCTGCCATATTGTTCCTTGATTTAAGCGCAAAGACAAAGATAACCTCAAGAAAATATTCCACTGAGAATAAAATAAGGGCAGTTCAGTCAATGCCAGACGCCGCAATCGAGCTTGTTGATGTTAACAAGTGGTTTGACACATTCCATGTGCTCAAAGATATCAATCTCACGGTTGCCAGCGGTGAAAAAGTCGTGATCTGCGGCCCATCGGGTTCGGGTAAGTCTACAGTTGTGCGCTGTATCAACCAGCTGGAAAAACACCAGAAAGGTACCATTCGGATTGATGGGTTGGAACTGACCGATGACCCTAAATCGGCGGCCAGAATCCGGTCCGAGGTCGGGATGGTGTTTCAGCAGTTCAACCTGTTTCCGCACCTTACGGTTCTTGAAAACCTGACCCTTGGCCCGATCAAGGCCAGGGGGCTTAGTCGCAAGGATGCCGAGGAAAGGGCGCGCCATTATCTCGAGCGCGTCCACATCCCCGACCAAGCGGAAAAACGCCCCATTCAATTGTCCGGCGGACAGCAGCAGCGCGTGGCAATTGCCCGATCTCTGTGCATGGAACCTCGGGTTCTGCTGTTTGATGAGCCCACTTCGGCACTCGACCCCGAGATGATTTCCGAAGTTTTGGAAGTCATGGTGGAGCTAGCCGAGGAGGGGATGACCATGGTTGTCGTCACCCATGAAATGGGGTTTGCCCGAAAAGTCGCGGACAAGATGATTTTCATGGATGCGGGCGAGATCGTCGAACAAGGAAAGCCCGAACATTTCTTCACCAATCCTCAGTCCGAGCGGTGTCAGAAGTTCCTGAGTCAGATATTGCAGCACTGAGTGGCGCCAATGAAAAAACCTCTTGTTCTTTTGCCTCTTGTCCTGCTTCTGGCGGGGTGTTCCTCGTCCCAGACCTGGGGCTGGTATGTGATCGACCCGACCAAGCCATCGGGCTGGACCAACGTAAAATTTCTGGTCTCGGGTATGGGCGCGACGATCCAGATTTCTCTGATTGCTGCAATAATGTCGATTGTTGTCGGGTTGCTGGTGGCCCTGCCGGGGCTTTCGGAAAAGCGCGGCTGGCGTCTGGTCAATCGGGTCTATGTAGAGTTCGTCCGCTCGATTCCGTTGCTGCCGATGTTGTTCTGGGTTTTCTACGGCCTACCGATCGTGTTTCAGTCGATGGGCATGAACATCCCGATTGATCCGTTCTGGGGCGCGATCATCACGCTCGCGATATCTGACAGCGCCTTTACCGCCGAAATTTATCGTGCAGGTATACAATCCATCGCCAAAGGCCAAAGCGAGGCGGCGCAAACCATCGGGCTGAACTACGTTCAGACCATGCGCTACGTGATCCTGCCGCAGGCGATCCGGCGCATTCTACCCCCTTTGGCCAACCAGTTCATATACATCGTCAAGATGAGCGCCTTTGCCAGTGTCATCGGGATGCAGGAACTGACGCGTCGCGCTAATGAGCTTGTGGTGACCGAATACCGCCCATTGGAAATCTATACTCTGCTGATTTTTGAATACCTGGTGCTGGTGCTGATCATCAGCGCTGGTGTGCGCTGGTTGGAACGGCGCATGGGCGCAGACGAGCGCGGATAAGGAGTTGTTAGGATGGACTGGAAGGACTTCATGGCCGAAACCGAGGCCAATATAGGCACGTTCTCGAAAGAGGTTCCTGAAACTGTGCGCGGGTTCGGTATTATGGGTAAGGCCGCCAAAACGGACGGTGCGCTGAGCGAGAAGACCAAGGAGTTCATGGCGCTGGGCATCGCCGTCGCTACGCGCTGCGATAGCTGCATTGGTTTTCACGTGCGTTCGCTTGTCCGACTTGGGGCGACCCGCGCAGAAATGTGCGAGGCATTGGCCATGGCGACCTACATGGGAGGCGGGCCATCTTATGCCTACAGCGCGAAGGCGCTCAAGGCGTTTGACGTGTTTTCGGAATAGGCGAAGGCCATTGGCCTGCTTGGCCCTCTTTCATCCGCGTCAGTGCAGATAACCGCCCGCTTGACTTAGAAGAACCCCAGCACAATGGCACTGTGTCGTCTTGATCAGGATTAATCCCGGACAACATCATCGCATCGGTCAATTAATTCAACCGCCACCTTTGCGGTTTGGTGGCTAATACCGAATACAATGAGATCGGATTTTGTCGGGGATGAACAACCTGCCGGGTTGGCAGGTTTCAGTTCTCTCCAGTGTCAGGCGTTTGCTGCCGTCAGGCTTCGACGCCTAGACCTTCAACCGACAGGTCGTCAAGTTTGGGCATCAAGGTCAACAACTCCCTGGCATACTCGGTCTGCGGATTGGCAAACAGGTCATCGGTCTCTTGAATCTCAACCATCTGACCTTGTTTCATGACCGCAACCCGGTCGCACATCTGCCGGACCACTGGCAGGTCATGGCTGATGAACAGCATGGTCAGCCCCAGATGCTCCTGCAAGTCCTTCAGGATGTTCAGAATCTGCGCCTGAATTGATACGTCCAGCGCGCTTGTCGGCTCATCACAGATCAGGAAACGCGGTTGCGTCGCCAAAGCACGAGCGATCGAAATCCGCTGCCTCTGACCGCCCGAAAACTCGTGTGGGTATTTCAACCCGGCCTCGGATCCGAGGCCGACTTGATCCAACAACTCATCCACCCGGCGTTTGACATCGGAGCCCTGCATCAGGCGGTGATGACGGATCGGCTCGGCGACGATTTCGTCGACGCGCATGCGTGGGTTTAATGATGAATACGGGTCTTGAAAGATCATCTGGATGTTCTTGCGATAAGCGTCCAGACCGGCCTTGTCGCTCAGGTCACTGACCACCTTGCCGTCAAACGTGATGGACCCGCCGTCAACCGGATAGAGCCCCGCGATCATACGTGCAACCGTGGACTTTCCAGACCCGGATTCCCCTACGACACCAAATACTTCGCCTGCTTCAATGTCAAAGCTGACATCGTCCACCGCTGTGAAATAAGTACGATCCCAAGGCAACAGACCACGGCGCTGCAAGAAGTGTTTCGAGATGTTGCGGATCTCGAACACTGGTTTGGATTTGTCATTCTCCTGCTTCGGCCAGTGGCGCGCCATATCTTCGATGGCGAACCGCGTTTCGCGACCGCCATAGCTGATCTGCGGAAAACGGTGCAGTTTCAACGTGGGCCGCGGAACTGCCGCGATCAGTGACTTGGTATATGGATGCTCGGGGCGGCCCATAACCTGTGACGTCGCGCCGCTTTCTACGACTTTGCCGTCATACATCACCGTCACCCGATCCGTGGTATCCGCGATCACGCCCATGTCATGGGTGATCAGAATGACTCCCACTTGCCGTTCACGCGCCAGTTCCTTGATCAGGTCCAGTATTTGCGCCTGCACTGATACGTCCAGCGCGGTGGTCGGTTCGTCCGCGATGATCACGTCCGGTTCGGTGCATAAGGCCAACGCGATGACCACCCGCTGCCGCATCCCGCCGGAAAACTGGTGCGGATACTGGTCCAGTCGCGTATCCGGGTCAGGGATACCGACCCGGTCAATCAGGTCGTGTGCGCGTTTCTTGGCGTCTGCCTCGGACCCTCCCAGATGGGCCTGGATCGTTTCAGTCAGCTGTTCGCCGACCGTGAACAAAGGGTTCAAAGAGGTCAGCGGATCCTGAAAAATCATCGAGATTTTCTTACCGCGCAGCCCACGCATGGCCTCGGCATCCAGGCCGCTGATCTGGTCTCCGCCCAGCTTGATTTCGCCGCTGGCAATGCGGCCGGGACGTTCCAGCAGGCCCATGACCGCCGCGCCAATGGTGGATTTACCCGCACCGGATTCGCCGACCAGCCCGTGGATTTCGCCGGGTTCGACGGACAGGTCCGCATGGTCCACCGCCGTAAAAAGCCGGCGACGGGTTGGGAATTCAACGGTGAGGTTCTGGATTGTTAGAAGGCTCATCAACGTCACCGTAATTTGGGGTTTAGTGCATCGCGCAGCCAGTCGCCCAGCAAGTTGACCGACAGTGCAAGGGCCAGCAGCGTGCAGGCTGGGAAAAACAGGATCCACCACTCACCCGAAAACAGAAAACCCTGCCCGATACGGATCAGCGTACCTAGCGACGGCTGGGTCGGAGGAGCACCTACGCCAAGAAAGCTGAGCGTTGCCTCGGCGATGATAGCCAGTGCCAGCGAGATCGTTGCGATTACCAAAACCGGGCTGAGGACATTTGGCAGGATGTGGCGGAACATGATTGGGATCGGACCACGGCCAATAAGACGGGCGGCCTGAACGTATTCCTTATTCTTTTCGACCAGTGCCGCGCCACGCACAACGCGTGCGAATTGTACCCAATCCGACAAGGCGATGGCGATGATCAGCACATAGATAGCCATCTCGTCACGGTATTCCGGCGGTGTCACGCCTTTGGCAATGCCGAAGATCAGCATCGCCACCAGAATAGCCGGAAAAGTCAGCTGCACATCCGCAATCCGCATGATCAGAGTTTCAATCCAGCCGCCGAAATACGCAGCCACCAGCCCTAGGATCACACCGATGATGAGGGCCAGAAACACGGCTGCGGCGCCCACGAACAGCGAGATGCGCATGCCATACAGGATGGTCGAGAACACATCTCGGCCTTGATCGTCTGTGCCCAGCAGAAATGTTTCCTGCGTAAATGCGTTGGGAGTGCCGGGCGGCGTGAACCCGTTCATCAGGTTCAGCGTTGCCGGGTCGAACGGGTTGTACGGTGCAATCAGTGGCGCAAAGACTGCGGCCAGCACAAGGATCACAACAACCAACGAGGCGATGATGGCCATCGGAGAATGGCGGAAGGACCATGCAAAATCGCTGTCCCAGAGCTTGGCCAGGCGCGACTTGGACATGGCTTTCGGGTTTTCGGTTGTATCGGTCATGTGGCCCTCGCGTCGACACGCAGGCGCGGGTCAATGGCATAGTACAGAAGATCCACGATCAGGTTGATCGTGACGAACATCACCGAAATCAGCATCAGATAAGCAGCCATTACTGGGATATCGACGAACTGGATCGCGTTGATGAACAGCAACCCGACGCCGGGCCACTGGAACACCGTTTCGGTGATGATGGCAAAGGCGATGATCGAGCCCAGCTGAAGGCCGGTGATTGTGATTACTGGCACCAGAGTATTCTTCAGCGCATGACGGAAATTGATCACCCGGTCCGACAACCCGCGAGCGCGGGCAAAGCGGACGTAGTCAGCGCGCAAAACTTCAAGCATTTCAGATCGGACCAGTCGCATGATCAGTGTCATCTGGTACAGACCCAAAGTGATTGCCGGTAAAATCAGCGCTTTCAGGCCAGAGGTCGTCAGGAAGCCAGTGGACCAGTTGCCTATCATCACGGTCTCGCCCCTGCCAAAACTCGGCAAGAGGTCAAGCTCAACCGAGAATATGTAGATTAACAAAATCCCGATCAGGAAGGTGGGCAACGAGACGCCAATCAAACTGACAGTCATAATTACATTGGCCGCAATACCTTGTCGTCGTATGGCGGTGAAAACACCCAATGCGATACCCATGGTGATGGCCAGAAAGCCCGAAACAAAAGCCAACTCCAGCGTTGCAGGCGCACGTTCGGCGATGATCGTGGAAACCGGGCGACCTTGGCGGTATGAGACCCCGAAATTGCCCTGAGCCGCACCTTTCAGGAACTTGAAATATTGGACCGGAAAGGGTTGGTCCAAGCCAAGTTCGGTCCTTAGCCGGTCGATATCGGCTTGCGTGCGTTCCTGCCCAAGCATGTTGTCAATCGGATCGCCGACAAAGCGAAACATCGAAAACGCCACCAGACCCACGACCAACAACACGATCACAGACTGGAACATTCTACGGACTATATATGCGAACATTCTTTTTCCCCGTTGGTCTGTCTGTCTATGCTTTCCCCGACCGGACGGTCAAGTCACCAGCCAAGCCTAAGTGCCCCGATTGTGCGGTGTGCTCCAGTTGACGTCGGGGCCCAAGGGAACGATGCCCAGGGGGTTGCGCAATTCCGAAGGCGAAAAGTAACCCTTTTTGTAGATTTCGAACTTTACGGTTTGGGCAATTTCCGGACGGGCATAGAGGTCACGTGCATATCCCCACAGATTGGGGTAGTCGGTCAATCGACGCACATTGCATTTGAACGCATAATGATAAGCCACATCGAACCGGGCTAGGGTCGGGAATAAGCGCAGGTCGGCTTCTGTCAGGGTGTCTCCACACAGAAATCGGTTCTCGGAGAGGTGGCTTTCAAGCTCGTCCAGCATCCCAAATACATCTCGAACGCCTGCCTCGTAAGCATCCTGAGTTCGCGCGAAACCGGCCCTATAGACCCCGTTATTGAGACGCGGGTAGATCTTTGCGTTCCAGTTTTCTATTTCAGGCAGCTTTTCCTGTGGCGCCAGGTTCGGGCCGAAGTCGGGCAGAGTACCCAGCATTCGGACCAGATCGGCAGACTCGTTCGAAACGGCTCTGTTTTCAACGCGGTCCCACAGAAGAGGTACAGTGATCCGCCCGGTATAGGCAGGCTCAATGCGGGCATAGACTTGATGCAGGGCTGTCGCGTCGAATTGATCATCGGCACCGTCCTCGAAGACCCAGCCATCTAACGTGCGGCGTGGTTTGGCGTAAGCGACCGTGATAAGATCATCCAACCCCTTCACAGCTCGCGTCAGCAGTACGCGATGAGCCCAGGGGCAATTCCATGCCGCGTACAGATGAAAACGACCCGGCGTATACGGCTTGTCGGGAAGTGGGTTTCGTATGGTCGAGACCTGACGGCGGTATTCGCCGTCAAGCTTCGTATCGGGGGCTGGGTCATCAGGGTGATACTGGCCCGCGATCATCAACCCCATCGGATCAGTTCACCGAGACCCAGCGCAGAATCAAAAAGTTGTCGGGGCGTTGGGTCAATTCCACATTGTTGCGCGTACCCCAGACCAGTGGCTGGACATACATTGGAACATAGACCTGTTCGTCCTGAATAATCTGTGCGACTTCGTCCAGCATCGCTTGCCGTTTGTTGGCTTCCAGTTCGGACTGGATTTTCGGCAAAAGCTCATCGACCCGTTCATGCGAGAAACCGCCGAAATTCCAACTGCCTAGCTTCTTTTCTTCGTTGGGTGTGGCCACGAGGAACCTGACAGGGTGTTCGGCGTCGAAGGTGCCAGGACTCCAGCCCAACAGGTACATGTCGTAATTGTCTTCACGCAGCTCGGGCCAGTAGTTGCGTACCGGCATCGCGTCGAGTTCGGCGGTAATCCCGATTTGTGCCAGCATACCGACAACGGCCTGACACACGGCTTCGTCATTCAGATAGCGGTCATTTGGGCATTTAAGACCGAACGAGAAACCGTCTTTATAACCTGCCTCGGTCAACAGTGCCTTGGCGGCTTCGACATCAAATACGGGGCGGTCGGCTTTCGCCTTGGAATAGCCGCTCATTGCCGGGCTGACGAGTTGAGAAGCGGGTTCGGCATTACCGCGCATGATGGTAGCCAAAATAGCATCTACATTGATCGCTTGTGCCACCGCCCGTCGTACACGTGGATCAAGGAACGGGTTCGGTTTCCCAGCGTCATCAGAGTATTTCAGCTTTTCTGCTTCATGATCAAACCCAAGCATGATCACACGCGCTTCGATGCCCTGAATGACGTTGACATCACCGTTGCTCTGCAACCGAGCGACGTCCTGAATGGGAACCGGGTTTATCATGTCGACATCGCCGGATAGCAGTGCGGCCACGGCAGTGGCGGGGTTCTGAACCGGGTTGAATTCGGCTCGGGTCAGGTTGTGCTCTACCTCACCCCACCAGCCTTCGTGTGGTTCGAGCACGGTTTTAAGACCCGGCTCGCGCGCCGTGACTTTGAAAGCGCCGGTGCCGTTGGCGTTGATGGTGGCATAATTGCCAGTTTCCTTGTCGGGCTCAGTGGCATCATTTGCTTCTGCCCAGTCCTGATCCATGATCATCCAGTTGGCAATCGAAGACGGGAACAGGGGATTTGGTGCAGTGGTCATAAAGTCGACGGTAAAATCGTCCACCACGTTCACCTCACTGATCGGGGCAAACCAACTGCGGGTATCTGCCGCTTCGCTTGAAGCGCGCTGGTAGCTGAACAGAACATCCTGCGCGTCAAAACTGCTTCCATCATGAAAGGTGACGTCTTCGCGCAGCCTGAACCTCCAACCTTCACCTTCACCGATGGGTTCCCAGCTAACTGCCAGTGCAGGTTCGACACTCATATCCTTGCCACGGCGGACCAGCCCTTCGTAGACGTTGTTGAGGAAGCCCAGAACAGGTGCTGAGTTTACCGCATGAGGGTCCATTGTCTGCGGATCGGTGGTTGACGCCCACTTGAATTCGGCGGCTTGCGCCGTGCTGGCGACCAGCATGGCCAAACCAACGACACTGTTCCTGAAGATCATGGCAATAACTCCCTGCTTGTCCCGCAAACGGTTTTGGACTCAAACCATAGCTCAAAAAGCAGCAGGGCGCGAAACCGCGCCCTGCCCCCTTGTCTGCAACTCACCTTAGTTCATGGTGAAATATTTAATTTTCGGAGAATCTTCCGGCTCGACAATCGTTCCGACGCCCGACTTCATGCCCCAGTTCAGCACCTGATGGTGGATCGGAATATAAAGCTGTTCGTCCTGAACAACCTGCCAGATTTCGGCAATCTGTGCGTCACGCGCCGGCAGATCGGTTTCCGAGGCCAGCGCCTGAATTTTCGCGTCCAGATCCGGGTTGCTGTAACGCGTGGCATTCCACGACCCGTATTTATCATCCCTTGAATGAACCAGGAAATTGAAGATGTATTCCGAGTCGTAGGTCGGAACACCCCAGCCCAGCATGTAAAAATCGGTCTCGTAATTTGAGAGCAGCGGGAAGTGCTGCGCCTTCGGTTTGGCGTCGAGGTTCACGGTGATTCCGATCTGGGCCAGCATGCCGACCGCCGCCTGACAGATCGCTTCGTCATTGATATAGCGGTCGTTCGGGCAGTTCAGCGTCAGCGAGAAGCCATCGGGATATCCGGCCTCTGTCATCAGCGCCTTGGCCGCTTCGATATCGGTCGTGGACGAGCTGTCCATACCTTCATCCCAGCCATTGACGAACGGCGGCGCAATCATACCCGCGGGAGCCGACTGGCCACGCATCACAACCTGCTTGATCGCATCCCGGTTGATAGCTTTGGACATGGCCTGGCGCACACGCACGTCAGCCAGCGGGTTCGCACCATCGACGCTGTCCGAGGACAGATCGGCATCGCCCATATTCATGCCAAAGAAGATCACCCGGTTCTGCGGCGCGGTGCGCACATCAAGACCATCGGTGCCTGCAACGCGTTCCAGATCCTGGACCGGAACGTCCTGAATGATATCCACCTCACCCGACAGCAGTGCTGCAACACGGGTCGCGGCGTTCTGGATCGGGGTATAGATGATCTCGGTCACCTGCAGCGGGAACTCATCCTTGCCCCAATAGTTTTCGTTCAGGGCCAGCACGGTCTTCACGTCCGGCTCGCGGCTGACCAGCTTGTAGGGGCCGGTGCCGTTGGCGTTCTTGGCTGCAAAGGTGTCTTCACCGCCTTCGTAATCCTGAACCTTGACCGCGTTGTTCGCCTCGGCCCAGCCTTTGTCCATCATGAACATGTTGGTCAGGTTGTTCGGCATGATCGGGTTCGGACCGTTGGTTTCGATCTCGACCGTGTATTTGTCAGGTGCGCGCACCCCTTTGACCGAGGCCAGCAGTTCCTTGTAATCGGAATCCGGTGTCATGGCACGGTTCAGAGAGAACAGGACATCCTCACTGTCGAACTCTGCGCCATCATGGAATGTGACGCCTTCGCGCAGCTTGAAAACCCAGACATTCGGGTTGTCTTCCGACGGTGCCCATTCCGTGGCCAGCGACGGCACAAGCGCGCCGGAGTGGTCGCGCATGACCAGCGTTTCCATGATCTGATGCGCCAACGCCGAGGTCGGACCTTCGTTTTGTGCATGGGGGTCCAGTGTCAACGCGTCACCGGCACGGGCCCATCGCAAGGTTTCTGCCGATGCACCCGCGGCAAGAAGCGCGGTCGCACTGGCAGCGATCATCAGGTGTTTCAAAGTCATCTTGGTCTCCCCAATTATTGTTTGCCGCAGGAAATGCGGGTAACCGAATTTTTCGGTCAACATGCATCTGATAATCCAAATCAAATTGAAAGTTGCAACACCGTAGATCATCAGAGTTCGTTTCTTTCGGCGCGACCGCACGTCAACAAGGCCGCTTGCACGACCCTAAAATGCAATCCCGGCACACTGTTTAGTGTGAAAATACGCCGGAATGAGACAACCCGGCGTGGTTTAGGAAGTGTCGGCGAACACGTTGAGAATTCAGCCTTCAGCTTGAGAAGCCTGCTTCTTACGGGGCTATATGGACAACAGATCGAGTCGGGTAATAACATCAAGTTCGGTAGTATCATCCGAACTATTGGATGCCCGCCGGAATACGGGTTCAAACTGAATTCAGTATTGTCGGCATTGCCCGCTACAACTTTGAACGAGGTTTTCATGCCCGCACCACACAATCCATTCAAGGCTGCTCTGAAACGGGGTGAACTGCAATTGGGGTGCTGGCTTGGGCTAGCTGATCCTTACGCGGCAGAGATCTCGGCAACGGCTGGATTCGACTGGCTCTTGATCGACGGAGAGCACGCGCCAAATGATCTCAGATCGATCACCGCCCAACTGCAGGTTTTGGCAGCCTATGACAACCATGCGGCTGTGCGCGCGCCAATTGGGGATACCCGAATCATCAAACAATTGCTGGATGTCGGGGCACAAACCTTGCTTATTCCAATGGTCGAAAGCGCCGAGCAGGCGCGTGATCTGGTGCGTGACGTGACATATCCTCCGCACGGCGTTCGTGGGGTAGGGTCTTCCTTGGCGCGCGCATCGCGCTTTTCGGCGATTGACGACTACCTGACCACCGCAGGCGACGAAATCTGCCTACTGGTGCAAGTCGAAAATCGTGCGGGCGTCGCAGCCTTGGATGAGATACTGACTATTGATGGCATTGATGGCGTGTTTATCGGCCCGGCCGATCTGGCCGCCGACATGGGGTATCTTGGGCAGGCTGATGTCAACGAAGTTCAGGAGACTATTCTGGACTGCATCTGCAAAATCACTGTTGCCGGGAAGGCCGCTGGTATTCTCACTCTCGATCCGGACCAGCAACGGGCTTACGTCGATCAGGGCGCGACATTTGTAGCGACGGAAATCGACGTAACAGTATTCGCGCGCAACATCCGCCAATCGGCCCAACAGGCGCGGGACCATTTGAAATGAACTGATGGCCGAGCCGCTTCAGATAAGGATTCTTGCGCAGCGCGGATGAAAACAAGCCAGATTCCCCTGGATTCAATCGAACACTCGCGACACAGCTTGGAAAACCGAGCAATCGGTTGGCCCTACAAATGGTTCCCCTATCGGGCCGAAATTTATCAGCCGTGACCGCACAGTTCGAAAAGCGCTGATTTTGAGTTTACGCCCAGCTTTAGGTAAGCGCGTTTGCGATAAGTGGTGACTGTGCTTGGTGCCAAATTCAAATCCCACGCGATGGCATCCGCGGTTTTCCCCTTTAGGATGCCTTCGCAAATGTCCTTTTCGCGGCCAGATAACGAGTTGAGAGGGCTTTTCAACTGGACCGGCTGACCGACAGCATAGTGCATCAATGCGATCTTTGAGACCAGCGTCCAGAAATCGCGGCGCAGGTTCTCCTCGCTGATGCCGAAATGACCATTTCCCTTGAAGCGGTAGAAGTTCATCCCCAGCACTTCCTCACCGTCACAGCACAGGACGGAAATTTTGTCAGCAATGCCAGTGGATGTGAAGAAGTTCTGAAAATACTCGCAGGACATTCGATCCCGGATCTCTGCCAAAGTCAGCACCCGCATCTTTCTGTCCTGTTTCACCAGCTGAATTTCGGTCAATATCGGGTCTTCGGCATATTCCCCGCGCAGATACCGCTGCGCGATGTTCATCGCGGCCTGATTTTGCCGCTTACTGAAGGACAGGTAACACTGTGGGCGATCACGTTTGTAGGAAAATATCAGGCACTGGTCGGCTTTGACGACACGCTCAATCAGATCAAGGAAGTGAACGTTGAAATCAGAAGTGCCGGCCGTCGTCAGGCACGGGGTTAGTATCTCCAGAAATTCCTGGGTCTCTTTTCTACTGAAGATGTTCTCGAGTGACATTGTTTCATGGTGCTTAAGATCACCGGGAATGGCAACGCGACAGGCCGTTGTGATCAGGTAAATATCAGGCATGTCCCCTTCTGCGGGGGACAGAGCTGTAAGTGCCCATTTGCTAGTGTGCTGTCAACGTAAACTGCGCTGGTTCGAAGTTGGACTGGGTGAAGTTGTCAAGAACAGAGGATGCCGAACGGAATGACTAAAGCTGCGTCAATGGAATACAAAGCGGGCCTGTCGACAAAAGATGTAGAGGCGCTAACGCAAGGCAAACCGGTCACCAAGCTTTCGTCGAACGAAAACCCTTTTGGCCCGTCCCCCAAAGCCGTAGAGGCGGCGCGTGCCGCGATTAAAGAGGCCAACCTCTACCCTGAACGCAATGACTCGGCCCTGTGTGATGCATTGGCGGATTTTCACGGGAGGGGGCTGACCCGGGATCACTTCTTTGCGGCAAACAGCGGCGTTGAGGTTCTATCGCTGATCGAGGATGCAATCCTGACGGAAGGCGCAGAAGCCATCATCTGCCCGCCCTGTTTTGGTGCTTATGCAGCGTCTTTGAAAAAGAAGGCAGCGACTATTGGGTTAGTCGAACTTGTCGGCAGTGACTATGCTGTCGATGTTGAGGGTATTCTTGCAGAGATCACACCCGAGACGCGTCTGGTCTATCTGTGCAACCCCAACAATCCCACCGGCACGTGGTTCGGTGAGGACACGCTGAGCGCCATATTGGATGCCCTGCCCCCAGATGTGACGCTGATTTATGATGAGGTCTATTTTCAGTTTGCCACTGAACATGGGCTGCCCGACGCCATCCGACATGTCCAAGACGGTCGCAATATCGTCATTGTACACAGTTTTTCAAAAGCTTACGGGCTGGCGGGGATGCGCTTGGGATACGGGATCGCGCGCCCCGAAACAGTCGCCAGAATTCAACGTCTCAAGCGGGCATTCCATGTAAACTCTGCAGGAATGGCGGCGGCAATTGCAGCCCTAAAAGATGTCGAGCATCTGGCACGAACAGTCGATAATAACCATGCCGAACGCGGCAAACTGGCGTTGGGCCTGCAGAAGCTTGGGTTGGAAACTACGCGAAGTCAGGCCAATTTCGTGATGTTTAAATGCCCTGCTGACCACGATGCCGACAGCCTGACCAAGGCACTGGTTCGGCAGGCGGTCATGGTGCGGCCTGCGTTCAACCTGCCCAACCATATTCGGGCGACGGTGGGCACACCTGAAGATAACCAACGGCTGCTGGCCGCGCTGACAACAATTCTGGAACAACACGTATGACACAGGAAATGACAGGCGGCGAGGCCGCTGTTCTCTCGCTTCACAATCACGGTGTGAAGACTGTTTTTGGGCTGCCTGGGGTTCAGAACGATTGGTTGTACAACGCCTTTTACGACCACAGGTCAAAATTCCGGATCGTTCACACACGGCACGAACAGGGCGCGGCCTATATGGCACTTGGGGCGTCGCTGGCAACAGGTGAGAAGACGGTCTTCAATGTAGTGCCGGGGCCGGGATTGCTGAACGCAACCGCAGCCCTGTCTACGGCCTACGCGCTGAACGCCAAGGTGTTCTGCCTGACCGGCCAAATTCCGTCGCACAAAATCGGGCGACAGATGGGCGAGTTGCACGAGATTGAAGGGCAATTGCAGATCCTTCGAAACCTTACGAAATGGGCGGATCGGGCGGAAAGGCCCGAAGATATTTCTGGTTTGATTGGCGAAGCGTTCCGTCAGATGGACTCGGGCCGCCCTAGACCGGTCGGGCTGGAAATCCCGATGGATGTTCTGGCCGCGCAGGGACCGATCGATCTGAGCCAGAAATCTCTAGTGCCGGATGTGCCTGCTTTGGACGAAGAGGCGCTTGACCGTGCGGCCAAACTGTTGGGGCGGGCGGAAAATCCGATGATCTTTGTCGGAAGCGGAGCCGTTGACGCGAGCTCAAGTATTCGCAGATTGGCCGAAACTCTGCAGGCGCCCGTGATCGGTTACCGGACAGGGATGGGTATTGTCGATGCGCGTAGCCCTTATTCGCTGCACTTGCCGGCAGCTCGACCATTGTGGGAAAAGGCCGATGTGGTGCTGGCGATCGGCAGCAACATGCGGGTGCCAATGGGGAAATGGATAAAGGGGCATCACCCGGATATCATTCGGATCGATACCGACCCGGCCACTCACGAGATCTTTGCGCAACCAACAATCGCGATCACCTCGCGCGCCGAGGCAGCGGTGCCGTTTTTGCTGGATCGCTTGGAGACGTATAACAGTTCACGCGCTTCGCGCCAGGTCGAGCTGTCGGAGGCAAAAGCAAATTGGGCAAAGCGCTCGGCCGTGCTCGAGCCGCAGATCAGTTATCTGAACGTCATCCGCGAGGAGCTGGGCGAAGATGGGATTTTTGTTGATGAACTGACGCAGGTGGGTTTTGCCAGCCGCATCGTTTATCCGGTTTATAACCCACGCACTTATATCTCGACCGGGTATCAGGGAACGTTGGGATATGGGTTTCCAACCGCGCTGGGCGTCAAGGTGGCCCGTCCGGACGTACCGGTTGTCTCGATCACCGGCGACGGCGGTTTCATGTTCAGTGTGCAAGAGCTGGCCACGGCTGTGCAGCACAAGATCCCGTTGGTGACGGTGTTGTTCAATAACAATCAGTTCGGCAATGTACAGCAGATGCAAAAGAACAATTATGGCGGCCGTGTTATCGCAACTGACCTGGTGAACCCCGATTTCTACCGCATGGTCGAAAGCTTTGGCGCGCAGGCATTACGGGCAACCAACGCGGCCGAATTGCGATCCGCGATTGCGCGCGGCATAGCAACGGATGATGTGCCCACCGTGATCGAGGTGCCTTTTGATGACATGCCAAGCATTGACCAATTCCGCTGAGGAGACCCGGATTGAGCAACTGCATTATTCCTGAACCTTCGGACCTCCGCAGAACATTGAACGCGGCGGCCAGCAGCCGCGTTGTTTTCATCGCGGGATTGCCGGGAACAGGGAAAAGTCTTCTATTTCAGCAACTTACGATCCTCGCGGATGAGGTGGGCCGGGTTGTTCATACGATGCAATGGGATGACGCCCGGCAGGCATTCGAACAGCCGAAATGGCTGGAGCTTTACCCCGAAGTGGATAACCTCACTCATCCCGGCGTGCGAAAGGCTGTTGGGTTGTGGGTCCGACAGGGTCTGCAAAAATGGCAGGATACGCATCCTGATCCAAAGCACCTGCTGGTCATCGAACTCCCGGTGATCGGCGGACGGTTTATCGAGCTGCTGCATAGTCAGAACGACGCCATCGAAGACTTGCTGGCGTCGGATCAGACCGTTGTACTGGTACCTGTCCCGACAAATAGCTTGCGACAGAAAATCGAAGAATTTCGAGCCGAGACATTTGCCAACCCGCGAAACGCGCATGAGGAAAAGGACGCGCCGCCCTATATCGTACGCGACCTCTGGCTTGCATCGCGAAGGCTGTATAACCGCTGGAACGGTGTACAAAACGATGACACGCGTGACGCGCAATATGATGAAAATGTGGTTCGTGCCGTCTTCGGACACCTGTGCCGGTTTCGGCATACCGAACTGCTGACGATTGATCAGGTTTTCCCGACAAAAGGTTCTGCCTACGAACGGACGGTTCCAATTCACACAATCCGCGCTGATGCGGAAGAGGTCGACACCGCCTTTGCTAGGCTGCAGGCCTTGTTCCCTGGCCAATCAGCAGAAACTGCGACCGATGGTTGGGCAGATTACTGACTCCCTGACAAATACAAAGGACCCGGCATGACCCAACTGGATCAGCAGCGCATTGATGCCATCGCGCAGGCTCCGGCCCCCAAGGCATTGAACATCATAAATGGCCAGATCAAGTCAGCGGCCAGCGGTCAAGAACTTGAAATTACCAGCCCGATTGATGGCCGACCTTTCAGCATGTTGGCAGACAGCAGTGCAGGCGATCTGGATAGTGCTGTTGCCGCCGCGCGTCAGAGCTTTGATGCGGGGATGTGGTCCGCGATGCCCCCAGCAGGGCGTAAGAACGTGCTGCTGAAATGGGCCGACCTGATCGAGGCCAATGCTCTGGACCTCGCGGTGCTGGGCGTTCGGGACAATGGCACAGACATCCGTATGGCGCTGAAAGGCGAGCCTTTGTCCGCAGCGACCACGATCCGCTACTATGCAGAAGCCATCGACAAGCGTTCGGGCGAGATTACTCCAACCGGTCCGGATGTTCTGTCTCTGATCCACAAGGAACCCGTCGGCGTTGTTGGCGTGATAATTCCATGGAATTTCCCGTTGATGATCGGGGCGTGGAAGGTCGCGCCTGCGTTGGCTGCGGGGAATTCAGTGGTGCTCAAACCCTCGGAGGATGCAAGCCTGTCGACGATGAGATTCGTAGAACTGGCGCATGAGGCTGGAATGCCACCGGGTGTCTTAAACCTTGTGAACGGGCGCGGCCCGGTTGTGGGTGAGGCGCTGGGCCTGCACATGGATGTCGATGTTCTGGCATTTACCGGTTCGGGTGTCGTTGGCCGGAAGTTGATGGAGTATTCCGGGCGCTCCAACCTCAAGAGGATCTATCTCGAACTCGGTGGGAAATCGCCCAATCTGGTCTTTGCGGACGCGCCTGATTTGGAGGTAGCCGCCGCGCAGACAGCGGCTTCGATCTTCCGCAACAATGGGCAAGTCTGTGTAGCAGCCTCTCGTCTGGCCGTAGAACGATCTGTGTATGACGAGTTTCTGGGGATGGTCTGCGCGCATGCTGAAGCGATGAAAATCGGTCACCCGCTGAAGCTTGAAAATACTACTGGTGCCTTGGCCAATGCGGCACAATTGGAAAAAACCAAAAACGCTGTGGCCGCGGCACTGTCCGAGGGGGCGACCTTGTGCACCGGAGGCAATGCGCTGCTCGCTGAAAGCGGAGGGTATTATCACCAGCCCACCGTTTTGCGGGACGTGAGACCGGACATGAACATCGTGCAGAACGAGGTCTTCGGCCCTGTCCTGGCTGCCCGCAGTTTCCAGACTGAGGAAGAGGCGATTAGTATCGCAAATGAAACCGTGTTCGGGCTCTCGTCTGCCGTTTGGACGTCAAACTTGTCGCGGGCGCACCGAATGGCGCGACAGATCAAATCGGGGCAGGTTAACGTCAATTGCTTTGCTGGCTCGGACGTCACTTCCCCGTTGGGCGGGGTCAGGCAATCGGGGAACGGGTCCGACAAGTCTCTGCACGCGTTGGAGAAATACGAAAACCTCAAGGCCACGTGGATACAGCTTTGATGTTGACCAATTGCGGTGCAAGGTGCGGCGAGAGTGGAGAGACGCCCTTAGCCACTGAATGAACCGCCCGTACAGTCGGGAAGACGGAGACGAAAATGTCCAAGGCCAAAAACATACTGTTCATCATGTTTGACCAGCTGCGCTGGGATTACCTGAGCTGCTACGGGCATCCCCATCTGCACACCCCGCATATCGACCGGCTGGCCAACATGGGCGTTCGATTTACCCGCGCCTATATCCAGTCTCCGATCTGCGGCTCATCCCGGATGTGCTTCTATACCGGGCGCTATGCCCAAAGCCATGGTGCCACCTGGAACAACGTCCCCTTGAAGGTAGGAGAGGTTACGCTTGGTGATCACCTGAGAAAGGCGGGGATGGGGTGCTGGCTGGTCGGCAAAACCCATATGTCTCCGGATTTCGAGGGGATGGAACGTCTGGGCATCAGCAAGGATACTGTAATCGGTGCGCGGATTGCCGAATGTGGCTTTGATGTATTTGAGCGCGACGACGGAATGCGGCCAGAGGGGCCCAAGGGTTTATACGACCCCGATGGAGCCCTGCAGTACAATGCCTATCTGAAAGACGCAGGTTATGACGGCGACAACCCCTGGCATGACCATGCCAACTCTGGCATCGACGATGACGGAAATGTCCTGTCCGGGTGGTTCATGAAGAACGCGTCCGAGGCCGCAAACATCGCCGAGGATGATAGTGAAACACCCTATCTGACCCGACGGGGAATGGATTTCATCCAGCAGGCGGAAGACCCATGGTGCTGTCACCTGAGTTATATCAAACCGCATTGGCCCTATATCGTCCCGGCGCCATACAACGACATGTACGGGCCCGAACATGTTCTGCCTGCCGCGCGGTCTGAGGCCGAACGGGAGAATCCGCATCCCGTTCTGGACGCGTTCATGCAAAGCCGCGTCAGCCAGGCGTTTGCCCGGGATGAGGTGCGTGACACTGTGGTTCCCGCTTATATGGGGTTGATCAAACAGGTCGATGATCAGATGGGTGTGCTGTTCAAATGGCTGGAAGAAACCGGCCGCATGGAAGACACGATGATCGTGTTAACCTCAGACCATGGGGATTTTCTGGGCGATCACTGGCTGGGAGAGAAGTCATTCTTCTACGAGACATCAATCCGCGTGCCGTTAATCATCTATGATCCTTCATCCGAGGCGGATTCGACACGCGGAACGGTGTGCGATGCGCTGGTCGAAAGCATCGATCTTGCGCCCACATTCCTCGAAATTGCCGGGGGCGAGGCGTCGGATCACATCCTTGAAGGTGAATCGCTGCTACCGATCCTGCATGGCAAATCAACTGAAACGGCTAGAAACGCCGTGTTCTGCGAGGTGGACTACACTACAAACAACGAGGCTGTACTGCTGGGCGCTTCACCGGATCAGGCCATGGTCTTCATGGTCGCTACTCAGCGGTGGAAACTGATCCATTTTGAAACTGATCACCGGCCTATTCTGTTTGATCTGGAAAACGACCCCAATGAGTTGAACGATCTGGGGGCGTCAACCGAGCATCAGGCCATTATCAGAGATATGTACGAGCGACTGGGGGCTTGGGCCCGGCGTACCTCACAGCGTACGACAGTGTCAAAAAAAGACCTGGAAGCCATGCGTTCTGAAAAGGGTGGCACCGGTGTGCTGATCGGCGTGTGGGATGAGAATGAGCTTCCGTCGGAACTGACGGCAAAATATGTCGGGCAGAAGGCCAAGGACGTACGCAAATAGTCCTTGGCCTTGGCCAGTATTTGTTATCAAGCGGCTTTGAAGTCACGCAAGACCCGGCGGGTGGCGCCGACCAGCGGGTCATGTGTGTCCTTCAGGATCTGCACCCGGTCAAAACGAGCGGAATCTGCATTGACGGCATCTCGTAATGCGTTGCCAAAGGCCATGCGCAACTCAGTCCCGATGTTGAATTTGCAGATTTTCGATCCCTGCGCCAATGCGCGGCGCTGAGCCGGAGGAACCCCCGATCCGCCATGGATTACCAGCGGCACCTTGGTAACGGCCTCGATGGCGCGGATTCGAGGCTCGTCCAGGCCACCTTCCTTGTCTTGTTGCAGGTGCACGTTGCCTACCGAAATGGCCATCGCGTCCACACCGGTTTCCCGAGCGAACTGCGCTGCCTCGTCTGGATCAGTACCAGCCGAGCTTTCACCGCCCGAATAGCCCACAAATCCAATTTCACCCTCGCAGGAAACACCGGCGGCATGTGCTATCTCGACGATTTTAGCTGTTTCGTCGATATTCTCCGCCAACGGTTTGCGCGAGCCGTCGAACATCACTGAACTGAATCCGCTTTCGATTGCTACACGACATTCTTCAGCCGTGTACCCGTGGTCCAGATGGGCGACGACAGGGACCGCGGCCCCTTCAGCCAAGTGTCGAAACATCGCACCCAGAACCGGTAGAGGAGTATGTTCGCGGCAAGACGGGCCTGCTTGCAGGATGATTGGCACACCTTCGGCCTCGGCGGCCGCAACATAGGCGCGCATGTCCTCCCAACCCAATGTCACCAGACCGGCAACGGCATAGCCATCCCGCAGGGCCGGTTGCAGAACTTCGGATAAGGTCACCAAACTCATTTGAACTTGGCCACCATGTCCATGATGCCGGGAATGGTCTTCAGCTGCTCGGCATGGGTGGGTTGGAAATACTGTTTCAGGCTGCGCTGGCTGAGTCCGCCCAGAATTGTAAAGTAGTACATCTGGTATCCCGGCAGAGCCGCGCAGGGGTGATATCCCTTGTCGATGCACAGGGTCGACCCGTCCACGACGTGATATGCGTCACCGGGTTTGTTGTCTTCGCGCTGCAACATCTGCAGTCCTGAGCCGTAGTTTGGTTTGAACCGAAAATTATAGGTCTCGTCATGCCGCGTCTCGTCGGGCAGGCGATCGGTGTCGTGTTTGTGGCTGGGAAAACCGGACCAACCGCCTTCACCCACCGTATAAAGCTCGGACACCAGCAGGCGGCCAACCTTGTCGTGGTGGTTCGCACCAAGGATATGTTTGATCTTGCGGTGGGTTTTGGTGTCGTCCGACCCGTATTGCACCACATCCAGATCAGCAACGCGGACGTCGAAGGGTTCCAGCACCTTGTCGTATTTGGCACCAGCGATAAATGTCTCGGTCTCCTCCGTCAGGCAGGTGATCCGCACCTTGGCACCGACCGGCACATATACGCCTTCGGGATCGCCATCCCAAACATCAGCCGTACGGTTGCCGAGGTTATCGTACACTTTGCCATCAACATCGACGGTCACAGTTCCGGTGGCCGGAACGACACAGGTTTCATAACCTGGCACCGTGTATTCGAAGGCCTCGCCCTGGCTGAGCTTAATGATGTTGAAATAGTTTAGTGGAACCAGATCATTATCGATATCGACGATGGCTTTGTTCTGGTTGTCGTAGGGCGCGATATGCATTTGCGTCTCCTTGTTCAGCACTCAGTCGGGCCGGGGTGCGAGGCCAGAAAGGACTCGAGCTCGGCGGTTGTTGGCATGGCACCGGCGCAGCCGGGTTTGGATACGACGATCGAAGCGCAGGCCGATCCGCGCAGCACGGCATCGCGCAGGTCGTGCCCCGCTGCAATTGACGCCAAAAGGCCTGCCAGAAAACTGTCACCGGCTCCGTTGGGTTTGACCGCTGTCACCGGGTAAATACCGGTCCGGATTTCTTGTCCGTCAACCAGTGTTATCGCCCCTTCGTGCCCCATTTTGTAGACAACCATGCGCCCCTGCGCAGCCAGCTCGCGGGCCTTGTCCAGCCCTTTGTCGATCCCTCCGGCCATAAAGCCGAATTCTTCGTCATTGCCGACGATCAAGTCGCTTTCTGCGCCTGCGCGGGACAAGACGTCGGACGCAATCTGAGGCGAGGGCCAGGAATAGGGGCGATAGTCGATGTCGAAAATGACCGGCATCCCGGCTTTGCGCGCATTTTCGAACGCGCGGAAAGTGGCCGAGCGGGATGGTTCGGCGGCAAAAACAGTCCCTGCGGTGATCAACGCAGTGTAGGCAGAATAATCAACCGCATCCATGTCACCTTCGGTAACTTGAAAATCCGCTGCCCCGTTTCGATAGATGACGTTCTGAAATCCTTCGAGACAGCTTTCATAGACCGCCAGCGAAGTGCGTGCTTCGCCTCCTACAGAGCGGACATAAGTTGTCTCAACTCCGTAATCCTTCAACCGGTTGATGCAGAACCGACCCACCGCGTCATCCGAGACCGACGTGACCAGCGCAGATGCGCCGCCAAGCTTGACCAGTCCGGCGCAAATATTGGCCGACGAACCGCCGAGATCCGCACGAAAGGTTTCCGCATCTTCGCTTTTGACGCCAATCGGATCGGCAAACAGGTCCATTCCCGCACGCCCAAAAACGGCAAAGCGATTGCCCTTGATCCCGTTCATCAGGTTCATGCTCGACCCTCCGTATTACCTGCTTTTGCCGTGTCCAGAACCTCAGGGTAGGGGTAGTTCAATCCCAACAGCTGACGCAGGTCAGGGCTGGCGTTGCTCACAAACTCATCTGGCAAGGCGGCGGGCATGTCCTCCATCGGCTTGACCCATTTGGGCAGGTATTGGATCAAAATCGCACTACGGTCGTGGTCTGCCCGGTTCGGCATCGCGCAGTGCCATGTCACGCCATAGAATAGTGCTACGTCGCCAGGCTCTCCTGTCATGCGTTCACACCGATCAAAGAAACGGTCATCAGGGCCGGGGTAGCGCAGTTCTTTCTGTGAGCCCGGCAGATATGCAGTGGCCCCGCTTTCCTCGGTGAAGGGATCCAGCAACACCGAGACCTGCGCGTTCATTGGAAACGAGCCGTTCAAGCCGACGGGATGCGTGTCCGGTCGGTGGAAATCCCAATACGGATAATCGACATGTGGTTCCTGCCCGGGTCCGCCCGGCAGGATACGGTTGGCCGCGATCGATCCCATGATGAACTCGGTGCCCAGAAAAGACCGCAAAATATCCATCAAAACAGGATGAGCCGCCAGGCGCGAGAAGACCTCGCCCTTGGCCAGCAGGTTCCAGACACGCCTTTGCAGGTTCAGTTTGCCCGCCTCGGCGGCTGCCCCCTGAAAATGAGTGACCTTGTCCGCGGTCTCTTCGGAATGCGCCATGACAATAGCGCGCGCTTCGGCGATATCGTCCGGCGTAAACAGACCCGAGATGCCGACAGCTCCGCCGCCGTGCAGAAGTTCGTCTACGACTTCAGCAGCGGAAACCGATTGTGCGGTAAACCGTTTCATCAAACACCCCGCCGTTGTTTGTCACGTGTGGCTTCCCAGTCGATATGGGCCTGACGAACATTGTCGTCGTCCGTGACGTGCGGCGTTCCAACTTCCCACCAGGCATGGCCTTCGGTTGTCCAACCCTCGTAGGGGTCGACATCCATGACGATGACATAGGTCTTTTCGCTGGCTTTCGCGCGGTTGAAAGCTTCACCCAGTTCTTCGGGGTTTGACACTTTTTCTGCTGCAGCCCCCATCGATGTGGCATGCGAAACAAAATCCACGCCGAATGGTTCTGCGATTGTGGGGCAATCTGCGAGCAGATTGTTGAAACTTTCGTTGCCCGTGTTGTTTTGCAGCTTGTTGATCACTGCGAATCCGCCATTGTCCAGAACCATAACAATCAGCTTTTTCTGGCTGAGGACTGAGGAATAAATGTCGGAGTTCAACATCATATAGGAACCGTCCCCACAGAAGGTGATCGTGTCCTGATCCGGTTCTTGCTGCATTTGAGCGATCCGCGCACCCCAGGCGCCCGCGATCTCGTAGCCCATGCAGGAAAAGCCGAATTCAACGTCTACCGTGCCGATATCAAGTGTTCGCCAGTTGGCTGTGACTTCGGCTGGCAATCCGCCGGCTGCGGCGACTACGCGGTCACGCGCGTCGCACAGTTCGTTCACAACGCCGATCGCCTGAGCATAAGAATTAGGGCGATTGCCGTAGGAGACGTTGTCCGCAACATACTCATCCCACTTTTTGCGCTCGGCCTGTGCCATGGATACCCAGCTGTCCGGCGCGCGATAGTCAAGCGCGGCACCAAGGGCCGAAATGCAAAGCTTGGCGTCTCCAACAACCGGCAGCGACATGTGTTTGCCCGCATCGTGGCGCGCAGCATTGAGCGATATGAATTGCGCGTCTTTCGCAAAGGCAGTCCATGACCCCGTCGTAAAATCCTGAAGACGCGTGCCCACGGCCACGATGACATCGGCCTTTTCTGCAATCGCATTTGCCGAGTCAGAGCCGGTGACACCGATAGGCCCAATATTCAGTGGATGGGTTGCCAGCATATTGGCGCGACCTGCGATGGTCTCGACCACTGGGATCTGGTGCGCCTCGGCAAAGGTTGTCAATTCGGCCACCGCACGAGAATACTGAACGCCGCCGCCGGCGATGATCATCGGACGTTCCGCCCGGGCCAATGCTGCTGCGGCGTCGGCGATTTCTAGTGCATCGGGGGCCTGGCGGCGAATGCGATGCACTTTCTTTTCGAAGAATGTGACCGGATAGTCGTATGTCCATCCCTGTACGTCCTGCGGCAACCCAAGGAACGCGGGCCCGCAATCAGCAGGATCCAACATTGTGGCAATAGCATTCGGCAAAGACTGGATCACCTGCGCTGGGTGCGAAATTCGATCCCAATACCGCACCACAGGTTTGAAGGCATCGTTGACGCCAAAGGTAGGGTCGTTGAAATTCTCCATCTGCTGCAAGACCGGATCGGGCAGGCGGGTGATGAAGGTATCCCCGCACAGCATCAGCATCGGCAGCCGGTTGGCATGGGCCAGCCCGGCAGCGGTCAAAAGGTTGGCCGTACCCGGACCTGCACTGGCCGTGCAGAACATGAAACGCTGACGCAACCACTGCTTGGCATAGCCTGCCGCGGCGAATCCCATGCTCTGCTCATTCTGGCCACGATAGAGGGGCAGCTCATCGCGAACACTGTTCAGCGCTTCACCAAGGCAAGTCACATTGCCGTGGCCAAAGATGCCAAATCCGCCGCCGCACAGGCGCATTTCCTGCCCGTCGATCTGAATGAACTGGTTGGAAAGCCACCGAATAATCGCCTGTGCAGTGGTCAGGCGAACCGTATCAGTTGATGTCGTCATGTCGTTGCGAACCCTCCGGGAAATTTCGGCGAATTTTTGACGCTGTGCCGAATGCGGCTTGCGAGTTATCGAATCTCAGGATACTAATTTTGCAACCGGTTGCAAACCAATTTCCAAACGAGGAGGTCAGCGGGATGACCCAGATCGGAATCGGCATCGTTGGAGGCGGCTATATGGGCAAAGCCCATGCGGTCGCCATGTCTTCTGTCGGCGCGGTGTTCAACACCGCTTTGCGACCGCGACTCGAGATGGTTTGCGCGTCCAGCGCGGAAAGTGCCGAGAGGTACCGGAAGGCGTACGGGTTTCTCCGTTCAACGGATGACTGGCAGTCGCTGGTGTCCGATCCGAAAGTCGAAGCAATCGTAATCGCCACACCTTCTGAGACCCACCGTGCCATTGCCGAGGCTGCTTTTGCTTTGGGAAAGCCCGTGCTGTGCGAAAAACCGCTGGGCGCGTCCGTTGCCGATGGTGCGGCCATGGTTGCCGCGGCCGAAAGGTCGGGTGTCGTCAACATGGTGGGCTTCAACTATATCCGCACACCAGCCAGCCAGTACGCCCGGCAATTGATCGCAGATGGTGTTATCGGCGATATCGCCTGGTTTCGCGGGGAACACACCGAAGACTTCTATGCCGACCCGCAGACACCGGCCACATGGCGTGCAAAAGGCGTATCCAATGGGGCAATGGGCGATCTGGCACCGCATATTATCAATGCCGCCAAGGCACTGATTGGCCCGATCGTACGTGTATCGGCTGAAGTGGAAACCGTACATAAATCCCGTCCAGGCGGAGAGGTCACGAATGATGACCACGGGCAGATGATGTGCCGATTCGAAAACGGGGTTATGGGTCATCTGTACATCTCGCGTATCGCGACGGGCCGTAAGATGGGCTACGCCTACGAGATTACAGGTACCAAAGGTTCGATCCGCTTTGACCAGGAGGATCAGAATGCCTTGTGGCTTTATCAGATGGAAGGGCCCGAGGCGACGAGAGGGTTTGTCAAAATCCTCACCGGCCCGGCGCATCCGGATTACGAGCCGTTCTGTCAGGGTCCCGGACATGGCACCGGCTATCAGGATCAGATCATTATCGAGGCCCGCGATTTCCTGACGGCAATTGACACGGGGCAACCGGTCTGGCCGACTTTCCGCGACGGGCATGCGGTTAATTGTGTGGTCTCTGCAGCGCTTGCCTCGGCGCAGGACGGCACTTGGAAAGATGTCGAAATTATCTGAGCATCGGAGATGTAACAAGATGACAATGAGAATTGGCAACGCGCCCTGTTCGTGGGGAGTGGAATTCGCGGATGATGCCCGCAACCCGGCGTGGCAGACAGTGCTGCAGGAATGCGCCGCTGCGGGTTACAAGGGGATCGAATTAGGCCCGGTTGGATATATGCCTGAAGATCCGGCCATCCTGTCAGATGCGCTGGCCGAGCATGATCTGGAGCTTATCGGAGGCGTCGTTTTCCGCCCTTATCACGATCCCGGCGCGTGGGAGGATGTGCTTGATGCCACCCATCGCACGGCACGTGCGTTGAAGGCGCATGGCGCAGAACACCTCGTCCTGATTGACTCGATCTCGCCCCGTCGCGCCCCGACCGCGGGTCGGGCGACCGAGGCTGAGCAGATGGATCAGGCCGAGTGGGCTGCGTACCGTGATCGTATAGCCGAATCCGCCCGGATTGGGGCGGAAGAATACGGGCTGACCGTCGGCATGCACGCGCACGCGGCAGGTTTCATGGATTTTGAGCCAGAACTGGAGCGTCTGCTGGAAGAAGTGGATGAAAAGATCCTGAAGATCTGCTTCGATACGGGCCATCACTCCTATGCCGGGTTTGATCCCGTAGCGTTCATGCAGCGCTATGCGAGCCGTATTTCCTACGTGCATTTCAAAGATATCGACCCCAGGGTCAAAGCTGATGTCATCGAAAATCGCACCGGGTTTTATGACGCTTGCGGGCAGGGAATCTTCTGCAATCTGGGTGATGGTGACGTTGATTTCCCCGCCGTCCGGCAAGTGCTTTTGGACTCTGGATTCAGCGGTTGGTGCACCGTCGAGCAGGATTGCGATCCGACGCTGGACCCCGATCCGGTCGGAGACGCGCGAACCAACCGCGAATATCTTGAAACCATTGGCTTCAACTAAGGAGAGCAGGCAATGGCTAAACTGAAATGGGGTATGATTGGCGGTGGTGAAGGCAGTCAGATTGGGCCAGCGCATCGTTTGGGCGCCCAGGCCGACGGATTGTTCGATTTCGCCGCAGCCGCCTTGGATCACCGACCCGAACAGGGCCGGGAATATGCACAGCGACTGGGCGTAGCCGCCGACCGGGCCTATGGCGACTGGCGCGAAATGCTGGAAGCCGAAAGTAAACGGGAAGACCGGATCGATCTGGTGACCGTCGCCACTCCGAATGCGACCCACTTTGAAATCGCCAAGGCGTTTCTCGAGGCCGGATTCAATGTGCTATGCGAAAAGCCTATGACCATGACCGTGGACGAAGGTGAAGAAATCGTCCGCGTGGCCGAGGCTTCGGGCAAAATTTGCGCAGTAAACTACTGCTATTCTGCCTACCCCATGGTACGCCTTGCCCGCGCGATGGTGCGCGAAGGTGAGATTGGCAAAGTTCGGCTGGTTGTCACGAATTTCAGCCACGGCCACCACGGGGATGCAACGGATGCGGATAACCCGCGCGTCCGCTGGCGCTATGATCCGGCAATGGCTGGGGTTTCCGGGCAGTTTGCCGATTGCGGCATTCACGCCATGCACATGGCCAGCTTCATCTGCGACGATCATGTCAAATCGCTGTCTGCGGATTTTGCGTCAACCATCCCCAGCAGAGAGTTGGAAGATGACGCGATGGTCAATTTCCGCATGGTCGGCGGGACGGTTGGCCGTCTATGGACATCTTCAGTTGCAATCGGTCGCCAGCACGGATTCGACATTCAGGTTTTTGGTGAAACCGGCGGCGTGCGATGGATGTCCGAGCAGCCAAATCAGCTGATCTACACACCTGTTGGTGGACGCACCCAGATCATTGAAAAAGGTGAGGGCGGTCTGCACGAAGAAGCGCAGCGGCTGTCGCGTGTTGCGATTGCGCATCCTGAAGGTTTCCCTCTGGCCGTGGCCAACATCTATTGCGATCTGGCTGACGCCATCCGAGGGGAAGATCGGGATGGACTGCCGGGGGCAGAAGATGGTGTGCGCTCGATGGCCGCGGTGCACGCGGCGGTGGAATCCGCCAAAGGGGATGGCGTCTGGACGGATGCCCGCCCGCCAATGTTCCGCTAACTCCGGACGGGGCGCAACGTGCCCCGATCCACCACGGAACAGGGAAAAATCCGGGCTTCGGGATAACGGTCGGGTTCATTCAGCATGGCCACTGTTAATTCGATGGAAGAGTTCACGATTTGCCTGATCGGTTGATGGATGGTGGTGAGATTGATGTTCTCCCACCCGGCCATTTCCATGTCGTTCAGCCCGATAATGCCGATGTCGTCAGGGCAGGAATACCCGCTGTCACGCACTGCAGATAACACCCCAATCGACAGTACGTCGTCGCCGCAGAAATAAGCTTCCGCGGGTGTGCCAGCCAGCAATCGCAACATCTCTTTCCGCCCGGCATTAAAGGAATAAGCTTCGGCAAAGGAGTGGGATGACTGGATTTCGGGGTGGTTTTCGAGCTCTGCCATGAAGCCCTTGAAGCGGTCTTGGGTCGACGTCGCCATCTCGGGGCCACCCAGGAAGGCCACCCGTTGATACCCTCTGCTTATAAGCTCTCGCGCAGCCATACGTCCGCACTCAACGTTGTCGATCCCGACCACGTGCACCTGCGGGGCAGAGGAAGACCGGCCGAATGAATGAACAACCGGCATCCGAGCGTCTCGGAACGCTTTGGCAAACGCAGGAGGCAAGGTTGATGAGGCCACAACAACTCCGTCCACCGAATACTGGCGTAACATCCGGACCGAATTCTCTGGATCGGTTTCATCTGTCAGATTGACCAGCAACGGACGCAGACCTCGCTCCTGAAGTCCACGCGTGAACAGATCGAACACTTCCAGAAAAATCGGGTTGTGAAAGTTGTTCGAGATCAGGCCAATCAGTTTCGTTCGCCCTGTGGTCAGGGACGATGCCAGAGCGTTCGGGCTGTACCCGAGTTCGCGAGCTGCCTTTTCAACCTTGCGCCGCATCCTGTCCGAGACAGAGGCGCCATCGGTAAAGGTCCGCGAGACAGCCGACCGGGAAACCCCGGCGCGCGCTGCAACCTCTTTTAGCGTAACGGCCATAGTTACCGATCCCCTTTCGACTTTCGTCGCCTTGTAGGCTCTTTTTAGAACGTCCTGCGCGTTTGTGCATTGTCTATCGGGTTGCTTCATTTTGCAACCGGTTGCAAGAATTGGCAAGATGTGCTTTAACTTGAGTCGGAGGAGCGGTTTTTTGAACCGCCCCGTCGCCACAAACGGTGAAACTGGGAGGAAATCATGACATCACTGATGAAGAAACTGGCGTTGGCTGCGACCGTGGCCGCCGCTCCGCTGATTGCTGCAAGCGCAGCCGTCGCGGAAGGTGAGAAATACGTTCTGGTCAGCCATGCGCCCGACAGCGACAGCTGGTGGAATACAATCAAGAACGGCATCGCTCTGGCGGGCGATCAGATGGGGGTTGAGGTTGAATACCGTAACCCGCCAACCGGTGACATTGCCGATATGGCGCGGATCATCGAACAGGCTGCTGCATCGGGTCCTAACGGCATCATTACGACTTTGGCCGATTACGACGTTCTGAAAGGACCAATTTCGGATGCGGTCGCGTCAGGCATCGATGTCATCATCATGAACACCGGTTCCGGTGATCAAGCCCGCGAGGTCGGCGCGCTGATGTATGTCGGCCAGCCGGAATACGATGCCGGGTACGCTGCAGGTCAGCGGGCCAAGGGTGACGGTGTCGGGTCGTTCCTGTGCGTGAACCACTCGATTCAACAGCCGACGCTTGCAGATCGTTGCCAGGGTTTCGCTGATGGTCTGGGTGTCGAGCTCGGCAATTCAATGCTGGACAGCGGTGCAGACCCGGCGGAAGTCAAAAACAAAGTCTTGGCTTACCTGTCTGCCAATCCTGAAACGGATGCGATTCTGACACTTGGCCCTGTATCGGCTGATCCGACTATTTTGGCGCTGGAAGAAAACGGCATGGCCGGCGACATTTACTTTGGCACGTTCGACCTGGGCGAAGAAATCGTCAAAGGCATCAAAGGTGGCGTGATAAACTGGGGAATTGACCAGCAACCCTTCCTGCAAGCCTACCTGCCGGTCGTGATCATGACAAACTATCATCGCTATGGCGTTCTGCCAGGCAACAACATCAACTCGGGTCCGGGCTTCGTTACAGCGGATGGCTTGACTCTGGTTGAAAAATTCGCCGGCGAATATCGCTGATTAAAACAAGAAGAAGGCGGCTGGACGGGATCTGGCCGCCCTTTTTTTCAACTCCGAAAGAATACGAGGTCTGATAATGTCCGGATCTACTCAACAATCCGCGACAGTCGATGAACGTATTAAACAGCGTTCCCGATTCCGCGAAGCCCTGATCCGCCCCGAGCTAGGGGGGATCGTCGGCACCATCGTTGTTTTTGCCATGTTCCTGCTCTTTGCATCGGACTCAGGCATGTTCAACGCGCAAGGTGTCCTGAACTGGAGCCAGGTTTCTGCGCAGTTCATGATCATTGCCGTCGGTGCCTGTCTGCTGATGATCGCGGGTGAGTTTGACCTGTCCGTCGGTTCGATGATTGGCTTTGCCGGAATGATGATCGCGATATTCTCGGTCACGTTGGGCTGGCCTGTCTGGATAGCGATCATCGTAACCTTTGCGCTGTGCACTGCGATCGGCGCAATCAACGGGTTCATCGTAATTCGAACCGGGTTGCCTAGCTTCATCGTGACGCTGGCATCGCTTTTCATACTGCGGGGCTTTACGATTTACCTGCCGCAAACCATCGAGCGCAAAACCATCATCGGCGGTGTTAAAGATGCAGCCGAAGGAGATTGGCTCGCTTCAGTCTTTGGCGGCAAAATTTTGACCGGGTTCTTCCAGTGGCTGGGCGATATCGGTATCATCGATACGTTTGAACGCGGGACGCGTGAAGGACAGCCGGTAGTCGACGGCATACCGATGCTGATCGTTTGGGCGATCGTGTTGGTGATCTTTGGTCACGTCCTGCTGACCAAAACCAAATTCGGGAACTGGATTTTTGCCTCAGGTGGTGACGCAGAGGCCGCCCGGAACTCGGGTGTGCCGGTCAGCAGCGTCAAGATCAAGATGTTCATGTTTACAGCATTCTGCGCTTGTATCTTCGCCACTTGCCAAGTGATGGAATTCGGCTCGGCCGGTGCGGACCGTGGTCTGCTTAAGGAATTTGAAGCCATCATCGCGGTTGTCATCGGCGGCGCGTTGTTGACTGGCGGGTATGGGTCCGTCCTGGGCGCGGCGTTGGGAGCGTTGATTTTTGGTGTCGTCCAGCAGGGCCTTTTCTTTGCGGGTGTGGAAAGTTCGTTGTTCCGGGTGTTCTTGGGGCTAATCCTGCTCTTTGCCGTTGTCCTGAATACTTATATCCGCCGCATGATCACTGGAGAGCGCTGATATGACCGAAGATACCAAATTCCATCATGGTGATCCGGCTGCTAGCACCCCGATCATCGAAATGAAGGACATAGAAAAGCACTTTGGCGCAGTTATCGCGCTGGCCGGGGTGTCTGTGAATGTCTATCCAGGCGAATGCCATTGTTTGCTGGGCGATAACGGTGCGGGCAAATCGACATTCATCAAGACAATGTCTGGTGTGCACCAGCCAACGAAGGGAGAAATCCTGTTCGAAGGCAAGCCAATGCACTTCGACAACCCGCGTGATGCAATCTCTGCAGGGATTGCCACGGTGCACCAGCACTTGGCCATGATCCCGCTGATGTCGGTCAGCCGCAACTTCTTCATGGGGAATGAACCCTTGCGGAAGGTCGGGCCGCTGAATTTCTTTGACCATGAGTATGCCAATCAGGTGACCATGGAAGAAATGCGTAAGATGGGTATCAACCTACGTGGACCGGACCAAGCCGTTGGTACTTTGTCGGGCGGTGAACGCCAGACCGTGGCGATTGCACGGGCGGTGCATTTTGGTGCCAAGGTTTTGATTCTCGACGAACCGACCTCGGCTTTGGGTGTGCGCCAAACGGCGAATGTGCTGGCTACGATCGACAAAGTTCGCAAGCAGGGGATCGGCGTCGTGTTCATCACCCACAACGTCCGCCATGCCCTGGCCGTTGGTGACAGGTTCACCGTATTGAACCGCGGTAAGACGCTCGGCACAGCGCAGCGCGGGCAGATTACGCCAGAAGAGCTTCAGGACCTGATGGCCGGCGGGCAGGAGATGGTCGAACTGGAGGGCAGTCTGGGCGGTACAGTCTGAGTGGACGTTTGGGGTCTGAGAGAGAGCTGGTCAAATACGCGATTGGCTCTTTCTTAGTTCCGACTAATCTTCAGCGTGTCAACCTAATCCTGATAACGGGCAGCGCTGCATAGTCTTGCTCTCATCCTGTCAGTGGCCGGTCACTTTCTTGTACAGTGCGGACTTATAACCCACCAAGATACCCAGCACACCGACCAGCCATCCAGTCAGTCTGGCAATCTGAATGTACCGGTGGCTGGGTTGAAAGGGCAGCAGAACAACGGCTCCGAGTAACGCCAAAAAGCGAAACGGAGCACCTAGAAAACCAACCAGAGCGCTTACGGGGGCTCTGCTCATTTTGCGCCTCAAGTGCGCGTTCGACTGATCCCGGCCACGGGCGACCTGATACCAGAATGACAGCCGTTCGGGCGGGATCGTCTCATAAACAAACGCGTCGGTGACCCAACCGACCGGCAATCCGGCAGCAACTGTTTCTGCATAGAATTTCGCGTCGGTCCCGCCGGTCATCCGCATCTTCTCATCAAACCAGATGCCGAATTCGCTAAAGAGACGGGTTTCACCCAGCCAGTTGTTCGTCACGATGGTAACGCCACCTGTCGCATCCAGCGTGGCGCGTTTTGCGGCGGCTCTTTCTTTTCCCATGTAACGGTTGTCGATGTTTTGAAGCATCAATCGCTGCAGCGTGGTCTCGCGCCCTGTCGGAGCGGCGGCCCGGAGTGGGGCGCCAAGAAGGACGGCAGAGCTGTTTCGGTACCCTTCAACCAGTTTTTCAAGCCAGTCTTGGGCCACAACTTCGTCGTCATCGACAAAACACAGCAAGTCCGCAGTTTCCGCTATAGCTTCGCGTGCAGCCCTATTGCGGCCAAAGGGAATTCCAGGCTCAGTTTCAAGTACGTAGTCCAGGGGAATACCGTTGGGTAGTTTTTCGCCCCAGGCTTGCGCAACGGATTCACTGCGGGCAACCGAGTCGTTTTCGACGACCAGACATCGTACGATGGTATCCTGTGGAACGACCATCTCCGCCCAGCTTTTGATCAGAGCGTCCAGCATTTCCGGGCGCCGCCTGGTCAATGTTGCCACAGTGATACGGAGTAGAGCAGTCCGACGATCCATAAATGCTGATACAATCATATTCGATCCATTGGCAAGCGACGCCACTTGATTAAGTACTTTCGATGAACATATGAGGCATCCGTTCGATTATGAAAAATGTTCTACGCCACCTCCGGCAAATGTGAACGTTTTTGGTTACCCGACTGTTAACTAACAACGCATGTGGATGTCTCAAGTATTGATGTCAAAGAAATTGACTAAGGACTACTCTGAACCTGAAAGATGCTACTCCTTCCAAACTATGAGGCTGGATCACTACACCCAAAATTGGGGCGAGCTTACCCTGAGATGCGGTTGCATTTCCGTCAAGCGTAGGGTCAAAGTCTTCTGAAATCGTAAGAACGCGGCGATCAGAGTGCCTACCTGCCGCCTCAAGTAGTACGAGGCGAAAGGCAAAAAACAGTTGGTTCGTAGCAAACGAGCCAAATCTGGTCTCGTTTCGTCGTGACTCTAACAACTGCAGGACCTTGTTTTGCGAAAGATCAAACTGAAATTCCTGGACAAGAAGAACGAGTCGCTTTTGTGGCGGCTGGTTAGTGAAAACGCGCGCGCGCAGGCTGTGCCCTACATCATTGCAATTACTGCAATGGTTTTCGTGGCAGCCACGACGGCATCGATTGCATGGATCATGCGCGACGTCGTGGATACCCTGTTCGAAGCCGATAACTCCTCTCAAGTGTGGGGTGTTTCGCTGGCAGTGTTCGTGATTTTCCTTGTCAAAGGCGTGGCCACCTACGTTCAAGTCGTATCACTGACGCGGGCTGGGAACCGGATCGTTGCTCAGCAGCAAATCAAACTTTACGACAAACTGCTGCGTCAGGGAGTGTCCTTTTTCAACCTGACCGAAAGCTCGGACCTACTGACGAGGGTAACGCAATCGGCGCAAGCCGCTCGTAAAGTCGTCGAACTGATCGTCACAACGGCTGTTCGGGACACTTTGACCTTGATTGGCTTGCTTGCGGTTATGTTCTACCAGCAGCCCTTTTTGTCTTTGTTCACGCTGGTGATCGGACCAGTGGCAATGCTTGGTGTCCGAGCGCTTTTGCGGCGAGTTCGAGAAATCGCTGACAAGGAGATGCAATCGTTGTCGGCGATCATGAAGGTGATACAGGAAACCTCGGCCGGTATTCGCGTTATCAAATCGTTCGGGCTGGACGAACGTATGGCGAAACAAATGTATGACTCGGTGAAAAGCGTCGAAAAACGACGCAATAAACTGGCGCGATTGCAGGCGGCTACCAGCCCTTTGATGGATATTCTGGCTGGTTTTGCTATTGCGGCGGTCATCGGCTTGAGCGCCGCGAATATTTTCGGGTCTAAAGGATCAACACCTGGTGAACTGTTGTCTTTCGTGACGGCTCTGATGATGGCCTATGAACCAGCCAAACGGCTGTCCCGTATTCGTGTCGGATTGGAAATCGGATTGCAGCGGGTGAAGTTGATGTTTGACCTGCTCGACCAACCGGAAACACTGGTTGAGGACGATAAACCAAAGAGCTTGCCCGCCGGGCCGGGCAAATTGGTTTTCGATGACGTCACCTTTGGATACAGCCCGACGGATCCAATCCTAAACCATCTCACCCTCACCTTCGAGGCCGGTCAGACCACAGCGCTTGTGGGCCTTTCCGGTAGCGGTAAGTCGACCATTCTGAACCTGGCATTGCGTCTTTATGATCCGCAAAGCGGCAGTGTTTCGATCGATGGACAAGACATCAAATACGCATCGTTCGAGACGCTTCGCAAAAGCATGTCCTTTGTCGGTCAGGAGACGTTTTTGTTTTCGGCTTCGATCGCCGACAATATTCGATTGGGCCGAGAAAACGCCTCGCACGAAGAGGTGATCGAGGCGGCAAAGGCAGCTAACGCGTACGAGTTCATCATGAAATTGGACGATGGTTTCGACACGCTGGTGGGCGAGAACGGTGCGTTCCTGTCCGGCGGCCAAAAACAACGCCTTGCAATCGCACGCGCATTGCTGCGCGACAGTCCGATCCTGTTGCTGGACGAACCAACCAGCGCGCTGGATTCCAAGTCTGAACACCTTGTTCAGGAAGCATTGCATCGCCTGACCAAAGATCGCACAACAGTCATCGTGGCACACCGGCTTTCAACAATACTACATGCCGACAAGATTGTGGTCGTCGAAGCCGGTGAAATTGCTGAGCAAGGCAACGCAAACCAACTGCTCGATCATGATGGCCCGTTCCGCAGTCTTTACGACCACCAATACTCAAACGCCGCGAAAACGTCAGAAGGATCGGTCGAGCAAGGATAAAAGAAGCTGAAGCGCCTTTTTGGCCGAAATCCAAAACACCCTTTCCCGACTTCGACCTGGAGCCAACGCAGATTAAAATGGACGCATCCGTAATCATTCCAACCTATCAAAGCTGGGACGACTTGCAGAGTTGCCTCGACTGCTTGGCGGGGCAAACAATCAGTCCGCAACGGTTCGAAATCCTGGTGGTCAACAACGATCCGGATGGCGCTGTTCCTCAGTCGCTGCGCATGCCGTCAAACGCTCGGGTTTTGTCGGAAGCAAAGCCCGGCTCATACGCGGCACGCAATCGAGGTATTAAAGAGGCAAAGGCGGATCTGCTGTTCTTTACCGATGCAGATTGTCGACCCGCGCCAGAGTACTTGGAAAACGGGATAATGGTAGCTCGGGAAAACCCGGATGTCGGGCGGTTCGGTGGTGACGTAGTTCTTTTTCCGAACGGAGATAACTGGACGGCAACTGAGCTTTTTGACCGGCATCTAGGGCTGGAGCAAAAGAAATGGGTCACGCGGGGGCGGGCGGTTACGGCCAACCTTGTCGTACGGCGCAGCATCCTAGACCGGGTCGGGCCTTTTAACGATGCCGTGCTTTCCGGCGGAGATATGGAGTGGAACGACCGAGCGACCAAGGCTGGCGAACCCATATTGTTCGCCGAAAACGTCATCGTCGGGCATCCAGCGCGCAAAAGCCTGAGCGAGCATACAACCAAAGCCCGCCGTATCGAGGGCGCGCGCCTGAGACGTAATGCCAAACGGGGCGTCCTGAACTACATTCCGCCGGTTCACAAATTTGTCCCATCGTTCAAAACTTTGATTGAGCTCCTGAAAAATCCGGATCTGAGTTTCGGGCAAGCGATGGGAATTTGGGGTGTCCATTACTCCATCAGAGTGGCAAAGATAACTGAAACAGTTCGCTTGCTTTGGTTGCGTCAACCGGACCAACGTAAGTAGATCAGCACCGTTTTACTCTTTGAGGTCAGGGTTTTGACGTGGCGGTGGATGACGCACGTCTCGGTCATCAGGGTCTTTCCGTGATCAACCAAACCCAATCGGATTTGCCGTGCTGAGCATCAGCTTGGGTATATCCAGTCCCCAGATGCTCCGATGAGGTTTGGCCGCACAATTCTAACAGCCTGCCCTTTTTGGGGCTGCAGACAGTGCATTCTCTGCCCAACGAAACAGATTGGCAGGATCCCGAATGAACCTTCCCCGTGTTCACGTTGCCCGCTTACCGACTCCGCTGGAGCAAATGGAACGCTGCTCAGAAAAGCTTGGTATCGAGTTGTGGAATTAACGACGATTGCACTGACGTGTCTACCGGCTGGAACAAGACGCGTAAGTTGGAGTTCCTGATGGGCGCGGCTCTGACGCAGGGCGCAAATATGGTCATGACTCAGGGCGCAACGCAGTCGAACCACGCGCGCCAAGGGGCACAACGTTTATGTCGTTCCTGACGGTGGGTCGAACCCGACCGGGGCATTGGGGTACGTGAATTGTGCCGTGGAGCTTTTGGGACAGGCGAACGACGAGGGGCTTCTGGTCGACCGGATCGTTCACGCGACAGGCTGGTCGGGTACTTAGGCCGGGCTGGTGACCGGATTGTGCGCAATGAACGCTCAGATTTCAGTGTTGGGTATTGGAACCCGCGCGCCGCAGCCCAAGCAAGAGCAGATGGTCTATGACCTTGCCTGCAAAACGGCAGAGAAGTTGGGATGTCCGAACGTCGTCAAGCGTGAGGATGTGGTGGCCAACAGGAACTATGTCGGAGAGGGGTATGGGCGGCCCACGGAAAGCAGGATTGAAGCAATCCGCCTGTTTGCCGAGCTTGAGAGAATCCCGTTGGATCTGGTCTATTCCGCCAAGGGGGCAGCCGGCTTGATCGATCTGGCGCGCAAAGGAGACTTTTCCAGCGAGCGTGTGGTCTTTCTGCATACCGGCGGCTCGGTTGGCTTGTTCGGATATGATTTCGCCTTTGATAATACTGATCGTTGGGTCGAAATCTAAGATGTGTTGCCGATTGCCACGAGGTTGGCGGTGACCCGGAATGTGGTGGTAATACTGGGCGGTACGGGGCCTGAGGCGACCGTTTTGCTACAGCAAAGGTTCTTGCAGATCATCGATGCGCGGGATGATGCAGATCATCTGCCACTGCTTATCGACATGAACCCTCAGGTTCCGTCTCGGATAGCGCATCTGATCGAGGGAACCGGCCCGTCGCCTGCGCCGGTTCTCATCGAAATGGCCCTACGTCTGCAAAAGGCAGGGGCCACGGCATTGGCGATGCCCTGCAATACCGCACACCACTATCCGCCGCAGATAACGGACCAAATTAAGGTACCCTTTCTGGATAGGATCGAGCTTTCAGTCGCGCGTGTATCGCGGAGTTTGCCAAAGGGTAGTCTTGTGGGTTTTCTGGCGTCGCCCGCAATTCAGATGGCAGGTGTGTTTGATGGCCCGCTAAAACGGCATGGCCTGATACCGATCTGGCCAGAGCAGGCAGACCAGCTGCTATTCGCAATCAAGGACATCAAGGCCAGCGGACCGACCGATAGGTCTGTTAATATTCTGTCCAGCGCTGCATCCGATTTGGTATCGGCAGGTGCAACGCATCTGATTGTCGCGTGTTCCGACTTTTCTCTGATTGCGGAGACTCTGGTGGCGGCCGTGCCTGTCACCGATACGGTCGATGTTTTGGCCGAGGCAATTCGAGACCATTCTGTCGTATGACTTTTGGATGAGGTGACGGTAACGCGCCTTGGGTGCACATCGATCACACCACGGTGTCGCGCTGCTCTTTTATCCCCATCGAGACCAGCAGCGGATCATTGGCCTGACGGGCTTGAAATGCCGCTTTGTCTTCAATCGTATCCCAGTCGCACAGGATGAGGCTCTGCGCTACGGCTCCGCCCAGCGTGGTTCCCGGGCCGGTCACGATGAACAGGTCCGGGGCAAATTCGCGGGCGGCCTGTGCGACGGCACGCGAGAAGTCATAGGTTTCAGTCACTTGACGGCCCAGCGTGTAATCCCAGAGCGCTTCCAGATTGCAAGCACCCGGCCACCATATCTGGCCGCGCCCATCTATCATAGGCAGGTCAGGTTGCTGGAATTGGTCTGCTGTCAGCCGAGCGCGCCCTTCTGCCGCGACCGGGGCCTGAAGATGCGAATGGAATCCAGCGTGGTTGGCCAATCGCATGGGGAACCGCTCCTGCACTACAGGTACAGCCTTTTCAAACGCGGACAAGCCTGCTTCGTCCCCGGCCAGCACTAGCATCCCGCCCAGATCAATCGACAGGGCCAGAGTTGCGTCGTTGTCGTTAATGCCATCTACAAGCGCTAGAAGTTCAGACTTGCGTGCTGGGTCCGGTTGCCAATCGGCATCCATAAACGGATAAATCAACTGTCCACCAATCAGACGCTCTTGCATCAGCGTGCCCATGGTGTTGACCACCTCGAACCCGGCTTCAGCGGACAAGGCCCCGCCGCAAGCCAGAGCCGAATACCACCCCATAGAGTTTCCTGTCACGGCCACCACTTCGATCCGTTCTCGGTCGACAGCGCGAAAATCCCCCAGCGTGGCCGCATAGATCAGGGCCGACGCATTGTCGCCCCGCGTATGTTTGGCGATGGAGTAGCGCGCCGCCCCATCCAGATCACTCAGGCTTTCCTGACCCTGCGCGTGTCGAATCTCATTGAAGTGGGTCAGAAGGGCCTTATCCGTGAAATGTCGCCCCAAGGTGCCAAGCTCGGGTTTATTATATGTGCCTCGGCCCGGGCAGATGACGACGGCTGTCTTTTTGGTGGTGCTCATTTGCCGACCTCCATCAGTGATCGCGCAGCAGCTGCGATGCTGTCTTTTGATGGCATTGTCGCTGCATAGGCTGGTCCGGTGGCGATAAAGCTGTCCTCGGCGGTGATACGGGCCAGCGGCACATCGGTAGCTTCGTGGAAATGCGCCATCAGGGCTTCGGCGACGCCACCGTGATGGCGGGTCTCATCCACGATCAGGATATGCTTGGCCCCGCTCACGGCTTTTGTCAGGGCCTCTTTGGGCAGAGGGGATAACCAGCGCATGTCGACAATCCGCGTTTTGATGCCCTCGGTCTCGAGTGCGCGCCGCGCCTGATGGCTGAGGTAGACGCCGTTGCCAAAAGTAACGATGGCCAGATCGTCGCCGTCGCCGTCCACGCCAATCTCGCCGAATTCGATCCGTTCAGAGGGGTCGGGATAAGTCCCCATCCAGCCATTATCACCGGCTTCGTGAAGGTCGCGCATCGGGTAGAGCGCGATGGGTTCAAGGAATACCACAAGCCGCTGTTCCTCGCGCGCCAGTCGCACGCATTCGCGAAGCATCCGCGCGGCGTCGGCTCCGCTTGAAGGGCAGGCGAGGATCAGGCCTGGGATGTCGCGGAGAACAGCAACAGAGTTGTCATTATGAAAGTGCCCGCCAAAGCCTTTTTGATAGCCCAAACCGGCAATGCGCACGACCATTGGATTGGTGTACTGTCCATTCGAGAAGAAAGGCAGGGTGGCGGCCTCGCCGCGCAGTTGATCCTCGGCATTGTGCAGGTACGCAAGGAACTGGATTTCCGGCATCGGAGTGAACCCGTTCTGCGCCATGCCGATGGCTAGTCCCAGAATCGACTGCTCATCCAGCAGCGTATCGATCATACGGTCGGCGCCAAATCGCGCCTGAAGTTTTTGCGTCACGCCATAGACGCCGCCTTTGCGGCCCACATCCTCTCCCATCATAACGATCTCGGGATGTTCCAGCATCAGATCTGTCAGGGCCCAGTTGATCAGCCGCGACATGATCTGTGGCTCAGAATGGGCCTTGAGGTCCCCGCCAAAGACTTCACCCCGCCGCTCGGGCACCGGCCCGTTGGTCGGTGCACAGGGACGCGCAGGTGGGATCAGACTTGCCATCACATCCTTGGCGGTTTGCAGGCGCGGCCGGGTCACGGCCTGTTTGGCCACACGCGCCACTCGGGCGCAAGTGTCGTTGTAGACGGTCAGTGCTTCGCGCGGTTGCATGGCCCCGGATTGTTCTAGCAGTCGAACAGAATGTAGCAGGGGATCATTGGCTTCTTCCGCCTCGACTTCAGCCTTGGGCATGTAAGTGGTAGGCATGTCTGCTCCGGCGTGACCGTAAAGACGTACGGTACGAACATGCAGGAACGCCGGTTTCTTACGGTTGCGCACATAAGCAGCGGCCTCCTGTGCGACGCGGAAGGTTTCAAATATGTCCAACCCGTTGCATGTGAAATACTTCAGCCCCGGTCGGTTTGAAAATGTGGCGGCGATCCAGCCCGAGGGCGTCTTGGTGGAGATGCCAATCCCATTGTCTTCGCAACAAAACAACAGCGGTAGTGGAACGGATTGATAGGATGTCCACTGCGCGGTGTTGAATGCCCCCTGTGCGGTTGAATGGTTGGCCGAGGCATCGCCGAACGAGCAGTAGACGATGGCGTCTTCAGGCATGTCTGCATGCTCGGGTCGGTGACGGCGCGCCGCACCGATCGCATAAGCCGCCCCAACCGCCTTTGGCAGATGACTGGCGATGGTGGAAGTCTGCGGCGGAATACACAGTTCCTTGGACCCCAGTACCTTGTGCCGTCCCCCGCTGATCGGGTCGTCTGCGGACGAGGCAAAGGACAACAGGATGTCCCAGGTTGGGCTCTGGCCCGGCACCTGGTCGGCGCGGGCAATCTGAAACGCCGCATCGCGATAGTGTAGAAAGGCCGGATCGGTTGGGCGCAGGGCCGCCGCGACGGCAGCCATTCCCTCATGCCCGGAAGACCCGATTGTGTAGAAGCCTTGCCCCGCTTTTTGCATGGCGCGACTTTGCCGGTCGAGTGCCCGGCTGAGGCATTGTGCGCGATAGAGCGCTACCGCCTGTGGCCCGTCAAGTGGGCCCGCGGGAGAAGCGCCCGCAGGAAAATCCCGTGCCGCGACCCGACGCAGGAAATTGTCGTGAACGATGGTGGCGCGATCCATATCAGCCTCTCTTATGCAAAAGCCTGAAGGCCCGTTTGTGCCCGGCCCAAAATCAAGGCATGAACGTCGTGGGTTCCTTCATACGTATTTACGGTTTCAAGGTTCACCATGTGACGGATCACATGGAAATCCAGACTGATACCGTTGCCGCCGTGCATGTCGCGGGCGTGGCGTGTAATTTCCAGCGCCTTACCGCAGTTGTTTCGTTTGATCATGCTGATCATTTCGGGTGCGGCACGGGCCTCATCCATCAGGCGCCCCACGCGAAGAGCGGCCTGTAGGCCCAGCGTTATCTCGGTCTGCATATTGGCAAGCTTAAGTTGGAACAGTTGTGTCTGTGCCAGCGGCCGCCCGAATTGCTTTCGATCCAGCCCATACTGCCGCGCCGCATGCCAGCAGGCTTCGGCCGCCCCCATGGATCCCCAGGCAATACCGTAACGTGCTCGGTTCAGACATCCGAATGGTCCTTTCAGGCCTTCGGCGTCAGGCAGCAACGCATCCTCGCCGACCTCGACGTTGTTCATCACAATCTCGCCGGTGATCGAGGTTCGCAGAGATAGCTTTCCCTCGATCTTTGGCGCGGACAAGCCGGGTGTTCCTTTGTCCAGAACAAAGCCCCTGATCTTACCACCATGCGCCGCGGACTTGGCCCAGACGACGAACACATCTGCGATCGGCGCGTTTGAGATCCACATCTTGGTGCCATTCAGCACATAGCCACCCTGTGTCTTCTGTGCCGTGGTTTTCATCGAACCGGGGTCCGAGCCCGCATCCGGTTCTGTCAGGCCAAAGCAGCCGATATATTCGCCGCTGGCAAGTTTCGGCAGATACTTTTTGCGTTGGTCGTTGGTGCCATATGTATAAATCGGGTACATCACCAGGCTGGACTGTACCGACATCATCGAGCGGTAGCCGCTGTCGACGCGCTCGACTTCGCGTGCCACCAAACCATAGGTCACGTAGCCCGCGCCGATACCGCCAAACTCCTCTGGGATGGTGGTGCCCAGCAGGCCCATTTCGCCCATCTCGCGGAAGATTTCAGGGTCGGTTTCTTCCTTGGCAAACGCTTCGGTTACACGCGACATCAGCCTGTCTTGTGCATAGGCGTAGGCGGCATCGCGCACCATGCGTTCGTCTTCGGTCAACTGACCTTCAAGCAAGAACGGATCATCCCAGATAAACGGGCCAAGGTCAGGACGGGATTGAGGCTTCATGCGAGTTTCCTTTCGACAGCGGCTTTCAGTCGGGCCAGACCTGCCGTAATTGTATCTTCGGCGTACGCGAATGACAGGCGGAAATGCCCGGGCAGACCAAAGGCGCGGCCGGGAACCAGGGCAACGCCGGCCTCTTCCAGCGCCCAGTTGCAAAACCCTGCATCGCTTTCGAACGGCCGACCCCGATCTGCCAACAATCCGGCGCAGGACGGGAAGGCGTAGAACGCTCCATCCGGGGCCGCGCAGTCCAGCCCGGGAACCTCATTCAGCCCGGCGACCACAAGGTCGCGGCGCACGGCGAAAATAGTGCGGCGGTCCTCCAGCACTTCGGGTGCACAAGTGATGGCAGCGAGTGATGCCCATTGTGAGATCGAGCATGCCCCCGAAGTGACTTGCCCCTGAACTGCAACCATGGCTTTTATCAGGGCAACCGGCCCGATGCCCCAACCGATACGCCACCCTGTCATTGACCAAGCTTTGGCAACGCCGTTGACGATCAGCGTACGGTCGGCCAACTCAGGGGCGGCCTCGGCCACCGAGATGAAAGGTACGAAGCTGAGATGGCGGTAAATTTCGTCCGCCAATATCCAGACATTTGGGTGGTGAGTCAGAACATTGGCTAACGCTGCAATCTCGGCCCGTGTGTAGATAGCGCCGGACGGGTTTGATGGCGTGTTCAGCATCAACCACCGAGTCCGCGGGGTAATTGCCGCCTCCAACTGTTCAGGTTGCAGCTTAAAGCGCTGCTCAATAGGACACGGCAAAACAACTGGTACCCCGCCCGCCATGCGGACGATGTCCGAATAGCTGGTCCAATAGGGCGCTGGCATAATGACTTCGTCGCCGGGATTCAGACTTGCCAGCATCGCATTCGCGATAACCTGCTTCGCGCCGGTAGAGACAATCACCTGCGCTGCGTCGACCCCGGCCTGCTGGGCAATTCCAGTTCGCAATGCGGGCACACCAGCGGTGGGCGGGTACTTCGTTTTGCCTTCTTGTGCGGCGAGATGAGCGGCCTCAACCACATGTGGCGGGGTAGGCAAATCCGGTTCGCCAGTTGAGAGCGCGAGTATATCGCGCCCTTCACCACGCAGTCTTGAGGCGGTTTCCGAAATCTGCACGATTTCGGACAATTCGATCCCATTCAGACGGGCTGCGCGTTGGAACGACATGAGCACTCCTCTGGCTACTGATGTCCGGTTTTATCTGCAAAAATACTTGATAAAAAGACGTGAATAGGTATCGTATTGATGATTAAAACTCATGAATGCCCATGTCTAAATTCAACTCCCTGCCATCCCTTGCCTTGATGCGGAGTTTTGAGGCCGCAGCACGGTACGAAAGCTATACAATGGCGGCCGAAGAGCTGGGTGTGACCCAAAGCGCCATCAGTCGTCAGGTCCGTGAACTCGAATCTGCGCTGGGAGTGGCGCTGTTTCGCCGCGTGGGACGGGCCGTGCGCCTGTCGAAGGCGGGACTTGCGCTGCGAGACGAGCTTGCGGGTGATCTTGAACGCCTTAGCGGCACCATCAACCGCGCGACCGCAGCAGGCGACAGCGCAACTCTTCTGAGTGCAGCCGTATTGCCCACCTTCGCCACCCGTTGGCTGGTGCCGCGTTTGCCGGAATTCAAGGCCATGCATCCGGGGATCGAACTGGATTTGCAATCCTATACAACGCCGTTCAGCCTTGAAGAACGTCGTATAGATCTGGCCATTCACTTCGGTCGCGATGACTGGCCTGGTGCCCGACTGCGCAGGCTCTTTCCGGAAAATCTGGTTGTTACAGTCGCGCCAGCCTTGCTCGGGGATCAGGGATTGCGATCGGAAGAGCAAGTTTTTGACCTGCCGCTTTTACACCTGACATCTCGTCCGGATCTATGGTCGGCGTATCATGCTCATATTGGGCTGGAAGGAAAAGCCGTCTTTCCAGGCCTGCGCTTCGATCAGTTCTCGATGTTGATCGCCGGTGCAGTGGCCGGGTTGGGTGCTGCGATCCTGCCGTCCTACTTGATTGAGTCAGAGCTTGATTCCGGTGCGCTGGCGGAGGTCGGTCACTTAAAGAACACGTCCAACAGCGCTTATTATATCGTAACTCCGACGGGACAAAAAAATGAGGCGGCTCAATTGTTTTCCGACTGGCTCAGCAAGCAAATACGTGTTCGGGCCTGAGCTGCTTGCAAATCTCGACAGTCAAGAGTTTGGGCTCTGAGCTCATTTGCCCAATATCATTCCGGCGGATGTCATCAGGCATGGTTTGAAACTCTTGTTGACAACAATCTCGTGACAATTAATTTTAATTACTAAAATAATCTTGAACTGGAAGCACAAAGTGTATCTTGGATTGGACTTGGGCACATCGGGTCTCCGTGGGATTCTTGTAGATGAAGCCGGTGTCGTCGTTTGCGACGCTGAAGCGGGTATTCCAACCTCAACGCCAAGGCCCGGATGGTCCGAACAATCCCCTTTGGATTGGATAGATGCTTGCAGAAAGGTTATCGGACAGCTTCGAGGCGCTAATGGACCTGCCTTTTCACAGCTGCGCGGAATTGGTCTGAGTGGGCACATGCACGGTGCAACCCTGTTGGCTTCTGACGGAAGTGTTCTGAGACCGTGTATTCTCTGGAACGATACGCGATCTGCGAATGAGGCCAAGATCCTCGACCAGAAGAAGGAAATGCGGGCCATCTCCGGCAATATTGTTTTTCCCGGATTCACTGCGCCTAAGTTGGAATGGGTGCGATCTAATGAGCCCAGTGTGTTTTCCAGAACGGCCAAAGTTTTGTTGCCCAAAGACTATCTGCGGTTTTGGCTGACAGGAGAATATATCAGCGACATGTCAGACAGCGCGGGCACGTCCTGGTTGGATGTTGGCGCACGGCGATGGTCTGAAACGGCGCTCGAACTCAGCAGCATGGGCAGAAACCAAATGCCCCGATTGGTTGAAGGCAGCGAGTCTGGAGGAGACTTAAGGGCCGAGTTGCAACAAGAGTGGGGATTGTCAGGCCCTGTGGTTGTTGCTGGCGGTGCGGGCGACAACGCTGCGGCGGCCTGCGGCATTGGAAGTATAAATGAAGGTACCGGGTTTTTGTCGCTGGGAACTTCGGGTGTATTGCTTGTTGCAAGGGAAACCTATGTTCCGGCGCCGGAGACGGCCGTGCATAGCTTCTGCCATGCCGTTCCGGATCGATGGATCCAAATGGGTGTCATCCTTTCCGCGACAAACAGCATGAATTGGCTGTCCCGCAATCTTGGTCAGCCCGTAGAAGACCTTGCCGAAAAAGTACCCGCCAGTCTGAATGGCCCGTCTTCGATTACGTTTCTGCCTTACCTGTCGGGAGAACGAACACCGCACAACGACAGCGTGATCCGTGGGGCGTTTTTGGGTGTGGATATAGCTTCGGAACCAGCAGATTTGACCCAATCTGTGATGGAAGGCGTCGCATTTGCAATGAAGGATTGTCTGGAGGCGCTGAAGGCCACGGGAACAGAACCGGGCAGAATACTGGCAGTAGGTGGGGGCGCTCGATCCCGTTTTTGGTTAGAGACACTGGCCACTGTGCTGAAGGTCCCTCTGTTGGTGCCCAAGGGCAGCGAGTTCGGGGCGGCAATTGGTGCAGCGCGCCTCGCTATTTGTGCTGTCAACGGCGCAAGCCCTGCAGAAGTCATGACACCACCTGAAATTCGGGAAATCATTGAGCCGCGCAGCGACTTGATTGATGCTTACGAAAGTGAATTCCAGCGTTACAGGCAGTATTATACTGCACTGTCACCGTTAGCAGGGCGATGAGAAAACAAGAGGAAGACCTTAATCAAATCAAACGGGCTGTTTTGGAAGACGGCGCGATGCGTGTCTCGCTGTTGAGCTACGGGGCAATCACTCAAGGTTGGTGGAACAAGGGCGTTCCCCTGATACTTGGGTACGAAGATCCAAAGGCGTATTTTGCTGACAAAAACTATATGGGTGCAATTGTCGGGCGCGTTGCCAATCGGATCAGTGGGGCACAGTTTGCGCTGGGCAACGCGCGTTTTGAGTTAAACGCAAATGAGGGCCTGAATACGCTGCATGGTGGAAAAACCGGGTTGTCCCGCCAGCACTGGCGGCTTTCGCAGACTTCCGCAACCGAGGCCGTGTTGAGTTTCGTGTCGCCAGACGGAGATAATGGTTTTCCTGGAGAAGTCAGATTTGAAGTGTGTGTGAGCCTGCAATCTCCGCGCTTGGTATACTCGATATTTGCCTTACCTGACCGACCAACCCCAATAAGCATCGCACAGCATAATTACTACTCGCTCGGCAGTGACACAGGCATTTCCGAACACAAACTGAAAATAGCTTCAAATCGTTTTCTGGAGGTTGACAATGAGGGGATTCCGTCGGGGTCGATAAACGATGCACGAAATGGTGGATTGGATTTTGCCGTTGGTCGAGCCGTTGGAAGTGTCTCCGAAGACATCGACCACTATTTCCTGTTCGATCCTGAAAGAATTCGAGAAATCCCGGTGGCGAGGTTCAGCGCACCGTCCGGTCTGAACCTGCATGTGTACTCGGATCAATACGGAGCTCAGGTGTATTCCGGGGCAAAGCTATCAGAACCTTTTCAGCGAAATGCCGGGTTGTGCATCGAGCCATCAGGCTTTCCCGATGCACTCAATATCCCATCATTCCCCTCAATCGTGTGCACGCCCGAGAACCCGTACCGGCAGACACTCACGCTGGAGATTTCCGAGGTGCAGGCATGAAGTTAGGAATGCTGGTCGGAGTATTGAGCGTAATTTTTGGGGGCGTCTCTGGCATTGGTGCTCAGACGCTTGGACCGAGCCCGGAGTTCAATGAACCCGACTTGGCGAATGTCGAGCTGGGGCAGTTGCTTTTCTACGATCCGATCCTGTCTGGAAACAGAAACATAAGTTGCGCGACGTGTCATCACCCCAAGCTTGGCACATCAGATGGCCTCTCGTTAGGGATCGGAGAAGGTGGCGTAGGTCTGGGTGCAGAGCGCGAATTTGATCCTAACAACCCACCAGAGCAACGCATTCCACGGAATTCGCCGGGGCTCTGGAACCTTGGGGCAATCGAATTCACGACGTACTTCCATGATGGGCGCCTGGAACAAGACGCCACGCAACCTAATGGGATAAGAACGCCGTTGGGTACACATATGAGGCCAGGATTTAATTCCGCCTTGGCAGCCCAGGCTATGTTCCCGGTGCTGTCGCCAGATGAGATGGCCGGGCATTATTCTGAGAACGATGTGAGCAAGGCAGTACGCCTTGGCTTTTTCACACAGGAAGGCGGTGCATGGGATCTGATAGCGGCCCGTGTTTCGGCAATCCCGGAATACGAACGGCGATTTGACGAAGCTATGCCAGGTGACGCGATCACGTTCACCGCAATTGCAAATGTGATCGCTGAATTCATCGCTTTTGAGTGGCGCGCGGACAACAGCGCATTCGACCGCGCAATGCGGGGAGACGGCGATTTGCCTGAAAAGGCGCAGCTTGGAATGCAGTTATTCTATGGCAAGGCGCGGTGTGGAACTTGTCACTCGGGATGGTTCCAGACGGATCATAAGTTTCACTCGATTGCGATGCCGCAAATAGGACCCGGTAAAGCGGCCCGATTTGAAAATCATACAAGGGATGACGGACGTCTGCGCGTGACTGGCGATGCAGATGATGCGTTTGCGTTTCGCACACCGTCATTGCGCAACGTGACCCTCACCGCGCCTTACGGACACAACGGTGCCTTTGCTGAGCTCGAGGATATTGTGCGACATCACCTCGATCCGGTTGGTTCATTGCGTTCGTATTCCGTCGATCTGGCTTTGTTGCCCGATTTCCCAGATGCCGACAACCTGCGACCAATGCTGGAGGTCGAACATGTAGATGCGATTGCCAGGTCCAGCGACTTGGAAAAAATTGTTCTATCTGATCAGGAAATTAGCGCAATATTGAGTTTCCTGAGCAGTCTGGAGGACCCTGCAGTTCGGCTTGGTGTTCCCGAGGACGTGCCGAGTGGTCTTCCGGTCGATCAATGATCACCGTTGAATTCGAATAATCTGATTGGAGCTGTAGTCCTGCCAATCACTAGCGGCACCATCGGGCCAGATGACCCTAACATTGACGAACTTGTCTTCTCTCAGACCAAAGTGATGAAACCCCGCGATACCGCCGGCATGTCCTCCGCCGACTGTTATTTCCCGGGTCTGGATGCCATGCGAAGTCCTGATCTCGATAAATCCGCCGACTGCGAAGCGGTTGGGTCGATCCTGACCGACATCCAATAGCAGCCAATTTCCGGTCAGAGCTTGGTTTTGATGGACTTCGATCTTGGAGCCGCGGTTGACGACCACCAGATCCAGCCAGCCATCGTTGTTCAGGTCCACCATAGCTGCGCCACGAGATTTTGACATCGATGCGACTTTTGCCTCAGCTGAGGCTTCGAAGAATTGGCCACCTTCTTGCTGCAACAACATGTTGTTGGGGTCATTCAGCGCAGCGTCCGGCATCTGTTCGACATTTCCTTTTGCTACAAAAATGTCGTCCAAACTGTCGTTGTTAACGTCACCAAACTGTGCATGCCAGCCGGTCGAGGGCCGACCGTCACCACCCACATGTGGTCTGTGGGCTGTCGTGCCTTTATCGTACGTAGCATCACGCCATGTCGGACCATTGGTTTCGCTGTCAAAAATCTGAAACTTCTGGTCTCCCATCGACGTGAGGTAGATCTCGGGATGCCCATCGCCCGTCAAGTCGCGAGAGGCGATACCCATTCCCCAAATCGAATAGGGCAGCCATCCTTCGTCTTGCGAATACAGGCGTGGTGTAGGCTCCATCGCCCAAAGCTGCTCCTGCCCACCGCGTACAAAATAATGGCGGTCGTTGCTGACACGCAGATCTGCGCGGCCGGTCCGCCCCCAGTCCGAGAACAGAATCGACAAAGAGCAATACCCCGGCACGAGATGCTCCGGTGTCCGGTAGGTGTCTCCTTCGGGTCGGTAAAGAACCGTTGGCCCGCAGGTTTCAAAAGGACCATCGGGGTCGTATCGATCAACGTATGTGCCGAACGCCAGCGTCGGCAGCGTTTGGTTGTCTTCCCACGTTGCTGAAAAGCCTGTGGTCCAGTGGTCCTCCGACCGGAATCCGAGCGTGGTGAAGGGGCTGAATTGGCAATCCGGTTTACCCTGAAGCAAAAGATCTTCACCAACGCGCATGACTGCCAGGTCCATGATACCGTCGCTATCGACATCCAAGGGATAGGCTCCGGTCACTCCGGTCAGGGCGAGTTGGTCAGGTGTTTCGGCGTGAAATGAAATCTCTTTGTGCGAGGTATTCTTGAACAGCTGAGACTGTTCCGAACCGCCTGCCACAAAGAGGTCAGGCCGTGTATCCCCGTTGCAATCAAAAACAGCAACTCCACCGCCCACAAAGTGTTCCCAGCCGCCATCGTAAACGTGAATCGGGACATCCACATTTTCAAACTGCGGAACAGCGGTCTCGGCACCAGCCGCCGCGGCAAGGCATGTAAAAATTGCGAACTCACGACGCATGCGTCGCAAGCTCCTGGACCTTAAGGATCGAGACTTGTTCAATCCCATATGCGGCTGCGCCCTTGGCCCACATCAGATCGCCCCAGTGGTGAACTTTTATTTCCGGTAAAGGTGCATCGACATTTACAATCCCACTGCGAATTCGGTCCATAACATCGTCTGAACACAGGTGCTCAAAGCTCATCTGAGCGCCTGACACAATGATGCATTCAGGATCAAACAGATTGATCAGATTGGATAGCCCCAAACCAAACATCTGTCCTGCGCGCGCAAGAACAGACAGCGCCCTGTCGTCTCCTGATTTGGCGCGATCATGAATGTCAGAAACGGTTTTCATTTCCCGGCTTTGGCCCGCAACCGTCATTTCGCGGATCAATGCATAATCCCCAACATAAGCTTCAAGGCACCCACGCTGACCGCACTGACAGAGGGCTCCGTCGAGATGCACTTTGATATGTCCGAATTCCGCGCCGCAGCCCCTTTCCCCACGGTAGAGCTTGCCGTCCAGTACAATGCCAAGCCCCACACCGTGTTCGATTGTTACAACAAGGAAGTTTCTCAGGCCTTTTCCCAACCCAAAAAGCTGTTCTGCCTTTGCGACAAGGTTCGCGTCGTTTTCAATAAAGGCAGGGCAGGGAAGCCCCTTGGACAACAATCCGCTGAAATCAACGTTTCGCTCAGTTATGGAAGATGACCAGTGAACGAAGTTCTTTTTAGCGTCGACGAGGCCGGCTATCCCGATTGAGACGCCGGCCAATTGTTGTATGGAGCCATCAATCTTCGCGCATGCTTCTTCCAGTGCGCTGCGAATGGCGGCCACAAACTCGTTGGGTGCCATTCGGGCACTTTCCAACATGAATTTATGCGAAGTGACTTCGTTTCCCTCGAAATCGACGAGAATGACCGAGATAACTTGCCGGGCAACTTTTAGGCCAGCCACAAGGTAAGACTGGCCGTCCAATTGGAGCAGGACCCTTGGCCTTCCTCTCTTTGCGGATTTGGATTGAGCCTCACCCTCAATCTCTTTGATCAGTCCGGCCGAAATGAGATCAGCCGTTGCCGCCGTGACTGTTGCCGGACTGGTTTGCAAAGCAGAGGCGATATCGATCCGCGAGATCGATCCTCTTGTTCTGATGTGCTCCAAAACCCTTAGGCGCGTTATGTTTCTTTGGTCCATGGAATTTGGAGAAGCTTTGCTTTTCAGCATCTTGTCCTCGCGAATCTGATCTGCGTCCCAATCTAGTTGCATTTTGCCTCTTCTTATAGACTAAATATTTTACTGACTGAAATAAATATGATATTCAAAATTGTGAGAGTCACGAATCGAGATGCGATGGCTCAGCAATCGGGAGGAAACCATGAAACGAATTCTCAGCTTCTCAGCTGCGGTCACCTTGCTGGCTTCAACTGCATTCGCAGAGCCGGTCGTCGGTGTGAGCTGGTCCAACTTTCAAGAAGAACGCTGGAAAACAGACGAAGCGGCAATCAAGTCGGCGCTTGAAGCAGGTGGTGCCGAATACATTTCGGCGGACGCGCAATCGTCATCCGCAAAGCAGCTTTCAGACATTGAAAGCCTGATCGCGCAAGGTGTGGACGCCTTGATAATTCTTGCACAAGACGCACAAGCCATCGGGCCAGCCGTTCAGGCAGCAGCCGACGAAGGTATTCCGGTCATCGCCTATGATCGTCTCATCGAAGATGATCGCGCATTCTATCTGACTTTTGACAATGTCGAGGTCGGTCGGATGCAAGCGCGTGCAGTTTTCGAAGCGATGCCGAAAGGCAACTACGTGATGATTAAGGGTTCGCCCACGGACCCGAACGCCGATTTCCTGCGTGGAGGTCAGCAAGAAATCATAGGTGCTGCGGTCGACAGTGGTGACATCGTAATCGTTGGTGAGGCGTACACAGACGGCTGGCTACCAGCCAACGCGCAGCGAAATATGGAGCAGATTTTGACCGCCAATGAAAACAACGTGGATGCGGTTGTTGCGTCAAACGATGGAACTGCGGGTGGTGTCGTCGCGGCTCTGACGGCGCAGGGGATGGAAGGTATCCCGGTTTCCGGCCAGGATGGCGACCACGCCGCGTTAAATCGGGTCGCGCTGGGCACTCAGACTGTTTCGGTTTGGAAGGATGCCCGTGAACTTGGAAAAGCAGCCGGAGAAATCGCAGTCGCACTGAGCGGAGGCACAAGCCCGACAGATGTCGAAGGCGCAGCCAGCTGGACCTCACCAGGCGGCACCGAGATGAATTCGGTTTTCCTGGCTCCAGTTCCGATCACCAAAGACAACCTGTCTGTTGTTGTAGACGCCGGTTGGATCCCGTTGGAGGATCTGTGCCAGGGTGTCGAAAACGGTCCTGCTCCCTGCAATTAAACTTCAAAGTCTCTGGCCCGCTTCGTTGAGCCAGAGACCATTGCTGAATATGAAAGATCGGAAATGACCGAAACTTCGACTCAGCCGGTACCTCAGAAAACAAAGCCGGGCCTGTTCCAACAGTTGGAACTTGATATGCGGCTATTGGGAATGATCGGCGCATTTGTCATCCTCTGCATCGGGTTCAACATCTTTACCGATGGACGGTTCTTAACGCCCCGGAACTTGTTCAACCTGTCGATCCAGACAGTGTCGGTGGCGATCATGGCCTGTGGCATGGTTTTCATAATTGTTACACGTCACATTGATCTCTCAGTTGGCGCTCTGTTGGCGACAACATCAGCAGTAATGGCAGTGACACAGACCGAATTGTTGCCACACGTGTTAGGTATGGGTTTGGACAACCCTGCGACATGGGCGATCACGGTTGTAGTCGGGCTTCTGGTCGGTACTCTGATTGGTGCATTCCATGGCTGGATGGTTGGCTATCTGACGATCCCTGCATTCATCGTCACGCTCGGCGGGTTTCTGGTTTGGCGAAATGTAGCCTGGTATTTGACCAGCGGTCAGACAATTGGCCCGTTGGACGGCAACTTCCTCAAATTCGGAGGAACCAACGGAACACTTGGCACAACGACAAGCTGGCTGTTTGGTTTGTTTGCAGCCGGGATTGCAATCTGGATCTTGTTGAGCGGCAGGAGAGCAAAAGCGGCGCATGGATTCCCGGTAAAGCCTGTCTGGGCCGAGACCACCTTGGCCAGCATAATCGCGATTGCGATCCTGGGATACGTATATATCGTAAACAGTTACGCCATTCCGACCCGCAGGCTTCAACGCATGTTCGAAGCTCGGGGGGAAACGATGCCAGAGGGGCTGGTTGTTGGCTATGGTATCCCGATATCAGTTCTTATTCTGATTATCGTTGCAGTCACATTGACAATTGTAGCGCGGAAAACCCGGTTTGGCCGTTACATCTTTGCTACGGGCGGCAATCCAGATGCGGCTGAACTGTCTGGCATCAACACACGTTTGCTAACAGTTAAAATCTTCGCGCTAATGGGCTTCCTATGTGCCGTCTCCGCTGTTGTCGCTTCTGCACGTTTGGCCAACCACTCCAACGATATAGGGACACTGGACGAGCTGAGAGTGATCGCGGCAGCAGTCATCGGAGGGACTGCATTGTCCGGCGGGATCGGGACAATTTACGGAGCCATACTCGGTGCACTGATCATGCAGGCGCTTCAGTCGGGAATGGCGATGGTTGGGGTAGATGCGCCGTTTCAGAACATCGTCGTTGGCAGCGTTCTGGTTCTCGCCGTCTATATCGATATCGTCTATCGCAAGCGATTGGGGACAAAATGATGCAAAACCAAGTGACGCAAAAATCCCCATCGAAATCCGGCAGAGGCTCGGGTATGCCGCCGTTGGTTGAGATGCGCGAAATCTCGATATCTTTCGGCGGGATAAAGGCCGTGGACCACGTTTCAGTCGACCTTTACCCCGGTGAGGTCGTCGGTTTGTTGGGGCATAACGGGGCAGGGAAGTCCACCTTGATCAAGGTTCTGTCCGGAGCCTATCAGAAGGATCACGGAGAAATCCTGATCGATGGGAAACCGGTTGAGATTGATAACCCACGCGATGCGCGGGCTAACAATATCGAGACGATCTACCAGACGCTCGCCCTGGCCGACAATCTGGATGCGACGTCCAACCTATTCCTCGGGCGGGAAATGACCACGCCAATGGGCCTGGTGAATGATGCGGCAATGGAGGCCGAGTGCCGCAAGATAATGGCGCAGCTCAACCCGAATTTTCAGAAATTCAACGACCCAGTATCGGCGCTATCTGGTGGCCAAAGGCAGTCGGTGGCGATAGCGCGTGCGGTCTATTTCAATGCACGCATCCTGATTATGGACGAACCTACGGCAGCGCTGGGTCCGCATGAGACGCAGATGGTGGCAGATCTGATTCATCAACTGAAGGCGCAGGGCATCGGGATTTTCCTGATCGACCACGACGTTCATGCCGTGATGGAGTTATGTGATCGCGCGTCAGTAATGAAGAACGGAAAACTGGTCGGAACGGTTGATATCGCTGATGTAACTGACGACGACCTGTTGTCGATGATTATCCTGGGCAAACAGCCAGGACAAAAAACAGAGTAGGGGGCAGGTATGACCAGTGGATTCTTCGAAGGGATCGAAAAGATCCGATATGAAGGGGAGGACAGCAAAAACCCACTCGCCTTCCGCCAATACAACCCGGACGAAGTTGTCATGGGCAAACGTATGGAAGATCACCTGCGATTTGCTGTTGCCTGGTGGCATTCCTTTGCATGGGAGGGTGGGGATCCCTTCGGCGGGCCGACATTTGAACGCCCGTGGCATCCGCAGGACGACATGGGACGGGCCCGGATGAAAGCGGATATTGCTTTTGAGATGTATGAAATTCTCGGTCAGCCGTATTTTTGCTGGCACGATGTAGACATCCGGCCCGAGCAAGGGAATTTTGCGGGCAATCTGAGAACGCTGGAAGAAATCACCGATTATATCGGTGAAAAGATGCAGGCCGCTGGAACCAAGCTCCTCTGGGGAACGGCCAATATGTTCAGCCATCGTCGCTGGATGGCCGGCGCCAGCACAAACCCGGATCCTGACGTTTTTGCATTTGCGGCGGCCACCGTGAAATCATGTATAGACGCGACCCATAAGCTGGGTGGTGAAAACTACGTTCTCTGGGGCGGACGCGAAGGGTATGAAACCCTGCTTAACACGGACCTGAACGCAGAGCTCGATCACATGGGTAGGTTCTTGAATATGGTCGTGGAGTACAAACACAAGATTGGTTTCAAGGGTGCCATACTTGTGGAACCCAAACCGCAGGAACCTTCCAAGCATCAGTATGACTATGATGCTGCGACTTGTGTTGGATTCCTAAGAAAGTACGGGCTTGAAAACGAAGTGAAACTGAACCTCGAGCAGGGTCATGCAATTCTGGCTGGCCACAGTTTCGAACACGAAATCGCCGTTGCGGCAGCTGAGGGAATGCTGGGTTCAATCGATATGAACCGGAATGACTACCAATCGGGCTGGGATACGGACCAGTTCCCAAACAACACGCCAGAGGTCGCGTTAGCCTATTACTACATTTTGAAGGCAGGCGGGTTTTCGACCGGGGGCACAAATTTTGACGCAAAAATACGCCGGCAATCGATTGATGCTGAAGATCTCGTCGCCGCGCATGTCGGCGGTATGGACGTGTGTGCCAGAGGCTTGAAAGCTGCGGCTGCAATGATCGAGGACGGAGGCTTGGCCTCCGAATTGGCAAACCGATACGCTGGTTGGGCCTCTCCCGAGGCGCACGCCATGTTGGAATCCAGCCTGGAAGAGATTTCTTCCCGCGTTCTTGCAAAGGACATTAATCCAGATCCGAGATCAGGGCGTCAGGAAGTGTTGGAGAACTACGTGAACAGGTTTGTCTGATCCGTTTGACTTTGCGGGCGGTCTCTTGGTCGCCCAGTGGGTCAGGAAATTCAAGTTTCGCACTCGCCGTTCGTACATTCTGAGATAGCACGATAGGCTATGCTTCTCTTTTGACGAAGCAGCCTTCAAAGAGGGTTATTCTGCCTGGAAGGTCGATTAAACTGCTGTGCCGTGAATTGTGACACCTGCCGTCATCGAGCTGAATCGTATTGCTCTATGCATCGCACTACAGCTTTTGGAGTAGGGGGCAATCGGTTTGCTCAAGGAGATTGCGTCAGATAGCTTTCGATTGCTGCCCGGCTGCCCTTCTGCCAAATCTGAGGCAACCAAGACGAAAACTCCTGAAGGAAGAGCGATTCATGCCCTATGTCGCCGTAAAGCTTGGTTTTACTTATCCACTCCAGTGGATTTTCTCTGGCGGCAAATGCGGCATGCCTCAAGTTGCTCCACATTGGATCGTTTGGGGCGATCTCGGTTCCATCTTCCCGGATGCCAGCGCACATCCGGGCCCAGAACGCCTCAGCCAAGGCTAGCCCTGTTACAGACGAACCTGTTCGCAGCGCGTCGCGGAGCGAAGGCAGTAGGAAGCCGGGATGGCGGGCGGAGCCATCAAAGGCAACACGGCGCGTTGTGTCGCGAATTGCAGGATTTGCAAATCGACGTTCGACCAAGCCCAGATATTCAGAAGGGTTCGTTTCCGGCACCGCATCGACGAGGGGTGTGATTTCATTGATTTGGGTTTTTCGGAAAAACTCCAAGATTTTAGAGTCTTGCATACATGCCGAGATCGTGGGGACACTTAAAACTTCGCCGACATTTGCCAGAAGCTGATGGCCACCGTTCAGAATTCGCAGTTTCATTGCCTCATAAGCATGAACATTGTTCGTAATAGTGACGCCGACGTTCTCCAGCGGCGGTCGTCCGGCGCAAAAATTGTCCTCGATAACCCACTGGCGGAAATTCTCATGAGACACAGGTGCCAGATCGGCGATACCTAAATCTCGGCTTTGGGATATGACCTGATCGGTGGTTGCCGGAACTATGCAATCCACCATCGAGTTCGGAAAGGCCCCGTTTCGGTCAATCCATTCGGCCAGGTCAGGATCGGACAAACGCGCCAACCCAACGACACAGTCGCGCAAAATAGCACCGTTACCTTGCAGGTTATCGCAGCTCAATGCTGTAAACGGATGCTGCCCGGAAGACCGCCGGTGCCTGAGGGCGGCCACGATGGCCCCAAATACAGTTTTGGGGTATTCGGGATTTTGAGCGTCGTGGCGGATATCTTCGTGCTCGATATCGAAGTCACCCGTATTAGTGTTTTGGTAATAACCGCCCTCCGTTACGGTAAGCGACACGATACGGATGGCCGGGTTGGACATCTGCCGGATCAACGGCGCGTTACCGCACTCGATTGGAAGATAGTCAACCATTGGGCCGATGATTTCGGCAGATGTGCCCGAAGGGGCAAGCTCGGTCAGTGTCGTAAGACAGTCTTGCTCGATCAGCCTTTCCCGCATCTCGGCGTCGTAGGGGCGCACACCTGCTCCGATGATCGCCCAGTCGTATGCCATACCCTGCTGCATGAGCCGGTGAATGTACCAGGCTTGATGAGCCCGGTGGAAATTGCCGAGACCGATGTGAACGATCCCTGGCTTCAGATCCTGGCGTCGGTACTTGGGAACTTTGATATCGGCAGGAAGATCTGCCAGGTGGTTGAGTTTCAGATTTATCGGTGAATTAGCGTTCGCCAGAGGTACCATCAGCTCATCCAATTTCCGCCATCCACGTTATACGTTTGTGCAACGATGTAATTGGCCTCCTCAGATGCGAGGAAAACTGCCATGCCCGTAAGGTCTTTGGCACAGCCCATGCGCCCATAGGGCACCGCTGCTGCGACTTCGCGCTTTTTCTGGCCCGGTACTTTGCCTTCATGTTTTGCAAAGAAGGCATCAACACCGTCCCAATGTTCGCCATCTACAACGCCCGGGGCGATGGCATTCACATTGATCCCGTGTGAAATCAGGTTCAGGCCGGCCGACTGCGTTAGCGAGATGACTGCCGCCTTGCTGGCGCAATAGATGGCAACCAATGGTTCGCCGCGTCGTCCGGCCTGCGAGGCCATATTGATGATCCGGCCCCGGACGCCGTGCTTGATCATGTGCTGCGCTACGGCTTGCAGGGTGAACAGCGTGCCTGCGACGTTAACCTCAAAAACCCGGTTATAGTCGGCGCGTTCGATTTCGGTGATCGGTGCGGCCGAGAAGACGGCGGCGTTGTTTATCAGGATGTCTATTGGTCCAAAATGTGCTTCCGTGCGTGCGATGGCGTCCTTGATGCTTGGTTGTTCAGTGACGTTCATCTCGACGGCCAGCGCGGCCTCGCCGATTTCAACAGCCGCATCCTGCGCTTGCACGATGTCGATATCCGCAAGGGCTACCCGAGCGCCCTCTGCGACATAAGCTTTGGCGAAGGCCAGTCCGATTCCCCGCGCTGCGCCCGTGATGAGCGCAGTTTTACCGGCAAGTCGTTTCATTCGATCCGCATCCCTTGGGCGTCAAATCGGTGGATCACATCTGTACGCGGCGTTAAGTGGATGCGGTCCCCGTGCCGAAAACCAACCTCTCCGTCCGCACGTACCGTTATGGTTTCGGCCAGGCCTGTTTCATGGATGTGGAAGAAAGTGTCCGATCCGAGATGTTCGGAAACCCCTACGACACCGGACCATGTGCCTTCGCTTTCGGATACAGCGATGTGTTCAGGTCGAACACCTATCGTATGTGCGTTATGTTTTGCGGCCTCTTCACCTTCGATGAAGTTCATCTTCGGCGAACCGATAAACCCGGCTACGAACAGGTTTCGCGGCGTACGGTACAGTTCCAGCGGGCTTCCAACCTGTTCAATGACTCCAGCCTGAAGCACGACAATCTTGTCGGCCATGGTCATGGCTTCAACCTGATCGTGGGTCACATAGATCATTGTTGTCTCTAGGCGTTCGTGCAGTTCGCTGATCTCGAGCCGCATGCCGACGCGTAGGGCAGCGTCGAGGTTGGACAGAGGTTCGTCGAACAAGAACGCCGCCGGTTCGCGGACAATCGCGCGCCCGATGGCAACACGTTGCCGCTGACCGCCAGACAGTTGTCCGGGGCGGCGATCAAGATAATCGGCCAGGTTCAGAACCTGCGCGGCCCCTTCCACACGCCGGTCAATTTCGGCTTGATCCAGCTTGGCCATGCGCAGCGGGAATGCGATGTTTTTGCGCACCGTCATATGCGGGTACAAAGCATATGACTGAAACACCATCGCCAATCCTCTTTTCGCGGGTGGCACGTCTGTTGCATCTGCCCCGTCGATCTCGATGGAACCGGAGGTGATATCCTCCAACCCCGCGATCAACCGCAGCAGCGTGGATTTACCGCAACCCGAGGGACCGACGAAGACGGTGAACTCGCCATCTTCTATAGTCAGGTCCAGCGGGGGGATGACCTGTACGTCGCCGAAGCTTTTGGTCACGGACTTGAGTTGAATGCGTCCCATGAGGAGTGCTCCTTATTTCACAGCGCCGAAGGTGAGGCCGCGGACAAGTTGTTTCTGGCTGAACCAGCCAAGGATCAGGATAGGTGCGATCGCCATAGTCGAGGCCGCGCTGAGCTTGGCAAAGAACAGGCCTTCAGGGCTGGAATAGCTGGCGATGAAGGCAGTCAGCGGGGCCGCGTCGACGGCGGTTAGATTGAGGGTCCAGAACGCCTCGTTCCAGGCCAGGATAAAGTTCAGTAGAACGGTCGAGGCGATGCCGGGCACAGCCATGGGCGTCAGAATATAGAGGATTTCCTCTTTTAGCGTTGCCCCGTCCATTCGCGCGGCTTCCAGGATTTCACCAGGAATTTCGCGGAAGTAGGTGTAGAGCATCCAGACGATGATCGGCAGGTTAATCAGCATCAGCACCACGACCAGCCCGCCACGAGTGTCCAGCAGACCCAAACGGATGAACAGCAGGTAGATCGGATAAAGTACGCCGACCGCAGGCAGCATCTTAGTGGACAGCATCCACAGCAGGATGTCTTTGGTGCGTTTTGAAGGCACGAAGGCCATCGCCCATGCTGCTGGTACTGCAATGATCACGCCCAGGATAGTCGACCCGCCCGCGATGATGACCGAATTCCAAAGGAACCGCATATAATCCGAGCGTTCCTGTACAATGGCGTAGTTTTCCAGCGTCCAATCGAAGTTAAGGAACAGCGGCGGGCTTGCTATCGCCTGCGCCTCGGTCTTGAAGCTGGTCAGGATGGTCCAGAGGATCGGAAAGAAGATCAGCAGGCCGACTGCCCAGGCGAGGGCGGTGTTGAGCGATTTGCGTTGTGTCGTGACGGTGCGGGCCATGGTTTTCGTCTCCTCACGCGTCCAGGTTTTTGCCGACGATGCGCATCAGGAAGATCGCAACGATGTTGGCAAGGATGATTGCGTAGACACCTCCGGCTGATCCAAGGCCGACGTTCTGGCTTTCCAAGACACGCTGGAAGATCAGGTAGGTGAGTGTGCGGGTGCCGAATGCGCCGCCAGTGGTCACAAAAATCTCGGCGAAGATCGACAGCAGAAAGATTGTTTGGATAAGGATCACGATTGTGATCGCGCGACCCAGATGTGGCAGAATAATATAGTAGAACCGTTTCAACGGCGGCGCGCCGTCCATCTCGGCCGCTTCCAGCTGCTCGCTATCCAGCGACTGAAACGCTGTCAGCAGGATCAGCGTCGCAAAAGGCAGCCACTGCCACGAGACGATCATGACAATTGAGGTCATCGAGGCCTCGGACAGCCATGAAATCGGCTCTGCTCCGAAGAACCGCCACAGATGAGCCAGAAGCCCGTTCACAGGGTCCATGAACATGTTCTTCCAGACCAGAGCAGAGACTGTCGGCATGACAAAGAACGGGGCGATCACGAGGATGCGAACAACGCCCTGTCCCCACATTGGCTGATCCAGCAGCATCGCCAGCAGGATGCCGAGAATAACAGTGATCACCAGCACTCCGCCAACGATCACAAGAGTTGCCTGAACCGCGGGCCAGAACGAGCTGGACGATACGAACCGGACGTAGTTGTCGAACCCGACCCAGCCCAGATCACCGCCACGCAGAGGCAGGTATTTCTTGAAGGAGAAGTACAGCGTCATCGTGAGCGGTACGAGCATCCAGCCAAGTAGAAGGACCACAGCGGGTGCCATCATCAGGCGTGCTACGGATCGGGATTGTTGAGTTGCCATGACGCAAGACCTCTCTGTTCAGGCGCATACCAGCCTGCGAGAAAAACGCGAGTTGTGGAAGTAGGGAGCGGGGGACAGAACCCTGCCCACCCGCCGGGGAGTGTGCCTCAGTAGCCTGCGGCTTCCATTTCTTCAGTAGTGAAGGCCTGCGCTTTTTCCAGCGCTTCTTCAACTGATTGTTGTCCGGCATAGACTGCCGAAAACTCTTGGCTAACCTGCGTGGCAATGCCCGCAAATTCCGGGATAGCAGCGAACTGGATGCCGACATATGGTACCGGTTTGACCGTCGGGTTGTTCGGGTCTGCCGACAGGATCGAGTCCAGTGTCATCTTAGCGAACGGAACCTTCTGATACTCAGGGTTCTCATAAAGCGAGGTGCGCGCGCCCGGAGGGACGTTAGCCCATCCTTCGGTTTCGGCGACCAATTCGATGTAGTCTTTGGATGTAGCCCATTCGATGAACTGCTTGGCAGCATCTTCCTGCTGAGTACCCGCCGGCACAGCCAGCGCCCAGGCCCAGAGCCAGTTGGACCGCTTGCCCAGACCTGTATCCGGCGCCAGCGCAAATCCAACCTGATCTGCCACAGTCGAGTCCGTTGGATTGGTTACGAAGGATGCCGCAACCGTCGCGTCGATCCACATACCGCACTTGCCCTGTTGGAACAGCGACAGGTTTTCATTGAATCCGTTGGTGGCGTAACCGGCAGGGCCGGATTCATTCATCATTTCGACGTAGAAGTTCAGCGTGTCTGCCCATTCCGGTTGGTCGAACTGAGGTTTCCACTCTTCATCGAACCAACGCGCGCCAAAGGAGTTGGACATCGCAGTAATGAACGCGCCGCCTTCGCCCCAACCGGCCTTGCCACGCAGGCAGATACCGTTGATGTCGGCGTCGCGATCGGTCATGGCGGCTGCCGCTTCTTTGATGAACTCCCATGAAGGAGCATCAGGCATCTCAAGGCCCGCCTTTTCCATCAGATCCTTGCGGTACATGATCATCGAGCTTTCGCCGTAGAAAGGCGCCGCATAAAGCGTACCCTCGTGGCTCAGACCGCCCGCCATAGCGGGCAGGATGTCACCAACGTCATACTCGTCGGACAGGCCATCGAGAGGGACCAGCCATCCATTCGCACCCCAGATTGGGGTCTCGTACATGCCGATCGTCATGATGTCGAACTGACCGCCCTTGGTGGTGATGTCGGTCGTCACGCGCTGACGCAGCACGTTTTCTTCGAGCGTCACCCATTCTACGTCGATGCCGGTCGCTTCGGTAAATTTATCAGTATAGCCCTGCATCCGGATCATGTCGCCGTTGTTCACGGTGGCGATGGTGATGGATTGTGCATGGGCTGCTGCCGTTGCGACGAATGTTAGTGCAGTCGCCGCACGAAGTGTGTTCTTCAGATACATCCCTGTCCTCCCTGAGCTTGGATGTCGTACAGAGAGAGTAGTGCGAAAATTGTCGCGACGTCAATAAAAACTTTACGCGCGTTAAATTTTAGGTCACGCAGAATCCCTCAAAACGAGCCGCGCGGGAAACAGAGTTTCTGTTCGCTCATTAATTTGTCCCCCACTTTCAATGAGTTCAAAGAGAGTTTCTACACTTCGGCCCGCAACGTTATCATAGTCGTGTGCAGCCGTTGTCAAAGATGGGCACGTGAACTTAGAGAACGGATGATCGTCGTTGGATGCGACACGCAACGAGCAATCTTCCTTCCGTCCGACCCGAATCCCCTGTTTGTAACACGCAGCCAGGAAGCCGATTGCAAGGCGGTCATTGCTGCATAAAACAGAATCCGTTCTCAGTATTCCCTCTTCCAGAACCTTTGTTGCGCCTTGACAGCCGATCTCCTCGAAGGCCCAGCCTTCGCCGTCAACCTTGATGACATGGGGTTCGAACCCCAGACGTTCCATCACTTCGATATAGGCTTTGCGGCGTTTATTGGCATTTGGGTTGGCAGGTGTGCGCATCTCAAAAAACGATGGTGGCTCGCCGGTTCGCGTCATGTATTCGACGGTCTGCGAAACAAAGCTGAAGTTGTCAGAGCCGATAAAGGCGGCCCCTAATCCTTCGAGGTTGCTGTCGAACAAAACAGTCGGAACATTCTCGCAGAATTTTTCGATTTGAGCCCGATCTGACGGTCGCCCCAGGGGGGCCAGCAGCACGCCAGCGGGCTTCATTGACCTGAGACTTTCCAAGATCTCATTTTCCAGTTTGGGCTCGCCGTGTGAACTGAACAGAGTTGGACGATAACCAGCAGCGATACAGCTTTGTTCCAGATACCTGGCAATTTCGGCAAAGAACGGATCGGCAAGGTAGGGCACAACGATCCCGATATTCTTGGTCAGCTTCCTGTTTTGGTTTACCGCATAAATGTTAGGTCGGTAGTCAAACCGCTCTAGCGCTTCTTCGATGCGAGCGCGTGTTGTGGCGCGAACACTATCCGGGTCCTGAAAGTACTTGGAGACCGTCGGGCGGGAGATGCCGCTGACAGCAGCGAACTCCTCCATATTCTTAATTTTTGTCATTCTCTCTAACCTTCGGGCAAGCGTCGTCACGATCTTACGCTTCTTTACATATTCTTTGCGCGCGGTAAAAATCAATAGCTGGACCCTTGTCGCTTTGATCTCGCAAGACTACAGATTTGATATGTATGTGGGGATTGATATCGGCACGTCGGCGGTCAAAGTCGTCTGCTCGGACGGGTTGAAAATCCAAGCCGCAGCCTCTGTTGAACTAACAACAACCTCACTCAAACCGGGTTGGTCAGAGCAACACCCCGACATTTGGTGGCACGCAACTTGCGTGGCAATGCGTCAGCTGGGTGAAAGGGCTAATCTTTCGGACGTGAAGGCCATCGGCCTTTCCGGCCAGATGCATGGCGCTGTCCTGATCGATCGAGAGCAGCGTCCCATCAGACCGGCAATTCTCTGGAACGACAGCCGGGCCGCGCACGAGTGCGACCAACTGCGTGGCGCGATACCCGAGATCGGCCAAATAGCAGGCGTACCCCCACTTCCAGGCTTTACCGCACCGAAGGTTATGTGGCTGAAGCGTCACGAGCCGGAAAGCTATCGACACATTGCCCACATCTTGCTGCCGAAAGATTACGTCGGCCTGCGTCTTCACGGAGAAGCAGCGACTGACACTTCTGACGCTGCCGGGACCTTGTGGTTGGATCAAGCCTCGCGAAATTGGAATGCCGAGATTGCAGAGGCCTCTGGCGTTTCCCTGAACTGGCTGCCGCCGGTGTTCGTTGGTCATGAGGTCGTCGGGAGGGTAACCGCCCAAGCCTCGGAGGAAACCGGATTGAAGATCGGTGTGCCGGTTGTCGCGGGGGGTGGGGATGCTGCGACCGGCGCAGTGTCTCTTGGCGTGACTGATCCGGGGCGAGGGTTCGTATCTCTTGGCACTTCAGGTCAGCTTTTTGTCGCGGACCGCACTTACCGGCCCAATCCGGATCGCTACGTGCATGCGTTTGCGCACACGCTGCCTGACCGGTGGTACCAAATGGCAGCGATGCTGAATGGCGCCAGGCCCATTTCGTGGATTGGTGGGCAATTTGAAATGTCCGCCGCCGAGGTGGTTGCCTTGGCGGAAACAGTCGGCAGTGATCGTGTTCCAATATTCCTCCCCTATCTAACGGGAGAGCGCAGCCCTCATGGTGACCCGCACATTCGAGCGTGTTTCTTTGGCCTTGAGGATTCGACCACTCGGGCGGAAATCTGTCGCTCCGTAGTGGAAGCTGTCGCATTCTGCTTTGCCGACGCAGCCGATAGTTTTGGCGACACCCTTGCCCTGCAATCCGAGCTGGCCGCGATTGGCGGCGGGAGCCGATCGGACCTGTTGCTTCGCCTGATTGCAACTGTGACATCCAAGGCCATCGTTCGTAGCGATGGGGCAGACTCGGGCCCGGCGTTGGGGGCGGCAAAACTTGCGGCATGCCGGGATGGCGCTTTAAGCATTGGCGATCTGGCGGTGCGGCCTCCTACAGACGATCGATTTGAACCTGAAGATAAGACTGCATTGTTTGATCGACTCCAAAAGTTCCGTTCACTGTACAAATCGGTCAGTACCATGGGGTAGGACTGGCCTCCGGTCGAAAATCCGGTGTCAATGCCGTCAGGTATGATAGGCGCCATTTATCAAAAATACCTCGGGAAAAACGCCCGCGCAGTAATGGCGCAAATTTCCACAGCTGCTTGTCGATCAAACGTGTCGGGATGGGCATGGAAGTCTGTCCAGAGACCCTCCAGCAATGACATTAGTGCCATGGCGACTTTCTCGTAATCCTCGGTGGTTTCGCCTGCCTCACATAAAATACGGCAGCATTCCCGAACGTGTTCGTGTAAGGCGGTCCCTCGGGTCTCCACGTAACCGGAGCCGAGTTTTCGAAGCTCTGGTTCGGCGCGAAATGCAAATGTCAGTCTTGCATTTCGCTCGTTCAGCACGTCTTCCGAAAAATCGGTCTCAAACAGCGCTTTCAACTGAGCTGCCGCATCCGCAGGGGAATCTACGTCCTCAGCGGCTTTGTCAGTGAAGCTCTGCCAAGCCGTGTCGTATCGCCGGGAAAGGTGAGTGGCAAGTTCGCGAATCAAGTTGTCTTTGGTTTGGAAATGCAGGTTGATCATTCCTCGCGATAGTCCGGATTCTTCCTGTATGCGGCTGATCGTTGTGCCGCTTACGCCATGCTTCAGGATTACATTGGCCGTAGCTTCCAATAGGACTTCCCGATGTAAGTCCTTGTCGATTTTCCGTTTTTTGACTGCATTCCCGCTGCTTGCCATCCATTGCACCTTTTCGACGTCAAACGTTCTGCTGCCGCTTGGGCGCGTTGCCAGTGTTTACAGCAAATCCCATCGACAATGAACGTTCATTCAACTATATCATAAATGTATGAACGTTCATTCATAGCGAATGCAACCCCCGGACAGAGGCTTGAGATGACTAAACTTGGCAATGACTTCGAAAACTTCAGAATCTGGGACAAGCAAAACTACTTCCACCCGTGGGAAGGGCTGGAAGTGCAGGGCGCTGATAAAGCGGCTCGGACATTTAGCGAATACGCTGAAGGCATCTATGTCTATGACGAGCACGGAAACAAGATGATCGACGGTCCGGGCGGCATGTGGTGCATGCAACTTGGCTATGGCAATGCTGAGATTGCCGACGCCATGGCAGATCAGGCCCGTAAGATGGCTTATTGTTCACCGTTCTCCGAGGCGACTTCGGTCAGTGCAGCCCTTGCGCATTCGATTGCCGAACGAGCACCGGGTGACTTAAACCGTGTTTATTTCACAACCGGTGGCTCGACGGCCGTCGATACTGCAATCCGCTTCGTTCATTTTCGCAACAACTTGCTGGGAAAGCCTACCAAAAAAAGGATCATTACCCGCGCGCATGCCTACCACGGCGGCACGTATCTGGCGGCATCGTTGAGCGGTAAGCCAAGCGAGCGCCAGTGGTTGGATACGGATCAATCCACTCCGTATTTTCTGCCCGACGTAAACCCCTTCCACAGGCCTTCAGGCCAAAGCATCAAAGCCTTTCTCGAAGAGAAGGTAGCGGATCTGGAGAATGCCATTTTGGAATTGGGACCAGATAATGTCGCCGCATTCATAGCCGAGCCTGTGCTGGGGTCAGGCGGAGTAATTGTGCCGCCGGACGGCTACCATAAGCGCTGTCTTGAAACCTGCCGCAAATATGATGTGCTTTATATCTCGGACGAGGTGGTCACCGGCTTTGGACGTCTGGGTCATTGGTTTGCATCGGAAGAGGTGTTCGGCATCGTGCCCGACATCATTACATGCGCCAAGGGTTTGACTTCGGGTTATGCGCCAATGGGCGCTGCGGTTTTCTCTGATCGGTTGTTCCATGACATTGAGGGCGAAATTTCCAAGGACGTCTATTTCACCAGCGGTTACACGTATTCGGGCCATCCGGTTTGCGCTGCGGCTGGCCTCAAGAACATCGAAATATTCGAACGGGATGGCATTCTGGAGAATACGCGAAAAAATATCCCTCACTTTCAGAAGCGGCTGCATCAGCTGCGGGATATTCCGCTTATAGCGGACGTTCGCGGCATAGGGCTTGTGGGTTGTATCGAATGTTCGCTTACTAGCGCCGGCGAGGCGAACCCGAAGGTCGACGCTACAATCGGCGCGCAGATCGACGCCCGTTGCCAGGAACTGGGCCTCATGGTCCGTCCTTATGGCAACATGGCGATTTTTTCGCCGCCACTGGTGATCAATGAGAAGCAGATTGATGACTTGTTCGATCTGCTGACTGAAGGCGTGAACCGAGCAACTCAGGACTTGTTGGGGCAAGGGTTTGAACTGGAAGACGAAAGGTACTGAGTTGCCTGCCGACATTCATCCCGGTGAAGGCGACAGTTTAGCCAGCAAAGCAGGAATTTCGGATCGGGATTGAAATTTCCCTCCGACCCGGTTCTTGCGCTTTTAATAGCGTGAGTTCAGCAAGCGCAGGAAACGGGTCGCTTCACTCTCACTTTGTTCACAAGCTGAATGGCATGCAATTAGTGAAAGGCATGACCATGGAACTTAAAGGTAAAACGATAATCGTCACCGGCGCGAGCAGTGGAATTGGCGCAGCAGCAGCGCTGTTGTTTGCGGCAGAAGGGGCTAATCTGGTTCTGGGAGCACGTCGCGAAACCGAATTGTTCAACCTCGTTGGGCAAATCACGCAAAGCAACGGAAATGCAGTTTGCGTCGCTGGCGATGTGACAGATAGTGCGTATGCGATGGAGCTTGTTGATTTGGCCGAACAGACTTTTGGTGGTCTTGATGGTGCCTTCAACAATGCTGGCATTGTGGGGGATATGGCGCCAGTTCCGGCTATGGAAGTAGAAAACTGGCAATCTGTTATTGCGACCAACCTCTCAAGTGCGTTCTTCGCAGCCAAGGCTCAACTTCCGGCACTGGAGAAACGTGGCGGCGGGTCGATCGTATTTACAGGAACGTTTGTCGGGTTCAGTAATGGCGGCATGCCCGGCATGGGCGCCTATGCTGCGTCCAAAGCGGGATTGATCGGCTTGGTGCAGTCCTTAGCCTCTGATCACGCGGCGCAGGGCATTCGAATTAGTACTGTTCTGCCAGGTGGTACCAAAACCAGATTGGCAGGTGACGATCCGGCAACGCACGAGTTCATTGCTGGGTTGCATCCTCTGAAGCGTATGGCAGAACCGAAAGAGATTGCGCAAGCAGCGATGTTCTTATTGTCGGACCGATCAAGCTTTGTAACGGGTTCGCCATTGGCCGTGGATGGAGGCATGGCGACCAGGCTGCTTTAAAAAGGCTTCCTAAGTTACCAGAGCGGCTCCGCGCATTAGGGGCCTCTCTCAAGTTTTCAGACTTGCCGGACTGGTCCGAGCGGTGCATCAGAAAGCTCAGAAAGCTGCGGAGGTATATTGATCTGTTACCGGCCAAGCAGAATGAAAGACCGATTCACAGCGACACTGGACCCTCAAGCCCCAATGAGGTGTTCGCGATGATCAATTTTCTGACCCTGTGGCTTGGCCCACCTAATGGAATATGGGCCAAAGCCTGAGTTTGACTTGGTCTACTGGGACTCAAGCGCCAGTTTGTGCACATGAATCTCATTTATCGGGTGGCTTTCGGCACCGATGACACCGGGACGGGAATGACGGTACAGCGACCGCCAATACGGTTGAATGATTGTTCCGTCATCCCGCATGAACTGCTCGATATTTTCCATATGACCACGTCGGGTTTCTGCATCGGCGATGGCGGACGCTGCTTCCAGCATCGCGTCGAAATCAGAGCTGGCCAAACCGGTTTCATTCCACGCTACGCCTGATTTATAGGCCAGCGTCAGCACCTGAACACCCAAGGGTCGGTGCCCCCAGTCGGTTGAGCTGAAGGGGTACTTGTTCCAGTCGTTCCAGAAGGTGTTCCCTGGCAGAACCGTGCGTTTGACGTTCAGCCCCGCATCACGCAGCTGGGCTGCCAATGCGTCGGTCGTGTTGCGGCGCCAGTCGTCGTCAATCGAGAATATCTCGTGCTCGTATTCGAGCATGCCGACTTCTTCCAGCAATGCCAGTGCGCCCTCGACATCCTTTTCTGGGGCTCCGATGTCGGCATATTCCGGGTGAATGGGACAAACGTGGTGGTTCTCACCCAGCGTCCCCCGATTGGCGTACCCGAGCTCAAGCAAAACTTCGTTGTCGCAGGCCATTGCCAGTGCACGGCGCACGCGTGCGTCGGCATAGGGCTTCACACCGTCGACCTCGGCGTCTCGATTTGTGCGCAGAACCATCGTGTTCGCCGAGACGGACTCGCTTTGGTTCCAGCCGATGCTTTCATAGATATCGACAAATTCACCGACTGTTTCATAGGTCATGTCGATTTCTTCGGCCTCTGCTGCCGCCAGATGTGCCGCACCGTCGGTTCCGTAATCAATGAACTCGATCCGGTCCAGATAGGCGCCTTCCCCCCACCATTCGTGGTCTGTGTTTTTTTCTAACACGACCTTTTCGCCAACCAGGTATTCAACAAGCTTGTAAGGTCCGGTGCCAACCGGATCGTTCGCTGGATCACCGGACCAGCCATCGGGAACGATGGCGGCGGGGTATTCGGTCACGGCCGGAATAATGGTGATATCTGGTCTCGTGAGTTTCAGTTTCAGCGTCAGATCATCGACAACTTCCAACGCACCCTCTGCCGGACCGTCCCCGGCTTCATTTTGCAAGGACCCCATACGCGCGGCCATGGAGTTGCCTTCCCAACTGCCGTCGCACCAACGCTTGAAGTTATACGCGACATCATTGGCCGTAAGCGTTCCGCGCCCGTCATTCCAGTTCACCCCCGGACGTACACGCAAAAGATATTCGGTCGCGTCATCGTTAACTTCCCAGCTTTCCAGAAGTCGCGGTTCGAACGTACCGTCAGCGTTGTATTGTACGAGATACTCCAGAAATCCCCGCACCACGTTACCAAGTTGCGGCCAGTTATATAGCGGCGGATCAAGCTGGGCGCGCACGACTTGCTGGATTCGAATTGTCCCTCCGGGCTGGATATTCGCGGCGGCTTGCGCCGGTTGCGCCAGACCAATCATCGAATAGGCGGCCGAAGCAGATATGCCGAGCGCTGTGGCGCGGGTCAGGAATTCGCGCCGACTGAGGGTGCCACTTGCCACTTCATCAGCATGCATATGTACCGCGGGGTGAATGATATCTTTGCGACTGTAGTTCATCAACTTCGGCTCCAATAATTCTCTCGCAAGGCTGCTTACGCGGCCCTTGCCGCAATTTTTGGTACAAATCTGATCCATTTTGCAGTAGTCGAGTGTTTATGGATGACATTAACAGGGTTAATACCAACCTCAGTCGCAACCTGGTGGCGCTTTATGCGTTTGAGTTGGTCGCTCACCACGGAAATTTCACGAGTGCCGGGGAAGCCCTGGGTCTGACACAATCCTCGGTCTCTCAAAGGATCAAGGGCTTGGAGATCGATCTTGGGGTTGTTCTGTTCAAGCGAGAGCATCGCGGCGTCTCTCTGACAAATGAGGGTCTCAGGCTTTTGAACGTGGTCCGGCCGGCAATGACGCAGATGGGCTACGCTGTCGGCAGTTTGATGGAACGCAAGTCAAAACCCCGGGTCCGGATATCAGCCGATTTCGCATTTTCAACCTTTTGGTTGCTGCCGCGTCTGACTTATCTGCGCGAAGAAATCGGCGACGAGATTGAAATTCAGATTCTGGCGTCCACCGTTCCACCGAGCTTTGATGACGAAGACTGTGATATCAAGATTCACGTTGCTCACAAAAGTCGGATGAACCGAGGCGACATATTGCTGTTGGAAGAGACTGTTGCTGCTGTTTGCAGTCCACAGCTATTAGAAAAAATAACGCCAATGCGGTCTTCCGCCGATCTTTTGGACGTTCAGCTTCTTAGTCTTTCAAAGCCTGCGGCAGCCGAGTGGCAAACTTGGCAAGGTTGGTTTGATAGCCTGGGAATTACGGGTGAAAGAAAGAAGAACTACATCAGTTTCAATAACTACGACATGATCACTCAAGCTGCTGTGGCCGGCGATGGCGTTGCCTTGGGCTGGATCGGGCTTATTGATGACCTGATACAAAAGGGAAGGCTGGTGACTGTTACGGATGACGTGGTTGTCAGCAACGCCGGATACATCATGTCAAGGGACCAAACCAATTTGGGCAGCGGTCCTCGTCAGGTATTTGAATGGATAGCCGATCAGGTTTTTGCGGCGCCTTCCGGCTAGCAATCATTGCCGTCTCAAGAGCATGGTTTGACATTGGGGACGATGCAGCACTGTTGGGAGGTTTCGAAAACCTGCTGGAAAAACGGCAAAAGACCGCATTTTGCGTGTGTCTTCGAAAAGGCATCAGGGATTGCGTCGACCAGAAAGAAGACCAAAATTGGTACACGGTGAAACTACTTAACGCTTTCGTCTGAAATCGCTTCAGCACCGGGGTTTGCATTGATTTCGCTTAACATCTTCAGAACTTCGACCTTCCACCCTGCCTTTATCTTCAGGGCCAGTTGTGAAGGTGGCCGATGGACAGGCACGAGGATCGCATATTCGTATCTGAGCGGCTCCTTGAAGGGCACGAAGACCACTCGGCCATTCGAAAGGTTCAGCTCCGCTTCGGTAGCAACAGTTAACGGATCAACGATGGTGCAACACTGTCCAGAACTGACAAACGGGATCAGCGGCAGAAAATACTGGCATGTGACGGTTGGATTGTAATTGGCTGACGCTTTTTGGAATTCCTGCCTGATCTTTCGCTGGAATGGGTGAGTGGCATACAAACCGCCCATCGGAATGCCGTCCAGATCAGAAATCGTGACACTCTTTTCCGCAGCCAGTCGGTGGTCACGGTCCACGGCGCAAAAACAATCTCCTCTGACAATCTCGGCTGAAAATTGAGGCTGTCTACCGGTCGCATGTTCGAAATCAGCAAATCCAAAGTCGATGTTCTGAGTACCTGCCAACTCCATGATCTGCGGTGAACTGCGTGTCGATAGTGTAATCCGTATATCCGGGTTTTCGCCAACCGACTCGCTGATAAAGCGGGGGAACAGAAAGGCAGATGGGCCAGGCATTGTGGCGATATTCAAACTACCCAAGTGACCTTTGAGCAAACCGTCCATCGTATTGGAAATCGTTGAAATCCGGTCCAATATTCCTGTTGTTTCGGCAAGCAGGTATTGGGCTTCGGGCACCGGTACCAGTCGCCGCCCTCGACGCTCGAACAGAGTCAGGCCCAAGCTTTTTTCAAGGTTCTTAATCGCCAGGCTGATCGCTGGTTGCGTACGATTCAACTTTTTTGCGGTCTGAGAGATGGAGCCGGTTTCCATCACCTCACGAAAAACGGTGAGCTGCGAAAGGTTCATTTTCTCTATATAAGGTAAACTTTAGTTTTGTGAAATATAACAAATTTGTTTTTATGAAAATTGCCTCTACGCTTGGGAGATCGAAATTCGGGCAAACCGAATCCAACGATTCCTAACTGGGAGATGACAATGAAACTCGTGAAATACCTTACTGGAATTGCCTTGGCCGGCGCGCTTGCGGCGCCTGCTCTGGCGCAGGACCCGACATTCTTTCGCATCGGCACAGGTGGCGCAGGCGGAACCTATTTCCCCATCGGCGGGACTATCGCTAACGGCATCTCGGCGCCTCCGGGATCGCGCCCCTGTGAAGAAGGCGGTCAGTGCGGCGTACCGGGTTTGATTGCAATTGCGCAATCAACCACCGCCTCAGTATTCAACAACGCAGCCGTTCAAAACGGCGAGTTGGAAGCTGGTCTTGCTGCAGCTGACGTTACCCGTTCTATGTATCTGGGGGAGGGGAAGTTCGACGGAAAACCTCATCCTAAGCTGCGTATCGTGGCAAATCTGTTCCCCGAAGACCTACATTTGGTGTTGCCCGCCGGATCAACGATCAACGATCTGAGCGACTTGGAAGGCAAGCGCGTTGGTATTGCGCAAGCAGGTTCGGGCACACAGGTTGCGGTTCTGCAAATGCTGGACGCCTGGGGCGTAAACCGTGACAACATGGATGAGGCGGAGTTGAACAACAGCCAAAGCGCCGAGCGCTTGGCGGATGGTCAGTTGGATGCGTATTTCTATGCTGCTGGTTGGCCGGTCGCCGCGATGGTTCAGTTGTCCTCGACCAAGGGCATGAACCTGCATTCCTTCTCGGACGATGACCTCGCCAAGATCAACGAGATCATTCCGGCATACATCCCCTCGGCCATTCCGGGCGGCGTTTATGAAGGCATTGATGCCGAGACCAAAACCCCTGCGGTCAGCGCTATGCTGGTGGTATCGTCGGATCTGTCGGATGATCTGGTCTATGAACTGACCAAAGCCTTGTGGAACGATAATACCCGCAAATTGCTGGATAACGGTCATGCCAAAGGTAAACAGATAACTTCGGATACTGCACTTGACGGTGTCGAAGCCCTTGGCGTTCCGCTGCACCCTGGCGCTGAGAAGTTCTACAAAGAAGCTGGTCTTCTTCAGTAGCCTGATCACAGCGCTACCTAAGCACTCGGTGCCCCAAAGGGGCACCGTATTCTCGAAACTTGCGAAATCAGGGGGCCATCATGTCCGATACTCCGAATCTTGATGACCACGAACTCACAGCCGAAGAATTGGCGGCTATCGAAGAACAGTTCGACGAAGGTGCCGCCGTCCGGCAGGTAACGCCGACAACCGGCAAGGTCCTGCGCGTTGTAGCCCTGATCTTTGCGTTCTACGAGTTCTTTACTGCGGGCTTCGGACTGCCAGCTGATCATTGGCACATGGGCATCTACCTGGCCCTGCTGTTCATTTTGGTTTACGCTACGATCCCGATTGTCGGAGCCAAAAGCCTTTATGCGCTCAAAGTCAGCCGATTCCGGATAGGCAACATCCCCCTTTACGATCTGGTCTTCATGGCGCTCGGCATCATTGCAGCGCTTTATGTCGGCCTCGCCTGGCGCGGCATTCCGTTTCTGGGCATCGAGGAACAGACGTTCCGAATGGGTAACCCGAACAGTTATGACGTGGTGCTGGGCGTTGTCATCATTCTGCTGGTGCTCGATATCGCGCGGAGAACATTGGGCTGGGTGCTGCCTCTGATCATTTGTGGGTTCATCTCCTATGCATTGCTCGGACCCTATTTCCCCGGCTTGCTGCAACATCCCGGCGTGAACTTCAAAACCTTCGTGTCTTCGATGTATTTCCCGCAGGAAGGCATTTATGGGGTCACGTTGTGGGTCGTCTCGACCATAGTCTTCCACTTTGTGCTGTTTGGCGTGATCGCGCAGCGCACGGGGCTAGGTCAGTTATTCATCGACAACGCAACCATCCTTGCCGGGCGCTATACAGGTGGGCCTGCGAAGGTATCGGTAGTATCCTCTGCCTTCTTCGGCACAATTTCCGGGTCATCGGTCGCAAACACCGTGTCGACTGGTGCGCTGACCATTCCGAACATGAAGCGGCTCGGGTATCCCGGCCACTTTGCGGGTGGCGTTGAGGCCGCGTCCTCAGCCGGCGGGCAGATAACGCCTCCGATCATGGGGGCAGCAGCCTTCATCATGGCAGAGTTCCTTGAGGTGCCCTATACGACTATTGTAATTGCGGCGATTTTCCCTGCTCTCCTGCACTATGTCGGCGTATTTGCAGTTGTGCACCTGATGGCGCGCAAGCTGAACCTGAAGGGTTTGGCTAAAGAGCAACTACCGCAACTTAAAGCCGTGTGGAGCGAAGGTTGGGCCAACATCGTGCCCCTGATCGGGCTGCTTGTCGTGCTGTTTACTGGCTATACGCCTTTCATGTCCGCATTCTGCGGCATCTCGCTGGCAGTGATTGCAGGAATGTCACGCCTGAAACAGCCACCAACGCTGATCTACGCCGCGGCGTTCCTGGCGTTTGTTTTGTGGAAGTTCTCAGATGGCGGGTTTGATCTGACTATGACAACCATTCTGTGCGCACTGTCGGTGGTTGCAACGCTGAACCCGCAGAAACGCATCGAAGTTCCCGAAATGCTTCAGGCGATCGAGTTGGGCGTGAAATACTCGCTGGCGGTCGGCGCTGCTGCCGCTGCCGTGGGCATTGTCGTCGGTGTGATCAACACGACCGGCATCGGGTTCCGTATCGGCTTCATGGTGACGCAGGGGGCGGGAAACCTGGCGTCGGATATGTATAACCTGTTGTCCTTTGACAGTTTCCAGCTGTTTGCGGTCGAAGACCTTCAACTGTTCATCTCGCTGGTCTTTATCGCAATCGTTTGTATCCTGATGGGTGCCGGTATCCCCACAACCGCGCTTTACATCATGCTGGTCTCTGTTGCACAGCCCGCGTTGGCACAACTGGGCGTACCGCCGATCGCAAGCCACTTGTTCGTGCTCTACTATGGTGTCGTGTCCGAAATTACGCCACCGGTCTGCACTTCGGCCTACGCGGCAGCGGCCATCGCAAACTCGAACCCATTCCGAACTGGATTGTCCGCCTTCACGCTGGGCTTGGGGAAAGTCATTGCCCCTATGGCATTTGTCTACGCTCCGGTTCTGCTGTTTGTGTCCTCGACCGGGTTCAATCTGTGGGAGTTCACCTATACTGCGACCAGCTGTATCGCAGGGGTCATTGCGTTGTCGGCGGCTGTGGTCGGGTACTGGCTGACACCCCTGAACGTGGCTTCGCGGATACTGATGGCCATCGCAGGGGTAATCTTCGTGGCGCCGACTTTGACCGCCGATTTGGTCGCATTGGTGGTCGCGTCGCCAGTGATCGTCACCCAGTTGCTCGCCCGCAACCGCAGCCATTCCACGGTCTGACAAGATGGCCGAACAAGTCACCATAATCGGCGCTGGTATCGTCGGCATCTGCTGTGCTTTGTCGTTGCAGGAACGCGGCATCCCGGTTCGGCTGGTCGACAAGGGGGAACCTGGTCAGGAAACGTCGTTCGGAAACGCGGGCGTCGTTTCACCGTGGTCGATTATTCCACAATCCTTGCCGGGCATTTGGAAAAAGCTGCCAGCAATGTTGCTGGACCCAAAAAGCGCCCTGTCGGTTCGGTTTTCCTTCTGGCCAAAAATGGTGCCGTGGGGGATGCGGTTTCTTGGGAATTCCCGTGAAAAGACCGTTCGCGAGATTGCGGACGCGATGGAGCTGTTATGCAGGCCGTCTATCGATTTATATCGCCGGCACCTGCAGGGTACAGGGCAAGAGAACCTGATCACCGACAGCTACTACGTTCACGCTTTTCGCCGACCTGAACAGGCCAATCTAGACGGGTTGGATTATCTTATCCGATTGGAAAAAGGCGGTCGGTTGGAGCGCATCGACGGCGACGAGCTGCAGCGCATAGAACCTGCTCTGACGCGTGAGTATAAAGCGGCGGTTCTGATCAAAGGGCAGGCGCGGATTACGTCACCGGGGCGGATTGGCGCGGTTCTGGCGGAAAAAGCGCGCAGTCAGGGTGCCGAGATCATAAGGACCGAGATTACTGGTTTGACCCGCGCAGAGGCCGTCGGTTGGCATCTGGCCACGCCCGGAGAAACACTCCACGCGGCCAATGTCGTTCTTGCAGCAGGCGTCTGGTCTGCGGACCTTCTCAAACCACTGGGCATTTCCGTTCCGCTGGTAGCAGAGCGCGGATACCATGTTGAATTCCCAACCCCGTCTGTCTGCTTGAACAATTCGATTATGGATGTGGATGCAAAGGTGGTCGCAAGTTCAATGCAAGATGGCCTCCGGGTCGCGGGAACGGCTGAATTCGCGAGTATTGACGCACCACCAGACCCCCGTAAGCAAGCGACCCTGACGGGGCAGGCAAAAGCAATGGTGCCGGACCTCGATACCAGTCAGGCACTATTTTGGATGGGGCGGCGCCCATCCTTTCCTGACAGCCTGCCAGCGATTGGGCAACTTGATGGGGAATCTGGCCTTTATAGCGCCTTTGGGCATTCGCACTACGGGTTAATGATGGCGCCAAAAACGGGGGAATTAGTGGCGGATCTTTTGTCTGGTCGCCACCTTAACATCAATCTGGACCAGTTTTCGCTGGCTCGGTTCTGAGCTTCATCGCGTTTACATCTGAAGGACTTGGGTAATATGCCGATATACAATGGCGGACAGAACATCTGCGGGGCATCGATTGGTGTGCTGTGTCTAGAGAGCTATTTTCCGAAACCCCCCGGACACATAAAGAACCCGTCGAGTCTGCCGTTTCCGGTTCTCTATGAAATGATTGATGGGGTCACGGTTCCTGCCTTGTTGAATAACCCCACGCCTGATCTGTTGGTGCCCTTTATCAAGGGGGCTCAACGATTGGAGGCTGAGGGCGTACGAGCCATCACCGGCAGTTGCGGTTTTCTGGCCTTGTTTCAAAAAGAGCTCGCGGCCGCCGTTTCCATTCCTGTTTTCGCGTCAAGCCTGATTCAGGTGCCCTTGGCCTATCACATGACCGGTGCCAGCGCGCCGGTTGGAATACTGACTGCCAACGCTGCTGCATTGACGTCTCGGCATTTTGAAGGTGTGGGCGCAGAAGGCATCCCGGTGGCGGTAAAAGGGCTGGAAGATACCAGTGAATTTGCCGATGTGATCCTGCGAAACACACGAACAAGGATGGATACAGACCTGATCGAAGCCGAAGTTCTGAACGCGGCTCGCAGCCTTAAGCGCGAAGCGCCGGAAATACGTTCTCTGGTTTTGGAGTGCACGGATTTGCCGCCTTATGCCGCGCGTATTCAGGAAGAGCTCAAACTGCCGGTTTTCGACCTTACAACTCTGGCGCAAATGGCTCATTCAGTTGCAACTCGAGCACCATATTCGGGGCTGATGCCCTGGGCTTAGCCTGTCGGCTTATCCGGGACGGATCATTGGCGCGTATTGAGAGTTGCCAATACAAGCTGGGCCAAAGCTTGCTTGATTGGACACTTTAGCCTTTGCCCGGTACGAACGTGCCAATGGGAGTTTGAATTGTTCGTAGAAATATCTATCCTTTTGATAGCCATCTGCCTGGGTGCAGTACTTCAGGTTGGAGTGGGAATAGGCTTCAGCATTGTTGCAGGTCCACCCATGATGATCTTACTGGGTACGGCGGCCGCGGTCCCTCTGTTGCTATTGTTAAATACAATTGTTTCAGCAGTCGCTACGGACAGTCGCATTCTGGCAGTCGAACGAAAAACGATTGGCACTGCAATCACCGGATGTTTGATCGGTGTGGTGCTTGGATTAGCCATCTACCCATTTTTAAGCGAGCCTTTCGTGTTGGCATTGACTGGGTGTCTTTTGCTGATTGGCCTGTTGACGACAATGATCCCGACGCATACCGCAATGGGAACCGCTGGTTTTACTGCCGTGTCAGGCTTATCCGGGTTGGCCACTGTCTGGGCCGCGACACCGGGGCCTCTCATGGTTTTCGGGCTGATTGCGAAAGGTCGAACTGCTCGGGATGTAGCCAAGCTGGTTCAACCCATAGCTCTTGTTGCTTACGGCGTCGCCTTTCTGCTGCATAGTTTCTCGGATTGGCAGTCTACTCAATTTGGACCGCAGGTTTGGGCCTTTGTTGGTGTCACAATGATCGGCAGCCTGTGCGGGCGTGCCGCCCGGGCATACCTGCCCCAATCTCTAATAAAATCCACAATACGCTTAATTTCACTTGTGGCTTGCTATGTTCTTTTCCAACGCGCCTTTGCGATGGCGTAATTCCAATGGGCGGACGATGACACGCATGGATTTGCTTTCCAAGTTTCCACGGGCTCAACTCATGTCGGGTATAACTCCGCTAGAGCGCTTAGACCGGATATCACAGGAGTTGCGAATTGATCTCTGGCTCAAACGTGATGACCTGACCGGACTAGGCTTTGGCGGCAACAAGACAAGGCAGCTTGAGTTTTATCTCGGCGATGCGCTTGCGAAGGGGGCCGACACCATACTGATCACGGGCGCTGTTCAATCCAACTTTGTACGCTCCGCGGCGGCAGCAGCAGCGGCCTTGGGCCTCAAGTCGGTCTTGCAGCTGGAAGAGCGCGTTCCGGATATGGGCAAAGATTATTACACGTCTGGCAATGTCCTGCTGGCCAAAATTCTGGGCGCCGAACACATGAGCTATCCTGTCGGCGAGGACGAAACCGGCGCGGATACCGCGCTACATGCGCGTGCGGATAAGTTGAGAGCGCAAGGCCGCAAGCCGTATGTCATACATCTGGGGCTAAATCACCCGCCGCTTGGCGCGCTGGGCTACGTTGAAGCAGGCCATGAGCTTTGCCAACAGATGCCGGATTTTGATGCTGTAGTCGTTCCATCCGGCAGCGGTGCGACCCACGCTGGATTGCTAACAGGGGTTAGGCTGTCAGGGGTTTCCGCTCCTGTGTTTGGCGTTTGCGTGCGTCGGAATCGTCAAATGCAACATGAACGGTTGAATGTTGTTTTGGAAAAACTGTCGGACCTGTTGAGCGTTGATCCGGCTTTGGTTCTGGGAGATATCAGTGTTTCAGACGGAGCATTGGGTCCGGGCTACGGTAAGTTGGGGCATAAGGCTCGGTCCGCATTGAAGATGATGGCTCGGAAAGAAGGTGTTTTCCTTGATCCTGTCTATAGCGCAAAGACTTTTGCGGGACTGCTGGATCTGGTTCGGGAAGGCCGTATCCAAACCGGTCAGAAAATAGTGATGATCCACACTGGTGGATTGCCTGCGTTGTTTGGATACCAAAGCGCGCTAGAAGATATCTAACGAACGAATGCCAAAGTCGTTTTGTTGGTCTGAGCCGCGAATTTGAAATCGACAATACTTGGTTATTCAATGCTGGGTTATAAGTGGTTCGAGTATTCCTATGAATCGCTGCGCCTCGCCTAGGCGAGGCAAGTAGCTATAGACCCTGAAGCGTCTTGCAGTTTAGGGAACTGGGTTGCCAGGACGGATGCTGCACTGGATGTCTGGCAATAATTGGTGGCAGTTGGTTCAAGCAAGGTGTTGCGGCGGTAATACGGCTCCAGTTCACCTCGCCAAGACGACGCGGCATCGGGTGAAAGTCGCGATTGACTGAAGTGTGTAATTCGTGTTGCGTGACTAAACCAATCAATTCTACAATGTAGCATGACAATTTGGTTTCCAAACCCCGACACGTTAACTTCGCCGTTACATGCCAGTCTGGCCCAGGCTATTGCTAAGGCTATTTCAGATGGGCGATTGCCAAAGGGTACGCAATTGCCGACGCACCGGAAGATGGCTGAGAAGCTGAACCTTAGCATCCATACGGTCAGTAAGGCCTATGACAGTCTGCGGCGGCAACGGCTGATTGATGGACAAGTCGGTCGTGGCAGTTATGTTCTGGATCCCGATACGGCCAATGACCAGCCTTTCAAACTGAGCTCGGACCGAGATGGCGGGTTTGATCTGTCGATTTCCCGTCCCGCTTTCTCGCAGGAACACGTTGATCGGTTTCAGCAAGTTCTGAAGGAACTGCCCGAAGGTTTGGACCCAAGCTATTTCCTGTCTTGTCGACCGAATGCAGGACACGATGCGCATCGCAAGGCCGGGGAGATTTGGCTAAGGCATTGTGGATTGGATGTCGGATCCGAGCGGATCATTATGACCAACGGGGTCAGTCACGGCATGTCGGCGGCACTATCTGCGCTGGCGCGCGCCGGGGACACGGTGGTGACTGGCAAGACGACCCATCATTTGTTGGTTTCTGGTTGTTCCTATTTTGGTCTGAACCTCGAAGGTCTGGATGTGGACGGCGAGGGCATTGTGCCAGGCGCCCTTGAGAAATTTTGCCGTGAGAATACAGCCAAAATATTGTTTCTGCTGCCATCTTTGGCAAATCCTACGGTGGAGATGATGTCAGAAGAACGCCGGAGAGCGATTGTCGAGATTGCGCGGCGGCACGACCTTCACATCATCGAAAATGATGCTTTCGGACCCGTGGCCGAGGATCGCCCAACACCTGTCGCTGCGCTCGCCCCCGAGCGTACGATTTACCTCACAACATTTACTAAATGCACAGTGTCGGGATTGCGTGCCGGATATATGGTTGCGCCCGAACATCTGCTTCCGGCTTTGACCGGTAGAATTGTCGTGTTTGGCTGGATGGCCACTCCGCTGATGTGCGAGATTGCAACGCGCTGGGTGCTGGACGGCACAGCGCTGGAGCTCGCAAAGTGGCAACGCAATGCGTTGAGAAAACGCTACGAAGTTGCCTGTGAGGCGCTGCGAGGTTTGCAATGGCGCGGCCATCCGTCAGCCCTGCATCTATGGTTGTCTTTGCCGGAAGGGTGGCGCACAGATGCATTCGTTCAATACGCTCGGCAGCTAAAAGTGTCTGTCTCACCAGACACGCCGTTCCTTACGCCAAAGACACCCTCGCAAAACGCTATAAGGATTTCTCTTGGAAGCATTCAGGACCCCGACCGTTTCCGGCAGGGGTTGGATTTGATTTCAAGCTTGGTGACTCAATCCGCCGAAGCGCTGGCGCCGCACGAATATTGATATTGTCACGCGACAATAAAAAAATTGACATGCAGTACAATTTTTCCCAATACCTGTCGCAGCGGCGTTCACAAGCCGACGTGACATGGAGGAAATCATGGCTCAATCAGTCAAATTTACGCTCGGGGCCATTACGGCTGCCGGAATTGCACTTACTGCCGTAACAGCAGCACAAGCGGATACCTGGCGATACGCTTTTGAAGAGGCGATGGCCGACGTTCAGGGGGTTTACGCCCAAAAGTTCAAAGAAGAGATCGAGGCGAACTCGGATCACGAAATCCAACTGTTCCCTTATGGTACCTTGGGTGAATCCGCTGACATTATGGAGCAGACCCAGGACGGTATCCTGCAATTCGTTGACCAGTCCCCAGGCTTCACCGGCTCACTGATCCCCGAAGCTCAAGTGTTTTTCGTCCCATATCTTCTGCCCACCGATCAGGATCATCTGGCGCGTTTTTATAAAGAGAGCAAAGCCATCAACGATATGTTCAAACCACTTTACGCCGATCAAGGGCTGGAGTTGTTGAACATGTTCCCCGAAGGTGAGGTCGCGATGACGACCAAGACGCCGGTTGCCACCTGTTCCGATCTTAACGAGGTCAAGTTCCGCGTCATGACCAACCCGCTGCTGGTGGAAAGCTACAAGGCCTTTGGCGCTACACCGACCCCGCTGCCTTGGGGTGAAGTCTACGGTGGTTTGCAGACCAACGTGATTCAGGGGCAGGAGAACCCGACTTTCTTCCTGTACTCGACCAAGATCTACGAAGTTACCGATTACATCACCTATGCGGGTCACAACAATTTCACGACCGCAGTGATGGCAAACAAAGACTTCTATGACGGGTTGAGCGCCGAGGATCAGCAAGTGGTCCAGAATGCTGCAAAAGCTGCTTATGACCACGTGGTGGTCTACCAGCAGCAAGCGGCAGAAACCGAGTTGGCGAAAATCATGGAAGCCAAGCCCGAGATGAATGTCACCGTGTTGTCTGACGAGCAGCGTGCCTGCTTCAAAGAAGCAGCCGCCGAGGTCGAGGCGAAGTTCATTGAAATGACCGGGGACAATGGTGCAGCTATCCTTGAGCAGATGAAAGCGGATCTGGCTGCCACTGCAAACTAACGATCCTTGATGAAAATGGCGGGCCAGATCATTGACTGGCCCGCCATCAGGTGACGGGGAAGATCATGGACAATCCGCACGACACGGCCCTTCCGGGCTTTCTGGGCGTTCTGGACAGTGCAATCAGTCGCATTGAATCGTTTTTGCTGGCGGCAGGCGTGTTGCTTATGGCGGTCAACACTGTGGCGAATGTCGTTGGCCGGTTTGTACTTGGAAACTCGATCTTCTTTTCCGAAGAGCTGAACCGAATTCTGATTATCCTAATCACATTTGCAGGGATCAGCTATGCGGCACGGCACGCAAGGCACATTCGCATGTCGGCAATTTACGACGCGCTGCCCGCCAAGGCGCGCAAGGGCCTGATGGTGGTGATTGCCGTGATTACCGCCGCGTTTATGTTCCTGCTTTGCTATTACTCCGTGAAATACATCGGGGCACAGGCTGCGCGGGGCAGGGTGCTGCCTGCGCTGCAAATCCCTGTCTGGATCATTCTTGTGTGGGTGCCTGCCGGGTTTTTCATGACCGGAACACAATACCTGCTGACCGCAATACGAAACTTTACGTCATCCGGCATCTACCTCTCGACCCATGTCCAAGAAGGGTACGAGAGCGAAGAAGAAATCGAAATCTGAGGGCAATCCGATGGCTGCAACGATCTTTCTGACCATGATTGTCCTGCTTCTGCTGGGCTTCCCGATGATGATCCCCCTGATTGCGGGGGCGCTTGTGGGTTTTCTGATGCTGTTTGGCGATCTGGGCCGAACCGAGACAATGGTGCAGCAGATGATGGCGGGCATACGTCCAGCCTCGCTGATTGCTGTGCCAATGTTCATCTTCGCCGCCGACATCATGACGCGCGGCCAATCGGCAGGTCGGCTGATCAATGTGGTGATGGCTTATGTCGGTCATATCCGTGGTGGTCTGGCGATTTCAACCGCCGCGGCTTGCACCATGTTTGGCGCGGTATCGGGTTCAACTCAGGCGACAGTTGTGGCGATCGGTTCACCCCTGCGGCCGCGCATGCTGAAAGCGGGTTACAAAGACAGTTTCGTACTGGCGCTGATTGTAAATGCCAGTGATATCGCCTTTCTGATCCCTCCTTCGATCGGCATGATTATCTACGGCGTGGTGTCCAGCACTTCGATTGCCGAGCTTTTTATCGCCGGTATAGGGCCTGGCCTGCTGATATTGTTCCTGTTCTCTGTCTACAGCTACATCTACGCGGTCCGAAATAATGTGCCGACGGAACCCAAAGCCAGTTGGTCTGAGCGGTTGAAAACAATGCGCGAGGCGCTGTGGCCAATGGGTTTCCCGGTAATCATCATCGGTGGCATCTACGGGGGCGTTTTCAGTCCGACCGAAGCAGCGGCAGCCTGTGTTCTGTACGCTCTGGTACTAGAAGTGGGCGTATTCCGCTCTATGACGATTGCCAACGTGTATGACACGGCCAAGTCGACAGGGCTGGTTACCGCCATCGTCTTCATCCTAGTGGGCGCGGGCGCCGCGTTTTCATGGGTGATCTCCTTCGCGCAGGTGCCGCAACAGATCCTTGGCGCAATCGGAGTAGCGGATATGGGAGCTATTGGGGTTCTCTTCGTGATCTCAATCGCTTTCTTCATTGGCTGCATGTTCGTGGACCCGATTGTCGTCATCCTTATTCTGGTGCCTGTCTTCGCGCCGGTCGTTCAGTCCGTTGGTCTGGACCCGGTACTGGTTGGCACGATCATCACCCTGCAGGTTGCAATAGGTTCGGCCACGCCACCGTTCGGATGCGATATCTTTACCGCTATCGCCGTATTCAAGCGCCCGTATGCCGAAGTGGTACGTGGCACGCCGCCATTTATCGTGATGCTGTTGGCGGTGTCCGTGGCGCTGATCTTCTTCCCGCAGATCGCCCTGTTCCTGCGTGATCTGGCCTTTGCGAAGTAATGGAGAGAGGCCGCTGATGTTCAACTCAATCCTTGTTCCCTTCGACGGTTCAAAAGGGGGCGAAGCTGCCCTGAAGAAGGCTGCTGAACTGGCTAAGTTGTGCAGCGCCGAACTCACCTTGTTGACGGTCTACAGGCACCACTCGCTGCTTGAGGCATCGATGCATGTGGTGCGTTCGGATACACCAGACGATCTGGATGACATCATGTGTGGGCACGCGAAAGAGGTAGCCGAACACGGTAAATCCATCGCATCGAAGGTTGGCGTTCAGAACTTGCGTGCTTTTGTAAAAGCAGGGCCAGTTGCACGCACCATTACTAAATTCGCAAATGAGCATGGCAACGACCTGATCGTGATCGGCAGTCGAGGACTGGGCTCGCTTGAAGGGGCGTTGTTGGGCAGCGTGTCCCACAAAGTTACAAGCTTGGCGGAAACGCCAGTTCTGGTTGTTTAGGAACAAAGATGGCACTCGATATCTCCTCAACCCCGTCGCGCGTGTCCGCCCGGTTGGATGACCGACCGGTCCGTAAGCGGATTGCCCTGGTCGCGCTGGCAACCGATCACACGTCCGAGCGTGATTTTTCCCGCATTTGCGACCCTGACCGTGTCGGCGTGTATGTAAACCGTATCGGGTTCGAGAATCCGACGACCAAGGAAACCCTCATGCGAACCGGCCCCCGGTTGACTGAGGCGGCGGCGCAGATTTTGCCGGGTGAGGATGTGGACGTGATCGCGTATTGTTGTACTGCGGCGTCAATCGTGCTTGGCAATGACGCGGTCACCCGACACCTGAACGCAGCCAAACCAGATACACCTTGCGTTACCCCTAGTTCAGCCGCTTTCGACGCTTTCAAGGCCTTGGCGGCCAGCCGTGTGTCGGTGCTTACACCTTATAGCGCCGAGGTGACTGATGAGCTGGCACAGTATTTCGGGACCCACGGCCCGGATGTGATCAACGCCAGCCATTTTGGTCTGACGGATGATCGTGAAATGGCGCGGATTTCCGAGGACTGCATCATCGAGGCAAGTATCGCCGCTTGCGATCCGCGCGCGGATGCCCTGTTTCTGTCCTGCACCGGCTTACGCGCCGCCACGTGCGCGCAACGGATCGAAGACCGGTTGGGCAAGCCCGTTGTCACGTCAAATCAGGCCATGGTCTGGCGTTGTCTGCGTCTGGTCGGGCTAAATGAACCAGTGCCAGGATATGGCAAGCTTTTTGAACTCTAATCAGGCAAGATACACTCAATGACACCGAAACTCACGCTTCAGGACAGTTTCTGCGCGCGCGCCCTCATCGACGGGCGTGTCCGGCGGACAGCAACAATCAGCTCACCGTCACTTAGTGCGATCACCGGCGGAAAGGTATCGCTTAAACTGGAGCAAACGCAGATCACTGGCAGCTTCAAACTGCGCGGTGCAACGAATGCGGTGCTGTCGCTAACGGATGAACAGCGTGCTGCGGGTGTTGTTGGCGTTTCCACCGGCAATCATGGCCGAGGTCTGGCGTATGCAGCTGCACGGGCTGGGGTGCGTTGCATCATCTGCATGTCCGAGCTTGTGCCTCAAAACAAAGTCGAAGGCATCAAATCTCACGGGGCCGAAGTGCGCATTGTCGGCCAGTCACAGGACGACGCGCAGGTTGAGGTCGACAAGCTGGTAGCTGATGGAATGGTTCTGCTGCCCCCCTTCGACCATCGCGACATCATTGCGGGTCAAAGCACGATTGCACTGGAGCTGCTGGAACAGACGCCGAATCTGGACACGGTTTTGGTGCCCCTGTCAGGCGGTGGTCTGATTTCCGGTGTGGCCATGGTGATGAAGGCGGTTAACCCTGATATCCGTGTCATCGGCATCTCGATGGAACGCGGTGCGGCCATGTACCAGTGTCTGCAGGCGGGCGGGCCGATCCTGGTTCCCGAGGAGGCAACGCTAGCCGACAGCCTTGGCGGCGGGATTGGTCTGGACAATGCCTACACGTTCGAGATGACGAAATCTCTGGTCGATGACATCGTTTTGGTGAGTGAGGTCGAAATCGCCGACGCTATCCGTCACGCATACTTCATAGAGCGGCAGGTGATCGAGGGCTCCGGCAGCGTTGGAATTGCAGCGCTTCTGTCAGGTAAGATCGGCCCGTTTAATCATTGCGTATCCCTGATCACTGGTCAGAATATCGACATGGCCCTCCATAAACGCCTGATTGACGGGGAAAATGTCGACGTGGCAGCGGAAGCTAAGGCTTAAGGAGGCGCAGATGCCAGATATCAACATCCTGACCGAGGCGGAATTGCGCGCGCTGATGCCATTGGACCTTTCCGCGATCGATTGTGTGGAAGGCGGGTTCAAGGTGCTGGCCGGTGGGCAGGTCCAAATGCCGCCCATTCTTTCGATGCCAATCCCTGACCACAACGGAGAAATTGACGTTAAAACCGCTTATGTGCCGGGATTGGACAGTTTCGCGATCAAGATGAGCCCCGGCTTTTTTGACAATCCAAAGCTGGGCCTACCCAGCACATCCGGCCTTATGGTGCTGTTTGCTGCCAAAACCGGGATGTTAGAGGCTCTCTTGTTGGATAACGGTTATCTGACAGATGTCCGTACTGCGGCGGCGGGGGCTGTGGCCGCGCGCCATCTGTCGCGTGAAGATGCAAAATCCGCCTGTATCCTGGGGTCTGGTATGCAGGCACGTTTGCAGCTCAAGGCGCTGTCGCTGGTTCGCCCGATCACAAAAGCGACCATCTGGGCACGGGACTTTGCTAAGGCCCAGCAGTGTGCCTCCGAAATGAGCGCAGAGCTGGGATTTGAGGTTAACGCCAGCGAAGATGCTGCGGCCTCGGTTTCCTCAGCGGATGTCGTCGTTACCACGACTCCGTCTACTTCTCCGATTGTTCAGGCAGATTGGTTGCGCCCCGGTCAACATATCACGGCGATGGGGTCGGACCAGGACCACAAAAACGAACTGGAGCCCAAATGCTTGGCTCGGGCGGACTTATACGTCCCGGATCGCCAATCACAGACGGAAAGGATGGGGGAATTGCGTAGCGCTATTACCGCTGGTCTGGTCAAGGCAGACCTCAAGTTCGCCGAGTTGGGCGACATCGCAAGCGGGCAGCGTTCGGGCCGAAAGTCGGACACTGACATAACCATCGCTGATCTAACCGGAACCGGTGTCCAGGACACTGCAATTGCCACCTTCGCCCGACAGCGCGCACAGGACGCGGGTCTGGGAACGATTTTCACCAGCTAAGAGAGTCAAAGATGCCGACACCCACGTTGCATTTCTCCACATCAGAGTTTCAGGCCCGGATCGACAAGACCCGTTCTGAAATGGCCCGACGGGGTATCGACACGCTCATCGTGACCGATCCGTCGAACATGAACTGGCTGACCGGCTATGACGGCTGGTCTTTCTACGTGCATCAATGTGTCGTTCTGACCATGGATGGAGAACCGATCTGGTTCGGGCGCGGTCAGGATGCCAACGGCGCCGTGCGAACCTGCTTTATGGATCCGTCGAATATCATCGGCTACCCCGATCACTACGTCCAATCGACAGAGCGGCATCCGATGGATTACCTGTCCGCTCAATTGACGGATCGGGGTGCAGGTGCCGGCACAATCGGTGTGGAGATGGACAATTACTGGTTCACTGCCGCTGCCTATGTATCACTGCAAAAGAATCTACCGAATGCTAAATTCAGCGATGCCAATGCGTTGGTCAACTGGCAACGCGCGGTAAAGTCCGAGACCGAGCTGACCTATATGCGACAGGCCGGGAAGATCGTCGAACGGATGCATCAACGCATTTTCGATAAAGTTGAACCGGGTATTCGCAAGTGTGATCTGGTGGCCGAGATTTACGACGCCGGATTGCGCTATGACGCAGGGATGGGTTTTGGCGGAGACTACCCCGCCATTGTTCCTCTGCTGCCTTCCGGGTCAGATGCGGCGGCACCGCATCTCACCTGGGACGATCAGAAGATGAAGTCTGGCGAGGGCACGTTTTTTGAAATTGCTGGAGCTGTTCATCGTTACCATTGCCCACTGTCTCGCACTGTCTTTCTAGGCAAGCCAACGCAAACATTTCTGGACGCAGAAGTTGCTGTATTAGAAGGCATGGAGGCCGGGCTTGAGATGGCTAAGGCCGGAAACACCTGTGAAGATATCGCTAAGGCGTTTTTCAAAGTGCTGAAGAAATATGGCATCGAAAAAGACAACCGTACGGGTTATCCGATTGGCGTCAGCTACCCGCCCGACTGGGGCGAGCGCACTATGTCTTTGCGCCCCGGCGACACTACGATTTTGCAGGAAAACATGACCTTCCATTTCATGACCGGTCTTTGGATGGAAGATTGGGGTTTTGAGATCACCGAAACTATCCGCATCGGGGAAACAGGTCCCGAATGCCTGTCGAACGTACCTCGCAAAATGTTGGTGAAGGACTGATTGATGAAAGCGAATCCGATTTCACCAACCATTCCGCTGGAACAGGACGGCGTACATCATGGCTTCCTGAAGCTGCCCTACAGCCGGGACGACAGCGCCTGGGGGTCCGTAATGATCCCGCTGACGGTGATTCAGAACGGCAACGGCCCGACCGCACTGTTGACCGGCGCCAATCACGGCGACGAATACGAAGGCCCGGTCGCGCTGCATGAGCTGGCCGCGAATACCCGTGCCGAGGAGGTGACAGGTCGGCTGATCATCGTTCCGGCATTCAATTACCCTGCGTTCCGGGCGGGCACTCGCACTTCTCCCATCGACAAAGGCAACATGAACCGGTCTTTCCCCGGTCGCCCCGATGGCACAGTAACCGAGAAGATTGCCGACTATTTCCAGCGCACGTTGTTGCCGATGGCGGATGTAGCCGTGGACTTCCACTCTGGTGGTAAAACGCTCGACTTTGTGCCCTTTGCGGCTGCCCACATTTTGGATGACAAAGAAACGCAAAGGGCGTGCTTTGCCGCGATGAAAGCGTTCAACGCGCCGTATTCCGTGGAGCTGTTGGAAATCGATAATGTCGGTATGTACGACACTGCTGTTGAGGAAATGGGCAAAGTTCTGGTCACCACCGAGTTGGGGGGCGGAGGGTCATCTACGGCACGCAGCAATGCGATCGCCAAGAAAGGCCTGCGCAATGTGCTGATCCACGCCGGAATCCTGCAAGGGGAAATGCAACTGGATGAGACCGTGAACCTGACGATGCCGGATGACGATTGTTTCCTGTTCAGCGAAGGTGACGGGCTATACGAGGCAATGATCGATCTTGGTGACCCGGTTTCAAAAGGTGATCTAGTTGCACGGGTCTGGCCATTGGATCGCACCGGACAAGCGCCACAGGAATACCGCGCCCTCCGCGATGGTCTTTTGATCAGCCGCCATTTTCCCGGCCTGATCAAATCTGGCGATTGTGTCGCCGTGTTCGGCGTGACCTGAGCCCATGCAGTTGGACCAACGCGATCTGGAAATTCTGCGTGTGCTGTCAACCGAAGGCCGCATCACCAAGGCTGCATTGGCCGATCAGATTGGTCTTTCGGCTACACCCTGCTGGGACAGGCTAAAGAAACTGGAGCAGGCCGGTCTGATCGAGGGATATGGCGCCCGGATCAATCTTAAGAAACTGGCGCCTCACGTGACGGTGTTTGTCGCTGCCGAAATCGCGGACCACACCGCCGCCAGCTTTCGCGCATTTGAAGCTGCAATGCAGCGGTACGATGAGGTTGTGGCCTGCTGGGCGCTGGGCGGCGGCTTTGACTATCTGTTGCAGATCGTCACCCGCGATATCGACGCCTATCAACGCTTGATCGACGAGATGCTGGACGCCCGGATCGGGCTGTCGCGGTATTTCACTTATGTAGTGACCAAGCCAGTGAAAGGCGGCGGTGCACCACCGTTAGACTTACTACTAAAAGGCAGTTGATTCCTCTGCGATCAGAGCGATGTTCAGTCACATCTTCTGCACAGGATAGGCAGATTCTCCTGTAAATACAGGAGAGGAATCATGTTGGATACAGCTCTGTCCGCACGTGTGAATATTCAGGATAAGGCTTTGGTGCGTTCGTTTTCCTACGTAAATGGGAAATGGTGCGCGTCAAGAACCGGTGACAGTTTCAGTGTGACTGATCCAGCCAGCGGCGACTATCTGGGCGACGTGACGGCGATGACCGCAGAGGAATCTTCTGCCGCAGTAGACGCGGCAGAGGCGGCCTTTTCGGCTTGGTCCGGCTTATTACCGCAGGAGCGCGCAGCCATCCTGCGCCGTTGGTTCGAGTTACAGATCGAACACAAAGAAGATCTGGCCCGCATCATGGTGCTAGAACAAGGCAAACCGATTTCGGAAGCCCGCGGTGAAATCGACTATGGCGCAGCTTTTGTCGAATTCTATGCAGAGGAGGCAAAACGCCCCAATATCGAAGGCATCACCAGTCATCTGCCGGATGCCGAGGTTGAGCTGTGGCGTGAACCATTAGGTGTCGCAGCTCTGATTACTCCGTGGAATTTCCCGTCGGCTATGTTGACACGTAAGGCCGCGGCGGCACTGGCGGCTGGCTGTACCGTGGTTGCACATCCATCGGGTGAAACACCATTCAGCGCGCTGGCGTTGGCCGAATTGGCTGAACGCGCCGGCATACCTGCGGGCGTATTCAATGTGGTGACAGGATCCGCACCAACCGTGGTGGGGCCGTGGACGCGCGATCCACGCGTTCGTGCGCTGTCTTTCACCGGGTCGACGGAGATTGGCAAGCTGCTCTACCGACAATCGGCCGAAACGGTCAAGCGGCTGGTGTTGGAATTGGGCGGCCACGCCCCGGTTATTGTCTTCAAGGGCGCCGATCTGGATGTAGCCGTAGCCGAGACGATCAAAGCCAAGTTTGCCACGTCGGGTCAGGACTGTCTGGGTGCAAACCGAATTTTTGTAGAACGCCCTGTTTATGACGAGTTCTGCGTCAAATTCACCGAGGCTGCGCAAAAGCTAACTGTTGGATTCGGGATGGATGACCCGGATATTGGCCCGCTGATGAATGAAAATGCGGTTGCGAAACAGGAAGATCATGTGGCCGACGCGCTGGACAAAGGCGCGAAACTGGCTTGTGGTGGCAAAAGGCATTCGCTTGGTCCGCTGTTTTATGAACCAACAGTACTGGTCGATGTACCGGCCGATGCGCGCATCCTGTCCGAGGAAACATTTGGTCCGGTCGCCCCCATCACTCCGTTCGATACCGAGGACGAGGTGATCGCCCGTGCCAATGACAGCGAATATGGTCTGGTTGCCTATCTCCATAGCCATGATCCGCGTCGCATCTACCGTCTGAGCCGCGCGCTGCAATTTGGCATGGTGGCCGTCAACCGTACCAAAGTGACCGGTGCGCCCATTCCTTTTGGTGGCACCAAGCAATCCGGGCTTGGCCGCGAGGGCGCGCGTCAGGGAATGGAAGAATTCACCGACATCAAATACGTCTGCCGTGATTGGGCGTGAGAAAGGACTAAAACATGCTTAGGAACGATCAACTCGACCAATGGGACCGCGAGAATTTCTTTCACCCGTCTACTCATCTGGCACAACATGCCAGAGGCGAAAGCCCGAACCGGATCATCAAGACCGCTAGCGGTGTATTCATCGAAGACCGCGACGGTACCAAACTGTTGGATGCTTTCGCCGGCCTTTATTGCGTCAATGTTGGCTATGGTCGTCAGGACATCGCCGATGCCATCGCGGATCAGGCACGTGAACTGGCTTATTACCACTCTTATGTAGGTCACGGTACCGAGGCCTCAATCACGCTGTCGAAAATGATCCTCGACCGGGCGCCTGCGAACATGTCCAAGGTGTATTTTGGCCTCGGCGGATCGGACGCGAATGAGACCAACGTCAAGCTGATCTGGTATTACAACAATATACTGGGACGCCCTGAAAAGAAAAAGATCATCTCGCGCTGGCGTGGTTACCATGGGTCCGGGCTGGTGACGGGATCGCTGACCGGTTTGGAGTTGTTTCATAAGAAGTTCGACCTGCCTGTGGAGCAAGTGATCCACACCGAGGCACCATACTACTACCGCCGCGTAGACCTTGATCAGACTGAAGAGCAGTTCGTAGCCCACTGTGCAACTGAGCTTGAAGCGCTGATTGAGCGTGAAGGGGCTGACACAATTGCTGCATTCATCGGAGAACCCATTCTGGGTACCGGCGGTATCGTTCCTCCGCCCGAGGGGTATTGGGCCGCGATCCAGGCCGTTCTGAAAAAGCACGACGTTCTTCTGGTCGCTGACGAGGTTGTGACTGGGTTTGGACGCCTCGGGACAATGTTCGGATCGGATCACTATGGAATAGAGCCCGATATCATTACCATCGCCAAGGGCCTGACGTCCGCATATGCTCCACTTTCGGGGTCAATCGTCAGTGACAAGGTCTGGAATGTGTTAGAGCAAGGCACTGATGAGAACGGACCCATAGGGCATGGCTGGACCTATTCGGCGCATCCAATCGGGGCCGCTGCCGGTGTTGCGAACTTGAATCTGATCGACGAGTTGAACCTTGTCAGCAATGCAGGCGATGTTGGGGCTTATCTGAACACCACCATGACCGAAGCGCTGGCGGATCATCCACAAGTGGGCGACGTGCGCGGTGAGGGTATGCTGTGTGCAGTAGAATTCGTGAAGGACAAGGACAACCGTGCCTTCTTCGATGCGGCGGACAAGATTGGACCACAAATCTCTGCGAAACTTCTGGATCAGGACAAGATCATCGCCCGAGCCATGCCTCAGGGAGACATACTCGGGTTCGCACCGCCCTTCTGTCTAACCCGAAAGGAAGCCGATCGAGTGGTAGCAGGCACGGTACGCGCCGTTAACGCCGTATTGGGGTAGAGGATTATTCCTTTAAGTAGTTTGACCGGGTTCTCTCGCAACCCGGTCAAAATCGACTGTCAGCTTTTGCAAGGCGGCAGAAACAGCATTTAGGCTTGGCAATTGGTGATCTAAGTCTGAGATAATTGGCGACCGTTCTGAGCCTGAGTTTTTTGCCAAACGTGAAAATCTGTCGTTTCCGAATTTAATTCTGTCCGAAACAACGAGTGAATAACGCACCGGGGTGCGCGCAAATTGGAGGCTGCTATGAACAGGAGCTTTCATGCGATATTCAGCTCTGAAGATCTTAAAAGAGGCGGTGACTGGCCACAAAGGTTGGGGCCCGCAATGGCGTGACGTCGCGCCTGGCAGAGCCTATGACTATGTCATAATCGGCGGTGGCGGCCACGGGTTGGCGACAGCCTATTACCTAGCCAAAGAATTCGGAGCCGCGCGCATTGCGGTTCTGGAGAAAGGTTGGATTGGAGGCGGTAACGTTGGGCGGAACACGACGATTATCCGGTCGAATTATCTGCTGGACGGGAATGAGCCGTTTTATGAGTTTTCCCTCAAACTGTGGGAAAATCTTGAGCAGGAACTCAATTACAACGCGATGGTCAGCCAGCGCGGTATCCTGAACCTCGTGCATTCGGATGCGCAGCGAGATGCGGCGCGGCGGCGGGGCAATGCGATGATCCTGAACGGGTCCGATGCCGAGTTGTTGGATGCCGAAGGCGTACGCGCGATGTATCCGTTTCTGAATTTCAACAATGCGCGGTTTCCGATCAAGGGCGGGTTGTTGCACCGGCGGGGAGGAACCGTTCGCCACGATGCGGTCGCTTGGGGGTTTGCACGCGGCGCGGATATGCGCGGCGTGGATATCATTCAGAACTGCGAAGTCACAGGCTTTCGGATCGAGGGCGGCAAGGTTTTGGGCGTCGAGACCACTCGCGGCTATATCGGCGCGAAAAAGGTGGGCGTCTCTGTCGCGGGCAATTCCAGTCGTGTGATGGCGATGGCGGGAATGCGCCTTCCGATTGAAAGTCACGTTTTGCAGGCGTTTGTCTCAGAGGGGCTCAAGCCTTTCATCCCTGGGGTGATCACCTATGGCGCGGGTCATTTCTATTGCAGCCAGTCTGACAAGGGTGGGTTGGTCTTCGGTGGCGATCTGGACATGTACAATTCCTACGCTCAACGCGGAAACCTGCCGGTGGTCGAGGATGTAGTCGAAAGTGGGATGTCATTGATACCAGCTCTTGGGCGTGCTCGTCTGTTGCGCAGCTGGGGCGGGATCATGGATATGTCCATGGATGGATCGCCCTTCATCGATAAAACGCATATCGACGGGCTCTATTTCAATGGTGGCTGGTGTTATGGCGGCTTCAAGGCGACGCCAGCGTCCGGCTACTGTTTCGCCCATCTTCTGAAGACTGACCGCCCGCATGAAACCGCGACAGCCTATCGGCTGGACCGGTTCATGACCGGGCACATGATCGACGAAAAAGGGCAGGGCGCCCAACCGAACCTGCACTGAGGGGTTTATCAGATGATTATCAACCATCCTTTGCTTGGCCCGCGTGACGCGCAGGAATTCACCTATCTGGGCGACGCGTCCCTCATCAACCGCCCCGACTGGCAGGCTGAGAATGCGGCGCAGGCGTTTCACGATTACCTCTACCTACGCGACAACCCGGCCGGCGAACATCGCGAATTGTGGTTCCACGAACAAGGCGACCGGTCGTGGCTGGTGGTCACTCGCAACACGGTGACGCACGAAATTCTGAAAGTCGAGCTGGCGCGAGATGTCGCCAAAGCCGCAAGGAAGGCTGCCCAATGATACAACACAATCGTCTGAATGGTGGCCTGATCAACCGTGACGCCAGCCTGAGCTTCAAATTCGACGGCAAGTCTTATCAGGGGTTTGAAGGCGACACACTGGCCTCGGCCCTGCTGGCCAATGGCGTGCGGCTGATGGGCCGGTCGTTCAAATATCACCGTCCGCGCGGGCCGCTGACAGCGGGTAGCGAAGAGCCGAATGCGCTGGTCGAGCTGCGCTCGGGCGGGCGGCAGGAACCCAACACGCGTGCCACCGTGGCCGAGCTTTATGACGGGTTGAACGCCAACTCGCAGAACCGCTGGCCGTCGCTGGAACGCGACTTTATGGCGATCAACGACCGGTTCTCGAATTTTCTGACCGCGGGCTTCTATTATAAGACGTTCATGTGGCCCAAGGCGTTCTGGGAAAAGCTGTATGAGCCGATCATCCGCAAGGCCGCTGGTCTGGGCAGCCTGACCGGAGAGGATGATCCGGATGCATATGACAAAGGGTTTCTGCACTGCGATCTGCTGATCGTCGGGGCTGGGCCGACAGGTTTGACGGCAGCTTTGACCGCAGGGCGTGCGGGCGCGCAGGTCATTCTGGCCGATGAAGACTTCCGCTTAGGCGGACGCCTGATCGCTGAAACGGGGTCTCTGGCTGACATGTCCGGCGCAGATTGGGTTGCGCAGACGCTGGCCGAGCTGGCGTCGATGAAGAATGTGCGAGTGATGCCGCGCACGACTGTTTTTGGTGCCTATGACCATGGAATTTACGGTGCTGTTGAACGCAATGCGGATCATGTGATCGCGCCCGATGCATATAAACCGCGTCAAACCTTGTGGCGTATCTACTCCAAACGCGCGCTTATCGCGACCGGGGCTATTGAGCGGCCCATCGCGTTCGCGAACAACGACCGGCCCGGCATTCTGCTGGCCGGAGCGGTGCGGGCCTATGCCAACCGATGGGCCGCAACGCCCGCACAATCGGTTGTGGTGTTTGCCAACAATGACGATGCACACCAGACGGCGCGCGATTTGATGGCGCAGGGCGTCCAGGTCCCGGCCATTGTGGATACGCGACCCGATGCACCTGACGTTGAAGGTGCCGAGGTCCTGAAAGGGGCCGAGATCATTAACACCTCGGGCCGTCTGGGGCTGACCTCGGTGCAAGTGCGCACCGACAAAGGCTATACCCGCGAACTGCATTGTGAGGCGCTGGCGATATCCGGCGGTTGGAACCCGAATCTGGGCCTGACGTGCCATCAGCGCGGCCGCCCGGTCTGGAGCGGTGATATTCATGCCTTTGTTCCGGGAGAGGGCCTGCCCGTTGGCCAGATCGTGGCCGGGGCTGCCAAGGGTGACCTGACCACGGATGCGGCGCTGCAAGGTGGCGCGGCGGTGGCTGTGAACGCGCTGGAGGAACTGGGGATCACCGCAACGCCTGTTGACTTGCCCACAGCAGCGGACGCGCCTGTTTCGATCACGCCGTTCTGGCATGTCAAAGGCGCCAACCGCGCGTGGCTGGATTACCAGAACGATGTGACCGTCAAGGACGTCAAGCTGGCGCATCAAGAGAACTTTACCTCGGTCGAGCATCTCAAGCGCTATACCACGCTGGGCATGGCAACGGATCAAGGCAAGACATCCAACGTCGGTGCTCTGGCGGTGATGGCCGAACTGACAGGTAAGTCAATCCCGGAAACCGGTACGACGATTTTCCGCCCACCCTATACGCCTGTGGCAATGGGGGCCCTTGGTGGTCGTGCGGTCGGCAAGGATTTCCATCCGACCCGTCTGACACCCAGCCACAAATGGGCCGAGGAACAGGGCGCGGTGTTTGTCGAGGTCGGCAATTGGCTGCGCGCCCAATGGTTCCCCCGTAAGGGTGAGACCCATTGGCGGCAATCGGTGGACCGCGAGGTTCTGCAGACCCGCAATTCGGTCGGCGTGTGCGATGTGACCACGCTGGGCAAGATCGACGTGCAGGGTGCAGATGCCGCTGCTTTCCTCAACAAGATCTATGCCAACGGCTTTGCCAAACTGCCCGTCGGCAAGGTGCGCTATGGCCTGATGCTGCGCGAGGATGGCGTGGCGTATGACGATGGCACTGCCGCACGTCTGTCCGAAGACCATTTTGTCGTGACCACGACCACCGCCAACGCGGTTCTGGTCTATCGCAACATGGAATTCGTGCGCCAATGCCTGTGCCCGGATATGGACGTGCAACTGATTTCGACCACCGAGGCCTGGGCGCAATATGCCGTAGCCGGTCCCAACAGTCGCAAGCTGCTGCAAAAGATCGTGGACCCTGAATTCGACATCTCCAACGAGGCATTCCCCTTCATGGCCTGCGGTGAGATCACCGTCTGCGGCGGCCTGCGGGCGCGGCTGTTCCGTATCTCATTTTCGGGCGAGCTGGCTTACGAAATTGCCGTGCCCACGCGTTACGGCGATGGCTTGATGCGTGCGCTGATGGAAGCTGGCGAAGAGTTCGATGTAGTTCCTTACGGCACCGAGGCGTTGGGCGTCATGCGGATCGAAAAGGGCCACGCTGCGGGCAACGAGCTGAACGGGACGACAACGGCGCTGAACCTCGGCCTTGGTCGTATGGTCAGCACAAAGAAGGACTGTATCGGCAATGTGCTCAGCCGCCGTGAGGGGATGAACACCCCGGATGCGCTGGCTTTGGTCGGGCTGATGCCGGTGAACGCCAAAGATAGCGTTCCGGCTGGGGTGCACCTGATGAACAAGGACGGGCCAATCGATGCGGGCCATGATCAGGGCTATGTCACCTCGGCGGCCTTTTCGCCGATCCTAAACAGCTCCATTGGTCTGGGCTTCGTCAAAGGCGGTTTCGACCGCATGGGAGAGCAATTGCGTCTGGTCAACCCGCTGGAAGGCCAGGAGGTACTGGTCGAAATTGTCAGCGCTCATTTCGTGGACCCGGAAGGGGAGAAGCTTCGTGCATAAACTGAAATCTATCACCGCGCTGGGGGGCGACACGCCGCGCAGGGATGAAATCGGGGCGATCACAATCACCGAGGTTGCGGATCAAGCCTTGGCCTCGATTGCGGTGCGCGCAGGTCAGCTAGATACCGTGAAGCAGGTGCTGGCTGACAAGATTGGTCTGAACTTGCCGGTGGTCGGCCAATCCGCACAGGCCGGGCCATACGCCGCATTCTGGACCGGGGCGGAGCAATGGATGATCAGGGCCTCGCATGACAGCCACGAACTGTTGGCATTGGAATTGAAGCAAATCGTTGGCGACAAAGTATCAGTCGTCGAGCAGACAGATGGATGGTGCCGGTTCGACGTCGCAGGGGAGAGGCTGTGCGATCTGTTTGAGCGTCTGAGCCATGCGCCGGTACGCACAATGGAGACAGGCACCGCGTTGCGTACCACGGCAGAGCATCTGGGTGTGTTCCTATGGCGTCTGGCCGAAGACCGCATGGCGGTCATCGCCCCCCGATCTTCGGCCGGGTCATTACATCACGGGATGTTGGCCGCAGCCCGGTCGATTGCTTGACCTTCAGCCCGAGGGCAGAACGTCATCGCTGCCGACCCGCATCGAGTTCTTGGCGCGCCGGTCACTAATCGGCGTCACACCAAAAGTTTCGCGATAATGTCGCATAAACGCACCGGGCGTGGCATATCCGACCATATAGGCAACTTCGGCGATCGGGTCGTTGGTATACAGAACCAGTTGCCTCGCTTGGTTCATCCGCATCTTACGGTAGTAGCTTAGCGGGCTTTGGCCTGTTGCCTTTTTGAATCCGCGTTCCAGTGACCGCGGTGACAGGCCGACTGCCTCGGCCACTTCGCCGATCTGGATCGGGCTTTCGATATGTTCGGCAAAATGCTGAATGGCGCGTGCGACCTGTTTTGGCAGCAAGTCCTGGCTTTTGGCGGTAGAGATTGCGGGAACCTTCTGCGACATGGCCGCGCTGCGGATGAAAGGATGCTGAAACCAGCAGGCGACCTCGGCCATGATGTCGCCACCAAGCCGTTCTTCGATCAACGTGAGCATATGGTCAAACACGGCGGATGCACCGGAAATGGTTGTGAATGCGCCTTCATCGTGAATGACGGTGCCCTGTATCGGGATTTCAGGAAACTCGGCCCGAAAGGCGGCCTCGTAACACCAATGAACCGAGAGCGGGTGAGCTCCGGTCAGCTGCGTTCTGGCCAACGGAAACACGCCGCCGCTGATTGCACCGAGGCGCGTTTTGTTACGCAACATTCTTTGAAGAGCAGCGTTTGCTTTGGAGGGTTTGGTAAATTTACCGTTGGGGCTGGAGGCAAATAACAAGTGATCCAGCGATTGTAACTCTGCCAAGGTGCAATCAGGTGCAAAGGTAACCCCAGCAGAGGATTGCACTGGCTCGTTGCTTTCAGCAATCACTGTCCAGCTGAACGCGTCCTGACCCGAGATCTCATTGGCTGCTCGCAATGGTTCGATGCAAGAGGTCAGACACGCCATGGGGAACCCGGGAAAGACCAGGATGCCAAGCGATGTGGTGTTTGTAGCTTCTGACATTTTCAGATCATTACCTCTTTGTGCCTATTCCTGATGGGCGCATCAGGTGATCGAATGGAGTCATCTTGTCCGCAGTCATATTGGCAGATTCAGCAGATGTTTTCATTCAATTGAAAGGCGTACCCAATGTAGTTTCCCTGCAGATAGCCAACGGCTGCAATATTGTTGTGCACCTGTGCTATCTGAAAATCCGAAGTCTGCTTGATCAATGCGTCACATACTTCTGGCCCCTCTATATGTTCCAAGCGGCGCCAAACGCTGGATGCTTGGACGTACGCCAGTTTCCAGAGTTTCCACAGCGACGTGACCAAGGATTGCAGGCGCTGGTTCAGTTCCACGTACTGCTGAGACTCAGGACGTTCTCTCAGGACCAGAGCACGTTTATGGATCGAGAGCACTTCGTCGCGGTGGTGAGTTTCAGCAGCGACCGGTGACAGCTCTCCGATCATATTGGCCAATACCATTCTCATTTCGCAAAGGTGCCGTTTGCGCTCGTCCGAAAGCTTGGTAACCACCGTCCCGACACCGTTGCGTGTTTCGTCCAGCCCAAGATGACCGACGTGTGCGATCGCATCTCTGGCAGGTTTTCTGCTTACGCCAAATTCCTTGGCAAGCACAGCCACTTTCAAACGGTAGCCAAGCCGGTAGAACGCAAAGCGGATAGGTTCAAGAGTTTGCTCCTGAGTCTGATCTACAGTCGATTTATCGGGTGAATCGTTTCGCAATTCCGCAAGGTTCAAGGCTTTGACCTTCTGTGTTAGCAGGGGCTAGTTTTTGATCTCTGATCAGGGTTCCTTCAACAATCTCAGCCTTTCTTACCATGATTGGATTTCAGACCCGGACCAAAGCAGCAATAGCAAAGGCAAGAGCTAATTCTACATTCAACGTTTCTCAAATCGGAAGCGCCAGGACGCTGGTGAGCGTCGATGTCGTGATCAGTACGAATAGAATAATTACTGCTTCGATCTCGATCGAGCGCGCGAGTTGACGCGCCGCCTTGGCTTCTCCGGCCTGTATGGCTGGAACGAAACGGAGCTTGTTTACAACGGCCAAGCTCAGGACCGCTGCCACAAGCAGAACTTTGACCAACAAAGCTTGACCATAACCAGTCAGGAAGAGGGCATTCAGAGTACCCGATAGTGACCAGGCCATCCAAAGCCCTGCCAAGATCAGGGCCGGGACTATCAGGGAAGCGGCTTGCCCGAACCTGTATCCCAGCAGCCCTGCGTTTTCCGATTGCTCAGGCTGGCGAGACAAACCCCACAGCGGGCCAAGGACCCCAATCCAAAATGCTATACCCAGAAGGTGCAGCAGGAGGAGGAGACGGAATCCGGTACGGTCCAACGCGGGAACGTGCCCTATCTGCACAAAGGACCATAGGGCCAAGATACCGCCAGCAAGCGCGATCCAATGGCCAAAGCGTGGGATGAACAGTCCCGCAATGATCAATGCAGAGCCAGCAACACGGTAGATTAGGGCGTCACCAACTGAGGTTTGCCACAGCAATCCAAGCATCTCCGGATCGGTCAAACCGTGAATTTCACCCGCCAATGCGGCTCCGCGCAACATGAACCCAACGATTGTCGCAGTAAGCGCAAGCGCTGCCAGGAAGATGGCAAGCTTCCGCATTCGGCTAAACTGCGGAGCCACTAAGCCGGGATACACGCATCTGATGATCATAAGCCCCGTCGACCCCGCGAAGCCGACATAAAGCATCGTCTTCACGAGGATCGCGGCCATTCCCCAGAGGTCTGGCATTTTCATTCCACGTTAAAGGAGAATTCGCCCTACATTAAGTGGCCGTCTTCACCCAAACCGCGCCACTCAATGAGATAAGTCCCAGCGCCGCGTCCCTGAATAGGTATCGTGAACACCTGATCAAAGCTCGTCTGACCGATCAAATCGAGTTGAACAGGTGGGTCATCTTCATGGGCTAACTCTACTCGGGTCAGACGAATGTTCTTCGTAAAGTTGAGAGCAATTTCACTCGGTGCATTCGCAATCTTTGTACCGTCGGCTGGTGTTGTTGTTTCCACACTGGAATGTGCAAAAGCGGCACTGGCAAACCCCACCATCAAGGCAAATACGACGATCTTTTTCATGGTGTTTTCCTTAGTTTATTCCGTTGGCACGCTGGATTTCACGAATGTATGCGATCACCATGGCCACGTCACCACGTGTCAGGCCTTCTACGGGCAGCATATCTCCAAATTGCCAGTGATGGCTTCTGACACCCACGGCGACAGCACGCTGAAAGGCCTCATCAGCGTGATGGTTTGGTTCGTAGATGATGTGGATCAACGGTGGTCCAACTCCTTCTTTACCAACTGCGTTGGTTCCGTGGCAGGACGCACAGGAATTTTCAAAGATGCGCTGGCCAATCGCGGCATTGCCTTCAATGCTTGGCAATTGAATTTCAACCATGGCGCCGTCTTCAGATGGTGCGGATTGCGTGATTAGCTTAGCGGGTTCGGGGCGAAGGGCCGCGTATGCAGCCGCGGCGGCCGCGGCGAAAGCGCCAAGTATGAGGATTTTTCGGTTCATGGAGTGATCCCAACCTAATGAAAACGGAATAGGCCGCAATTTTTCAGCGACCACATTTTTAGCTGATCACATTCGTGAACAGCGAAGTTCATTCGGTTCAAAAGTTAGGCGGCTTAAAAGGATTATCTGTGCCAGTCCGATGTGCGAGGGCCTGGAAACGGAAAGCCAAATCAATCTCGATCAGGTTCAGAACCGCATCTGGACTCTGAGGGGTAACTGCCAATACGTGGCACAAAGACGGGTTGCACTCGTCGTGATCTGCGCTGTTGGGCTCGTTTTGATTGCCGTGGTTGAGCCCCACATGAAGGCCATCGACCGACGCGGAGATATGTTCATCACAATGTGCGCCAACGCAATCGTTTGACAAAGCGTGCGCAACGCCGCCGATCCCGGTCAAGATGACTAGAATACCAACCAAAAGCGCCGATGTGATTTGGCGTATGAACATAGGCGGGGAAACTATTGCACTAACCGGGGCAATACAATGCCAGTATCACGTGTCCAACCAAATTACGGCGATTGCGTTTTGAAGAACGTGTAAACCATACACGTGTTGCAATGGCCGAATTGCCAGTTCACTTTTCTGCAAGGATTTTTTGGATAATCCACACATTCAACACTACGACTGATGACGCTGAACGGTTTCACTAATCTCGGAACTGGAATGCTGGCGCAGTATCAATTGTCGCAAAAGGGGGGGCTCGGCCCGATCCTTACTTTGGTGTAAGCCGAGAGAGGGTCTGCCATGGACGACTCAGCAGTCGTCGCAACCGGTTTCTTTGCGTTGGTAGTCCACGATATTGCCCCTTGCATCCACTGAAAAGTCGCAGCAGTTTTCAAAGAGCTTACGCAATTGTCGCCGGCTGGCTTGGACTTGGGACTTGAGAGTTGAGTAGCTTACGCCAAGCTCTGCCGCATAGTCCTTTTGCGATACGCCTTGCATATCTATCCGGTGTAACAATTGACCCATACCAGGCGGCAGTGCGTCAATGAATGGGACAACACAGTTTTCCAGGACATGTTGGTCGCTCTTACTCAGATCGTCGTACCACAGATCTTCTGGGTGAATCGCTGCAGAACGCCCGTTGCTCCGATAGAAGTCAGTGATTGTGTTGTTCGCGATCTGAAAAAGCCATGCTTTCAAGTTTTCGACTTTGTCGAGGTCGCTGATGCCCTTGTGAGTTTTTAGCAGGATACTCTGAAGCAAATCGTCAGCGTCATCAGGGTTGGATACCTTCGAACGAAGGAATGCCAGCAAACTGGTGCGGTACTCTGACCATATTCTCTCAAGATCCGGGTTCGCTTGTTTCATTGGTACAGGTTCCTTGAGTTCCGTGTGCGTCTTCAAAACAAACAACAATATCAGCGATTTTTTTCCTGAAAGGTTCGTCTTTTCGCGTCGACGCTCGTCTTACAAGTCAGATCAACCAAGAAGGACCACAGACATGATCAAGATCGTTAGTTTCAAAATCTGCCCATTCGTTCAGCGCGTTACAGCATTGCTGGAGGCCAAGCAGATTCCCTATGATATTGAATATATTGACCTGAAGAACAAGCCCGAGTGGTTTCTGGACATGTCCCCTACAGGCCAGGTGCCACTGCTGATAACCGCGAGCGGTCGACCGCTGTTCGAGTCAGACGCGATTGTAGAATATATAGATGAAGTCACTGCCCCGCTACAGGATGGTTTGACACCGGAGCAACGCGCGATAAATCGGGCATGGAGCTATCAAGCCACCAAACACTATCTGACGCAGTGCAGTACAATGCAGAGCGCAGACAAAGACCTGTTTGACGAACGTATGGCGAAACTCGGCAAGTCCTTTGACAAGGCAGAACGTCAATTGGGACACGGCCCTTTTTTCTCAGGCAAAACTTTGGGGAACGTGGATATCGCCTGGTTGCCACTGTTGCATCGCGCGGCCATTGTTGAGAAGCACAGTGGTTACGACATGCTCACCAATTACCCGAAGGTAAAAGCCTGGCAGCAAACTCTGTTGAACAGCGGCATCCCCGTGAAGTCAGTGCCGGAAGACTTTCATCAAAGGTTCTCGGACTTTTATTTGGCTGAACGGACCTGGCTGGGGCGCGGAGCCAATCTGAACGAACCACCAGGCGAGCCCTCACAATCCAATACGAGCGGGTGCTGCGGTTGACCCTTTCCGTCAAGTCCCGCCCATTTGCCATGTGCAGGTGGGCGGGCGCATAGTTGGACAAATGACAAGACACAAAACCGAGGGAAAAATGGACAAATGGGTCGTGGGTGCTATCACCAAGATCAACGCAGACGCACACAGGTCAGCGGATACGCACCTGTTCAAGCTGTCGGTTCCAAACCTGGATGGAGTGGATATCTACCTAAAGGATGAAAGCACCCATCCGACCGGTAGCCTGAAACACAGGCTAGCCCGGTCTCTTTTCCTTTACGCCTTGTGCAACGGCAAGATCAAAGAAGGCACGACGATCATTGAGGCATCTTCGGGCAGTACGGCGGTTTCCGAAGCCTATTTTGCACGCATGATCGGTGTGCCATTCATCGCAGTCATCCCCAAAAGTACAGCTCACAGCAAAATTCGACTGATTGAGTTTTATGGTGGTCAAACGCATTTCGTGGACACGGCGCCCGAAATGCACGGTACATCGGTCGAACTGGCAAATTCTATCGGCGGGTACTTTATGGATCAGTTTACCTATGCCGAGCGCGCGACTGATTGGCGTGGTAACAATAACATTGCCGAAAGCATTTTCCGGCAGATGGAATGCGAGCCGCATCCTGTACCAACGACGCTGGTGATGAGCGCAGGCACCGGCGGAACTTCAGCCACGCTGGGCCGGTACCTCCGGTACCGTGGATTCGATACTGCCCTGACGGTCGTCGATCCTGAAAATTCTGTGTTCTACGACAGCTACCAGACCGGAGATCGAACTCTGACGTCAGACCGGTCCAGCAGGATTGAAGGTATTGGTCGACCCAAAGTCGAAAATTCCTTCCAACCGGATGTCATTGACCGGATGATCAAAGTACCCGATGCGGCGAGTGTGGCCACGATGCTTTGGCTGGAAAAACAGATTGGCCGGCGGCCAGGTGCCTCAACCGGGACCAACCTTTGGGGGACACTCCAGACCGCCAATGAGATGATGCGTAACAACCAGAAGGGGTCGATCGTCTCGCTGCTGTGTGACAGTGGTGACCGATATCTGGACACCTACTATGACCCGGATTGGGTCAGTGCACATATTGGAGATATCCGGCCATTTTCTGAAGACCTGGAATGCTGGTCTACTCCTAGGTGATGATCTTATTAAGTGTTCGTGCGCTTTCAGAAAACGACACAGCCCTTTGCCCTATGAAAGAAGGAGTATCGTTGGATACGGTTGTTGACTGACGGGTTGGTCACGGACATCGAGACCGGCCTTGACGGTGCAGATACTCTCGGTTGATCAGTTGGACGTTATAGTCAAGCCCATCGCGATTGACTATTTTGACTTGCTTCACGTTTCGCGCAATGCCGAGGACTTCATTTCAGGGTTTTCTGCATCAAATCTGCTAGAGGTGGAGCTCGGAGCCCGCCGAAAAACAATAGTTCTCTCCGGGATCGAAAAGCCAACGCGAACCAGATCAAAGGACGGGTCTGGCCGACTGTCAGCTATGCGGGGCAGGTCGCAATTCGATCCAAATGCACTTTTACTTAAGCGCCGCGATTTGTTGGGTTGAAGCGTTCGTTTGATTTTTTTGTTGCCGAAACCGGTTTCGGAACGAACAAATGAACAAATGATGGCGAATCCCAAGATGCAGAAACACGAAACACCACTCCGGCGAACCTCTGTTGCCCAGAGGGTGAAGCTGGACGAACTGGCGGACCATCTTGGTTTGTCAAAGAGTACTGTGTCCCGCGCATTGAACGGATACTCGGACATTTCGGATGCAACGCGAAAGAGAGTAGAGACCACCGCGCGGAAGATGGGCTATCGGCCGCTGAGCCACGCGCAGGCTATTAGAACAGGCAAAGTGCGGGCCATTGCCATGGTCATCAACAGCGAAGAACCAGACCGGCACAATCCGTTTCTTCAGGACTTTCTTGCGGGCGCCTGTGAAGCGGCAAGTTCATTTGATTGGACCATGACGATATCTACAGCAAAGTCCGAAAAGGACATGCTCACGGTGTTGGGGCGACTTGTAGAAGAACGCAAGGCTGACGGGTTCATCCTGCCTCGGACAGAAGTTAGCGACGCGCGTGTCGAATACCTTAGGGAGTTGAAGGTTCCTTTTATCCTCTACGGTCGGACAGGATATGGGCAATTGGATCCTCAGGATGACACATCCTGGTTTGATATCTCCGGAGAAACGGCAATCCGTAATGCGGTCGATCGTTTGGTCAGTTTTGGCCATAGCCGCATCGGTTATGTCGGAAGCGATCCGAAGTTCAACTATAGCCACCTGCGCCGTGACGGTTATGTCGAAGGATTGCGATCCGCCGGCTTACCTGTCGATTCAAAGTTGGTTCGGGATGGTGCGCGTACGCGCGAAGAAGGGGCAGTGGAAGCAAAGGCGCTATTGAAGCTGAAACACCCACCGACTGCCATAGTATTTGCGACTGATTTGGCAGCACTGGGTTGTTATCCGGTTTGCGCTAACCTGGGTCTCGAAATCGGACATGACGTTTCCGTCATCGGATATGACGGCATCCCTGAATGCCAATACGTCAATCCGAGGCTGACAACCTTCAGTGTAGACTCTCAGCGGGCAGGCGAACGCCTTGCCACGCTGCTTATCCGCCAGACACGAGGCGAAGAGCCTGCAAACTTACGCGAACTCAGCGACGCTGTCCTAATCGAGGGTGAATCTGATGGGCCACCGCAGCTTACACCCGAGGAACTGGCGCGAAAGGCTGAACAATTCAATGATCATTAGCGGGGAGGAGACCGACTATGAACCTTACACATAACGCGTCCAGACTGATGCTTGGAACATCTCTGGCGCTGATTTTGACAGCCGTGTCCGCTCAGGCGGATACAATTCGGTTTTGGACGACCGAGGAACAGCCCGAGCGACTGGCAAAGCAACAGGAAATGGCGGACCAGTTCAAAGCGGAAACCGGAACATCTGTTGAGGTAATCCCGGTTACTGAAACCGATCTCGGTACACGCGCAACAGCGGCCTTTGCGGCCGGTGATTTGCCGGATGTGGTTTATCACCCGTTGCAGTATGCATTGCCGTGGGCAGAAGCAGGGATTTTGGACACCGAAGCAGCAACCGAAGTGGTCGAGGACCTTGGCGCCGACACATTTGCGCCCGGCGCGTTGGCCATGGCAGCATTTAACGGCGAAACGGCTTCTGTACCCGTTGACGGCTGGACCCAAATGGTCGTCTACCGCAAGGATTTGTTTGACGAAAACGGGTTGGACGCGCCCAATTCCTTTGCTGCAGTCGAGGCTGCGCTTGAGGCGTTGCACAACCCACCGGAGATGTACGGTTTCGTTGCTGCCACAAAAGTGGACGAGAACTTTATGAGTCAGGTGCTGGAACACGTCTTTCTTGCGAACGGCGTCAGCCCGGTCGGTCCGGACGGATTCCAACCGCTTGACGAGGCAAAGACCGCTGAAGTCCTGGACTTCTACAAGGCCATTGCCAAAGCATCGCCTCCGGGTGAGCTGTATTGGAAACAGTCACGCGAGTTGTACTTCGACGGCAAGGCCGCGATGATCATCTGGTCCCCGTTCATTCTGGACGAGTTGGCTGGTCTGCGCGACAGCGCTCCGCCAACGATCAACGACGACCCTACTTCGCGCGACCTGGCCGCCAAGACGGGGATTGTGACCAACTTTTCAGGCCCGTCCAACCCTGATGGCGCGGCTTGGGGTGACGTACGGTACTTTGGCATTACCAATGATGCAGATACCGACGCGGCCATTGATTTCGTCAAATACGCCATGGATCAGGGCTATACCCAAACATTGGCCATCGCGCCCGAAGGCAAATTCCCGGTTCGTCGTGGTAATGCCGACAACCCGACCGCATTCTCCGAGGCCTGGGCAGAACTGCCTGTTGGCGTAGACCGCAAGGCGCCTCTGGGCGAACTCTATGACCAGACGATGATCGACGAAATTGTCGGTGGTCTGGATGTTGCTCAGCGCTGGGGTGTGACCGAAGGTCAGCTCTCGCTGGCGTCTAAAATGATTAACAGCCAGGCGATCAACCGCGTTGTCCGCCAGTACATTGATGATGAAGTCGACGCTGCCGCCGCTGTTGCTGCGATGAACGAAGAACTCGCCAAGGTTCAGTAAACCCGGCCCGTTTTTCACGCGGCGGCGTTCGCGCCGCTGCCCCAACCCTTTGAGGTATCCCATGTCTTCGGCCATTCCCCCGACCGGCACGGGAGCGCTTGCGAAACGCGAGGCACGTTTGGCATGGGCGCTTCTGGCTCCGACCGTGATCAGCGTGTCACTTGTGGTGATCCTGCCCCTGTTTGCCATCATCTGGATTAGCTTCAAGCCCTTTACCCTGTCCGACCTGCGTCCGCCTGCACCAGTTGTTCGCGAAAGCTTGCGTGGATCGGGGGATGACTTGCGGATCGAGTACCGCTTGCGCAACTCGAGTCAGGAGATTGCCATCGCGGGCGTAACCATCAGCGACACACTTCCAGAGGGCGTGACGCCAACAGCAGAAATAGTGGCACCTTGCCAGTTGGAGGGTCGGAACCTGTTCTGCGACTTCGGCAGTCTCGAGGGCGGTCAACGCGAACGCATCCGTATTCCGGTTGCAATTGATGGCGACACTGACACCTTCGAGGAGTTGGTTGAGGGGTCGGAACCGACACTTACTGGCAGTGGCCCCAGCATACTGACCAATTTCGAATTCAGCCTTGAGAACTTTGCACGCGTCTTTGATGGCTCGGAATTCTGGGGCGTTCTGTGGGTTACTTTGTTCTATACCGTCTTTGGCACCATCGGGGCTTTGGTTATGGGGTTGTTCGCGGCCTTGCTGCTGAACAAAAGCTTCAGGGGGCAGGGGGTCATCCGCGGTCTCTACCTTTTCCCCTATGTTGCTCCGGTCATCGCCGTTGCATTCACCTGGGTCACGCTGTTTGATCCGTTTTCAGGCTCGGCTAATGCATTGTTGGTTCAAATGGGGCTAAGCAGCGACCCGATCAACTTTTTCGGTGAACGTCCACTGGCGCTGATCATGGTCACAGTCTTCGAGATATGGCGCTATTTTCCACTGTCGTTCCTGTTCATCCTGGCGCGGATGCAGTCCATCGACTCGAGCATGTACGAGGCCGCAGATATGGATGGTGCCTCTCCATTTCAAAAGTTCTGGCTGCTGAGCATTCCGCAATTGTTGGGCATCCTATCGGTATTGTTCCTGTTGCGCTTCATTTGGACGTTCAACAAGTTCGACGACATTTTCCTGCTGACTGGCGGCAATGCAGGCACTCGCACTTTGACCGTGAATGTCTATGAACAGGCCTTCGCGATCTCGAATATCGGTGCCGGCGCCGCTGTGGCCGTCGTGATCTTGTTGTGCCTGATTGCGTTCAGCTTTGTCTTCTTTCGGTTCATCAGCCGTGAGGAGGGTTTGTGATGCGCAATGGCTTTGTAACTGGGCCGGTTCTGGGCGCGCTGTGGCTGGTGGTGATTGCCACAACCGTCGCGGTCACCATGTCTTTTGCCACCGGCGCGGCATTCCGCCCACAAGTTTTGATGAGCCCGTTGTGGGGCGCGATTATCGGTCTGACTTCTGTCCGGTTCCCGGCCCGATATGCGCCGGTGCGACTTGGCGTAGCCGCGTTAGCTGGCCTGTCATGTCTGACTGGGTTCGGCCCAGTATTGATCGGACCCGAAACCTCGGTTCAGGCGACACTAATCACGGTAATTGCGATCGCAGCCGTTATGCAGGTTTCTATGGCTGAAATCCTCAAAGAGGTACCTTTCGGGGAACTGACTCGGCATGAGTTCGAAGACGCGGTGATCCGCTTTTGCACCGGCTTCGGCTACATCTTCTTCACCGCAATCGTGGTCATCCCATTCTATGTGATGGTGATGACCAGCTTGAAATCTCAGCAGGCTTTGTTGCAGAACCCGCTCGATTTCTCGGTCGACTTTAGTCAGGGAACAGCTCTGTTCCGCAGCTATACCGAGCTGTTTCGCGACTTCAATTTCGGAACGTACCTGTGGACTTCGTTCTATGTTTCGGTCCTGACGGTATTCATAACACTGCTGTTCAGCGTACCTGGGGCCTATGCGGTGGCTCGGTTCCGGTTCCAGGGGCAAAAGGCGTTCTCGCGCTCGATCCTGTTGATCTACATGGTGCCGATGATTGTTCTGGCGCTGCCGATCTATATTGCCTTCTCGTTGACTGGGCTGCGCAACTCGATCCTGGGTATCGTAATGATCTACCCGGTCACGACGATCCCGGTGGCGCTTTATATGCTGCAGGGTTACTTTCGCGGCCTGCCAACCGAAGTGGAAGAGGCCGGCCTTATGGATGGCCTGTCGCGCCTTGCCGTGATCTGGAAGATCACCTTGCCACTCAGCCTGCCGGCGCTGGCCTCGGTGTCGCTATATGTCTTCATGATCGCCTGGAATGAATTCCTGCTGGCCTTCATGCTGCTGGATGACCCGTCGAAATTTACCCTGACCCGAGGCGTCACGATGCTGAATTCCTCAGAAATTCCCCGTCAGCACCTGATGGCGGGTGCCGTCATAGCCACCGTCCCGATCATGGCGCTGTTTCTGGGGCTTGAACGTTTCATGACAAAGGGCCTGACTGCGGGGTCCGTCAAAGGATGACACAGATGAACCAGCATACGAATCCAGACCGCGAAGCGCGCAATATCCTGATTGCCAATGATCGCGGTGGTTACACTATCCCGACCGAGGGGTTGTATCCGTATCAATGGAACTGGGATAGTGCGATCGCCGCGCTTGGCTTTGCCGAGTTTGACATCAACCGCGCCTGGACTGAAATCGAAACGCTGTTTACCGGCCAATGGGATGACGGCATGGTGCCGCATATCTTGTTCCACCAGCAGGACGACGGGTACTATCCCGGTCCGGATGTCTGGGGCTGCAGCGGTCCAATCCCGTCCTCCGGTATCATCCAACCCCCCATTGCCGCGACGATGGCGCGTAAGATCTGGGAGCAGGATACCGAGGTTGGTGACGCGCGCCTTCGGGCACTGTTTCCTAAAATGTTGGCATGGCACCGTTGGATCATGAAATGGCGCCTTGATGATCAGGGGGCTGTCTGCACAACCCATCCTTGGGAGGCAGGTCGTGACAATGCGCCCGATTGGGACAAGGCGATGGCGCGGATGGATGCCTCTGATGTGGGTGAGTATCAACGCCGCGATACAAGTCACGTGAACAGTGAAGATCGACCGACAAAGTTCGACTATGATCGCTACATCAAACTGGTTCAGATCGGCCGGCAGGTAAAATGGGATCAGCAGGCTCTTTTATCCCGGAATCCGTTTCGTGTAGCCGATCCGACGATGACATTCACAACGCTTCGCGCCGCGAGGGACTTGCTGGCAATCAGCGAACACCTTGGTCTGGATGCAGGCACTTTGAGCATTGATATCTCAAAACTCGAACAAGGTGCACATTCACTTTGGAACGAGGATCTGGGCTTTTTCGACTCCCGCGACGCACACACAGGGGAATGGGCCGGCAGCATCTCGAACGCTTCATACCTGTGTTGGTACGCGGGTATTGAATCCGCGAAGATGCTGGAGCGTTTGCAATCGGTATTGGCAACCGTTCCCTATCCAGTTCCAAGCTACGATACGTCCATGCCGAATTTTGATGCGCGCAGATATTGGCGCGGTCCGACATGGGCCTTCATGAACATGATGATTGCGTTCGGATTGGCCGAAATGGGCCACGTGCAACAAGTAGAAGAGCTTCGCCGAAAGACCGCAGATCTGATCTCGATCTACGGGTTTGCAGAGTATTTCGACCCCATTTCTGGAAACCCCGCCGGGGGCAATGCATTCACCTGGACAGCCGCGGTCTGGCTTCACTGGGCAGGGAGGAACTAATGGGCAGCATTGAACTTAAGTCCGTCGAAAAATGGTTTGGCTCTGCGCAGGTCATCAAAGGCATCGATCTCAAGATTGAAGAGGGAGAATTTGTTGTTTTTGTCGGCCCATCAGGATGCGGAAAATCTACTCTGTTGCGCATGATCGGGGGTCTCGAAGACATCTCGCGGGGGGCATTATTGATCAACGGCAACGATGTTACGGATCATCCACCCTCCAAGCGAGGGCTGACAATGGTGTTTCAATCCTATGCGCTTTACCCACATCTGACCGTTGCCGAAAACATGGGCTTTTCGCTCAAGGTTGCTGGTGTCCAGAAAACGGAAATAAACGAGCAGGTCAATAAGGCGGCCGATGTCCTTAAGCTGGGACCATTTCTGGAACGACGACCGAAAGATCTTTCCGGCGGGCAGCGGCAACGGGTTGCCATTGGTCGTTCTATCGTGCGTGACCCCACGGCTTTTCTATTTGACGAGCCGCTCTCGAATCTTGATGCGGCTCTTCGCGTCGAGATGCGCTACGAAATTGCAAAGCTGCATCAGAATCTGAAGCGCACGATGATTTACGTGACGCATGATCAGGTTGAGGCAATGACACTTGCCGATCGGATCGTCGTTCTGGAATTTGGTAAGATTGCGCAGGTGGGTACGCCTCGTCAGCTTTACGAAAGCCCCGCCAATCTATTTGTGGCACAGTTCATTGGCAGCCCGAAAATGAACATCCTGCCATGCACGACACAAAATGGCAGGTACAGCCTAAAACAAGGTGGTAGTGGTGATTTCGCTCTGCCCGGTGAAGCCACTGATCTCGGCATTCGACCCGAGCATATCGGCGTGGTCGCGGCTGGTGAAGGTCAAAGCGATGGTGTCATCGAGGTTTTCGAATATCTGGGGGCAGACACGTTTCTGATCGTTGATTGTGGTGTGGAGGAGAAAGTAACGGTTCGCCTTAACGGGGATACGAATCTTGAGCCTGGGGCTAGGATTGGCCTGCAATTTCCTTCGGAAAAACTACATTTCTTTGATGAAAACGGGCGGGCGCTGGTATCCGCTGACTAGCTGGTTCCGTTGGTTTGAAACTCCAAAAGAAAGAAAAATGAGGTGCGCCATCTGCGGTTTGGACGTTAGGTCGGGAATCTGAGTGCGGGCAGCCTGCAAACCCTGCGGTCTTAGCGATGACTTCTTGCGTCAACTATGCTCCGGCTCTCGGGTCGTGGCTTACGACAAACGGAACAAGTTAGGATATTCAGCCTGCCAATGAGGCTGAGCGTCGTAATAAGGTGCAAATCACAACCGGCGAGGAAGGCTGAGCGTCAGACTTGCGCCTTTGGAAACGTTGTTAATTGACAGTTGGCCATTGTGGCGTTGCGCAACGGCCAAAGCGATTGAAAGCCCAAGTCCACTGCCTGCTGAATGGTCCAGCTGAGTGAAGCGACGAAATGCCATTTCACTTTGTTCTGGTAAAAGGCCTCTGCCGTCATCTGTTATCGTAACTGATGCGCGATCCGGGTCACCAGTCAACACTACTGAAATTTTGCTAAGGGGCTCGCCGCCATGTTTCAATGAGTTGTCCAACAGGTTCTTAATCGCCTCGCTCAGAAATACTCTATCGCCAGGCACAAGTATCCTCTCAGCCGGTATCGACACGTCGAATTCGACGCCCATGGCAAGAACCTGTACACCCATATCTGCGCAGACCTCTTCGACAACTCTGCAGAAATCCACTTCTTCCAAGCGGTCTTGATGGGATGGCTGTCTGAGCCGCTCAAGGGACAATAGCTGCTCGGCGACGGTTGCCGAGTTCTTCGCGGCCCTTACCAGTTCGGCGATGCGCTTGTCTTTGTCATCATCGGTAGTTGCATCCCGCAATGCTTCGGCCATTGATTGCACGGCCGCCGCCGGGTTGCGCAGCTGATGTGCAGCTTCTGAGATGAAGGTTTGGTGGTCGCTGATACTCTTTTCCACCTGGCCGAACAATCTGTTCAGTGTTCTTACGACGCCCTCTACCTCGGATGGGACAGGCCGCCGGATTACGCTGAGATCATCCGGCGAACGCAAAGCAATTGCGCTCTGCAAGTCGAGCAGGGGACGCAGGCCGCGTTTAACGCCGAACCACACGACAAGAGCAAGGGTTATTAATAGTGCACCCATCAGGATTGCGGCGCGTATCGACAATTGATTGGCGAAGGATTGGCGGTCAGCCATCAGTTGCCACACGGTGACTGTCGCATCACCCACCAGATTGTCCAAAGTGACGCGCTCGGTCATTCGGAGGACGCGGACAGGTTCGTTGCGGTAGATCGCTTCGAAAAAATCGGGTTTGTATGGGTCCTGAGATTCACTGGCCCCGGACACGGGCGGGTAGGCATATCCCGTAACGTAGTATCCTCCGGGTCCCGTGACGTGATAAAAAACTTCGCCTCCAGAGGCGTCGCGGATCATGTTGCGCGTCGACGGTAACAGAGCATCGCCGCCAGATATTGCCACGTCGCGCGAAATCGCGAGACCTGCCGCCAGCAGGCTGTCGTCAAAAAGCTCTTCGGTCGTGTTTTGTGCCACCATGACGCGCCAGAAGCCTAATACCACCGACAGCAACACCAATGGCGTCAAAATAAGAAGAAAAAGACGCAGTCTGAGTGATCTGGACCTGATCACTTCTGTACCTCGAGCAGATAGCCCAGCCCGCGCGCGGTTTTGATCCCGATGCCGAATTCCTTCAGCCGCTTACGCAAACGAGAGACATGCGGTTCAACCGCCGTGTCGTCCACATCTGCACCAACGCCGTACACATGATCGGTCAGTTGACCTTTGGACACAATGCGACCGCGCCGTTCCAGTAGGCATTCCAGCACCGCCATCTCGCGTCGTGGAACGTCAAGAACCGTACCCTGCGAACTGACCTGACGGTTGGCACGGTCAAATTCCAGCCCACCCACTTGTTCTCGCACACCGTAGTCAAGGTCTTTGCGGCGTGACAGAGCTCGAATGCGCGCTTCGAGTTCGTCCATCTCGAAAGGTTTGACCAGGTAGTCGTCGGCGCCCATATCCAGCCCGGTGACCCGGTCGCTTGTTTCTGACCGTGCTGTCAACAGGATGACTGGTGTGCTTTCGCCGCGCTGACGCAGCGCATGCAGGATATTCAGCCCTGAACGGCCGGGCAGGTTGATGTCCAGCACAATCAGATCGGCGCCTTCGTGCATCAGGAACGTGTCCGCCTGATCGCCATCGTGCAGGACATCCGCAGAATGCCCTCGATCCCGCAGGCGATAGGCAATGGCGTTGGCAAGGGTTTCGTTGTCCTCGATGATGACGATCCGCATCCGTGCTCCCGCAAGTTTCACGCAAGGTTGGCCCCTCATGATTGCCAGATGGGAGGGGGAATCAACCCCACAGTTTCATTTGCGATCACGGTGGCGCGAAAGGCACCGTCGTGGTTGTTTGGTCAACAGGGAGGAACCAATGACCAATTCCAACTTCACCCGCCGTGCCGTCGTGGGGCTGATCGCCGCCGCAGGTCTCGCCGCGCCCGCAGCCGCTGAGGTCGATTTCTCGGGCAAGACCGTCGAATGGGTCATTCCGTTCTCGGAAACAGGGGGTTCAGCAAAATGGGCAAATTTCTTTGCCCCGCTTCTGTCCGAGGCGCTACCGGGCCAACCGACCGTTGTCGTGAAATTCATGCCGGGTGCCGGGTCGACCAAAGGCGCAAACTGGTTCCAAGAGCAAAATCATGAGGATGGAACCCTACTGTTCGGGACGTCCGGATCGACTCAATTTCCTTACCTTCTGAGCGACCCGCGCGTGCGTTACGAATATAATGACTGGATACCGGTTATGGCATCGGGGACGGGTGGTGTTGCTTATATCAACCCTGAAGATGGCGCCAAATTTGATGGCTCTGCAAACGGGCTCAAAGACACCAGTTTTATCTATGGTTCGCAGGGGGCAACCCGTCTTGACCTGGTGCCGCTGCTGGCCTGGCAAATGCTGGGTATGAATGTAGAACCGGTCTTCGGTATCAAAGGTCGGGGTGACGGCCGTCTGATGTTCGAGCGTGGTGAGGCCAATATCGACTACCAGACTTCGTCCGGCTACCTGGGAGGCTCAGTGCCTCTGGTCGAAGCGGGCCAAGCCGTACCAATGATGACTTGGGGCGCCCTGGACGCGGATGGCAACATCGTTCGCGACCCGACATTTCCAGAGATCCCGACATTCAAGGAAGTTTGCGAAGCCACTGACGGTTGCGAAACCAGCGGCGAGGCTTGGGACGCTTGGAAGGCGTTCTTCGTCGCCGGTTTCCCTGTTCAGAAACTTGCATTCCTTCCGGGCGACACACCTCAGGACGTCGTCGATACATACACAGCTGCATTCCAGGCTGTCACAGAGCGCGCGGATTTTGGCGAGATTTCATCTAAGCGCGTAGGTAAATACCCCGTGTTTGTCGGTGATGGCTCTAAAGCCGCACTGCAGACTGCGACCAACGTTGATGACAATGCCAAGGCCTATGTCCTGAACTGGCTCAAAGAAGCTTATGGCGTGGAATTAAACTGAGCCGAACGCTCACGGCGCGTGCCCTGAACTCAGGGCGCGCTCTTTTCAAATAATATCAAAAGATATGAAAGGCGGCCGCTATGGAGGTTTTCGCCACAGCTCTTCCTGCGCTTGGTGATGCGTGGAGTCTGATCCTGCAACCTGTTGTTCTGGGTTATCTGGTTCTCGGAGTCGTCATGGGGCTAGCCGTTGGGGTTTTTCCGGGGCTCGGTGGTATTGCAGGATTGTCCCTGTTGCTGCCTTTCATGTTTGGAATGGACCCAATCCTGGGTCTGGCGTTGATGATCGGGATGGTCGCGGTTGTTCCGACATCCGATACGTTCGCGTCGGTTCTGATGGGCATACCGGGCAGCTCGGCTTCTCAGGCCACTGTCCTGGATGGGTTCCCGATGGCCAAAAAAGGTGAGGCCGCGCGGGCCCTGTCAGCGGCCTTTGCGTCATCATTGTTTGGCGGGCTGGTCGGCGCAACTTTCCTGACAATGTTTATTCTGGTCGCAAGGCCGATTGTCCTGGCATTCGGTCTGCCAGAGATGTTGATGATCACAATCCTGGGCCTTTCAATGGTTGCCATTCTCGCTGGTCGCATTCCGCTGAAAGGAGTAGCGGCTGCCGGACTTGGCTTGATGGTCGGAACAATCGGCGAGGCGGATGCCGGCGGATCGCTGCGTATGGCGACCTATGACATTCCATACCTCACGGATGGGTTGAAGCTCGTCATCGTGGGTTTAGGCATTTTCGCCGTGCCTGAAATCGTCTCGCTGCTTAGGCAGGATCGTTCAATTGCCAAAGGGGCTTCACTTGGAGCCGGTTGGTTGGACGGCGTCAAAGACTGGTTCGCCAATATCTGGCTTTCAGTTAGGTGTTCAATCATTGGCGTAGTCGTCGGCGTCATACCTGGGCTGGGAGGATCGGTCGTCGACTGGATCGCTTATGGTCACACCGTTCAATCAACCAGAGACAAGAGCAATTTCGGCAGCGGCGAAGTCCGTGGTGTGATCGGCCCGGAAAGTTCGAACAATGCGAAGGAAGGCGGTGGTCTGGTGCCAACGCTTCTGTTCGGTATTCCCGGGTCGGGTTCGATGGCGATCTTTATTGGTGCGGTTGCCCTGCTGGGGTCAGGCGATATTGAAGTCGGACCGAGCATGCTTCAGGACAATCTCGACATCACGTATTCGATTGTCTGGCTGTTGGCTCTGGCCAATGTCGTCGGCACAATTCTTTGTATTGCAGCCTCGGGCGGTATCGCAAAGCTGACCACAATCCGTTTCACGTATCTGGCGCCGTTCCTGTTCATGCTGATCAGTTTCGCTGCCTTTCAATCGGGTCAGAACTTCGAAGATTTGCTGGCCCTTTTTGTCATCGGGTTGATTGGCATTTTCCTACGCCGCTTTGATTGGTCGCGTCCGGCCTTTCTGATCGGCTTCGTGCTTTCAAACCCGGTGGAAAAATTCACGAACCAAGCTTTCCAGATCGCATCGTTCCGTTTCCGCAAGAGCTTTGAAGAGGGAATGGAGTACGTTTTCAGCCCCATCGTAATCGTGCTTATCGTCGTCACCGTCATCTCAGTCATTCTGGGCATTCGCCAGGCAAAAATGATAATGGCCGAGGGCGATGTGCAGTCAGGCAGCAAACGCGCGCCATTGATTTTCCTATTGTCGCTTATGGCGTATCTGATTGTCGCCCTGGTCAACGCTAATGCGATCCCCGATTACAACATGACTGACAAGATCATACCGCTGGTGATCGGAGGCGTTTCGCTGCTTTGTTGTGTGATCCTGCTGATCCAGATGATGCGGCGGCCTGAAGGCGATGCGATCTTCGCCGACAAGGAAGTCGCTGGTGAAGACGCCAGTGCACCCCATGGTCTCTGGTCTACATTGGCTTGGTTTGCAGCGCTGATTGCGGCCACTTGGGTCGTGGGCTTTATCCTCGCTCTGATCGGATTCCTGATCGGGTTCCTCCGTGTTCGCGCCGGATCCAGCTGGCAGATGACGCTGATCCTGACTGCCTGTGGCATCGGATTCATGTGCTTCATGGCGGGTGCGTTGAACCGGGACTTCCCTCCAGGGCTGCTGCAGGACATGGTGAGCTTGCCGTGGCCCCTGAAATGAGTGATCCCCTCAAGTTGCGCTGCCTCGAAGGTGACGGCGCAGGTCCAGAAATCACGGCCGCATCACTGGCGTTTCCGCATGCGGCCAAACCCAACCTGTGCCGGGACCTCGAGATCGAGCATCAGGAATTAGGTATCGCGGCTCTGGCGGCGAACCGGTCGACAATTCCGAACTCTGTTGTCGCTGCCGCAAAAGCGGAAGATGGCTTTATTCTTGGATCCGTTAATCACAACGATTATCCGCCGGTAGAGAAAGGCAGCCGTAACCCTTCGGGCGTCCAGCGCAAGGAATTGGAGTTGCACGACAATCTCTGCCCAGTCATGACAGGGTTTGGGGTGGATGTGCCGTCGAATAAATCGTTCGATCTCGCGGAAACTTGTTCAGCTCAACATGTGACAGCGTTCCACGAAACAAACGCAATGCGTTTGTTTGACGAGTTTTTCCTGGACTGTACCCGGTCCATAGCGGCCGAGTATCCCCGCATCGCCTGCGATGAATTGCATGTATATGCCACCGCCGCTGATCTTATTCCCTCATCTGTGGGCACCGCTCTAACCGTGCCAGAAACGCGACATCGCGATCTGCATGGCGGACTTGAGGCGCGTGAAATCACCGAAGTTCACATAAAGCTCATCACGGAGGTTACGCGGTGACACAAACAGCAATCCCTTATGTTTTCATACGCGGAGGCACCTCGCGCGGTCCGTATTTTCATCGACCCGCTCTACCGGACGATCTGGAAACTCTGACTGAAGTACTGATCGCAGCCCTTGGGGCCGGGCATCCACTTAACATCGATGGGATCGGTGGTGGTGCGGCAGTTACGACAAAAGTTGCTATGCTGTCTGTCAGCGACGACGACTGGGCCGATATCGACTATTTCTTTGCGCAGGTTTCAGTGGAAGACAAGCTTGTCGATTTCAAACCTACCTGCGGGAATATACTTTCTGGGGTCGGTCCGGCGGCAATCGAAATGGGTTTGATTGAGCCGCAAGGCGACGAGACCGAAATTCGTATTCGTGCAGTCAACACAGGCGCACAAGTCGTGGCCAAGGTGCAGACCCCGGGTGGTGACCTGACTTATGATGGCAACACTGAGATTGCGGGGGTTCCGGGGCATGCGGCACCGGTGCAACTGAGCTTCATGGGGGTTGTAGGGTCATCCACGGGCGCCTTTTTACCCACTGGAAAGCTGCGCAACACTATTCAAGGGATTGAATTAACCTGCATGGATGTCGCGATGCCCATGGCTATTGCGCGCGCTGCGGATTTTGGTTTGACAGGCCATGAGAGCGCCGAAGAACTGGATGCCAACCGAAGTTTCTTTGAACGTATGGAAACCGTGCGGATCGAAGCAGGGCATTTGATGGGTATGGGCGATGTCTCGCAATCCGTGACACCGAAGTTCGGATTGTTGGCGCCAGCCAAAGACGGTGGGACCGTTGCGGTGCGGTACTTCATGCCGTGGAAAACGCACCCGACAATGGCGGTCACCGGTGCTCAATGCATGGCGTCGTGTGCCCTAACTCCGGGAACTGTCGCAGATGGCCTTCTGGATCGAATGGATTCACGCCCAGCCGAAGTCATACTGGAGCACGCATCTGGAAAAATTGACGTCCTTGTGGACTATGAAACCGACAATGGGTTTGTCCTGAATGCGGCAGGTTTGGTTCGTACGGCGCGTAAGCTTGCAGATGGGCAAATTTATGTGCCGCGCAGCGTGTGGGGCGGGCATTGATCGGATTCCCTGAAAATAGTATACCTTGGTATACAGTTTGGGAGGCCACAATGGACACGTATTCTGAATGCATCGACATTGCCCGGCAGGAACTTAAGTTGGCTCTGGCCGCATTGCGGCGCGACATAGCGGAATACCCGACACCAATCGCCGGATGTGACGAGCAATTCAACTATTTGCTGGACCAGAGCCAGCGTGTTCGCAATGCGCTGGCGGCACTTGAGGCTCCGCATTTCGTACCAACACCCAGGAAGCTGGAACTAGGGCGGGGCACCGAAAGCCGATGAAGGTGCACATTCTTGATGATTGGTTTGACACCCTGCGCAACTTGCCTTGTTTTGCGAAGCTATCTGGCCAGGATGTTACAGTTTGGACAGATCACGTCGAAGACACGTTTCAGCTTGCCACGCGCCTTCAGGATGCGGACGTGCTCGTTCTCTTTCGTGAGCGAACAAAGGTTACCCGCGACCTGCTCGAGAATCTGCCGAATTTAAAGCTTATCAGTCAGCGAAGCGTATATCCGCACGTGGATGTGCAAGCTTGTACAGATCACGGCGTCCTGCTGTGTTCGAACATGCATAGCGGCACACCTTCTTATGCTGCGGCCGAGTTGACTTGGGCTTTGATCATGGCGGGGATGCGCGATTTGCCGGCTCAGATGGCGTCGGCCAAAGCTGGACGATGGCAGGCAGGTGTCGGCAAAACGCTAAGGGGTCGGCAGTTGGGCCTGTACGGCTACGGCCGAATTGCGCGCGCAGTTGCGGGTTATGCCGAGGCGTTTGGAATGAAAGTCGTTTGGTGGTCGTCTGAAGAGGGGAGATCGCGGGCGAAAGGAGATGGTGCATGTGTCGCCCGCAATCGCCAAGCCTTCTTTTCAGAAAGTGACGTCGTTTCTGTGCACGTACGACTCAAACCGGAAACAATGGGTATAATCACTCCGGTCGATTTTGCAGCCATGCAACCCGCATCTCTTTTCGTGAACACTTCGCGAGCCGGATTGATCGCTCCCGGTGCACTGCTTGACGCGCTCAATGCCGGGCATCCAGGTAAAGCAGCAATTGATGTATTTGACACGGAACCGATGACTGAGCCCAGCGACCCGCTGTTGTCTCATTCAAACTTGATTGCGACGCCCCATATCGGCTTTGTCACAGAAGACGAGTTCGACCTGCAGTTCGCGGACATCTTCGATCAGGTCATCGCCTATGCGAAAGGAGCACCGACCCATATGATCAATCCCGAGGTTTGGACCAGCGCAAAATGAGATTGGCAACAATTGGTGCGCCGATGATCACCAGCACAATCCGTGTCAGGTGGTGGCTGATCACAAAGCCCAGATCTGCACCGGAAACGATAGCCAGCACTGTCATTTCTGCCTGACCGCCCGGAGCAAAGGCGAGGAAAGCTTCGACCGGGTGGCCAAGCCCAAGCGTTGTGACAACCGCTGTGAAAGCTGCCGCAAGAATAGCCAGCACGACCACGTATGCGACGCCTGCTGCAACAATCCGCCGTAATTCTGCCAGCGTCACACCCACGAACTGAACGCCAATTCCGCAACCGATGAAGAACTGGGCCATGAGAATCGCCTCACGCGGCGGTCGTGAATGTATGAGATCCGAAAGCGACAAGGCAGCAGTCAGGATCATAGGGCCAAGAATAGACGCGCCAAACAGTCCAATTTTCTCTCCCCCCTTCCATCCAGCGATCGCTGCCATGATCATCAATAACAGTTCGTGAATCGGCAAATCGCGTGCGGGTTCACCAATGGGGTTCGTCAGCTCGGCGCCGTAAAACACCGTTAGAAACAAGGGTGCCAATGTGACAATGATCAGAACGCGTGTGCCATGAATCAATGACAAAGTCCGTGGGTTCGCACCAGCTTCGGTGCCAAAGATGACCATATCCTGTAACCCGCCGGGCATCGCCGCATAAAACGCGGTTTTGTCGTCAAATCCCCAGATCTTGCGAAAAAATGGCACGCCAACTAGCCCGATCAGGATGATGAAGAACGGGACCAGCATGATCGACGCCGCCATCTTCGGCAGCTCCGCAAATAATGCAGGTGTGATCGAAGCACCCACAGCGACGCCAAGGATTGTACGGGCTCCGACTGAAACCTGACCGAACCCTTTAAGTGGAGCATGGGCCAATGCTGCGATCAGGCAGGCGGACATCGGGCCAAACAAGAACGGCAAAGGCAGGTCCAGCGCCCAAAACACCAGTGTGCCCAATACCGCAAGACTGATGGTGAACAACCTCTGCAACACCTGTTTTTTTTGGGCGGACAAAATGGGGTTTCCGTTTCGGTTGACTCGCTATGTATCCAAGTGTATACAATTGGACGCAATATGCAAGTGTGAGTGCCATGACCTTCCAGGACGACCAGATTCAGCCGGGCCCACAAGGGAATTCTGCGTATCAACGGATGCTGGACGAGATTCGAGCCGGTGCCTTGCTGCCAGGGGATCGGCTGCGGGAAATTGAGTTGTCCGAGCGGCTGGGTGTCAGCCGCACACCAGTGCGTGAGGCGATCCGGCAGCTTGAGGCAGACGGGCTTGTCACGCATGTCCCGAGACAGGGCGCTACGGTTCGCAGCCTGGATTATGCCGAGGTCATGGAGCTGTATGAGATGCGTGCTGTGCTTGAAGGCACCGCAGCGAGGTTGGCTGCGAGGGCGGCGTCGGATGTAGAGATGGATGAGCTGGAAGTTCTGAATGATCGTCTGGCTGAAGCAGGTACAGGGCCGGACGCGGCGCAGATCAATCGTATTTTTCATGCCACGCTACTGGACGCTGCCAAGAACCGATTTCTCGCAAAATCGATGTTGTCACTTCAAAAGGCTCTCCTGATCCTGGGCCCTTCACAACTGTTGGATGGTGATCGTGCCGAGGCAGCCGTGACTGAGCATCGACGTGTCATGACGGCACTGAAGGCACGAGACGGAGCGACAGCAGAGACAGAAATGCGCGCTCACATTCAAGCCGCACAGCGGATGCGTATTCGCGCCCTGCAAGAGCGTGATCGCACAATCGACCAGAACTGACAGAAAGACCGGACATGTCCACCAGAATGGAAGCTTACGATATCGCGGTCATAGGAGGCGGCAATGCCGCGTTGTGCGCTGCTATGACCGCGGCTGAAGCCGGGGCAAAAGTCTTGATCCTCGAAACGGCACCCAAGCCGTATCGGGGTGGAAACTCCCGCCATACGCGCAACTTTCGTTGCATGCATGTTGGCCCGCTGGGTCCGCTGGTCGAGGAATACAGCGAAGACGAATACCTCTCGGACCTGATGAAGGTTACAGGCGGCAAGACTGAAGAACATCTGGCGCGGCTTGCGATCCGAACCTCAGAAGAATGCCTGCCCTGGATGGAAAAACGAGGTGTAAGGTTCCAGCCATCCCTTTCCGGTACTCTTTCTCTTGCGCGAACCAATGCGTTCTTCATGGGCGGAGGTAAATCGCTGGTAAATGCTTATTACCGGACGGCCGAAGGCTTGGGCGTGGATGTCCTGTACGAAGCAGCTGTTACACATCTGGAGTTGAACGAAGACCAAGTGGAATGGGTCGACTATTCTTATGAGGGCGAGTCACATCGCATAACGCCCAAGGCCGTGATTGTCGCCTCGGGCGGGTTTCAGGCTGACACCGATTGGCTGACCCGTGCCTGGGGCCCTGCCGCGCAGAACTTTTTGATCCGCGGTACACCCTACAATCGTGGCGTTGTACTGGCGGATCTTCTGGATCAAGGTATCGAGAGCGTCGGTGACCCGACCCAATGCCACGCCGTGGCGATTGATGGGCGGGCTCCAAAATTCGACGGCGGCATCGTGACCCGTCTGGATTGTGTGCCCTTCTCTATCGTTGTGAACAAAGACGCTCAGCGATTTTATGACGAGGGCGAAGACGTCTGGCCCAAGCGCTATGCGATTTGGGGACGTCTCGTTGCAGCACAACCCGATCAGGTGGGCTATGTTATCATCGATGCCAAATCGCTGAACCTGTTCATGCCATCGGTATTTCCACCGCTCAAGGCGGATACGCTGGACGAACTGGCGGATATGATGGGACTGCCGGCCGACAAACTGAATGCTACTGTTGCGGCATTCAACGCGGCCTGTGGAGACACCAGCGCCTTCCATCCGACCGAGCTGGATGGGGTTGCGACAACCGGGTTGGAACCACCCAAAACCAATTGGGCCCGTCCGATCACTGAACCTCCATTTTATGGCTATTCGCTGCGCACTGGCGTGACCTTCACCTACCTGGGGTTGAAGGTCGACGACACCGCGCAGTGTTCAACACCTTCGGGCAAAGTCAGGAACCTTTGGGCCGCAGGCGAAACCATGGCCGGATCGATTCTGGGGCAGGGGTATCTCGCTGGTTTTGGCATGACCATCGGAACCGTTTTCGGACGTATTGCAGGACGTGAGGCCGCTGCTTATGCAAACTGATCTCATACAGGAAGCCCGTCGTCAGGCAGAAATCTGCAATGCCTGCCGTTATTGCGAGGGCTATTGCTCAGTCTTCCCCTCCCTTCACGCCGAACGCGCATTCTCGGACGGCGACATCACGCAGTTGGCCAATCTCTGTCACAACTGCCGAGGGTGCTATTATGCCTGCCAATACACGGCTCCGCACGAATTCGATCTCAATCTGCCCAAAGCGCTTGCCGAAGTGCGTCGGGACAGTTGGGAAAACCTTGCGTGGCCCCAGACACTGGCGCACAAGTTTCACACGCACGGTGCTGCCATCGCTTTGGCGCTGGTCGTCGGCTTTGCTGCCCTGTTCTGGGCAATACATGCGATTGGTTCGGCCGGCGGCCGTGGTTTCTATGCTGTCCTTTCTCATAACGCGATGGTGGCGATATTCGCGCCGGCATTCCTGTTGCCGTTGTTCAGCATTGCCATCAGTATGCGCCGGTATTGGCGCGCTGTGGGCGGCGAACCCATTCAATTGAGCGATCTATTAGCGGCCTTTAGGCGGGCAAGCAAAATGCAGGATCTGACAGCAGGACACGGAGAAGGCTGCAATTTCGAGGACGAGGATCGGTTCAGCCAAGCGCGCCGTCACGTGCATCAGGCTATTATGTACGGCTTCCTTCTTTGCTTTGCCTCTACATCGGTGGCCACGGTAATGCACTATTTCTTTGGGTTGCATGCCCCTTACGGATTCTGGTCACTGCCCAAGCTCTTCGGGATATCGGGTGGTATTCTTTTGACCGTTGGCTGCGTCGCGATGGTCCTGCTGAAACAGAGGTCGGAACGCGAGCTTGGCGACAGTTCGGCATGGGGTGGTGATATCGGGTTCACTCTGCTGCTGGGTTTCATCGGTTTCAGTGGGCTTGTTCTGTACGGTCTTGGGCACACCGCCCTTATGCCAGTAATGCTGGCGATTCACCTCGGGTCTGTCCTGACTTTTTTTCTGCTGACGCCGTTCACAAAGATGGCTCATGGGTTCTATAGGCTGGCAGCTCTTGTAAGAGATGCCCAACGGAAGAGGAACGCCTGAACAGGCATGTTTGCTTCAGCTTCTTTTGGTAAAACAGGTTCGCGGCTTCCAGCCGGGATTAGTCAGCAATAAGAACAACCTCTAAAACTGTGTAGGTTACGTGCCGTGCGTGCTCCAAATTGGGCTCGGAAAGACGACTTTCCGGTTCGAACACCTTCCAACTATGCTATTTGTTGTCCCACAGAAGGCACCGATCACCACGACCGGTTCTTCCCCATTCTGCGCTGCCAAGTCAGTCATGACCGTCGGAAATCCACCCGTATCAACCCGACGCTTCCAGCGATTGTAGAACAGCAGCGCGGATTGGAATGTCGCCAATTGGTCATCGACAAGTGCGAATTCGCTGCAACTGCATAAACGACACCTAACCGGGCAATGATTTGGTGGCCAAAATTTTGGGCGTAAGCAACATAGCTCTACATGCGATCAGAATATCTGATGCCTTTGGCTAGCCTCCAGATTGCGCTTGCACTCAGGCTCAGTCGTCGTATGACGATAAATGAAGTTGCCGCGAGGGAAGTTTGTAATGCAAATGCTTGGCACATTCATCAAGCCGATGCACCCCGAGGGCATCAAGTTTGTCGGGATTTTCGCACTGGTCACCTTGGGGCTGTTTCTGCTTTCGCCTGTTTTGGGTTGGGTTGGTATTGGCCTGACGATCTGGTGTTACTATTTCTTCCGCGACCCCAAACGCATTACACCCACTCGCCCCGGACTGATCGTAAGCCCGGCGGATGGTATCGTATCACTGATCGAACCCGCGGCTCCGCCAGCGGAGCTTGGCATGGCGGAGACGCCGCTCACGCGTGTCAGCGTTTTCATGAGCGTTTTCAATTGCCACGTGAACCGGAGCCCGGTTGCTGGCGAGATCACGTCCGTCGCCTATCGCCCCGGTAAGTTTTTCAACGCCTCTTTGGACAAAGCCAGCACCGACAATGAGCGTAACGGCCTGTGTATTCGGATGCCAAACGGGCAGGAACTTGCAGTGGTCCAGATCGCTGGTCTGGTGGCTCGCCGTATCGTCTGTTTTGTGGCCTGCGGCACGCAAATGCAGACGGGTGAGCGTTTCGGCCTGATCCGGTTTGGCTCACGCTTGGATGTCTATCTGCCGCCCGGTGTGACACCGTTGGTCAGTATTGGCCAGACTATGATTGCGGGCGAAACCGTGTTGGCCGAATTGCCCGTCTATGATGACGGATCGAGGACAGAACGGTGAATGGCGGTCGGGACAAGGCCATCACGGATTTTGCGCTGGTTCAGCTGATCCCGAATATGCTGACAATTGCAGCGATCTGCGCCGGCTTGTCGGCAATACGGTTTGGGATCCAGGGCAACCAGGTGTTGGCCGTGCAACTGATCGTGGCCGCCTGTGTTCTGGACGGACTTGACGGGCGTATTGCGCGCCTACTGAGCAGCGACAGCAAGATGGGGGCTGAACTCGATTCTCTGGCGGATTTTTTGAATTTTGGTATCGCACCGCCGCTGGTCCTCTATCTCTGGGCGCTCCAGGATATGCGCAGCGCGGGTTGGATATCGGTTCTGGTCTTCGCCGTCTGTTGTGTCATGCGTCTGGCCCGGTTCAATGTCAGCAACAAGACTGACGAAGATGAGACATCAAACGATTATTTTATCGGCGTGCCTGCGCCGGCCGGTGCGCTGCTGGTCCTGTTGCCGATGTCTGTTTCGTTTGCCTTTGCCAACACGCCTCTTCTGCCAGGTATCGTCATCTGCGCCTATATGGTCCTGATCGGCTTTCTGATGATCAGTCGTATTCCGACCTGGTCGTTCAAATCCGTCAGTGTGTCGCGGGACAACGTAAAAATATTTCTGGTGGGTTTCGCTTTTGTCGGAGCGGCGGTTCTAACCTACGCCTGGACTACTTTGGTTGTCCTGTGCGTCGGGTATGTTGGGATAGTTCTTTGGCACCTTTGTTTCAGAGGATCCCGCGCACTCACTCAACCGATCAGGAAGGGGAAGTAAGTTGAAAATCGAGGCGGTTCAAACCTCATATGCCCGCTGGGCACCGGTATATGACAAAACCTTCGGTGCAGTGACCAATGTAGGCAGACGTCGGGCAGTGGACTACATCAACACCCGCGCGGGGTCGGTGCTTGAGGTCGGTGTGGGGACCGGACTTTCACTGCAGCACTACAAAGCCGATCTGCAGGTGACCGGCATCGATTTCAGCAGCCAGATGCTGGCCAAAGCCCAAAGCAAAGTACAGCACCTGGGATTGAAGCAGGTCGTGGCACTAAAGCAGATGGATGCCCGTTCACTCGAATTTCCTGACAATTCTTTCGATATCATTGCCGCAATGCATGTGCTTTCGGTCGTACCCGACCCCGAACAAGTCATGTCCGAGATTGCCCGCGTGCTCAAACCGGGTGGCAAGGTCGTCATCACTAACCACTTTGTACGTAGCCAGGGCGTGCTGGCCATTCTGGAACGGATTTCCGCCCCCTTCGCCAACATCATAGGTTGGCATTCGGATTTCGAAATCGAAACGGTCCTGCAAGAGCCAAGCCTTGCGGTCGAAGAGCAGAAATCCTTGCCTCCACTGGGTATGATGACTTTTCTGGTTCTGACCAAAACTGCAAGAACCTGATTTGCTCAACGGCTGATCGCGGCCAGACGCAGTTCGCGCGGGCCAAATAGATGTCTGTGTCAGCTATTAGCGTTTTGCTTCTTAATCCCAGATGCATGGCTTCATCGCGATTTTGGCTCAATGCGCCATACAAATAGATAGCTTCTATTGCCTATCTCCGACCAAAATGGTCTCGCCTTATGAACCTGCTTACTGGTCTAATCGCTGAGGCAGGCTAGAATCGCATTCTGCGTTGTTTTTCAGCAAATCCGTACATTTTGCTGACAGGTTGGGCGCGACACACGTGTTTTAGTCGTTGCCTGAGCCGGTAGCATTGTCTCTACCTAAGCCGTTGCCCAAGCCGGTGGGCATGAACCGCAATTTGACCGTCGTAGTAGTTGAACAAAACCGTGACCGTGCTTTCGCAATTGTCGATGCACTGAAAGAGTCTGGTAACGTCGACGTATATGTGATCGGAAATGTCTCGGGGCTTGCACGCAAGATCGCCACCCACAGCCCGGATATTGTGCTGATCGATATCGATAACCCTTCGCGCGATATGCTTGAAGAGCTTACAATCGCCTCTGGTCCAATGGAGAGGCCAGTGGCGATGTTCGTGACCGGTGCCGCCGGGGGGCTTGCCAAAGACGCAGTTGAGGCAGGTGTTTCGGCATATGTCGTCGACGGGCTGCAAGCTGAGAGGATCAAGCCTGTCATAGATACGGCGATTGCCAGGTTTCAGGTCCTGCGCCAGATGCGCACGGAACTTGCCGAGACACAACGCGCGCTGGAGGAGCGAAAAGTCATCGACAGGGCGAAGGGATTGCTGATGAAAGCCAAAGGCATCCAAGAAGACGAAGCCTACGCTCTTCTACGCAAGACTGCGATGAACCAGAACCGCCGCGTTGCCGATGTGGCCGAAGCCCTTGTAACGGCGTCCGGGCTGTTATCATGAGAACGGTCTCTCTTCCCGTTGCGTATATGCCGCTAGTCGACGCGGCCCCATTGATCGTTGCAAGAGAAATGGGGTTTGACCATGCCGAGGGGGTGTCGCTGGAGCTGCACCCGGCGCCGTCCTGGTCATCACTGCGGGACATGTTGGCCTTTGGACATGTCGATGCAGCACATCTTCTATCTCCGATCCCGATTGCTACGAGATTGGGCCTGGGCGGCATCGCAACACCCCTGTCGGCTGTTTCGGTTCTCTCGCTGAATGGAAATGTCATCGGAGTTGGACGCGCGCTGGAACAGTCGCTTCGCGCTCAGGGTTACTCATTTGACTTCCATGATGCGAGTGCCGCTGGAGCCGCACTCGCGCGGGTCGCGGATGGCACGCTGGTGTTTGGTGTACCGTTTCCTTTTTCCATGCATGTCGAGCTTTTGCGGTATTGGGTAGAAGGAACCGAATTGGAATCTACGCAGGTCGAGATTCGAACCGTTCCGCCACCGTTGATGGCTCAGGCACTCGCGGCGGGTGAGATTGACGCCTTTTGTGTTGGAGAGCCTTGGGGGTCCGCCTCTGTCGAGGATCAAGCCGGTGCATTACTGCTGCCCGGGCGCGCGATCTGGTCCTGTGCGCCCGAAAAGGTTCTGGCAGTCAGGTCGGGATGGGCTGACACCGAGCCGCATTTGCTAGGCAGCCTGATGCGCGCGGTTTGGCGCGCTGGTCGCTGGCTTTCGAGCACAGGTAGCAGGACAACGGCTACGGAAATGCTGGCGCGTAAATCCCATCTGAATGTATCCCCGGAACTGATTGACCGTGCGCTGTCAGGAGCGTTCACGATTTCTTCCCGAGGTGAGCAACGTCATGTCGATCGATTTGTTGAATTCTATGACGGCGCAGCCACCTTCCCCTGGCGCAGTCAAGCTAAGTGGATCGCGCATCGTCTGGCGAAAAGAAACGGTCTGAACGCCTCGGATGCAGAGCATCGGGTCGCCGGGATTTTCCGCAGCGACCTGTACCGACGTGAGTTGCAAAACACGGGGGCAGAATTGCCGGGCGCTTCGGCAAAGCTGGAAGGCGCGAATCCCCATGCGAACGCCGTAGCATCGGCCCAAGGCGGTCTGATCCTGCCTCCAAACGTGTTTTTTGACCGCCAAATTTTTGAGCCGTCCGAATAGCTCTGCACAATCTTTTTGCACTGCAGCATAGAAAAATGCTGCGACGCAGAAAAAACAAAGCCCCAGTACCTGTTTTGGGATGACGGCACACATCGACGATGGCTTAATTTGATTATCGGAAGGCAACGACGCCCGCCGAAGGAATTCACCCGAAGACGACGGGTACCAATCAAGAGCAAAGCCGCTCGACCAACCGCCAACTCCTCCTGGCGGTGTGTGTCGGCGGCTTTTTTGTTTGCCCGAGAAGGGCAGGACCGAAAGGGACCAAGATGAATAGACTTCTTCTAAGCCTTGCTGCGACAACAGCGCTGGCCACGCCGTCATTTGCCGAATTGCTGGAGCTGGAGAAAGACGAACTGACTTTTGGCTTCATTAAGCTGACCGATATGGCGCCTCTGGCCGTGGCGTACGAGCAGGGGTATTTTCTGGATGAGGGCCTGTTTGTGACCTTGGAAGCGCAGGCCAACTGGAAAGTCTTGCTGGATGGTGTGATCGACGGGCAACTGGATGGTGCCCACATGCTGGCGGGTCAGCCCTTGGCCGCGACCATCGGATACGGGACTGAGGCACACATAGTCACGCCGTTTTCGATGGACCTGAACGGCAACGGCATCACCGTGTCAAACGAAATCTGGGAAGAGATGAAGCCCAACATTCCGGTGATGGACGACGGCCGCCCTCAGCACCCGATCAGCGCCGAGGCTTTGGCCCCGGTGGTGGAAAAATACAAATCCGAAGGCAAGCCCTTCAACATGGGCATGGTCTTCCCGGTTTCGACCCACAATTACGAGCTTCGGTATTGGCTGGCAGCCGGTGGACTGCACCCAGGTTATTACAGCCCCGATGACGTGACTGGTCAGATCGGTGCGGATGTATTCCTGTCAGTGACCCCTCCGCCGCAGATGCCCGCCACTTTGGAGGCCGGAACAATCTACGGCTATTGTGTGGGAGAGCCTTGGAACCAGCAAGCGGTGTTCAAGGGCATCGGTGTGCCGGTCATCACAGATTACGAGCTGTGGAAGAACAACCCCGAAAAGGTTTTTGGCATCACCGCAGAATTTGCCGAAGAGTATCCGAATACCACCTTGGCTGTGACGAAGGCGCTGATCCGTGCGGCGATGTGGCTGGACGAAAACGACAACGCCAACCGACCCGAAGCTGTCGAAATACTCAGCCGACCTGAATATGTAGGCGCGGATTATGATGTCATCGCAAACTCGATGACCGGTACTTTCGAATATGAAAAGGGCGACAAACGCGAAGTTCCGGATTTCAACGTGTTCTTCCGCTACAACGCGACTTATCCGTTCTACTCGGACGCTGTCTGGTACCTGACTCAAATGCGCCGTTGGGGTCAGATTGCCGACGCCAAGCCCGATAGCTGGTACGACGAAGTCGCCAAATCGGTTTACAAGCCTGAGGTCTACCTCGCCGCGGCCCGCCTGCTGGTGGACGAAGGTCTGGCGAATGAGGCTGATTTTCCCTGGGACAGCGATGGTTACAAGGCGCCGACACCAGCTGCGGATATCATCGACGGCATCGTCTATGACGGCCGCGTGCCCAACGCCTACCTCGAAAGCCTGTCCATCGGTCTGAAGGGCGATCAGAAGATCGTCGGCTCGGACGTACAAGGCTAATCCCGAAACGCCGCGCCCGGCTTTGATCGGGCGTGGCCCCCCAGGTTCCGCCCGCCAGTGCAAGGACACATCAAATGACAACGGTCGATCCAGAATTTAACGCAGACGCCGCCCGCGAGGAGCGTCGCGCCCGCCTTTTCACCCGCATTAATGCCGCCGACAAATGGTTCCAGGTACTGGGTCTCAGCTGGGCCACTCCGATCCTGAAGGCCGCTGCCGGAGACAATCCGCGTGCCCAGTTGGGCCAGATATGGAAGCTGCTGATTGTGCCCTTGCTGTCGATCTGCGTCTTCTTGCTGCTGTGGGCGACGCTGGCGCCCAAGGTGCAGACGTCTTTGGGCGCAGTACCCGGACCAGCGCAGGTCTGGGAAGAGATGGTCAGCCTAAATAACGACGCCCAGGCCAAGGCTGCAAAACGCGCCAAGTTCGAGGAAATGGTCGAAAAACGGAACCAGAAGTTCATTGACGCCGGTCAGCCTGAAAAGGTGAAAGACGTCGCCTTTACCGGTGCGCCATCCTACTACCAACAAATCTGGACCTCGATTAAGACCGTATTTTTCGGGTTTGTGGTTGCGACCGTTGTGGCCGTACCGCTTGGAATCGCTGCAGGCCTGTCTCCTACAGCAAATGCCGCCTTGAACCCACTTATTCAGATCTTCAAACCGGTCTCACCGCTGGCTTGGTTGCCCATCGTCACCATGATCGTTTCCGCAGTTTACGTCACCAATGACGGTTGGTTTGCCAAGTCGTTCCTGATCTCGGCAATCACCGTGACCCTGTGTTCGCTGTGGCCGACCCTGATCAACACGTCACTCGGTGTCGCGTCGATCGACAAGGATCTGGTGAACGTCTCGAAAGTTCTGAAGATGAACACCTACACCAAGATCACCAAGCTGGTATTGCCGTCGGCCCTGCCGCTGATCTTCACTGGCTTGCGCCTCAGTCTGGGCGTCGGCTGGATGGTTCTGATCGCGGCCGAAATGCTTGCGCAAAACCCCGGTCTGGGCAAATTCGTCTGGGATGAATTCCAGAACGGCTCGTCCAGTTCGCTGGCCAAGATCATGGTTGCGGTCTTCACCATCGGTATCATCGGCTTCCTGCTGGACCGGGTGATGTACGCGCTGCAATCCCTCTTTACCTTTACCAACAACCGGTGAGCGCGATGAGCATTCTAAGCTTCAAGAACGCCTCGAAATCCTTCAGTGAAGGGACTGCCCGTACCGATGTGCTGAAAGGTATCGACCTTGATGTGCAAGAGGGCGAGTTTCTGGTGATCCTCGGTTTCTCGGGCACCGGCAAAACTACCCTGATCAATCTGATGGCCGGGCTGGATACCCCGACTGACGGTGAGATCTTGTTTAAGGGCGCCTCGATCCAAGGACCGGGCCCGGAACGGGGGGTGATTTTCCAGAACTATTCGCTAATGCCGTGGCTGACGGTCAGCGGGAATGTCGGGCTGGCGGTTGATACGGTTTTTCCGGGTCTCAGCAAGGCCGAAAAGGCCGAGAAGATCGCGCGTTACGTCAAGATGGTGGGTCTCAGCCACGCAGCGACGCGCCGTCCGGCGGAACTGTCAGGTGGGATGCGCCAGCGGGTCAACGTGGCTCGTGCGCTGTCGATGAACCCCGAGGTTCTGCTGCTGGATGAGCCGTTGTCGGCGCTCGACGCCCTGACGCGTGCCAATCTGGCGGATGAGATTGAACATATCTGGGAAGCCGACAAGAAGACCTGTGTGCTGATCACCAATGACGTGGACGAGGCCATCGTACTGGCTGACCGCATCATCGCGCTGAACCCCGATGGCACGCTGGGGCAGGAGTTTCGTGTGTCGATCCCGCGCCCGCGCGACCGGGGGGCGATGAACAATGATGAGATCTTTAAACAGCTGCGAGCAGACGTCACCAAATATCTGATGGATGTGGGGATCGAAGCCAAGGTTGAAGGCTCGCGCATCCTGCCAGATGTGACACCGATCCATGGCGTGCCGACAGCGGTGGCAGAGGCGCAAAAAGGGTTGATTGAGAACCGCTTCCTCGACTTCTCTCAATTGCACAAGGTCTATCCGACGCCCAAAGGGCCGTTGACTGTAGTCGAAGATTTCGATCTGAAGATCGACAAGGGTGAGTTCATCTCGCTGATCGGCCATTCCGGGTGTGGCAAATCCACGGTTCTGACGATGGCGGCGGGGCTGAACGAAATCTCGAAAGGTGCGATCAAGCTGGATGGCCGCCATGTCGAAGGGGCTGATCCAGAACGCGCCGTGGTGTTCCAATCCCCCAACCTGTTCCCTTGGCTCAGCGCCAAAGAGAACGTCGCGATTGGTGTCGACAAGGTCTATCCCAAAGCCAGCATCGCCGAGCGGCAGGACGTAGTTGAATATTACTTGGAACGGGTCGGTCTGGCCGATGCGATGGATAAATCAGCCTCTGATCTGTCGAACGGCATGAAGCAACGCGTCGGCATCGCCCGCGCCTTTGCCCTGTCGCCCAAACTGCTGTTGTTGGACGAGCCCTTCGGAATGCTCGACAGCCTGACGCGCTGGGAATTGCAGGAAGTGCTGATGGAGGTCTGGTCCCGCACCAAGGTGACCGCGATCTGCGTGACCCATGACGTGGATGAGGCGATCCTGCTAGCCGACCGCGTGGTGATGATGACCAACGGCCCGCAGGCGACCATTGGCAAGATCGCCAAGGTCGATCTACCTCGACCACGGACACGCAAGGCGTTGCTGGAACATCCCGATTACTACACCTACCGGCAGGAAGTTCTCAGTTTTCTTGAAGAGTACGAACACGGCGCCAAGCCGAAATCGTCCGCCCCCAAGGCGATTGCAGCGGAGTGATGATATGAAACAAAGACTAGTCGTAATAGGTGCGGGAATGGCCTCGGGCAGGGTGCTGGAGCACTTGACAGACGCCGCGCCCGAAAGGTTCGATATTACCCTGTTCAACGCAGAACCGCGTGGGAACTACAACCGCATCATGCTCAGCCCGGTCCTGTCGGGAGAGAAAACGTACGAAGAGATCGTTACCCATGATGATGACTGGTACGCCGAACGGAACGTAAACTGTCGTTTTGGCGAGCAGGTGGTGAAGATCGACCGCGAGATGAAGGTGGTCGAGGGCACGAATGGGCATGTGCCCTACGACAAGTTGGTGATCGCGACCGGATCGAACCCGTTCATTATTCCGATGCCCGGTCACGATCTGGACGGCGTGATCGCCTATCGTGATCTGGAAGATACCCAGCAGATGATGGGTATGGGTCCGGACAATAAGGTTGTCGTGATCGGCGGCGGTTTGCTGGGGCTTGAGGCTGCTGCGGGCATGGCTGCCCATGGCGTTGACGTGACCGTGGTTCACATCATGGGTCACCTGATGGAGCGGCAGTTGGATGAAGCCGCCGGATACTTGCTAAAAAAGTCTCTGGAGGACAAAGGCATAAAGATCTGCCTTCAGGCGAATTCCAAGGAAATCCTCGGGCAGGGCGGCAAGGTCCGTGCACTGCTGCTGGAGGATGGCACCGAACTGCCCTGCGATCTACTGGTCATGGCCGTGGGCATCCGTCCCAACGCTTCGCTCGCGCAAGAGGCTGGGTTGGCTACCGGGCGGGGTATACATGTGGATGATCAGATGTTGACTTCTGACCCGGATGTCTACGCCCTAGGCGAATGTGTTGAGCATGACGGGGCTGTCTTCGGTCTCGTCGCGCCGCTCTACGATCAGGCCAATGTGGCCTCGCGGTCTCTGTTGGGTGAAGATGCTGCTTTCGTGCAGAAAACCTTGTCGACAAAGCTGAAAGTCACCGGCTGCGATCTGTTCAGCGCTGGTGATTTCACCGATGGTCCAGGGCGCGAGGATATTGTTTTCCGTGACCCTTCGCGCGGGGTCTACAAGCGCCTTGTCATTGAAGAAGACCGCCTGATCGGTGCGGTGATGTATGGTGACACTGCTGACGGCAGCTGGTTCTTCGGCCTGATCAAGGACGGTACCAGCGTCGAAGAAATGCGTGAGACGCTGATCTTTGGTCCAGCCTATCAGGGGGGCGATACTGCGGACCCTCTCTCAGCCGTTGCAGCATTGCCGCCTGAGGCGGAGATTTGCGGCTGCAACGGCGTATGCAAAGGCGACATTGTCGAGGCGATCGGCGCAGGCGCCCACGATCTTGGTGCCGTGCGAACAACCACCAAGGCCAGCGCGTCTTGCGGGACCTGTACGGGACTGGTCGAACAGTTGCTGCAGGTCACACTGGGCGACGGGTTCGAAATACCGACGGCCCAGCCGATTTGTGGCTGCACAGATCTGACGCATGAAGACGTGCGCCGTCTGATCAAGGGGCAGGAACTGAAAAGCCAGGCTGCCGTCTGGCAGGAACTCGGCTGGACCACGCCCAATGGCTGTCATGTCTGCCGTCCGGCAATCAACTATTACCTGCTAGCGGATTGGCCTCTGGACTACAGGGACGACCCGCAAAGCCGGTTCGTCAATGAACGCAAGCACGCCAACATTCAGAAGGACGGTACCTTCAGCGTCGTGCCACGTATGTGGGGTGGGATTACCACTCCGGAAGAACTGCGCGCCATCGCAGATGCAGCTGACAAATACGACGTGCCAACCGTCAAGGTCACAGGGGGTCAGCGCATCGACCTGCTGGGTGTCAAGGGCGAGGACCTGCCTTCGATCTGGTCGGATCTGAACAAGGCGGGACTGGTTTCGGGCCATGCCTATTCCAAGGGCCTGCGTACGGTCAAAACCTGTGTTGGCACCGATCACTGCCGGTTTGGGACGCAGGACAGCACGGGGTTGGGCATCAAGCTTGAGAAAATCTTGTGGGGATCTTGGACGCCACACAAACTGAAATTGGCCGTGTCGGGTTGCCCGCGCAACTGTGCCGAGGCGACCTGCAAGGACATCGGTGTGGTCTGCGTGGACTCAGGATTTCAGATCAGCATAGGCGGTGCTGCGGGCATGGACGTGAAGGAGACCGAGCTGCTGTGTCAAGTTCCCACGGAGCAGGAGGCGATCGAGGTCGTGATGGCCGTTACGCAGGCGTATCGTGAAGGCGGTAAGTATCTGGATCGACTTTATAAATGGTTGGGTAAGGTCGGTATGGACTGGGTAAAGGGGCAGGTGGTCGACGTTGAAAACCGTGCCGCCTTGGTCGCCCGATTTGAAGTGTCGCAAAGTGTTTATCGCAAGGACCCTTGGGCAGAGCACGTGCGGGAGAAGGCGCAGTGCTACGCGCCGATTGCAGATTTCACATTGGAGGCCGCGGAATGAGCTGGATCGACATTGGACATATCGACGACATTCCCCTTCGCGGCGCGCGTTTGGTGAAAACCCATATCGGCTGCATTGCCGTCTTTCGCACTGCTGAGGCCGAGGTGTTTGCCGCCACCAACAGTTGCCCGCACAAGGGTGGCCCTCTGTCAGAAGGGATCGTTCATGGCCAGTCGGTGACTTGCCCGTTGCACAACTGGGTCTTCGATCTGAACACAGGCGAAGCGCAGGGCGCAGATGATGGTCGGATCACCACATACCCCGTTCGGATCGAGGCAGGGCGCATTCTGATGGACGACAGCGCCGTAACCCAACGGAGTGCCGCTTGATGGACGGAACAGGCCTGCCAGAGGTTCGATCGACCTGTGCATATTGCGGCGTGGGATGCGGGGTCCTGCTGCGTCCGGACGGCGCCGGAGGGCTGACGGTACGCGGCGATCCGGACCACCCTGCAAACTACGGTCGGTTATGTTCCAAAGGCTCCGCCTTGGGTGAAACTGTTGGCTTAGAACACCGCCTGCTGACGCCGCGCGCTTTTGGGCGGGACACAAATTGGGACGATGCTTTGCAATTGGTCGCGGACCGGTTTTCCAGCGCGATTGCTGAACATGGCCCAGACAGTGTGGCCTTCTACGTTTCGGGGCAATTGCTGACCGAAGACTATTACGTCGCCAACAAGCTGATGAAGGGCTTCATGGGCTCGGCCAACATCGACACCAACTCGCGGTTATGCATGGCGTCGACCGTTGCAGGGCATAAAAGAGCCTTCGGTGCCGATACAGTGCCAGGCACCTACGAGGATCTGGACGAGGCCGATCTTGTCGTCCTTGTGGGCTCAAACCTCGCATGGTGCCATCCGGTGTTGTATCAACGCATACTGGCTGCACGTCAGGCGCGCGGCACAAAGATCGTCGTGATCGACCCGCGGCGCACTGCAAGTTGTGATCAGGCCGACCTGCATCTGGCGTTACGACCGGGCAGCGACGTCGCGCTTTTTAATCGGCTTTTGGTGAGAATTAACGATGCCGGCCATGTCGCCCCAGATTTTCTCAAGCAGACCGTAGGCTTCTCTGAGGCACTGAACGCTGCGGGGCGAGATGACCCGGCAGTGACTGGTTTGACGCAGGATGAAATCAATAGGTTTTGCGATCTATGGGTAAAAACCGAACGCGTTGTCACGATCTTCAGCCAGGGTGTGAATCAATCGTCCAGCGGGACGGACAAAGTGAACGCAATCCTCAACTGTCACCTTGCTACGGGTCGGATCGGTCGCCCCGGCATGGGTCCTTTTTCGGTCACCGGACAACCTAACGCGATGGGCGGGCGCGAGGTCGGCGGCCTGGCCAATATGCTGGCCTGTCATCTGGACATTGAGAACGCCGATCACCGCGCCGCCGTTCAGCAGTTCTGGAATGCTCCGTCGATGCCCAACAGGCCAGGATTAAAGGCGGTGGATCTATTCCACGCGGTTAATGAAGGTCAGATCAAAGCGTTGTGGATCATTCACACCAACCCGGCTGTCACCATGCCCGATGCCGACAAGGTTGCAAACGCCATCGCAGAATGCCCTTTCACCGTGGTCAGCGATCTTACCGATAAAACTGACACTGCACGTTTGGCCGATGTCCTTCTTCCCGCTGCCGGCTGGGCAGAAAAAAGCGGCACCGTCACGAATTCCGACCGCACCATAAGCCGTCAACGTGCAGCCTTGCCTCCGCCAGGACACGCGCGGCCCGATTGGGACATTCTGGCTGAAGTTGGGCGCCGTATGGGGTGGGACATGGCATTCGACTACCGGTCTCCCGCCGAAATCTTTAGAGAATACGCGGCGCTTTCGTCGGTTGCGAGCGGGTTTGGAAGGGACTTCGACATTTCCGGGTTGGCGGACATCACCGATGCCGCTTACGCAGAATTGGAGCCTGTAAAATGGCCGGTCGCCAAAAACCGCAACGGCGGAAGGTTTTTCCGCCGCGGGCACTTCTTTCATCCGGACGGCAAAGCGCGGTTTGTGCCGGTACATCACAGACCGCCCGCAACGAACACCGATCAGAAGTATCCCTTTCGCCTGAACACCGGTCGCATACGGGATCAGTGGCACACGATGACCCGCAGCGGATTGTCGCCCCGCCTGTCGGCGCACCTTGCCGAACCGTTTTTGGACATTCACCCCGAAGATGCAAGACGCCTTGACCTGTCCCCTGCAGATCTTGTTGAGGTCGAAAGCTCTGTGGGTCGCGCGATATTTCGGGCGCGCGTGACTGATGCAGTGGCGCCGGGTCAGGTTTTTGCGCCGATTCACTGGACCGGTGAGACGGCACCGTCTGCACGCGTAGATATGCTGGTTCCCAGCGTGACCGATCCAATTTCCGGGCAGCCGGAAAGCAAGGCCACCGCAGTTTCCGTTCGTGGCGTGAAAGCCGCCTGGTATGGTTTTGCCGTTTCAACGGAACCAATGTCACCACCCGTTGAATATTGGGCGACAGCCAGATCAGAAAAGGGATATCGCACGGAACTGGCTGGAGACGCGCCCGTCAAAGATTGGGAAAAAACAGCACGCGGCTGGTTTGGGTTGCCGGACGCGGCAGTCATATCAATTACCGATCCAGCACGGGGATCCTATCGCCTTGCCTTGGCAGAAGGGAGCCGGTTGAAAGCCGTCTTATTCATCGCGCGGGAACCGGTGACGGTGATGCGCGACTATGTATCGACGCTGCTTGAAACAGCGACCGAGCAGGTTTTAACCGGCCGCGCACCTCTGACATTTGAAGATGCGGGCCCAATAATCTGCTCGTGTTTTGGGGTTGGGCTGAACACGATTACTCGCGCTATCGAAACGAAACGATTGGTCAGTGTGGATGAAATTGGAGCGATGCTTCAAGCGGGATCAAACTGCGGCTCCTGTCGTCCTGAGCTCGCCGAATTGCTCAAGAAACGTTCAGTTTGCGGAAGCCGCACATCGCAGATCAAGCCACAACACAATATCGCATAGAGCGGTCGGAATACGGCCAGTACAAAGTCATGTACAACCGTTGGAAGGGGTGGAATGAAAAGCACCTTTACCTGTTCCATCAGGATGTCCCGCCGAACCTGCTCGTCGCTGACGTGTGCCCAGAAATCTGAGGTAGCGTTCGGCAGGTAACAGCCCTCTGCGGGTATTCGCTAAACAAAGTGTCTTTGGCATCGCTGCGGGGCAAAGCAGATACTCGATAGGGTCGATACAGCAAACCGTGTTAGGGGTTTGCCATGGAGAACACGACGCCAAGTTCCGGGCCTAGGCGCCGGACATCCGTTTGTCGTTATGTCAAAACAAATAGTGCCAACCCTATGCACTTCGAATGCCCTATTAATGCGACTAGGTCTACGACGACGTCGTTGAAGCATACACCTACTACACTCCGACGCCGGACTTCTCGCTACCGGGCAGAGTAGGGAATTGCGCGATAGCGATATTGTTCGTGCCGCAAACTCACGCGGAGCAAAAAACGAATTCACAGTATCGGCTATTTCCAGGCTTTCTCTGCAACTTGAAGGAAAGGCTGGTAGCAGCCCTAAGCTGAAATTGAGTTCCAGTACCCTTGGTGCGATGCAATCTTCCGGAACAACCGAAAAGTCCCTGCCGGATTTGTCATATGCGGGTGCTTGCTATGATCGGTCGCAATGCTTGCCCGATACTATTCTGCATTATGAAGTTTCCACGTGTTAGAGCATACCTTCCGACTTCCAGTCGGACCCGCCTCATCCCGAGTAAGGTCATGCAGAACAACACCGGGAAGCACTGCGTTTTCTGTCGCTGCTATCACATCGTTTGGTTGGCGAAGTATTGCTATCTGGTGCGTGACATTGGCCGACAGAATGAGGTCGGTATCTTGCGCAGAGTGCCTCCCCTCGGTCACGTGTATATGTTTGCGCTAGCACTGCTGGGGCCGTAGGTTCTGGCGGCTCAGCTAGCGGAATAACAAGATCGGATCCGCTGGCTACAACAATGACTAGTCTGAGAATTGGCGCCTTTTTGCAGCGCGGATTTCACGCGATTGTCGTTCCTGACCTACGCGGAAGGAGGTCTCGACAAAATCCATGTGCTGCCGGGCTGCGGCTTCGGCTCGGATAGGGTCGCCGTCGATGATGGCTTGCGCAATCTCTTTGTGCTGCTCCAATAGCGCCTCGCCCGAGCCGTCCATTGTGCGCAGAAACCTGCGATTATAAAACACCCCCTGACGGGTAAGGTCATAGATCGAGGCCATCATATGAATTAGGGTCGTATTCTGGCTGGCATCGACGACCGCTGCATGCAGTCGAAAGTCGGCATCTTCGCTGGCGTCATTGTCATCTTCTTCCCACGCCTTTTGCAAATCGTTGATGATTTCCGCGATACGTTCTTTGTCGGATTGAGTAGCGCGTTGCGCAGCCAGGCGGCTGGCAAAGACTTCCTGCTCGCGGCGATATTCAAGATAATCATAGAAAGCATCGCCATGGCGGGCATAAAGCGACAACAGGGCAGGGGACATGGCCCGTCCGGTTAGCGGGGCGATAAAGGTACCTTCGCCATGACGCACGGTGACCAAGCCGCGGTTTTCCAGCGTTTGAAGTGCTTCGCGCAACTTGGGACGCGAAACTCCCATGGCTTCGGCGAGGTCTCGTTCTGAGGGAATTTTTCGGCCCTCTTTCAGGATACCGTCGACGATCATCGTCTCGATTTGCTCGACGACGGCATCGGCGATTGATTCGTGACCCACGGGATCAAATAGGCTGTTGGCGCTCATGGTTCTTGTCCGGTGCTGAATATGTGGGGCACATAGGTTGTTCTTAAAATTTACCACTGATCTATTGTATTGCAAGCGAAACTACCCAAAAATACGGATAAAAGTTTTTTGAGTAACTATTTGTTTTTAAATAAATAGATCGAGATCCAAGAGAATTGAGGAAAAAATTGCAAAATCTGATGTTCGCTCACAGTCAATTGTTTTGGGATCAAGTGGTAAATTAAATTGTTGACTGGTAGATGTGGTAAAGAATATTTACCAGGTGTGCCGCTGACGCGGTGAGACTGGCAGCCGGACTATTGGCTGACCCGCACCTTGGAGGAGAAATCATGAAAACCACCCTGACCTCGATTGCCGTCGCTGCCTCACTGCTGGCAGCGCCGGTTGCTCATGCGGCAGATAAGATGTTGCTCAAGACCCCAATCGCGTTCTCAACCGCGCTGCCGGGTCTGGGATCGCCAATTCCGCGCGTGGCCGAACAACTGGACCTGATGTCCGGCGGCACGCTGAAAATGAAGGTTTATGAGCCGGGCAAACTGGTTCCGCCATTCGAAATTCTGGACGCTGTGTCCTCGGGCAAGATCAACTCGGGCTACACCACGGCTGGATACTGGGCCGGCAAAATTCCCGCAGCTCCGCTGTTTTCCGCTGTCCCGTTTGGCCCCGAGGCGGGCGAATACATGGCCTGGCTGTATTATGGCAACGGCATGAGCCTGTATCAGGAGATGTATGACCAGGCGGGCTTCAACGTGCACGTCATTCCATGCGCCATTATCGCCCCCGAAACATCGGGTTGGTTCGCGACAGAAATCAATAGCCCCGAAGACCTGAACGGCCTGAAGATGCGCTTCTTTGGTCTGGGTGGTGAAGTCATGCAGAAGTTGGGCGTTGCCACGTCACTGCTGCCGGGCGGCGAAATCTTCCCTGCGCTGGAAAAAGGCGCCATCGACGCGACTGAGTTTTCGATGCCTGCGATCGACGCGCGTCTGGGGTTCCACAAGCTGGTCAAGTACAACTATTTCCCCGGCTGGCACCAACAGGCCACCGTGTTTGAATTGATGATCAACAAGGACGTTTGGAACGAAGCCAGCGACCAGCACAAGTCGATCATCGAAAATGCCTGCAAGGCATCGATGGCCGATAGTTTTGCAGAAGGTGAGGCAATCCAGCATGCGGCCTTGCTCGACAACGTTGAAAACAACGGCGTTCAGATCAAGCAATGGAATGACGAGATGCTCGAGACGTTCCGCGCAACCTGGGAAGAGGTTGCAGCCGAACAGGCCGCCAACGACGCATTTTTTGCCAAGGTTCTGGCCGACATGAACGAATTCCGCGATGGCTATGCCGTCTGGAAAGAGAACGCGTTCCTCCCCCGCAAGTGATCAACCACTTGCGACTGTCCGGAGGCAGCACGATCCGCCGCCTCCGGATCCCCTGATTTTCTTCACTTTTAGTACATACCGGGCGCATTCACGTCCCCACCGCCTAATTCTCGAGGAGGAGACCATGGCCGAGATACACCGTCATCAGGACGACCCGATTGAAGTCTATGAAAGCATCCTTGAGCACGGCGAGCCTGATCGTCAGGCATTGGCCGTCGCCATCGACAAAGGCGTCAAGGGTATCAGCCATGTTGTCATGTGGGCCAACCTGCTTCTGGTCGCTGCCATCGTTTCACAGGTGGCCATGCGTTATCTGTTCAATCAAAACTATCCCAAGCTGGATGAAATTCAGTGGCATTTCTATGGGTTGGTAACGATGATCGGTATTTCGTATGCGCTGGTCACCGACAGCCATGTTCGTGTCGATCTGCTGCACATGCAGCTCAGTCTGCGGGCCCGTCGGATTATTGAAATAATCGGTATCTTTGCCCTTCTGGTCCCGTTCATCTACCTGATGGTCGATCAGGGCTATGATTACTTCTACGAAAGCTGGCGCGTGAATGAATCCTCGGACAGCCCTACCGGTTTGCCTGCCCGCTGGGCCTTGAAGGCGGTGATCCCGATCAGTTTTGTCCTGCTTGCTTTGGCTGCAGGCGCACGTTTGATCCACGACATTCACGCGCTGATCGCCAATCTCGAGGAAGAACGTCGGGGTAAGGGCCTGCGCCTGATATTCTGGGCGCTGTTGGGATTTGCCGTTGTGGCAACCGCGCTGACTTTCCTTGTCGAGACGACTGAAGAAAAGCTCGTCATCGCAATGTTCCTGACCTTCATCGCGCTTTTGTTCACCGGCTTCCCGGTGGCATGGACGCTGGCAGGGGTAGGGGTCGCCTATTGCGGTCTGGCCTATCTGTTCGACAACGGCATGATGAACTGGACGGGTCTAGAGGAAACGCTGACCGGTCTCGATTACCTGACACTGGGCGCGGTGGTGAACCGAGTCTATGCCACCATGTCCAATGCGGTGCTTGTGGCGCTTCCGATGTTTATCTTCATGGGCCTGATGCTGGACGAATCCGGCGTGGCCGAGCGGTTGATGTCGTCGATGCAGCGCCTGTTTGGCACAGTTCGGGGTGGGCTGGCGATCACGGTCACAATGATTGGGATTATCCTGGCTGCTTCAACGGGTATAATCGGCGCCTCCGTCGTTCTGCTGGGCGTGTTGTCGCTGCCTTCGATGATGGAGCAGAAATACAGCCCTTCTCTGGCGGCAGGCGTAGTCTCGGCAAGTGGCACGCTGGGCATCCTGATTCCACCATCGATCATGTTGGTCATCATGGCCGACCAGATGGCCTTGTCCGTGGGTGATCTGTTCATGGCCGCAGTATTCCCCGGGGTGATCATTGGCGCACTGTATCTGACCTATATCTTCGTGGTTGCCCTGATCAAACGTGATGTAGCTCCGGTGCCTGAAGGCGCGACCCGTCCCGATTGGGCAGCTGTCAAAGATGTGTTGATTGCTGTCCTGCCTACTCTGGCACTGATCCTGGCGGTTTTGGGATCGATCTTTGCAGGCCTCACCACACCAACCGAAGCCTCGGGCGTCGGCGCATTGGGCGCGACCCTGCTGGCGCTGGGGTATCGCAAGCTGACACTGGTCAAGCTGGTGAATGTTTTGAAAGCCACGTTCAATACGACCGCCTATATTTTCGCGATCTTCCTTGGCGCGACCGTATTTTCCTATGTCCTGCGTGAGCTGGGCGGAGATGCGCTGATCGAAGAGATGATCCAGGGCACGGGTTTTGGCCCCAACGGCACCGTTTTCATGATCCTGTTCATCGTCTTCCTGCTGGGCTTCGTTCTGGACTGGATCGAGATCACGCTAATTGTGCTGCCTCTGATGCGTCCGATCGTCAACGGGCTGGGTCTGGACATCAATGGATTCGGCGTCATCGATGAGCCGGCACTGGTGTGGTTCGTGATCCTCGTCGCGGTGACACTGCAAACTTCGTTCCTTACGCCGCCCGTGGGCTTTGCGCTGTTCTACCTGAAAGGTGTCTGCCCTCCCGAAATCAAGCTGACCGATATCTACAAGGGCATCATTCCGTTCGTGATCCTGCAGCTTACTGGCTTGTTCTTTGTCTTCCTATGGCCTCAATTGGCGACGTGGCTTCCTTCGGTCGCGTATTAAGGAGGGCCTCGGGATGACCGACATCGACCTGATCAAGCAGTTACAGGCCATTTGCGGGCGACGGCATGTGTTGACTTCTGCCCGCAGCACCCGCCGCTTCCGCCTGGGTTTCCGATCCGGTGAGGGGGATGCATTGGCAGTCGTCCAGCCTGGGACATTGCTTGAGCAGTGGCAGGTGCTTGAGGCCTGCGTTGACGCCGACAAGATCGTTATCATGCAGGCCGCCAATACCGGTCTGACCGAAGGATCCACGCCTAAAGGGCAGTACGATCGGGATGTGGTGCTGATCAACACGCGTCGCATGGATCAGCTGCACCTGATCAACGATGGCCATCAAGTGATCAGCTTTCCGGGCAGCACCCTGTTTGCGCTGGAAAAACTTTTGGCCCCGATTGGCCGACAACCCCATTCGGTGATAGGGTCGTCCTGCATCGGAGCATCGGTGGTTGGCGGTGTCTGCAACAACTCGGGCGGTTCTCTGGTCGAGCGTGGGCCCTCCTACACCGAACTGTCTCTGTATGCCCGCATCACAAAGGATGGTGTTTTGGAACTTGTCAATCATCTGGGCGTTCGCCTGGGTGACACACCGGAAGAGATCCTGACCCGGTTGCAAACAGGCGAATTCAGCGCCGAAGACATTGAGACCGATAATCGAAAAGCCTCGGATACTGATTACGCCCGTCGTGTACGCAACGTGGACGCCGACACCCCGGCTCGTTTCAACGCCGACAAGTCGCGGTTGTACGAAGCAGCGGGTTGCGCGGGTAAACTGGCTGTTTTTGCAGTGCGGCTGGACACGTATGCCAAGAACGAAACCGAGCGTACATTCTTTATCGGAGCACAAGACACCGCAGCACTGACCGAACTGCGCCGGCGTATCCTTTCAGATTTCAAAACGCTGCCAGTTAGTGCCGAATACATGCATCAGGAAGTTTTTGATATCTCGGATCGATATGGCAAAGACACGATGGTCATGATCGACAAGCTGGGAACTGACCGTTTGCCGACTTTTTTTGCCATCAAGGGCGCGGTGGATTCACGGCTCGAAGGTGTTCCGGTCCTTGCCAATTTCACCGACCGGTTCATGCAGTTTGCAATGCGCTTTTGGCCGGACATCCTGCCGCGCCGGATGCGGGCTTATCGGGATCGGTTCCCACATCACCTGATCCTCAAGATGCGCGATGACGGTATTGAAGAAGCCCGGAATCTGCTCGACGGTATGACCGCGGATAGCAAGTTGGATTTCTTCGAGTGCGACACACGTGAGGCCAAGATCGCTGGGCTGCACCGCTTCGCTGCAGCAGGGGCCGCCATTCGTTACATGAAAGTGCATGCGCACGAAGTGGAAGACATCATCGCGCTCGATATCGCGCTACGGCGCAACGATACAGATTGGTTCGAGGATTTACCGACGGAAATCGCCGACCAATTGGTGAGCAAGCTATATTACGGCCATTTCATGTGCCATGTGCTGCATCAGGACTACATCGTCAAGAAAGGCGCCGACCCCAAAGCGCTCAAATCCGCGATGTTGGACATATTGGATAAACGCGGCGCTGAATACCCGGCTGAGCACAATGTCGGGCATCTTTATGCGGCCAAACCTGCACTTTCTGCGTTCTACAAATCGGTCGACCCAACAAACAGCATGAATCCAGGAATCGGCAAAATGTCTCGCAACAGGAACTACTTGTAAAAACTTTCTCTGTCGAAGGCGCTGTCGCCGACTGGAATGCAAGAGGACTGAACGGGATCAAACGAAAAACAATCGAAACACGATGTATGCTTCACCGTAAATCCGCCGCATAACCAATCCAACCAGTGGAGCCAATTCCCTCTTAGATCAGACTGCTCTCTGGCCCGAAATCCCCGACAACGGGCAATTGCTCAGGGCTAAATCCGGACTTTGATATCTTCAGAGCGTTTGTCCGAGTGGACTGGGGCCGATGTGCATCGCGTTGTCAAAGAACTTCTGACGTTTTCACCTCCGTTTCAGCATCGCAAGCGCTGTGCCGGGGCAAAACTCATCATTGGCAACAAGCTGGCGGAATCAGGCGAAACCTGCTGCGATATCGCTCGGGCCCACCGGCAATTTGAGCAGGCATGATCTGGCAACGCCTTCGGCGAAATTCCTGCTGCTGAAGGCGTTTCAATACGCCGTATACAGCATTTGGTTGAGCTGACATCACCAAGGCCCTAACCTTGTTTGATCACCAAACAGGCCAGCAGAAAGAAAAAGCTCAATCGGGCACCCTGTGGCGTCGGAGAGGGTACGCAGCTTCGTGGTCACACTGCCATTCGTCAGGGTGATCAGTTTGCCACTCGCCCTTTCTTCAACCGCACGCAGAAGAATGTGCTGTGCTCCTTGAAGTAGGTTGTTTAAATCATGATCGTCCTGTTGTCCGTGTCCCCAGCAGCTAAACCGTCAACGATTTTAACAAATACGCTCATATTGCTTCGCCGCTTCTATCGGTTGTAAATCGTCTTTGACAGTCTATTTCCACAAGTCACATCCGACCACTGAGCCTCCCCAACTGAACTGACCCATCCCTATGTTTGGGGTTGGCGGCGTGCCAATTCTTCCACCCGAGGCATTTTGGCGGCGACGCGTTGGGATGTTCCCAGGTCATTTTTAAGTCACGATTGAGACCGCCGTGAGATCTGGCTTAGTCAGCTTTGAATGACCGCTTATGCAGACCTGGGGGAGGATATTAGCAGGTGCAGCGAAATCACACTTTTCGCTCGCCGCGCTGAGAATCGGCTGGTTTTCCGTCTGCACGAGAGTCTCAGACGTGTACGAATTTCTGAACGGCAACTTCGACGCTGAAAGCGTGCTCAAATTGCCTGTGTCTTGGATTTTGAAACGGAAATTCTATTCTTCCCCAGACAAGTTTCCAAGTCTCATAGGGCAGGTTCCAGATTTCGCCGGATATCAAGACTGAAAATCATGGCTGGGGTGGTAGGATTCGAACCTACGATACACGGTACCAAAAACCGCTGCCTTACCACTTGGCTACACCCCAACGGTGAGCGGCTATCTACGACTGTTGCTTTCCGGGTTCAAGAGCTTTTTGGACAAAATATTGCGTAACTCGCAATTTGTTTCAGGTGCGTTCTATTGGTTTCTTTCACGCTAACGAATTTGAGGAATCCGTTGCAAGCGGGCTGACTTTCAATGGTTATTTGTTCCTTCAGTTCCAGCCTAAAATGCTGTTGGGATCGACACATGAATCAATGGTAAGCGGGAGGGTGCACAGTCTGGAGCGAACCAAAGGGCCAAGAAACAAAGCGCGCCGAGAAACCTGAACTTGTTTCAAGCCGAAAATTACCATCTGTAACGCGTCAAAGACAGGACCCGTGTGAATGATGTCGCCTGATGTAACCGCCGAAGGTTGTTGACGCGGGATATGGGCTTGGAGCTGTTTGTCGCAGAAGGACTCGAATTGCTTCGAAACGGTGGCCGCTATTCGCGAATCTCGGATAGGTTGACGCCCCACAGGTTGGTTTTCTGGGTCCACCCTCGATACCCGCCAGCTGAGATTTGGCACCAATCATTCGTGCAACTGCCCAGTCGCGCGACCACGCCGGTTTCGAAATGTGCGTTTACCTGTGAGTTTGGGTCAGGCATTGCAAATATCGGCAACAAGTCGGGCTCGATCAGTACTGTGCGAACACCAGACAGAAGCGCGTAGTGTACCCATCCGCCTGCGCCGTCACGATCCTGAACCCTGCGCCAGTTGCCGTATTCGGCGGTGACCTGCAATGGCATGCCGCGCCGTTTGAACACCCAATCGATTCGATGAGTCAGCGACGGCCCGCGGCGGACGTTACCCTCGGCGGCTTTCATTGACACATAGCGTGGCAAGGGCAAGTTGGTGACCGGCCCGCGATTGTCCTGCGCGTTTGCCGACAAAGCACCGAACGCGACCAGAAACGCGAAAATCAGCGCCAAACCGCGGCGTTTCACCCAAAAAATAGCACTCACTGCCTGCCTGCTCTTATGCCTGTTTATCGTGTTTCGAAAAAAGGTTGCGTCAATGCACATGGGGTTCTTGTGCCCCGCCTGTTCCTGAGCCACGATGCCATGGCGCGCGACTGTTTGCAAAGCAGTAGGAGGGCTGAGGTGCCAAGAGAACGTCTGAGTGTTGTCGTTACGCGACGGTTGCCCGAGGCCGTGGAAACAAGATTGAGCGAGCTTTTCGATGTGCGTCTGCGCGACGACGATACGCCAATGTCTCGCGAAGAACTTGTTGCTGCGGTGAAAAATGCGGACGTGTTGGTGCCAACCATCACCGACATGATTGACGGCGGGATTCTGGGGCAGGCCGGAGAAAACCTGCGGCTGATCGCCAACTACGGGGCAGGGGTCGACAATATCGACGTTGCTACTGCCCGGCAGCGTGGAATCCTGGTCTCGAACACGCCGGGCGTGCTGACGGATGACACGGCAGATATGACCATGGCACTGATCCTGTCGGTCACACGCCGTATCCCCGAAGGCCTGGGCCTTATGCAAAAGGGTGACTGGTCTGGCTGGGCTCCTACAGCGCTGTTGGGAGGGCGGGTAGGTGGTCGCCGATTGGGGATTCTAGGTATGGGCCGGATCGGGCAGGCCGTTGCTCGACGCGCCAGCGCGTTTGGAATGCAGATTCATTACCACAATCGCCGCAGGCTGCGGCCCGAGATAGAACAGGAACTGGAAGCAACCTACTGGGAAAGCCTGGACCAAATGGTTGCGCGTATGGACGTCATTTCGGTTAATTGCCCGTCAACCCCTTCGACATTTCACTTGATGAATGCGCGACGATTGAAGTTGATGAAGCCTTCGGCAGTGATCGTAAATACTTCGCGTGGCGAAGTTATCGACGAGAACGCGTTGACGAGAATGATTCGCACAGGCGAGATCGCTGGCGCGGGTCTGGATGTATATGAACACGGGACCGATGTGAATCCGCGCCTGCGGCAAATGCCTAACGTGGTGCTGCTTCCTCATATGGGGTCGGCCACGCTCGAAGGCCGGATTGAGATGGGTGAGAAAGTCATTATCAACATCAAGACATTTGAAGATGGTCACCGCCCGCCGGATCAGGTCGTACCCGCCATGCTGTAGTAAACCCTGACTGTCGGCCAAGCGTCGTCTGCTGTGCTGGGTGAGTGTGTTGTAAGGCTAGTGGGAACGCTGGGCTGGTCAAAGTTGCGTTTATTTTGAATGGGAGTAAGCACATGCGTGCCAATTGGATTTCAGTTACTTTACTGGCAACCACGATTTTCACCGCGCCTGCATTGGCGCAGGAAGCTGCCGATTCCGTATCGCCAGAAGTTGCGACAGAGGGGCAAATTCAGGGCCTGACGGAACAAGTAATCGCCGCGCTCGAAGCCAAGGCTACCGGTGTGCCAGTTGAAGCCGAGAACTGGATGGTGGCTGCGGCAAACCCGTTGGCAGCCGAGGCCGGAGCCCGCGTTCTGAGCGCCGGCGGTACGGCGGCAGATGCAATGGTAGCCGTTCAGGTTGTTCTGGGTCTGGTCGAGCCGCAGTCCTCCGGCCTTGGTGGGGGTGCCTTCCTGGTCTGGTATGATGCCGCCAGCGGCACTTTGACCACTCTGGACGGGCGCGAAACCGCACCGCTTGCTGCAACTCCTACGTTGTTTCAGGATGAAAACGGAGAGCCCTTGAAATTCTTCGATGCCGTAGTGGGTGGTCTGTCCGTTGGGACGCCCGGTACGCCCGCATTGCTGGAAGAGGCACATCGGCGCTGGGGTCGTAGCCCGTGGCCGACATTGTTCGAGGACGGTATCAGACTAGCGGACGAGGGGTTTCTGGTTTCACCGCGTCTGGCTGGGCTGGTCGAGAATGACGCTGATCGTTTGTCGCGCTTTCCGGCAACCGCCGCGTATTTCCTGCCCGAAGGTCAACCCTTGGCCCAGGGTCAGCGTCTGACGAATCCAGCCTACGCAACGACACTTCGGGTCTTGGCTGCCGAGGGTGCCGCCGGATTCTATGGCGGTGATGTTGCTGCCGGAATCGTCAACACGGTTCGCACAGCACCGGGTAATCCGGGGGTGCTGTCGGGGACGGATCTAGCCCTTTATCAGGTGATCGAGCGTGAGCCGGTCTGCGCCCCCTATCGCGTTTACGAGGTTTGCGGAATGGGACCGCCCTCTTCGGGGGCTCTGACGGTCGGGCAGATTCTGGGCATGTTGCAGGGCTATGATCTTGCTTCGATGGGCGCGGAAAATGCAGAAGCGTGGCGGCTGATCGGTGATGCCTCGCGGCTGGCGTTCGCGGACCGTGGCCGATACATGGCCGACAGTGATTACGTTCCCGTGCCCACCAAGGGTCTTGTTGATCCTGAATACTTGTCTCAGCGCGGGGCCTTGCTTTCAGAAAGTAACGCTCTGTCCGACGTTTCGCCTGGAAACCCCGAATTCGATCACGCCTCGAACTGGGCGGACGATGTGTCACTTGAGCTACCGTCGACTTCTCACATCTCAATCGTGGATGCCTATGGCAACGTGTTGTCAATGACGACGACGATCGAAAACGGCTTTGGCTCGCGCCTGATGACCAACGGGTTTCTGCTGAATAACGAGCTGACGGATTTCTCGTTCAGCACGCATACCGGTGGTGTGCCAATCGCGAACAGACTTGAACCGGGCAAGCGCCCTCGTTCTTCTATGAGCCCGACAATTGTACTGCAGGACGGAGTACCGGTGCTGGCAATTGGCTCGCCCGGAGGTAGCCGTATTATCGGATATGTGGCCAAGTCGATTATTGCTTGGGCAGATTGGGATATGAACATCCAGCAAGCCCTGATGCTGCCGCACCTGGTCAACCGATTTGGCACTTATGATTTGGAAATTGATACAGCCGCAGAAGGGCATGGAGACACGCTGATCGCCATGGGGTTTGAGGTTAATCCGCGCGACCTGACTTCGGGCCTGCATGCCATCGAAATCGGTGAGGTTCTAAAAGGCGGTGCCGATCCACGGCGCGAGGGGATCGCACTTGGCGACTAAAACCTCAGCGATTGTGGGTATTGCCCCAACCCGGAGGGGCACTTAGTCATGGACCTAAGGACCCGTTTCTGGGTCAGGCCGCAGGAGAAAAGCTATGGTGCAGGCTACGACTTTGCCAAGGAACGATGATGGGATTGAAACTGCCATCAGCATCCTGAAGCAACGGTTCGGCGATCGGTTGCAAACCGGTGCCGCGATACGCGAGCAGCACGGCCACACCACGACATGGATCGAGAACCAGAGTCCTGATGCGGTGGTCTTTCCCCAATCGACCGAAGAGGTGTCCGAGATTGTCAGGACGTGCGCCGCCCACAAGGTGCCCGTCATTCCCTTTGGCACCGGCACTTCCCTTGAGGGTCACGTGAACGCGCCCGCAGGCGGCATCTCGGTCGACCTCAGCCAGATGAACAAGATATTGGCCGTCAATGCGGGTGATCTGGATTGCGTCGTGCAACCCGGTGTGACCCGCGAGGACCTGAACACCAATCTGCGCGATCAGGGCTTGTTTTTCCCTATCGATCCCGGAGCCAATGCCTCGCTCGGTGGAATGGCGGCAACGCGTGCCTCTGGCACCAACGCGGTGCGCTATGGAACCATGAAGGACAACGTCGTGAGTCTTGAGGCCGTCATGCCAGACGGTCAGATAATTCGAACTGGACATCGCGCGAAAAAGTCATCCGCCGGGTACGACCTGACCCGCTTGCTTGTCGGCGCAGAGGGCACACTTGGTATAATCACCGAACTCACGCTACGCCTGCAAGGTATCCCCGAGGCCATCTCTTCGGCTCGCTGTTCCTTCCCGACGGTCGACGCCGCCTGTCAGGCTGTGATGATGACGATCCAATACGGTATCCCGGTTGCGCGGATCGAGTTGCTGGACGAAATGTCGGTGCGGGCTGCCAATGCATATTCCGGGTTGGAGCTGCCGGAGTCACCACTGCTTTTACTGGAGTTCCACGGATCACAGAACGGTGCAGCCGAACAAGCCGAAACATTTGGGCAAATCGCTGAGGAATTTGGTGGAACCGATTTTGCGGCGACTTCGACCACCGAAGAGCGCAGCAAGCTGTGGCAGGCCCGGCATGATATGTATTGGGCCTGTCTGCAATTGCGCCCCGGTGCGCAAGGAATGTCGACGGATGTTTGCGTTCCGATCTCGCGCCTTGCCGAATGCGTAACCGAGACCCAGGAAAAAGCGGCAGACCTCGGATTGCTTGCGCCTATGGTAGGGCATGTGGGTGACGGGAATTTTCACACGCTGTTGCTGATCGACATGGAAAATGCGGACGAAGTTTCAAAAGCCGAAGGCTTCGTCGGCTGGCTGAACGATCTCGCCATCTCGATGGAGGGGACGTGCACCGGTGAGCATGGCATCGGACAGGGTAAGCGTCCCTATCTGGTCAAGGAGCTTGGCGCGGCGACAACCTATATGTCTGCGATAAAAGCGGCATTAGATCCTGATAACATCATGAATCCGGGTAAGATTTTGTCCTGACACTATCAGAAATTCTGCTGTTTGAGGCCATAACGGCGCCTTAATTCCATGTGATCAAATCCCTCAGAGCAGTATATTGATTCCGAGGTTTTCAATGGATTTGTTGCGTTTCTTTGGATTCGCGTTGGTCGCAATAATAGTTGTTAGCGGCCTGGACTATTACCAGCAGGATAAGAAACACGAAGGTACGCTTTCTGTCGACGGCTATATCGCGACGATTAACGATCGCTTCAACCTGTACCAAAAGGAACAGGCTGCTGAGGAGATCGAACAGGACAGGCAGAAACGATGGCGCGCCGGCGGTAAACCTTACCTTCCCGAATCTGGTGAAAAATGGGTGCGCCGCGCGATTGCAGATCATGATTTCACCGTTGACGCCCGTCTTGGTGAGGATCAGGCCAAGGCAAGCGATGCCGCGCGCCCATTGGCCATTGAAGTTGCCGTGCAAGAGGCGAAAACACGCGCCCGGAAGCTGGATCGCATCGGCTGGGTCTACGAAAACGGCGACAACGCGATCTGGCTGCAGATCTCATTGGTCAACCGGGCGAATACCAAAACTCTTGCGGGAAACATTGCGCAGTCGATCGCTTCGATGAATTTCTCTAACACCGATTATGTGCCTCTTGGGGTCATTGGCGGGGTCGCATATTTTCAGGCGATACAGGACGAATACTATGATGTGTCCAAGACGACGCGCCGGGATTGGGCAATGATCAAGAAGAAAGTGGCTGAGACCGGAGTGACAGTTAGCTTCAACACCTTTGTTGCAACGATTGGATTTGGTCAGGAAGTCCGCTTGCTGGTCCGATCAGATGCACCAGTTAACGAAGTTTACGAATTTCTCGGGCAGTTGAATTATGATGGCCTGAACGCTTTGCTCAGCCTGCCGGTGCCCGGTGTCGGAAACGATACGCAGGTGGATAAAGCAACCGAAGCCGAACTAGCCGTTGAAATGGCAAATCTGCGCAGTGAGTTCGTCAAGCTGAGGGGTGAATTGGCGAGCATGCGGATTCAGAATCTGGATAGTCTTTCGCTGGTCGCGAATACACTTGCTGGACAGTATGGCCTGCCAAATGACGCCTTCGATCTGACCGCAAACAAAATATCCTCACCCAATGATCTGATGCAGATAGGGTACCGCAAAGGGTTGAATGATCTGATGACAGCAGAAACAGAACAAGCGAGTTCCGAAGGAAAAGGTCTATTGGGTCGTTTGATGGCAAATATCAAAGGCGACGGTCCCGCTGCCGAGGAACAGAACCAGGAAACCTCGGGCGGGTTGTTGGCAGGTCTTACGTCCATGTTTGAGGGTTCAGGCGCCGAACAGGATAAGTCCGCAGGGGTTACCGTACGAAAGGGTGGTAGCGGTAGCAACGCTTGCTCTCTTGTTGGAAGCAGCAAACGCTGCGCCGTTGGAAGCAACTGATCCAATTTGCAACCAAAACGACGGCCCGCAGCACCTGCGGGTCGTTTTTTTTATATCACTGGTCGGATGAATGTCGCGCCGGTCGACTCAAATGCGCCATATGGTGTCAACTGAATTCAAGGGGAGACGCCCGGTTATGAAAACCCAAGTCAAAGCACTGGTCGTTGGCGGCGGTGCCGTCGGCACCTCGATTGCATATCATCTGGCCAAGGCAGGCTGGGAAGATGTGATGTTGATTGAGCGGGACGAGCTGACATCTGGCTCGACCTGGCACGCAGCAGGCCTGTTGCCGCTGTTCAACATGTCCTACGCGACGACCCACATCCACAAGTACTCGGTCGATTTCTACAAGCAGCTTGAGGAAGAGACCGGCCTGAACGCGGGCTTCGCTGTGGTCGGCAACCTGCGCATGGCGCAGACGCAGGAGCGTATGGACGAGTACATGCTCTATGCGTCCACTGCCGAGACTTGCGATGTCGCGTACGAGTGGCTGACCCCGGACCAGATCAAGGAACGCTGGCCGCTTATCGAAACCTCGGACTTGAAGGGCGCGATTTACCACACTGAGGACGGCTATATTAACCCCGCCGACGTGACACAGGCGATGGCCAAGGGGGCGCGCCAGCGCGGCGTTGAGATCGTCCGTAAGATGCAGGCCGACGCCTTCCACTGGAACGGTACCCACTGGGAAGTGACCTGCACCAAGATGGTCGAAAAGGGCGGCAATCTGGTTGAGAGCGATGAGCAAGTGGTGATCACTGCCGAGCATGTCGTGACCGCATCGGGCAACCACGCACAGCGCACCGCCAAGATGCTGGGTATCAAGATGCCTGCCATTCCGGTCGAGCACACCTTCATCGTCATGGACAAGGATCCAGAGCTGGTCAAATGGCGCGAGGCGGGCAACCCCGAACACCCCGTTGTGCGCGACGCAGATAACGAATCCTATGCACGAGAAGAACGCGGCGGCTGGATTCTGGGGATTTACGAACACGGCGCACCCGCGCGGTTCGAACACGGCGTGCCGGACAGCTTCCGCGCCGACCTGTTCCCGCTGGATCTGGACCGGATCGCCGATCAGTACATGGCGATGGCCGAACGTGTGCCGTCCTGTGCCGAATCCGGCCTGAAAGACGATTTCAACGGCCCGATCTGCTACACCCCCGACGGCAACCCGCTGGTTGGTCCGGCTCCGGGTCTGCGCAACATGTGGCTAGCTGAAGGGTTCTCGTTCGGTATCACCGCAGCGGGCGGAACCGGATACTATCTGGCGCAGATGATGGTCGATGGCGAAGCCGAGATCGACATGGCCTCGCTGGACCCCAAACGTTACTCGTCCAACTGGATGACCACCGAATTCGCGGCGCGCAAGAACGAAGAGTGCTACGAGCACGTCTATATCCTGCACCACCCCGACGAAGAGCGTGCAGCCTGCCGCCCGCTGCGCACCGTTCCGGCTTACGATCGTCAGAAAGCTCGTGGCGCACAGTTTGGCTGGGTCAACGGTTGGGAACGCCCAAACTACTTCGGTCCCCTGGATGCACCCGAGAACTTCGACCATGACGCCCGCTCGTTCCGTCGCGGTGGTTGGTGGCAATACGCTGTCGAGGAAGCAAAAGCCATCCGCGAAGGCGTTGGCCTGATCGACGCGTCGGCCTTTACCAAGCATGTCGTCAAAGGCCCCGGCGCGACCCAGTTCCTGGATTGGTTCACCTGCAACAAGCTGCCCAAGGTCGGTCGTATCAACCTGACCTACGCGCTGACCTCGCACGGCACCACACGCACCGAATACACCATCGTCCGCAACGGCGAGAACAACTACTACATCGTCTCCGCCGGTGCCTGGACCGAATACGACGCCGACTATCTGCGCAAGGCGGCCGAAGACAAGATGGAGGAGTTCGGCTACATCGAGATCCAGGACGTGACCACCCAGTGGGGCGTCTTCGCCATCGCCGGACCCAAATCGCGTGACGTTCTGAAAGAGGTCATCAAGGACGCCGATCCGGAAACCGCACTGTCCAACAAACGCTTCCCATGGCTCTCGGCCAGGCAGATCGAACTGGGCATGTGCCCGGTCAACGCGATCCGCGTGGCCTATACCGGTGAGTTGGGTTGGGAACTGCACCACCCGATCGAGATGCAGAACTACCTGTTCGACCTGCTCGAAAAAGCGGGTGAGAAGCACGGTATGAAGCTGGTCGGCGCCCGCGCCCAAAACTGGCTGCGTCAGGAGAAATCCTATCGTGCCTTCGGCAACGAACTGGGTCGCGATGCGAACCCGCTGGAAGCCGATCTGCCGCGCTTTGTCGATTTGAACAAAGAATTCCACGGCAAGGATAAGATGGTCGAAACCGGCGTGCGCGTGAAATGCTGCACCCTGCTGATCGACGGTCCCGAAGATGCCGATCCTTGGGGTCGCGAGGTGCTGTACACACCGGAAGGTGAGCGTGTGGGTCGTCTGACCTCGGGCGGTTACTCGGTGGCGTTCGAGAAATCCATCGGCATGGGGTATGTGAAACCTGATCTGGCCGTGGAAGGCACCAAGCTGAAGGTCAAGATACAGGATAAGTTGTGGGATGCGGTCGTCACCTGCGACAGCCCCTATGATCCGAAAAACGAGGTCATCCGCAAGGACGGCTGATTTGAAAAGGCCCCGGAGAGATCCGGGGCCTTTTTTCAGGATTGTTCGAAATCTATCTGGCTGACAGCGCCGTCTTTGTTGATGTCCAGCGCTCGCAGCCACATGTCGGTTCCGCTCAGAAATTCCTCACGGCTGACCTGGCCATCCTGATTGGTGTCGTTGAATTCACGCTTCAGCGTGTTTACCGCGATCATGGCCTTGCTTGGCACGCCTTCGGTTTGGGATGCCGCGGCCCGTGTGGCATCGAACTGGTCATATTCGACACTGTCGAGAATGCCATTTTCATCGCTGTCGAACATGTAAAAGAGGTCTTCGCGCTGTTCAGTTGCCTCGGACAAAGTAATGACCCCGTCGCTGTTCAGATCCCAGCTTTCAAGGAAGTGTTCCAGACCTTCATCCATATCGCTGGCGCTGAGTGCGACGCTTGCGGAAAAGGTTATGGCCAGTGCGGGCATAATAGGTTTCATTGCGGTCTTCTCCGTCTTTGATGGGGCGCTTCCAGTATTGAAACGTGCCAGCCCCGCCTGTCCGGCGGAGGCAGATTGACGCAGTTTACCCAGCGGTCAGTTCGTCAAAGCATTCCAACGCTTTGGCTGCGTACATCATGGACGGTCCACCGCCCATCTGGATGGCCATAGACAAAACATCCGATACTTCCTCCCGGGTAGCACCAGCTTTGATCAAAGCCTCGGTGTGCAGCGAAATACAAGGTTCGCATCGAACAGCGATGGACATTCCCAAGGCGATGAATTCCTTGGTCTTGTAGTCCAGCGTACCGCCTTCCTTGACTGACTTTCCCAATGCCCCAAAGGCACGGGCGGTGTCAGGGATCGCGGTATTGAGATTGCGTAGCCCTTTACGCGTATCAGAAAGTTTTTCCTGCCAGGCCATGATGAGTTCCTCATTATACATACAGTAATTCGCATATGATGGAGGAGGCGTGGTGCAGGCCTTGATCTTGGTCAGGTGCTCGGATTTTTTGCAACAAAAGCCAGATTGTTGGCAGGCATTTCGATGGCTTCGGCCAGGTCCAGACCGCATTCCTGAAAAAGAGTAAGGATTTGCGTGTCATCCTTGTAGCCGATCTCGGGGTCTTCTGCGGTCAAAGCTTCATGAAACCGCCGGTCGCCTTCGCTGGTCAGACGGCCCGAGCGTTTGAACGGTCCATACAGCACGAGGCAACCGGATGGACGCAGGGCCAGCGCTGCCTCGGCGACCAGCGTTTTGACCATGGGCCAGTTGATCAGGTGTAAGAGGTTAATGAGTACGATCAAATCCTGCCCGCCAAATGACTTGTGCCAATCTGGTAAGGTTGCATCCAGATGCGCGGCGTCAGCGACATTTGCCAGATCAATGTTGTAGGCGTCGATGCTGGCTCGACGTTCCTGCGCAATCTCTGTGGGTTGCCAAGTCAAACCCGGTAGGCGCTGGGCGAAAGCCATGACGTGTTGCCCTGTGCCGCTCGCCAGTTCCAAGGCTCGGCCTTGCTCGGGTGCAATGCGCTCAATCAGGTTGCACAGAGCTTCGACATTTCGATTGGCGGCCGGGGCGACCAGCTTGTCGCCTTCGCTTTGGATCACGACGCTGGCTTTTGGTGGCGGTCGTCGGGTCATCTGCGCAACCTATCCGGCTTCAGGGCCGCAAGAAATTCGGGCCCTAGATTTGTGCCATGTCCAATCGTGAGATCTGCCACCAGTTGGGATGCGGCTGGGGCGGTCTGAAAGCCGTACCCACCCTGACCGGCGGACCAGATAAAGGATGAATCAGATGGGTCCGGGCCCAAGACCAATGTTCCATCCGGGGCGAAGCTGCGTAACCCGGCCCAGTTGGTTTCGACCCGCGTCACGGGCTCTGTGACCATCGCTTCATACCGCGCCAGTCCTTCTGCCAAAACCATGTCATCAGCATAAGCATCGTGGGGCGTGGTGACGTCCACCTCGGAAGGGGACACTAACAGCTTTCCGGCGTCGGGCTTGGCATACCACCCTTCGCCAGCGCCAAGCATCATGGGCCAACCCGTCACGTCATGCCCGCCCGGTGCAGGGATGCGCGCCATGGATCGGCGACGGGGCAGAATCCCGATAGGTGTTATTCCTGCCATTTCTGCGATTTCGTCCACCCAGGCCCCCGCCGCGTTTACAAGATATCGGGCTTCGAACACTTGGGCCGCTTCGGCTGTCCAGTGCCCCAATTTTCGTATACTGGTTACTTTTTGGCGGGTCAGGACCGACCCTCCATTGGCGCGAATGGTGCGGGCAAAGTCCTGCAGCATGCGGTCGGTGTCTATGTCGAATGCAGCTTCGCCTACTGCAGCAAACCCGACCGTGTCCGGATTCAGGATGGGCACGCGAGATAGCGCATGCTCAACTAAAATGCCCTGCATATTCAGGCTGGTCAAATCTCTGTTGAACAACTCTGCCTGATCTTTGCCACCAAGCAGCATTAGCCCGCGGGGAGTCAGGTAGCCGCCATTTTCTGATTTCAGGAAATCCGCCCCGGCCTTGTTCAGGGCGACAACGGAAGGTGGGCCATAGCTTTCCTCGAATAACGCCGCCGACCGACCCGAGGCGTGATAGCCAAGGGCATCTTCGGCCTCGAGCACCGTGACGGATCCGTGCGACGACAACCGCGCGCCGGCACTGAGGCCTGCAATCCCGCCGCCCACAACAAGAAAATCGATCATTGATCTTTGGCCGCAGGGCAGGCTTTGGACGGGTGTGTATCAGTAAACATTTGTTTCTCTGGATTGTTTTGCGGAACCGTTCAGTTGCCTTGCAAACTATAAGCAGGCTTGAAATTGTGCATCAACCCATCCAAAGAAAGAACATACAGGAGACAGGAGGGTAGGGTGAACACTGCGGACATACACCCGATGGCCACAGGACATGTCCCGTCCTATGTGGTTCAGGCCGATGGCAGCGATTTTCTTTTCACGTTTATGCTGGTTTTTACGGTCGTCGTGATCGTATTGATCGGTGTTGCATATTTCACCTTGCACTCGATCCCCGAAAAAATCGCACATGAGTCAAATCACCCTCAGTTCCAGCTTGTGGGAATTTTGGCGCTTCTCGCATTGTTTACCCATAATGGCCTATTCTGGGTGGCGGCTATTCTGGTGGCGGGCTTTCAGTTCCCCGATTTTGCCGCGCCGTTACGCGCTATCGCCGACGCCATCCGCTCGCTCGCGCCGCAAAGTACGTCAACGCCACCCGTCGAAGAGTCGCCTGCTGACCCTAACCCACAAACAGCCGCGCCGCAGGAGCACTAGAACATGCTGGAAACACTGATGTGCGCGCTTGTGACCGTGCTGCCCGATTTCCTTTTTCGGCGCTTCGTACAGGGTAAGCGAATTGGCCATGAAATCACGCTGTTCACCATGTGGTACGAGTTGCGGTGGGGGTTAACGACCTGTGCCATTATGGCACTCACGGTGATCACGACGCTGTTCTATTTTCACCCGTCCAGCAGCGCTGCGGCGTCCTTTTTTCGTACCGTAACCATCTTGCCGCAGCTGGGCGGTCGCGTGTCCGAGGTTTATGTTGTCAACAACCAGACCGTGACAGCGGGCCAGCCGATTTTTCGGATCGAGGATTTCACCCAGACAGCTCAAGTTGAAGCTGCGCATGCGCAGATCGCACAGGTTCAGGCGTCGTTGAAAGTAGCACAGACGGATCTTGCCAATGCAGATGCCGGCATTGCAGGCGCCCGCGCTGCGCTGGATCAGGCGAAGGAAGACCTGGAGCGAAACACGACCCTGCGCGACGAAGGCTCCAGCGCGGTTCGTCTGGCGGAAATCGATCGGCTTGAAAATCTGGTGGCCGAACGTGAAGCCCAGGTTGTCGCGGCCCAGTCCCAACGCGCAGCCGTCGTTCAGCAGATCGAAGAACTGATCCCCGCCCAACTCGCCAGCGCCAATGCGCAGCTCGATGCCGCCCTGACCGAGTTGGATAAGACTGTGATCAACGCAGGTGTGACGGGCCGTATCGAACAATTCGGGTTGCAGGTTGGTGATTACGTCAGCCCCTTGCTGCGACCAGCAGGCATTCTGGTGCCTTCGTCGTCCGGCCACGACCGGTTTCAGGCGGCGTTCAATCAATTGTCCGCACAGGTCATCAAGCCGGGCATGATTGGCGAACTGGGATGCATGACCAAGCCATTCACAGTTATCCCAGTTGTAGTGGTCCAAGTTCAGGACGTGATCCCGTCTGGGCAGATTCGTCCTTCCGACGAATTGCGCGACGTTCAGACAAACACAAATCCGGGCTCGATTCTGGTCTATCTTGAACCTTTGTACAAAGGCATGGCGGACCGGATTCCACCCGGCAGTAACTGTCTGGCCAATGTCTATACCGACAACCATGCCAAGCTCGAAGATGAAAACCTTGGGTTCTGGGAAAAAGCGTTTCTGCATGTTGTCGACACTATTGGCGTTGTACACGCCGCCGGATTGCGCCTGCGCCTGATCCTGATGCCGGTGAACACGCTGGTTCTCAGCGGGCACTAAGTGGCATTCACAGCACGCGCCTCGCGGTAATGTGTCTGGTCATGATCGATAAGTGCGGTTAACTGCCGCTCATGTTCGATGCGCAGATCCGACCGATAATTGACCCGGCCCTGAATGCTCAGGGCCGCTTACTGGCCCGGTTGGGGTTTACGGCAAATCAGGTGACGTTGATCGGGCTGGCGCTTGGTCTGCTTGCCGCAGGGTTGATCGTGGCGGGTGAAACCTATTGGGCGTTGGGTCCAATGCTGTTGTCACGTCTTGCTGACGGTTTGGACGGAGCGGTCGCGCGGGCACGGGGCGGAACGGATTTTGGCGGGTATTTGGATATTACCTGCGACTTCCTGTTTTACGGCGCAATCCCGCTGGGGTTCATTTTGGCTGATCCGGTCACGAATGGGGCGGCCGGGGGCTTTTTGCTGCTGTCGTTCTATTTCAACGGGGCAAGTTTTCTTGGGTTTTCGCTGCTGGCGGATCGGCACGGCCTGAAGACCCATGCACGCGGAGAAAAGGCACTGTACTTCACGGGCGGTCTTTTGGAAGGCGCCGAAACGATCGCCTTTTTCACCCTGCTGTGTTTAGTGCCGAATGCCTTTTCGTTCTTGTCGTGGATTTTCGGAGGTTTGTGTTTTTTGACCGCGATTTCCCGGATCATTCTGGCATGGCGAATTTTCGGACATCACGACCAGAAATGAAAAAGCCCGCCGGAAGTGGCGGGCTTTAACTGTGTCATTAGATCGAGTTTACTGCGGAATTTCGCCTTCAAGCCCTTCGACATAGAAGTTCATACCAGCCAGTGTGCCGTCATCGGCAGTTTCACCTTCGCCCAACCAGTCGCTGCCGTCCTGCTTTTTCAGCGGGCCTGTGAAGGGGTGGTAGCTGCCATCGGCAATGGACGCCTTCAGGGCCAGTGCCTCTTCTTTGAGGTCCGCCGGAACAGCATCCGAAATTTCACCAATTTCCACCATTCCTTCCGCGATGCCGTCCCATGTGTTCACAGTTTCCCAGGAACCATCCATCACGGCTTTGGTGCGCGCGATGTAGTAAGGTGCCCAGTTGTCGATGATCGACGAAACACGCGGCATCGGAGCATATTCGCTCATATCCGACGCTTGGCCAAAGGTGATCACGTTACCCGCCTCTTGTGCAGCCGCTTGCGGAGCGGTCGAGTCGGTGTGCTGCAGGATCACGTCTGCGCCCTGTTCGATCAGAACGGTGGCGGCATCAGCCTCTTTTGCCGGGTCAAACCAAGTGTAGGCCCAGACGATCTTGAACTCGACATCCGGGTTGACCTTCTTGGCGTGGATATAGGCCGAGTTGATGCCACGGATCACTTCGGGGATCGGGTAGGAACCGATATAACCGACAGTGTTCGATTTGGTCATCTTCCCCGCGATATGGCCCTGAACTGCGCGCCCTTCATAAAACCGGGCGGAATAGACCGAAACGTTCGGCGCTGTTTTATAGCCGGTGGCGTGCTCGAACTTAACGTTCGGGAACTTCTTGGCAACGTTGATGGTCGGGTCCATGTAACCAAACGAGGTGGTGAAAATCAGATCAGCACCTTCCAACGCCATCTGGGTCATCACACGCTCTGCATCCGGTCCTTCGGGTACGGATTCAACGAACACGGTCTCGACCTTGTCACCGAATTCTTCCTCAACAGCCAGGCGGCCTTTGTTATGCTCATAGGTCCAGCCGCCATCTCCGACCGGGCCGACAAACACGAAGCCGACCTTTGTTTTGTCTTGGGCCATGGCGCCTGTCGCCAGACCCAGCGCCATCGCGGCGCTTGTCAGAATTGAAGTGAACTTCATGTGGTTACTCCCCAAGTTGGTTCAATTGGCCCCGCCTAGTGCGAGGCATGGAAGATACGGCCCAGTGAGGCAGGTGCGCTGCTCTTGTCGGCCGAAAGGATCACAAGCACAAGGATCGTGATAATATAGGGTGACATTGCCAGATACTCGACGGGAATGGCAACGCCCGCTGCCTGCAGATTAAGCTGCAACACTGTGATTCCGCCAAACAAATACGCACCCAGCAATGCACGCCATGGTTTCCAGCTGGCGAATACAACCAGTGCAAGCGCGATCCAGCCGACACCGGCCGTCATGCCTTCGGTCCACTGCGGAACACGGATCAGGCTGATATAGGCGCCACCCAACCCGGCACAGGCACCACCAAACAGGATCGCCAGAATGCGGATCTTGATCACCTTGTAGCCCAATGCATGTGCCGCATCGTGGTTTTCACCCACCGCTCGCAGGATCAATCCTACGCGGGTGTATTTCAGGACAGCCCAGACCGCGGCGGTCAATGCGATGCCGACATAGAGGATCGGATCATGCTGGAACAGGATCGGGCCAAGGACCGGAATGTCGCTGATCAGCGGGATATGGATTTCTCCCATGCTGGGCGGTTTGACACCTACATAGCTTTGTCCCAACAGGGCACTGAACCCAAGGCCGAACAGTGTCAGTGCCAGACCGCTGGCTACCTGATTTGCCAGCGCAACCTGTGTCAATAACACGAACAACAAGGACAACACTGCGCCTCCGACGGCCGCAGCGATAAAACCGAGCCAGGGTGAGCCGGTCTCGACGGAGATGGCAAAGCCGCTGATTGCGCCGACGATCATCATGCCTTCGACGCCAAGGTTCAGGACGCCGGCCTTTTCGACGACCAGTTCCCCAATCGCGGCCAAAAGTAGTGGGGTTGCTGCGACCATAAGGGAGGCCAGCAAAAGGACGGGGTTGATTTCAGTAAGGTCCATGGATCAAGCCACCTCGCTACGGGCCGCACGGATGCGGTAGTTGGTCAAAAGATCGAAGGCGAGCAGGAAGAACAGAAGCATGCCCTGGAACACCTGAATGGCAGCGGCGGGCAGACCTAGTTGAGACTGCGCGATCTCGCCACCAATATAAGTCAGCGCCATCAGGCCACCGGCCAGAAGAATGCCCACAGGATGCAGACGGCCCAGAAAGGCGACAATGATCGCGGTAAAGCCGTAGCCGACGTTGAAGTCGATGCTGACCACGCCCGAGGGTCCGGACACTTCGAACATACCTGCCAGCCCGGCAAGAGCTCCGGACAAACCAAGGCAGAACAGGATTAGCCGCGCCGGATTCACGCCAGCGAACTTCGCCGCGCGCGGGGCTTCACCCGTCAGGCGGATGTGAAAGCCCAGCATATGGCGATTCAGCAGAACATAGGCAAAGATCACGGCAATCAGGGCTGTAACGACACCCCAATGCATACCCGATCCCACGATCAGCTCGGCATTGTGGGCGCTCTCATAGGATTGCAGGTTGCGTGATCCAGGAAAGCCAAAGCCTTCGGGGTTTTTCAGCAGGCCCAGGGAAACCGACGCCAGCATCTGCTCGGCGACATAAACCAGCATCAATGAGACAAGGATCTCGTTGGTGCCGAAACGCACTTTCAGAAAGGCAGGGATCATCGCCCAGAGCCACCCGCCAAATGCGCCAGCGATTACCATGATCGGGAAAACGTACCACGCATCAAGCGGGTAAAACGCAAGACCGGCCCCCGCACCAAAAATGGCACCCATGATGTACTGACCTTCGGCACCAATGTTCCAGATACCTGCACGAAAGCCCAGCGACAGGCCGATGGCGATCAAAACCAACGGCGCACCTTTCACCAGCAATTGCGGACGGTAATAGAACGCAAACTCTCCGAACAAAGGCTCCCAGAAAATAGTTCCTATGGCCTGAATGGGGTTCTTGCCCAGAATGGCGAATAACAGCCCGCCAAAAAACATTGTCGCCAGCACGGCCACCAAAGGGGTCGCATAGGACCACGCTTTGGACGGCTGTGGCCGTTTCTCCAATACAATCATATGCTCATCCCCCCGTATACATTATCTTTTTTGAGTCTTGTCACTGGCTTACACATGGGCCACCTCCATGCCATGTGCTCCGCCCATCATCAGGCCGATTTCGTCGACCGTCAGACCTGTTGTTGTGCGCGGCGCGCTCAGCCGTCCTTCGTTCAGGGCGGCGAAGCTGTCCGATATTTCCATCAGTTCATCCAGATCCTGGCTGATGCAAACAACTGCCGTGCCTTTGGCCGCCAGATCCAGAATTGCCTGACGGATCGAAGCAGCAGCGGCAGCGTCGACGCCCCAAGTCGGCTGGTTCACCACCAGCACGTCGGGGTTTTGTAGAACTTCACGGCCAATCACGAATTTCTGCAGGTTCCCTCCCGACAATGATCGTGCCGCGTTCTCGGGGCCCGGCGTGCGGACATCAAAGTCTTCAATGATCCTCTCGGCAAAGCTCTGCGTTTCGGCCCATTTCAGGAACCCGTTGTTCTCAAGGCCTTCGCGTACCGAACCGGTAAGCAATGCGTTCTCGGTCAAGCTCATATCCGGTGCAGCCGCGTGGCCCAGCCGTTCTTCGGGTGCCGTCAGTACACCCAGGCTGCGGCGCGCAGTCGGGCCTAGTTTGCCAATCTTCTGACCGTTGAACTTGATCGCGTCCGCAGCGGTCGGAATTTCACCGGACAAAACGCCCAGCAGCTCATCCTGTCCATTGCCAGCAACGCCGCCGATGCCCAGTACTTCGCCCTTGCGCACTGTCATATGGACGTTTTTCAGAGCGGTGCCGAATTCCGATGGTGACGGAACAGACAGGCCACTTACGTCCAGTGCAACCTCGCCAAACTCACGCCCCGAGCGTTCCGGTGTTTGCAGAGTCGAGCCCACCATCATTTCGGCCATATCACGCGCAGAGGTTTCGTTTGGAACACACTCGCCCACGTTCTTGCCCAAGCGCAGGATTGTGGCGTGATCACAAAGCGTGCGGATTTCTTCCAGCTTGTGCGAGATATAGAGGATCGAAGTGCCCTCGGATCGCAACTTGTTCAGCGTTTCAAAGAGGATATCCACCTCTTGTGGTGTCAGAACCGAGGTCGGCTCATCCATGATCAGCAGTTTGGGATCCTGTAGAAGACAGCGAATAATCTCGACCCGCTGGCGTTCTCCGGCAGACAGGTCGCCGACCGTGCGGTAAGGATCAAGGGGCAGGCCGTATGTCTCGGAAACCTCCCGAATTCGAGAAGCCAGATCACCCATGGCTGGTGGTTTCTCCATACCAAGTGCGATGTTCTCGGCCACGTTCAGCGCGTCGAACAGCGAGAAGTGTTGGAACACCATTGCGATCCCATCCGCCCGCGCAGCACGGGGTTCAGGTGGTGCAAAAGTCTGTCCGCGCAGCAGCATCGTGCCGCTGTCGGGTTTCACCAGCCCGTAGATCATTTTCACCAGCGTGGATTTTCCCGCGCCGTTCTCGCCCAGCAGGGCATGAACTTCGCCTTCACCGATGTCAAAGGACACCTGATCATTGGCCACGACGCCGGGATAGGCTTTGGTCAGCCCTTGCAAACTCAATAATGGAGTGGTCACGCGCTCAGGTCCTTCTTCAAGTCGTTCTGCCGGGCAGGGCGCAGGATTTGCGCTGCGACGCCGACGGCGATCATCTGCGGGTGTTTGCCCAGTGACGGATCGCCAATCGGGCAAGTGATCCGGGTTATCCGTTCGGGCGGGTGCCCGAGGGTGGCCAGCCGCGACCGGAATCGCGCCCATTTGGTAGCCGAGCCGATCAAGCCCGCAAAGCGGAAATCGTGCAAAAGCAGCCTGTTGCACAGTTCCAGATCCAGATTGTGTGAATATGTCAGCACAAGGTGTTCGGCATCGCGTGGCGCATAGCGCACCAGCTCGGCTGGTTTCGCCGCTGGCGCGACGGTGACACCGCTCGGTACCGTTTCGGGGAACCGTTCTGGTCCGGTATCGACCCAAGTGATCGCCAGATCGGGCAGTGGTGACAGGACATCGACCAGAGCACGGCCTACGTGACCTGCGCCCCAAATCCACAAGTTGCGCTCCGGTTTATGCACCGGCTCTACCATCCAGCTGTCGATCAGTTGTGTGTCCGGCTGAACGCCCTGACCACGGGCCTGCGTCTGCAGGCGTTTGACCGAAAGGGGCATTTCGCCACCTGAGGTCGGGCGAGCGATCAGTGTGTCGTCCAACTTGTTTACGGTGTCGCGATCATAGATTTCACTGAACAGTGTTACCGCACCTCCGCAGCATTGTCCCAAGTCGGGGCCAAGCGCATGTTGCGTCAGGCGGGACGACTTGGTCTGAGACCGCGCTGCCTCGGCGGCCTGAAACTCCAGCGTTCCGCCACCGATAGTGCCTGATTGCCCGTCCTCCCAAACAAGCATAGCTGCACCAACTTCGCGGGGTGACGAACCTTTGATCCCGGCAATGACCACCCGGACCACTTTTCCGTGGGTTTTGACCGCCTCCCTCAATGCTTCCCGATCAAATCCCATTAGGTACCTTCCTTAACTCTTTGGACGCCGTGCCAGACTTCTTCCGCCGTGGCCGGTGCGTCCAATGCGGGATAGCTGTCTCCGCAGGCCGCCACCGCGTTCGACAGCGCCAGCCAGGCGGATATGCCCAGCATGAACGGCGGCTCTCCTACCGCCTTGGAGCGATAGATCGTGTCCTCACGGTTCGCGCCATCCCACAAAGCCACGTTGAAAACGTCGGGCCGGTCGGAACAGGCCGGGATCTTGTAGGTCGACGGCGCATGCGTGCGCAGGTTGCCCTTGCCATCCCAGACCAGTTCCTCGGTTGTCAGCCAGCCTGCGCCTTGCACATACCCGCCCTCAACCTGACCGACATCCAGTGCCGGGTTCAGCGAGGCACCTGCGTCATGCAGGATATCTGTGCGCAGAATTCGGTTTTCTCCGGTCAGCGTATCAACAGCAACTTCGGTGATAGATGCACCATAAGCGAAGTAGAAGAACGGTCGGCCGCGACCTTTGATCCGGTCCCATTCGATCTTGGGGGTCTTGTAGAACCCGGTCGCCGACAAGCTCACACGGCCCTGATAAGTCAACGCGGCGGCTTCGGCGAAGGGATAGGTCTCTTCGCCGACCGTGACCTGACCATCCGCAAATGTGACCGTTGATGGATCAGCCTGATGCCGTTCTGCCAGATAATCCGCCATCCGGTCGCGGATCGTGTCACAGGCAGCCTTGACCGCCATACCATTCAGGTCACTGCCCGAAGACGCCGCCGTAGCAGACGTGTTGGGCACCTTGGCTGTGTCCGTCGCCGTGATCTTAACCATCTCTAACGGAATGCCAAAGCGGGACGCAGCAACTTGCGCGACTTTCTGGAACAGTCCCTGGCCCATTTCCGTGCCACCGTGGTTCAGGTGAACCGAGCCGTCCTGATACACGTGCACCAGCGCCCCCGCCTGGTTCAGATGGGTCAGCGTGAATGAAATGCCGAACTTGACCGGAGAGAAGGCGATGCCTTTCTTGATAACGGAATTCTTGGCGTTCCACTTCTCGATCGCTGCCTTACGGGAGGCATAATCGCTGGATTTCAGCAACGCCTCTGTCATCTCATGCAGTTCGAAATCAGTGACTTCCATGCCGTAGGGCGTTGTATTGCCGCCTTCTGGCACCGGCCGAACAGGTGGCGCAGTCTTTACCTGCTCCACTGCACCCAAACTTGTCAGATCCTCGTGCGGGTCGACATGGCCCAAGGGACGGGTCGCTAGGTGCGTGGGTTCCATGGTTGGCACATGTGCTGGGTCATAGTAGTTCCGGCGACGCAGTTCGACCGGATCCAAACCCATCACGTGCGCGGCGTGATCCATCACTCGCTCAATGGCGACCATGCCCTGAGGCCCGCCAAAGCCGCGATAGGCGGTGGCAGATTGGGTGTTGGTCTTCAGCCGGTGGCTTTCGATCCGGGCATTCGGTAGCAGATAGGCGTTATCCGAATGCAACATCGCGCGGTCAGCCACGGGCAGGGATAGGTCCTGCGCCCAGCCGCAGATCGCGTATTGCAGGAAGGAAACGCCCTGAATATGCCCGTACTCATCAAATCCGGCTTTGTACGAAATGCGAAACGCATGGCGCTTGCCGGTGATGATCATGTCATCGTCACGGTCATAGCGCATTTTGCAGGCCTTGCCGGTTGCACGAGCCGCGACGGCACAGGCAACGGCCAGAGCATTGCCCTGACTTTCCTTGCCGCCAAATCCGCCGCCCATGCGGCGCGTTTCAACCCGAACGGCGTGCATTGGAACGCCCAATGCGTCCGCAACTTTGTGCTGAATCTCGGTCGGGTGCTGGGTCGAGCTATGCACCAGCATATCCGCGCCTTCATTTGGCACGGCCAAAGCGGCCTGTCCTTCCAGATAGAAGTGCTCCTGCCCGCCAAGTTCGAAACCGCCCTCAATCACATGAGCAGACCCGCCAATGGCGGCGTCCGCATTCCCTTTGGCATAAATTCGGGGGCCTTCTTCGAACCGGCTGTCCGCTGCCAAGGCATCCTCGACTGTCAGGATCGGAGTTTCTTCGGCATAATCGATCTTGTCCAAACGTGCCGCTTTACGCGCCGCAAGATGGCTTGTTGCGACCACAAGGAAGACGGGCTGGCCAATATAGTTGACCGTACCATCCGACAGCAAAGGCTCGTCATGGATGGACGGAGAGACGTCATTGGCAAAGGGCAGGTCCTCGGCGGTCATCACCATGACGACCCCTTCGGCGGCTTTTACAGCCGACAGATCCATCGCCGTGATCTTACCCTTGGCGATCGGGCTTTGGCCAAAAGCCAGATGCAGCGATCCTTTGGGCGTCGGGATGTCGTCCACATAACGTGCAGTACCAGAGACATGCAGCGGCGCGGCGTCGTGCGGGAGTGGTTTTGTCACGCTCATGCTGTCACCTCCAGCACGTTAGTTACCTCGCCCTGATCTTCGAGGAAGTATCGTTCGAGCATCGCCTTGGCCGTTTCCAGCCGATACGTGGCCGAGGCGCGCATGTCCGTCATCGGGGTGAAATCGTCAGCAAAAGCAGGGATCGCGGCCCGAATGGTTTCGTGTGTCCATGGCTTGCCGGCCAAAGCGGCCTCGACGTTAGAGGCTCGTTTCGGAATTCCAGCCATTCCGCCAAAGGCGATGCGTGCCTGCGTGACGATGCCGTTCGAAACGGTGATGTTGAAACACCCGCACACGGCCGAGATATCCTGATCGAAGCGCTTGCTGAGTTTATAGGTTTTCAGACGGTCGACCTGACGCGGGAAGCTGACGGCTTCGACAAATTCGCCCGGGGTGCGATCTTGCTTGCCGTAGTCGATGAAGAACTCTTCCAGCGAAACCGAACGACGTGCATCTCCCTTGCGGAGGTGCAGCGTTGCATCCAGAGCAATCAGCGCGGGCGGATTGTCTCCGATAGGCGAGCCATTGGCGATGTTCCCACCAACGGTGGCCGCGTGGCGGACCTGAACGCTGGCATAGCGGCGGATCATCTCGGCGTAGGAAGGATGCAGGTCGGCTAGCGCCGCACCCATGCGGTTCATGTCGACCATGGCACCGAAGCGGACTTCGTCATCTGTGATGTCAATTTCCTTCAGATCGTCACAGCGGTTCAGGAAAATGACCGGGTCCAAATTCCGCAGTTGCTTGGTGACCCACAAACCTACGTCGGTTGCTCCTGCTACCAGTGTGGCATCCGGGTGCTCGGCAAAAACGGCGGCCAATTCGTCTGAGGATTCCGGCAACATGGGTGAGGCCGCCCGCGTCGCTACAGGCTTGTCCCGAACCCAGACCGGAACAGGGTGTTTTTCAACGGCTTCCGCCGCGCGAATGATCGGTGCATAGCCCGTGCAGCGGCAAAGATTGCCGGCAAGCTGAGTGTCGTGATCTGTTGCGCCAGTGGCGTGGCTTGCCACTATCGACATCACGAAACCGGGAGTGCAGAAACCGCATTGCGAACCATGCAGGTCGACCATGGCCTGTTGAGCGGGATGCGCTTCACCATTCGGACCACAGGCACCTTCGACCGTACGCACCGCCTTGCCGTGCAATTGGGGCAGGAACAGGATGCAGGAATTCAGCGCTTTGTGGCCGCCTTCATCCGTCACCATCACGGTGCAGGCACCGCAATCGCCCTCGTTGCAGCCTTCTTTGGTGCCGGTCAGGCCGCGGTCCTCGCGCAGCCAGTCCAGCAGGGTCGCTGTCGGATCGACATCCGCCAGCTCCACTGTCTCTCCGTTCAGAAGAAACGTGATATTCATACGAGAAACCCGTCGCCTTACCCGGTTGTGCCCTTCGGTGCTCTCCTTCGATGCGACGTAGAAAGAGTAGCGGGCTGGTAGCTTGCCGTAAGATGTTAGAAACAGCGCAGGTTGTCTGGCAAGAAAAACTGCCCCTGCGATGCACCAATACCGCCAAACGGCGTGAATTATTTAACCAACTGTATTGCTCAGTGTTTTGAAACTAAAGTGTTTTCTGTTTGGCGAAGAACTTCCCACCCGAAGCACCTTCTGAAAAAACCGAATAATCGCCGTCGATTATTTTGACAGTTCGTGGCTCAGGTTCCGGCTTTTGCGTGGTCGCTGGCTGAGGTAGCCTGCCGGTCATGAGCAGTATTCCCCGATTCATTCACCTCCGCGTTCACACCGAATATTCGCTGCTGGAAGGTGCCGTGCGCCTGAAAAAGCTGCCGGCTATTTGCGAGCAGATGGAGATGCCGGCCGTCGCTGTGACCGACACAAACAGTATGTTTTCGGCGCTCGAGTTTTCGGTCACCGCTAGCGGGGCGGGCGTGCAGCCGATCATGGGGTGCCAGGTCGACTTGACTTACGTGCAGGCGCAACCGGGTGAAAAGCCAAAAGCGCCCGCGCCGCTGGTGTTGCTGGCACAATCTGAGGTCGGGTATGAAAACCTGATGAAGCTCAGCTCTTGCCTCTATGTGGACAAGGGCGGACAACTGCCGCAAGTGACGCTGGAGGAGTTGGCGGACCGATCAGATGGCCTGATCTGCCTGTCCGGTGGGCCCGATGGCCCGGTGGGACGGCTTTTACAGCAAGGTCAGCGTCCGGCGGCAGAGGTTTTAATAGATAGGCTGGCGGCGATGTTCCCGGATCGCCTGTATATCGAATTGCAACGCCATCCGGGTGAGGGTGGCCAGCCCGAAGCCGAACGGCTGACTGAACGTGGTCATGTCGAGATGGCCTATGCCAAGAACCTGCCACTGGTTGCCACCAACGACGTCTATTTCCCGACCTCGGATATGTACGAGGCGCATGATGCGCTGATCTGTATCTCTGAAGGCGCCTATGTCGACCAGCAAGACGGCCGCCGTCGTCTGACCGCACAGCATTATTTCAAGTCTCAGCAAGAGATGGTGACTCTGTTCGCCGATCTGCCCGAGGCCATCGAGAACACCGTCGAGATTGCCAAACGCTGTGCGTTCATGGCCTATCGTCGCGACCCGATCCTGCCAAAATTCGCTGATGATGAGGTCGCCGAACTGCGCCGCATTGCGAATGAAGGACTGCAGAAGCGTCTGGCGGTGATCCCGCATGCTGTGACGCCCGAGGAGTATCAAGAGCGGCTGGATTTCGAGCTCGACATTATCGAAGGGATGGGTTTCCCGGGCTACTTCCTGATCGTTGCGGACTTTATCCAATGGTCCAAAGATCAGGATATTCCTGTGGGGCCGGGTCGGGGCTCGGGTGCGGGCTCGCTGGTTGCTTATGCGCTGACGATCACCGACCTTGATCCATTGCGCTACAGCCTTCTGTTCGAACGCTTCCTGAACCCCGAAAGGGTTTCGATGCCAGACTTCGATATCGACTTCTGCATGGACCGTCGGGAAGAAGTAATCCGCTATGTGCAGCAGAAATACGGCCGCGACAAAGTGGGGCAGATCATCACCTTTGGTGCGCTCTTGTCGAAGGCGGCCGTGCGTGACATCGGACGAGTTCTGCAAATGCCTTACGGGCAGGTGGACCGGCTGTCCAAGATGATCCCCGTCGAAGGCGTCAAACCCGTATCCATCGAAAAAGCGTTGAAAGACGAACCGCGCCTGCGCGAAGAAGCCCGCAACGAAGAGGTTGTGGATCGTCTGCTAACATACGGCCAGCAGGTCGAGGGTCTGCTGCGGAACGCTTCGACGCACGCAGCGGGGGTTGTGATTGGAGACCGCCCGCTGGATGCGCTGGTACCGCTTTATCAGGATCCGCGCTCGGATATGCCTGCAACCCAGTTCAACATGAAGTGGGTGGAGCAAGCCGGGCTGGTGAAGTTCGACTTTCTGGGTCTGAAAACCCTGACCGTGATCCAAAACGCTATGGATCTGATCTTTAAGTCCGGGCGCCCGCTGCACGTCACCGCTGATGGCACGGAACTCTATGAACCGGCCGAGGGGGCCGAGAACCAGATCAACGCAATCCCTCTGGACGACGAAGCGACGTATAAACTCTATTCTGCTGCTAAAACAGTCGCAGTGTTCCAGGTGGAATCCTCGGGCATGATGGACGCGCTCAAGCGTATGAAACCCACGTGTATCGAGGACATTGTTGCTCTTGTGGCGTTGTACCGCCCCGGTCCGATGGAGAACATTCCAACCTATTGCGAGGTCAAGAACGGGCTGCGGAAAATCGAGTCCGTACATCCTCTAATCGACCATATCCTTGAAGAAACCCAGGGCATCATCGTTTATCAGGAACAGGTGATGCAGATCGCGCAGGTCATGGCAGGGTATAGCCTTGGCGGTGCCGACCTGCTGCGCCGTGCGATGGGTAAGAAGATCAAAGAGGCGATGGACGCCGAACGCCCGAAATTCGAAAAGGGCGCGGGCGAAAATGGAGTGGATGCCAAGAAGGCGTCTGAGGTCTTCGACCTGCTCGAAAAATTCGCGAACTATGGCTTCAACAAATCACACGCAGCTGCTTATGCGGTGGTCAGTTACCAGACCGGCTGGCTGAAGGCGAACCACCCGGTTGAGTTCATGGCGGGCGTCATGAACTGCGATATCCACCTGACCGACAAGCTGGCTGTCTATTTCGAGGAAGTCCGTAAAGGCCTGGAACTTCCCTACGTGCCGCCCTGCGTGAACCGCTCGCTGGCGACTTTCGACGTGGTCGAGGGGCACTTGGTCTATGCGCTGGGCGCGCTCAAGAATGTAGGCGCCGAAGCGATGAACCTTGTGGTCGAAGGGCGCGCGGAAAAGCCATTTGTGAACCTGTTCGATTTTGCCCGCCGCGTCGACCTGAAGAAAGTGGGCAAGCGCCCTCTGGAAATGCTGGCGCGGGCCGGGGCTTTTGATCAGCTCGACAAGAACCGCCGTCGTGTATTCGAAAGCCTTGATCCGCTTGTGCAATACTCGGCGGCAATCCATGAACAGAAGAACTCGAACCAGGTGTCCTTGTTCGGTGAGGCTGGCGACGACCTGCCCGAGCCGCGCCTGTCGCAGTCGCCGGACTGGCTGCCGGCGGAGCGGTTGAGCGAAGAATTTAAGGCCATCGGCTTTTACTTGTCGGGTCACCCTCTGGACGACTACATGCCGGCGCTAAAGCGGCGTGACGTCATGACTCTGGATCAGGTCATCGAGCATGTCAGGCACAAAGGGATGATGCTTGCCAAAATGGCAGGGGTGGTTTCCGGGAGACAAGAGAGGAAATCGGCAAAGGGTAACCGCTTTGCCTTTGCTCAGCTTTCCGATCCGACCGGCGCTTACGAAGTCACGCTGTTCTCGGATACTTTGGAAAAGTCGCGTGAGTTTCTGGAGACCGGCGCGCAGGTTGTCCTGACCGCCGAGGCGACGATGGAGGCGGACCAGCTGAAACTGCTCGGCCGCTCCGTCGGTCCGGTTGACGCCGTAGTAGCCGAATCCGGTGCAACCGGGCTCAAGATTTTTGTGGAAGAACCGCAGGTTTTGCCGACAGTGGCAAAAGTGCTTGAGGACGCGGCCAGCGCGGCCAAAAACGCTTCGAAGGGTCCGATTCAGCTGTGCCTGATGGACCCTGGCTTGCCCGGAGAAGTTGAAATGGAGTTAGGTCAGGATTTCCCGATCAACCCACAGATCAAGGGCGCAATTAAATCGTTGGACGGAGTCATGTCAGTCGAGGAGATCTAACGCCCACCGTTTTGTTGCCAGTACATTGGCGCCTCGTTAGGCTTACCCCAAAGGTAATTGCTCAGGTCATGCCATGGGAGGGCATCCACATGACGATTTCAGGAATTGGATTAAGAACAGTTGCATTTGCCGCAACAACGTCGCTGGCTTTGATCTCGGCCACAGCGGGGTTGGCGGATGACAAAGAGAAAAAAGCGGTAAAGGGCGCGTTGATCGGTGCGGGGGTCGGCGCTCTGGTTGGTGATGGCAAAGGGGCCGCTGCAGGGGCGGTCGTTGGCGCGCTCATCGGCGCGAATTCAAAGTAATCGGAGGGGTATGAGATGCGTATTTTCGCTATTCAGATAATGACCGCCGCTCTTATTTCTGTTCCGGTCCTGGTGCAGGCTGACGAGGCAGCAAAACAGATGGCGCAAGAAGCCCTGCCGATGATGTACCATACCTGTGCCTCCGTCATTGAAGAGGCCGATGGGAGCGACGAATACGTTCTGGACGTGGTCAGCAAGATGACGGCCCTTTCGCTCTATAACCGACAGATCAATATCGAGGACTACGCGTCGTCTGATGAGGATAAGGCCAAACTGCGTGAGACATTTTTGGCCGCTCTGACTGAGGGTTGCGCGGGGGACGAGAATGCGTTGCTTGGCGGTGTCGTTGATGATGCCGTAAAATCGACTTTGGGTTTGTAGGATCTCAATAGTGAGGCGGGCGTTCGTCTCCCAAGATAACGCCGCCGGATCCTTCCTGTGCGCGCTCAGCTTCGCGCTGTAACAGCATTTCAACCCGACGGGTCAGGCGGTCGATTTCGTCCTGTTGCCGAGTGACGACTGTGTTCAGCTCTTCGACCGTGCGGGTCAAATGGGCGATCTGTTCTTCCAGATGCTGCATGGGACGCTCCTGTCTCTGAGCCGGTCATAGCGGCCTGCTGTCTCCAAGGCCAGAGAAAGAACGCCTGCGGCAGAGGGTTGGCTTGCCCCGATCCGGGCCATGGGATAGACCGCGCGCGGAACAGGAAAATCCCAAGGACGCCCCAAATGGCCAAGCCCAAGAAACAGCCCCGCCCCAAGGCAGTCACGCCGAAAGGGTTCCGTGACTATTTCGGCTCGGAAGTCACGCAGCGCACCGAGATGCTGCGGACCATTGCTGGCGTCTATCATCGCTACGGTTTTGACGCACTGGAAAGCAGCGCGGTCGAAACCGTCGAGGCGTTGGGCAAGTTCCTGCCCGACGTCGACCGCCCGAACGAAGGCGTGTTCGCATGGCAGGAATTCGATGAGAACGACAATGGCGACTGGATGGCCCTGCGCTACGATCTGACCGCGCCTTTGGCGCGCGTCTATGCGCAGCACCGCAACGATCTGCCGACACCCTATCGCCGCTATGCGATGGGTCCGGTTTGGCGCAACGAAAAGCCTGGTCCGGGTCGGTATCGCCAATTTTATCAGTGTGATGCGGATACTGTGGGGACGGCCTCGATGACGGCCGATGCCGAGATCTGCGCAATGCTATCGGACACGTTGGAGACCGTTGGTATTCCGCGCGGTGACTATCTGGTGCGCGTTAACAACCGCAAGGTTCTGAATGGCGTGCTCGAGGCGATGGGTCTGGGCGAAGACGCGGCGGCCCGCGATAACGTTCTGCGCACCATCGACAAGTTCGACAAGGTGGGGGAGCAGGGCGTGCGAGAGTTGCTGACCCAGGGTCGTCTGGATGCATCGGGGGCGTTCATTGACGGCGTTGGCCTCAGTGACGATCAAGCCGAGCCGGTGATTGCCTTTCTGACATCCAAGGCCACCGACACTGCCGGGACGCTGGCTAATCTGCGGGCCGCCGTGGGCGACAGCATGATGGGTGCGGATGGTATCGCCGAGCTGGAACAGATCGGCGCCTTGCTGGATGCGGGCGGCTATGGTGCCGACAGGATCGAGATCGACCCTTCGGTCGTGCGCGGTTTGGGCTACTACACCGGGCCGGTTTATGAAGCTGAACTGACCTTTGAGATTTTCGACGAGAAAGGCCGTAAGCGCCAATTCGGGTCGGTCTCGGGCGGTGGGCGCTATGACGATCTGGTCAGGCGGTTCACGGGGCAGGAAGTTCCTGCCACGGGTATATCCATTGGAGTTGACCGCCTTCTGGCGGCGCTGCGCGAAAAGGGTCGGATCAGTGCCAGGGCCAAGGGCCCTGTGGTTGTCACCGTTATGGATCGGGATCGGATGGCCGATTATCAGACAATGGTGGCTGAATTGCGCAATGCAGGTATCCGGGCTGAGGTTTATCTGGGAAATCCCAAAAATTTCGGCAACCAGTTGAAATATGCGGACAAGCGCAACTCTCCTATCGCTGTGATCGAGGGCGGTGATGAAAAGGCTAACGGCATCGTGCAGATCAAGGACCTGATCCTCGGCGCCAAGATCGCCGAAAGTGCCACGCTTGAGGAATGGAAAGAGCGCCCCAGCCAGTTCGAAGTACCGCGCGGTGATCTGGTCGCCAAAGTACGTGAAATTCTGGACAGTCAGGACTGACCCATGGCCAACCGTTCCCAGATACAGACGCGCGCCGCGATGATGCGTGTCCGGTTCGAGGCCGCCGGGGCGTTGGTCGTGGACCCACCGCTGCTACAACCGGCTGAAACTTTGCTGGACCTTTATGGCGAGGATATCCGAGCCCGCGCATATGTGACCTCTGACGCCTTGCGCGGTGAGCAGATGCTCCGACCGGATTTCACGCTGCCCGTAGTGCAAATGCATATGAGCGAAGGCGCAGAGCCTGCGCGTTACACCTACTCCGGCGAAGTCTTCCGGCGGCAAGAGCACGACCCGGATCGTGCCAACGAGTATATTCAGGTGGGGTACGAGGTCTTTGACCGCGATGATCCCGCCGGGGCTGATGCCGAGGTGTTTTCTCTTTTCGCTCTGCAATTGCGCGGCTTGCCCCTGCGTGCCGCGACTGGCGATATCGGCATCTTGACAGCCGCTGTTGAGGGGTTGCGCACGACGGATCGGCGGAAGGCGGCATTGATGCGGCACCTGTGGCGCCCGCGCCGGTTCCGTGTGTTGCTGGATCGATTTGCCGGTCGAAAGCCCGCCCCGGAAGGACGTGACGCCTTGCTTGATGCAGCCGATCCGATGGCTTTTGAATTTCCTATTATCGGTAAACGCCGAGCGCCGGAGATTGCTGCGCGCATCGAAGCCTTGTGCGAAGACCGCGACACGCCTCCGGTTTCTGACAGCGAGTTGGCTGGGCTGGAAACACTTCTGAATGTGAGGGAAACCATGCCCTTCGCGCTGGAACAATTGCGCGATGTTGCGGTGGACCTTCCGCAGATCACTCCAGCACTGGATCGCCTTGAGGCGCGGATTGCGTCTCTGCAAGCACGCGGCGTTAACGTGGAACGGTTGGATTTTGAGGCCGCCTATGGGCGCACGTCGATGGAATATTACGACGGTTTCGTTTTTGGCTTTTATGCTGAGGGTCGGCCCGATTTGCCGCCCATTGCCACTGGCGGGCGTTATGACGCGCTGACGCGGCAATTGGGGAACGGAGCGGAGATTCCGGCCGTTGGAGGCGTCATTCGCCCGGATCTGATGCTCGAGATCGAGGAGGCGATGCAATGAGCCTGAAACTGGGCGTACCATCCAAGGGCCGGTTGATGGAGAAGACCTTCTCGTGGTTCGAAAAGCGCGGCGTTTCTCTGTCACGCAGCGGATCGGATCGGGAATATGCCGGTAAGGTCGAAGGAATCGATGGGGTTTCCCTGATCCTGCTTTCCGCAGGAGAAATCCCGCGGGAACTGGCCGCTGGCCGTATCCATTTGGGCGTCACTGGCGTTGATCTGGTGCAAGAAAAGTTGCCGCGCTGGGAACAGCAGGTAGAAGAGATCTCACAACTGGGGTTCGGCAAAGCCGATCTGATCATCGCAACACCCGCCTGCTGGGTGGACGTGGACACGCTGGACGATCTGGACGCGGCGGCGGCTGCGTTCCGCAAAACGCATGGCCATCGGCTTAGGATTGCGACCAAATACCATAGGCTGGTGCGGGAATTCCTGACCGACGCAGGTGTGGCTGACTATACACTGGTTGATAGCCAGGGCGCGACTGAAGGCACCGTGATGAACGAGACCGCCGAGGCGATTGCGGATATCACATCAACTGGTGAAACCTTGCGGGCAAACCACCTGAAAATCCTGTCTGATGGGCTGATCCTGCAATCTCAGGCCACTCTTTGGCGTAGCCGCGTGGCGAAATATGACGCTGAAAATAAATCAGTTTTGTCCGGGCTATTGGATCAATTGGGATAATTAAAGCACGCCGATATCCGCCAGTGCCCGATTCAAGTCTTCGGGCAGGGCATCGTCTTGTTCACGCCCTTTCGGCAGGTCGGCCGGGGTATCTTCGGGTTTAAGGTAACGCCAACCCTGAAAAGGGCGTTTCAGGGCGTTCTGAGTGCGATGCACTTCGGGATCCAGAACAATGGCGCAGCGACGGATACCGTCTTCTCCCCGGACCTCGTCCAGTCGCAGGATGCGCTGACGGCATTGAACGACGCCTTTGATTACCCAATAGATTGACCCACCGTTCAGAATCTCGGCCTCGCGCTTGGGCCACATGCGGGTGACATGGCGTGGTAAGCCGTCCTCGTACAGCGGCTTTCGGCTGTCCTGCCACGCGATCAGCGTATCGACGCTTTCAGAGCCGACGGATAGTTTTATGAGGTTTACGAATTTATCCACAGTTTTCCCACAGAGTCGTCCCGAGGTCTTGCTTTATATTGTAGAGCAACGGGAAAAGGCATCAAGTTGTTGTGGCATTTGTCGGCACATTTAGTCTATCTTGGATTCCTCTTTGCTAAATAGGAATCACCAATGAGCCGCTTTGCCGCCCCCATCGCCGAGCAGATCTGGGACATGAAGTACCGTTTCAAACAAGCGGATGGTACGCCCATAGACAAGACTGTTGAGGACAGCTGGCGGCGTATTGCGCGCGATCTGGCGCGAGTTGAAAAGGACCCTGCACATTGGGAAGAAAAGTTCTTCGAGGCGCTGGAGGACTTTAAATACCTTCCGGCTGGTCGCATCACCGCGGGTGCCGGCACTGCCCGGCAGGTGACCCTGTTCAATTGCTTCGTCATGGGGACGGTTCCCGACAGCATGGGCGGCATATTTGACATGCTGAAAGAGGCCGCGCTGACTATGCAGCAGGGTGGGGGGATCGGTTACGATTTCTCGACGATCCGCCCACGTGGCGCGGATGTGCATGGGGTGGCCGCGGATGCTTCTGGGCCGCTCAGCTTCATGGATGTCTGGGACGCGATGTGCCGCACGATAATGTCAGCGGGCTCGCGCCGCGGCGCAATGATGGCCACGATGCGGTGTGATCACCCAGATATCGAGCAGTTCATCACCGCCAAATCCGACCCTGCCCGCTTGCGCATGTTCAACATGTCGGTGCTGGTGACAGATGCCTTCATGGAAGCGGTCAAGGCAGATGGCTCATGGGAACTAGTGTTCGGCGACAAGGTCTATCACACCGTTCAGGCGCGTGATCTGTGGAACAAGATCATGCAGGCGACCTATGATTATGCGGAGCCGGGCGTGATCTTTATCGACCGGATCAACAAGGCCAATAACCTGAGCTATGTCGAAACCATCGCGGCTACGAACCCTTGCGGCGAACAGCCGTTACCGCCTTATGGCGCCTGCCTGCTTGGTTCGATCAATTTGGCGCGGTTAGTGACTGAACCGTTTGAGAACGGTGCTCATCTGGATGAAGCAGCGATGCAGGAGCTGGTCTCTACCGCTGTCCGGATGATGGACAACGTGGTTGATGCTTCGAAATTTCCATTGCCGGAACAGGCTGCCGAGGCGCAGGCCAAGCGCCGTATCGGTTTGGGGGTAACAGGCTTGGCAGATGCATTGCTGATGTTGGGCCTGCGCTATGGATCCGACGAGGCGGCGCGTCAGACCGAGCTTTGGTTGCAGGCAATCGCTCGCGCCGCATATCTGGCGTCGGTGGATTTGGCACGCGAGAAGGGGGCTTTCCCGTTGTTCGACGCCGAGAAGTACCTGGCCAGTGGCACAATGCAGCAAATGGATGAGGACGTGCGTGATGCAATCAGGGAAAACGGTATACGTAACGCGCTGCTGACGTCGATTGCACCGACCGGCACGATTTCGTTGTACGCCGGAAACGTCTCATCAGGGATCGAACCTGTTTTTGCTTATGCTTACACGCGCAAGGTTCTGCAAAAAGATGGATCGCGCACCGAAGAAGAGGTGGTGGACTACGCTGTTCAAATGTGGCGCGACAAGTTCGGTGATAAGGAGTTGCCTGACTTTTTCGCCAACGCACAGACCTTGTCCCCGTCCGATCACGTCAAGATGCAGGCAGCGGCGCAGAAATGGATCGACAGCTCGATTTCAAAGACGATCAACTGCCCTGAAGACATTAGTTTTGATGCGTTCAAGGATGTTTACATGCAGGCTTGGGATCAAGGCTGCAAAGGGTGCACAACCTATCGTCCAAACGATGTGACCGGTTCGGTTCTGACAGTTTCTGAAAGTTCGGAAAAGGTTCCGGGCGAAAGTGCCGACGCCCCGCATGAAGTCGAAGGTGGCGACGTTATCTATATGTCGGAACCGCTGGACCGCCCTCAGTCACTGGAGGGATCGACATACAAGCTGAAGTGGCCAGACAGCGAGCATGCGATTTATTTGACCATCAACGATATCGTCATCAGCGGGCGTCGGCGACCGTTTGAAGTTTTCATCAACTCCAAAAACATGGAGCACTATGCCTGGACGCTTGCGCTGACCAGAATGATCTCGGCCGTGTTCCGTCGTGGTGGGGATGTTTCCTTTGTCGTCGAGGAACTGAAGGCAGTGTTCGACCCGCGCGGCGGCGCCTGGGTCAAGGGCAAGTACATCCCGTCCATCCTGGCTGCGATCGGCGGAGTGATCGAGCAGCACATGATTGCGATCGGGTTTTTGGAGGGTGAAGGCATGGGGCTGAAATCCGACCCTCAGGCGCAGGTGGTAAACATGGATGCGCCACGCGGCAAAGCCTGTCCGTCCTGCGGGCAATTTGACATGGTCATGATCGAAGGTTGCATGACATGTCGAAGCTGTGGGCATTCCAAATGTGATGGATGAAATTCTATGTAATTTTTTGTTGATGTGAAAATCAGGATCGGTTTGCAATTTATCGAGCTCAAGCTGCAACTTTGGCCATCTAAACCTTGCCACCGCTGTACGAGGCGGTGGCATTGTCGTTGAATTTGGAATGTATTGAAGGTCGTTGTCGTTGTCGTTGTGGGAGGGCATGGCGGATCGTAGGATCAGTGATGGAAACACCAAACTTGCCTGCCATTCGCGCGCTTCGTCCAGTTTGAAACAAGGGACGTATCATCGGTCAGAAGCGGCCACTAATACCAAAGCACGTCTGGGCGATCCGAGTTCGACTTGAACTGGCCGAAAACCACCGTGATCTCGCGCTGTTCAACATGGCAATCGACAGCAAGGTACGCGGCTGCGATTTGGTGAAGATGAAAGTCGCCGACGTAATGGCCTCTGGTCAGATCAAGGAACAGGCGATGGTGTTGCAGAGCAAAACGCAGAAACCCGTGCGCTTCGAAATATCTGAAGGGACGCGCGCCTCCGTCGAGAAGTGGATGGAAGACAAACTCATGATCGGTTCAGAATACCTGTGGCCTGGGCGGTTTCATGAGCGCCTGCATATCTCTACCCGCCAGTACGCACGGATCGTATGTGATTGGGTGACGTCCATTGGGTTGGAGGCGAGCGCTTACGGCACACATTCAATGCGGAGAACTAAGGTCACCCAGATTTACAAGAAGACGGGCAATCTGCGCGTAATACAACTCTTGCTCAGCCATACTAAGATGAACAGCACAGTTCGGTATCTCGGCGTTGAGCTTGAGGGCGCCTTAACCGTAGCGGAAGCTATTGAAATCTAATGCCTCCGGGCTGCTTTCACGGGCGGCCCGAACCGGACATTAGGTCACCCGTTAGTGCTGCAGTGCGGCTACGCCAACACAAACACTTGGATTTCTAACAAGCAGTGTCACAGATTATCACCTCTTTGCGTTACCAGTCTTCCCATTAACGATCTCAAGTATTCTGTTTCTTTGAATTTTTCCCGATGGCCCTTTTGGCAGATCCGGCAAGATATGAACTTCATCGGGAGACTTGAAGCGACCTAATTGGGTTTGGCAAATCTTCGACAGGTCTTGCGGCGTCAATTCAGATCCTTCGCGAATTCTTACGGCCGCCTCGACGGTTTCGCCATAGCTGTCGCAGGGGCGTGCAAAAGCCGCGGCTTCAACTACATCGGGGTGAGAATAAAGCGCTTCGTCGATCTCACGTGGTGCAATGTTTTCACCGCCCTTGATGATTAGTTCCTTCAACCGTCCAGTGACAAAAACGTAACCATCCTTGTCCATGCGCGCCAAATCACCGGTTCGCAACCAGCCATCGGAAGTAAATGTACCTGCAGTGGCATCCGGGTCTTTTAAGTACTCCAGCATCACATTCGGTCCACGTATGACTAATTCGCCTTCCGTTCCGTGCGCAATATGTCGAAGGCTCGCGTCAAAAATTGCCGCCTCATTTCCGTAAGCGATGCCCGGAGATCCAATCTTGCGGACACCCGGAGGCAATGGGTTAGACAGAATTTGCGCGGCGGTCTCGGTAAGACCCATAGTTTCCACGATTGGGATTTCGAACCAATCTTCAAACGCGCGCTGCACGTCCGGTGCCAAAGCCGAAGAAGCGGATCGACCGAAACGAACACGTTGTCGGGTTTGGATATCCGGTCCGGTGTCGGAGTGCAGCAAGTGGGAAATTATGGTTGGCACGACTGAAAACCAGGTTGCCTCGACCTTCCCCAGATTGTCCCAGAACCGGCTGGCAGAAAACCGTTCACACATCGCCAACGAACCGCCCGATACCAATGTTCCCATGACTGTCACGCACAGCCCGTTGATATGGTAGATCGGCAAAACGCAAAACCCGCGATCAGCCTCGGTCAGTTCATGAGCAACAGTTGTCGTCCAACCACCTGCCAGCAGGCTGGAATGAGTGTGGACAACGCCTTTTGGGCGACCGGTCGTCCCCGATGTATACATTAAAAGCGCGTGGTCGCCGGGCGTGACGTCATGTAGACCGCCAACAGCATCCTTGGCATCTGCAACTTGCAACGAGGTGATCTCGGCAGGATCAGCAGTTCGTTCGAACAAATCCGTTTGTCCGGGATGCACAAAGCCATAGCGTGAGCCGCTGTGTTTCAGCGCATAGGATACGGCGTTGTCGCCAGCGACGAGGTTAATCATTGTTGCCCGGAATCCTCCGTAGAGAACACCGAAAAGGACCTCAAGTGCTTCACGGCTATTGGGGTAGAGGATGGCTATGCTTTCCCCTTTTGCCACACCCATACCGGTTAACATGACTGCGATGCTGTGGGCTGTTTCGCGCAATTCACCCCAGCTCAGATCCGGTTCTCCGTCGGGGAAAACAAACCCGATTCCGCCCTGACTTGCTCTTTGGTTCAACCAGTCGCGGACGGTTCCTTCGGGCGGTTCCATCATTGTCCAACCTCCGACCAATAGTCGCCGAAAATCTCCTCCAGCCCAGGTTCACGCAGAGGTATTTCACGCACTATCTTGGTGGTCTGGACGAAATGCCGCCAATGCAGGTTGGTGTCGATGGAATTCCCACCCCAACTGCCGCACCCCATCGAGAGCGAAAACGGCATTCCATTGGTGAAACTGCCGCCGGTGGCAAAGGTATGCGCCTGGTTTACAATGACCCGACAAGTGGGCATCTCGTGTCCCAACTTAACTGCGCGCGTGTCGTCATCAGTATGGATGCCGACCGAATGCCCGGCCCCCTGATGTGCCAGAATGCGAGTGGCAATAGCCTTGGCCTCGTCAAAATCTGCTGCGCGGTAGAGCGCCAATACCCTGCTGAGTTTTTCGCCGGACAAAGGATGATCCGGGCCTATCCCGTCGGTTTCCACCGCCAGAAACTTGGTCCCCTCTTGTACTTTACCCGTCATTCCCAGGGCTTCGAGCATCTTGTCGGCGTCCTGCGCTATGGCCGAACGGTTAAGATGACCATCGGGCCAAAGCCGCGCGACGATGTCACTTGCACCGGAAGACGGAACCAATGCACCGCCCTCGGCAGCCATTGCGGCGACGAAGGCGTCATAAACTGCGTCCACCACGATCACCGCATTCTCAGAAGAACAGGACGTTGCGTTGTCGAAACACTTTGATGCAGTGATCTTGGCTGCGGCGGCAAGCAGATCGGCAGTCTCGTCCACAATCACTGTGACATTGCCAGCGCCAACTGCGACCGCTGGCGTACCACAGGATTGTGCACGTTGGACGTTGTTTTGACTTCCGGTGCATATCACCCGATCGACAGTTTCCATTAGTCGCTGTGTCTTGGCCTTTGAACCCGGCGCCGGGATCATCTGAACCAGATCGCGATCCAATCCCAGCTTGTCGAATTCTGTGTGAATGTACCCAATCAGCATCTCGCAGGATGCCACGCCCTTGGGGGAGGGCGCCACCACAATGGAGTTGCCGCCCTTTAGCGCATTGATGATGTTGTTCGCGGGCGTCGCGGCCGGGTTGGTAGACGGCACAACCGCGCCGATCACACCGACAGAGCGCGCAATCTCGGTAATACCAGTAATAGGATCGTCACTAATGATGCCGTGGGTTTTCGCGTCAGCGATATCTCGCAGCAGACCGAGTGTCTTGCGATGGTTCTTAGTGATCTTGTCGGGCACATTGCCAAGACCAGTGGTTTCAACAGCAGTCTCGGCCAGCGACCGATTGCGTGCTGGTTCCATGATGGCCCATCCCACTGCAAGTGCCGCTTTGTCATAAAGCGCCTGACTGCCACCGGTTTCGAAAGCTGCCTGGGCCGTACGCGCTCGTGCTACAATACTGTCTACTTCAGCGATTTCGGGGGAAATCCCGTCCTGAGCGTTCATCTTGGTCCTCGATTGTTTGTTCGGGGCGGACCCACTCCGCCCCGCAAGGTTCGGCCGGATCAGAGGCCAGCCAATAACTCATTCAGCGTTTGTTGACGCTGCGCCCACATCTCGATCACTTCGTCTCGTGTCATGATGTGCATAGGCGAACCGCCTGCCTGCATCTTTTTGGCTACACGATCGTTGGCAAACATTTCCGGGACCGCGGCCGCCAGTTTCTCTATCACCTCAGGAGGTGTTCCCTTGGGCACCATCACGCCTCGGAAATTGACCGAAGAATTGTCGACATCCAGCCCCTGTTCCATCATCGTAGGCACATCCGGCAGGAAGGCGTTGCGCTCCAGATCAGCAACTCCCAGGATTTTTACGTTGCCTGCCTCTTGCGCACGGAATGCATCCGAAAGGTTGTTGATACCGCCCATGACTTCACCGGCAATAACCGCTTTCATGGCTGCAGCCCCGCCGCCTTTAGTCGGGATGTAGGCCATCTTGGTTCCCGCTGCCTTATCGATCTGAAGGGCGGCAATGTGGTGGCCCACAAAAAGTCCCGCTCCGGATACAGTCAGCTTGCCGGGATTTTCCTTAGAATAAGAGACGACATCGTCCATAGAATTAAACGGGCTGTCCGCACCAACAACGAAAACTGCCGGATCTGCACCCCAGTTTGCAATGGGTTCAAAACTGTCTGCCGAGTACTCCACACCGCCCTTGATCGACTGGGCGATGAAATGCGGAACGTTATAGGCCGCCAGCGTATAGCCATCCGGGTCAGCCTGGGTTGCAAACCAGTTCCAGCCAACGCGCCCGCCCGCACCAGGTTTGTTGATGATGGCAATGGGCATCCCCAGCGCATCCTCGTTCCCCGAGGTCATCGTGACAATCCGCGCCTGAAAATCAGTTGCTCCACCGGCGCCGTAGCTGACCATCATCATGATCGGTCGTTCGGGGTATTCCTCGGCCACCGCCGCGCCTGTTAGACTCATTAGGGCCAAAGCGGCCCCTGCAATCATTCGTTTCATTTGTGTTTCCTCCCTAAATTAGTTCACCCGCATCCTGTGCGGTCAGAACAGTATTTCCTTTGGCGTGTAGACGTTCAGAAGCATGCCAAAGAGCCCGTACATCACCGCTATGAAAACCGCTGTGATGATGCCGCGCTTGATCCAAGTTTTGGATTCGGAATGAGGAGCCGGATCGTAAATTGACAGCAGAGTGAAGAAAGCGATTGCCGTCGCAGTGTAGAACCCCAGGGTTTTGGCTCCCCAGAAAACGTAGATTAGCGTTACGATCAGACCCGGCAGCATGTTGATGAACATCGAGCGTGTCACACCGTTCCCGACCTTGGACAATCCCATCACCGCCTTGCCGAATGTCCATCCGGCCAGAACCACAAAGACCGATGCGATCAGGCGCGGGAACAGGAACGCCTCGGCCGGTTGCTGAGTAAAGCTGACCCAGGTCACCCAAAGACCAACCGCAAATACCAGACCAGACCCAAAAACATGCTGCGAGCGGTTCATGCCTGCGCCTCCTCTTTGGTGGTGTAGCGACGATGACGCAATTCCATCCAGACCGAGTATGCGACCGATGCCAGCACCACAGCGATCAGCAGCAGGTTCAATCCACCGGTCAGGAAATAAGCCGCCTTGCCTTCGGTCGCGTCCGCAATCATCCCACCCTGAATGAAGTTGGCCTCGGCGATTGGTCCAAGGATCAACCCCAACACCAACGGTGCGGCTGAGAAGCCAAAGCGTTCCAGGAAGAACATGCCGATGCCGAGGCACGCCATGACATAGACATCACCCATTGACCCCTGAACCGAATAAGCTCCGAAGACTGACAGCGCCAGTACGATGGCCGCCATAACCGATTGCGGAACCTGAGCCACACGGGCCGCAAGACCCGCCACATAGAGGCCGAAGATGCACATTAAAACCTGCCCGATCAGCATCGAGTTGATGAAGGTCCAAGCGACATCAGGATGGTTGTCGAACAGGTCCGAGCCCGGGAAAATTCCATGGATCAGCAATCCACCTAACAGGACCGCGGCAGTAGGGCTGCCGGGGATCGATAGGGTCAATAATGGTACCAGTGAAGGTCCGACCATCGCATTATTGGCGGATTCCGCAGCGATCACGCCTTCGGAATGACCTGTGCCGAACCTGTCCTTTTCGGATGAGAATTTCTTGGATTGGTCATAGGCAACCAAACCTGCGATCTGTCCACCAACACCCGGGATCAGACCTATGATCGAACCGGTCAATGTGCCGATACTCAACGCGCGGGTGCGGGCAAATAGTTCTCGAACCGCAGCCAGTATCGAATGGCGTTGCACTTCGATGACTTCGGCGCCGGTGTTGTGGCGACCTTTTGCAAACATCGTCAGAACCTGAGGGATTGCAAACAAACCAATCAGCGCAGCAATGATGTTGATGCCTCCGCCCAAAGCGGGATGAAAGATGAACCGTTGCGCGCCCATGATGTCGTCAAACCCGATGGTGGCCAGCCACAACCCGATACAGCCAGAGAGCAGGCCTTTGACCACCGAGGCAGAATCCAGTGTACCGATCACCGTCACCCCCAGAATGGCCAGCCAGAACAGGTGCGAAGGGCCGAAAGCCAATGCCCATTTGGCCAGTACAGGGGTCAGAAAAATCAACAGGAGCACACCAAAGATGCCACCCACGGCCGAGGCCAGAAAAGACAGCTGCAACGCCCGCGCTCCCTGGCCCTGCTTGGCCATAGTGTGCCCATCCAATGTCGTTGCGATATTGGCTGGTGCACCGGGGATCTTGAGCAAAATGGCACTAACCGCGCCGCCGGCAACAGTCGAGGTATAGGCCGCCCCCAACAGGATCAGTCCCTGCGCCGCCTCAAGTTGGAAGGTAAACGGTATCAGCAGGGCAACTGCCATGGTAGGTGACAGCCCCGGGGTTGCACCAAGGATTAGCCCTCCAATCGTGCCACCCAACAGCAGTAGAAACGATAGCGGTGTGAATACGTCTCCGAAGTAATAAATGAATTCCATTCAGGGCCTCCCACCCCATCAGTTCACACTTTTACTTTTGTTGACAAATCAGGTTAGGCCATGAAAATAGTATTGCAAATGTTTTCATAAATTCGACCATGCGGAAGAATATTATGGCTAATTTTCAAAAGGGTAAGGTGGATATTGTCGCGGTCGCAAAGGCCGCAAAAGTTTCACCGTCCACAGTCTCTCGCACCTTCAACCACCCAGATCTGGTGAACCCAGCGACTCGAAAAAAGATCAACAGGGCGGTTCAGAGACTTGGATACATCCGAAACCGGGCGGCACAGACGATGCATGGCAAACGATCAGGCACCATCGGTCTAGTGGTGCCAACGATAAACCACGCCATTTTTGCCGAAGTCATTCAGGCTTTTTCGGATTCCATCGATAATGCCGGGTTCAGTCTGTTACTGGCATCACATGGTTATGACCTCAATCGGGAATACGCGATGGTTCGCAAGCTGCTGGAGCATCGTGTGGACGGAGTGGCGCTGGTCGGATTGGAGCATTCCGAAGCCACCGCCCGGCTGATCGAACAGCAGAAAGTACCGGCGCTTGCAATTTGGAATTATTCGGAGGATTCCGCCCTTCCGTGTGTTGGGGCAGACAACCGGTTGGCCGGGCGTCTTGCGGCAGAACATCTGCTGGCCTTGGGGCACCGCGACATCGGGCTGATCTTTCCTAAAACCACCGGTAATGACCGAGCGCAAAATCGGCTTTCTGCCGTACATGATGCGCTAAACGAAATGGGTATTTCCGTTCCGAGTGAGCATGAATCGGAAGCCCCATATAGTGTGTCTCAAGCCAAGCAAGCAGCCATGTCTCTTTTGACTGAACGCTCTCGTCCCACGGCTCTACTTTGCGGGAATGACGTCATTGCGCAGGGCGCATTGTTTGCGGCCCAAAACCTTGGTTTGAAAGTTCCCGATGACCTGTCCATCATCGGGATCGGAGATTTCAAAGGATCCGCGGATGTTGAACCGGGGCTAACTACAATTCGCATCCCTGCAGAAACCATCGGCAAACTCGCTGGCGAAAAGTTCACCGACTACATTACGTCAGACGATGCAAAGCCCTTTAGAATCTGCTGCGAGTTAGAGCGCGTTATTAGAGGAACAACAAGTCTGGCTTCGAATTCTTAGGCAACTAAGAAATGCAAGTCATCGCCCGGAACATCCAAATTTTGGAAGTCTGCCGAAACGCAGAGACTAATTGCCGTGGCGTATTAGAGCAACTGGATCTCAAGCGTATTGAGTGTCCGGTTTTGTTACCACAGCGAAGTTGTTTTGAACTTGCAGTGAACACACACTTCCCGCCCATGGCAGACAAAAGTGTTCCACTCTTACTTTTATCGAACTGCCTGTAGGCTGCACGCATCTGGACGATAAACACAAGAACAACCCCCTTGAAAGGGCAACTTTCCTTCATTGTTGCAGAGAACGACACCTTAATTTGGTCATTCAATCTAATCTCATACCGTGCCACAACTACCTCAAAGGATTGTGCTGGGCATTTCCAGCAATCGGCGTAGGCATGCCTGCACCCTCATCGGCAGAACGAATACCGCCAGTTTTGTCTAGTGGTACACACTTCGGGCCACGTCGTTGCCTCGCGCGGAGATGTTCAACGGGTTGTCGTCATTGAAACCGATCTTGAATACAAATGGGCGGTCGTCCTGGATGCCGATCCTTATGTGCAGGAACCCAGAGAGCAGGTTCGATTTGATTGGCATGATGTTGGACGGCTTCGCATTCACTTCATTGATTTGCTCATCGGTATGCATAGCGGCACGACTTCAGTATTGATCGTGAAACCAGAAAAGCGAATTCGACAACACAAGTTCGTAGTTGAGACACGAAAACTCGCGAGGCAGGTCAAAAGCTCTGGCATCGTCGACGAGGTGCGTGTCTTGACTGACGAGTGGTAACGGCATGGTTTGTCGCTCATTCCTCGTAGCAAACAGAATTGGGATGATATCCTCTGGAACCTCTCGGAATTCGCACCTCGCGGAGATGAACTGGAACAATTGGCTGGGAACGCTTAATTGCGTACGGTATCGTCATTACTAAAATCCGTAGCAGGTCAGTTCGAGGGACAGACAGGTCCGGAGTGGCCTGAGTCGCAGCCTGTCGAACAGGCAGCCTGCACTTCTAAAATGATTGTCGTTTTCGCGGGAGGGGTGGGGTGGCCCCCTCTCTGAGAAGACTGACGTCTGACTGTAGGGGCTTTGCCGGGCGTTTAGGCTTCGAGATCGCCAAAGGTTGAGAAGCAAGCATCCGGGGTTTCTGCTATTTTCATCGACCTTGGAGGGATCATCAGAAAAATTTCAGATCCGGATACTCGGCTGGGCCGAGGTGAACTTGCACAAGTGTTGAAGATCAGTCGAGTCGCCATAAAGCGACTGATCGAAGGAGAGGGGGGAGCCATTGTTGATGCCCTTACCTCGAACAAGCCAACTTGGCGCCCCGATACGCTATCCCTACAAAGATGTTTATCGGTTTCAGAGAAAGTATGCGATGTTGAGAGAATTGATCAGAGGCACTGGGCTTCATCATACTCAGGTTAATAAACAACTGCGTAACAAAGGTGATGGGCCAATTCGTGACACGGAGAAGATCAAAATACACCTCTTCGAACAGACAGCTGCCATAAACGCACTGAATATTGAACATCACTGAGACGAGGTCGCGCTTTGTGCTCCTTTTTTGCGGCTGCAAGCCAGACGGTTGCAACTTTCTGCTGGTTGAAATTGTATAATGGGTATCCGAGTTAACTGTAGCCCGCTTCCAACTGACGTGCATTATTGAGGTCGTCTATTTTGGGTTGAAATCTAATGTATCTTTGCACATAAGGGTTGTATCCTGAGGCCCGAAGTCTCAAGTTGAGTTGACTCTGAAGCAACATTCTCGTGAATGCTGTAATTGCGTCTCTTTTCTGCCGGATTCATCATTGATACACACAAACTGTGAGCGGTTGGGGTGTTGAAAGGTGCAGGCGAGCAGATGAGAGCCGGGGATAACGGTCGAACAGCAATTACCTGGACGCAAACAGAACTGGATGGGCTTGAGGCTGCGCCACTGGCCCACTTGTCTGTTGGAGCGGCATGGTCATGGCGTGGTCGAGGACTAGCATTGACGGGAGCAGAAGCACTTGGCTTTGAGCAAACCGTATACGCGGGTTCAGTCGCAACACTATCTGAGCGAATTCAAACTGCCTCGGTAAAGCATTCTGGAACTGAACAGGCATTTGTCGAAATTTCCAATGGCGCGCAACGTTTCGTTGCAGATCTGGTGTGGGCCGACGGTGAAGAAATGCCCGTGTTGATCTTCACAAACGGTTGCCCGGCGCGAGATCAGGAGTTCTGGGTCAGCCGAGTTTCAGAATTGTCAGAGCAAAATGGTAACGTGGACTTGCCAGACGAAACTGTCGTCTCGTTCCCTGTTCTGCGTACGATTTCAGAGTCTGAAATGAATACGGCGCGACCCCTGATCTTGACGGCAGCGGAGTAAACGCGACTGCCAGTGCGCCAGCAAGCTTTTTGCTCCGGAAGTGCTGATAGTCATACTTGGCGTGTTGACTCCACCAATTTCGCAGATATAAGCGCGGCTTCATTGGTGTTGGTGGCCCCCGCAAGGGGATACCTGTCATGGGGGAAACCTCAAGAGGACAACGCCCTTCATAGTGGCCCGCATGGGCTTCGACCAAAACGAAGGAGATCAGCCGTGACCAAACGCACGTCTGCCAAGTACAAAATCGACCGCCGGATGGGCGAAAACATCTGGGGTCGTCCGAAATCCCCGGTTAACCGTCGTGAATACGGCCCCGGCCAGCACGGTCAGCGCCGCAAGGGCAAACTGTCTGACTTTGGTCTGCAGCTGCGCGCCAAGCAGAAGCTGAAAGGTTACTACGGCGACCTGACCGAGAAGCAGTTCCGCCGCATCTACGCCGAAGCCGAACGTGTTAAAGGCGACACCGGTGAAAACCTGATCGGTCTGCTGGAGCGTCGTCTGGACGCCGTCGTCTACCGCGCCAAGTTCGTACCGACCGTCTTCGCGGCACGTCAGTTCGTGAACCACGGCCACGTCAAGGTGAACGGCAAACGAGTGAACATCCCGTCCTATCGTGTCAAAGAAGGCGACGTGATCGAAGTTCGCGACAAATCCAAGCAACTGGCTGTTGTTCTGGAAGCGGCTGCTCTGGCCGAACGTGATGTGCCTGACTACATCGACGCCGACCACTCCAAAATGACCGCGACTTTCGTCCGCGCACCCGGCCTGGGCGATGTGCCTTACCCGGTCGTCATGGAGCCGAACCTGGTCGTCGAATTCTACGCGAAGAACTAATCTTCGCCGATATCCCGACGTTGGGGCTGCGCAGTTTGCGCGGCCCTTTTCTTTTTGCGATCCTAAAGCGGTAGTGGTCGTCCCTCGGCAATTGCTTCCATTGCAAAATACGATGTCACGCTGTCCAGCTCGACCTTTTCGATCAAGCGCTGGTAGACCTTGTCGTAAGACGCCATATCCTGCGTAACCACTTTCAGTTGATAATCGTAATCGCCGCCAATTCGATGGAAGTCGACCACCTCTGGAATCGTCAATACATGGCTTCGGAATGCCTGCAGCCACTCGGCTGAATGATGCCGGGTGCGCAGCATGACAAAAACCACAAGGCTCAGCCCCAGCTTTTCTCGCGCGATTCTGGCAGTTGACCCCAGAAGTACTTCATCGTCGTTGAGTGCCTTTAGACGACGCCAGCAAGCGTTCTGAGACAAGCCAACCCTGTCAGCCAGCTCGCGTTGCGACAAGGTGGCATCCTTTTGCAGCTCCTTCAGGATGCGGGTGTCTATTTGATCTAAATTTTTGCTCATTAAAACTCATATGACACAATAAATGAGGAAAATCAGCAAAAAACGGTGAAGTTTCTGCGTTGAATATCAATCATATTTGGTAGTGCAATATGGAGCCAATGAAATGACCCTGTCCAGTTTCCGCGCGGAAATCCAAGCCGCTACTCACGACAAAACTCTGCGCGATGGACTGATCGGAGAGAGTGTTCTGATCCCGGGTTTGCATGGGGACGTGCCGCTTGTGTATGCGGACTACGTCGCTTCGGGGCGCGCTATGCGGCAGGTTGAGGACTATGTGTCCCAACACGTGTTGCCATTCTACGCAAACAGTCACACCGAAGCCTCTTATTGCGGTTCATACATGACGCGTCTGCGTCGTGAAGCACGATCCGAAATTGCCCGCATTGTTGGCGCGAGGGGAGAGGATACGGTGATTTTCGCCGGGTCTGGTGCCACTGCTGGGCTCAACCGGTTGGTCAGCTTATTTGGTGTACAGGAGGCTGACCAGCCGGTTGTTTTGATTGGCCCTTACGAACACCACTCGAATATCTTGCCCTGGCGTGAAAGCAAGGCGCGTGTGATCGAAATTCCCGAGGCGCCGGTGGGCGGGCTGGATTTGAACGCTCTGCAGGCGGCTTTGATCGAAACTGCGGATGCGGATCTGGTTATCGGTTCCTTTTCTGCAGCGTCGAATGTGACCGGAGTCATAACCGACCCTGATCCGGTTACACGGTTGCTGAAAAGACACGGCGCTTTGGCCGTATGGGACTATGCCGGTGGCGGGCCATACCTGCCCATGGATATGGGGCCGGACGATGCGCGCAAGGATGCAATTGTGGTGTCGCCGCATAAATTCCCCGGCGGACCCGGTGCTTCCGGTGTGCTGATCGTCAATGGCAGCGTCGTCCAAAAAACCTGTCCCAGCTGGCCGGGCGGTGGCACTGTCAGCTTTGTTTCGCCCTGGCGGCACGATTACAGCGCGAACCTGGCGACGCGCGAAGAAGCCGGAACTCCCAATGTGATCGGTGACATCCGGGCTGCGCTTGCCTTTATCGTAAAGGACGCCGTCGGCACCAAAGAAATTGCCAGACGCGAAGCGCTGTACAACCAGATGGCGCTGGAGGGGTGGGGCAATAATCCGCATCTGACCTTGCTCGGAACGAACAACCCGCATCGTCTGCCGATCTTTTCGTTCCTAGTGTGCGACAGGGCGGGGCAGCCGGTACATCAGCAATTGTTCACTCGGATGCTAAGCGACATATACGGCATTCAGGCCCGCGGCGGCTGCGCTTGTGCCGGGCCTTATGCGCATCGTCTGTTGGGAATTGACCAAGCGACCTCCGAAGCATTGCACGCTGCATTGTCGGCAGGCGAAGAGATGAAAAAGCCAGGTTGGGTCCGTCTGAACTTTTCCTATCTCATGAGCGAAGAGACGGTCCAGTTCATCATCGACAGTGTCAATGATCTGTCGCGTAGGACCGAGGAATACGTGCCGTTTTACACCGCCGATCCGGCAACGGCCCGCTTCGAGGCGGCCTGAAGGAATTGCCGCTTTTCTCAACCCGTTGAGACAGGTATGAGGGGCCCACGTAAGGAGCCTCTCATGACCAAAATCACCCCGCAACCCGGTATTATGGACATCGCGCTGTATCAGGGCGGCCAGTCCCATATCGCGGGCGTGGCAGACGTCATAAAGCTAAGCTCGAACGAAAACCCTTTTGGTCCCAGCCCCAAGGCGATCGAGGCAGTGCGCGATAGTGCCGCGACCCTGCATCGCTATCCCAGCACAGATCATGCTGGCTTGCGCGCGGCGATTGCGGATCGGCATGGTCTGGACTCGGCGCGGATCATATGCGGTGTTGGCAGCGACGAGGTCTTGCAATTTGTGGCGCATGCCTATGCAGGGCCGGAAGATGAAGTGATCTATACTGAGCACGGATTTTCCATGTACCCGATTATTGCCCGCATGGTTGGGGCAAGACCGGTGATGGTCGCCGAGCGGGAACGCAAGGTGGATGTCAATGAGATTTTGGCTGGCGTCACCGAGAAAACAAAAATCGTCTTTGTCACAAATCCGGGCAACCCGACCTCGACAATGATCTCCGACGCAGAATTGATGCGCCTGGCTGATGCGTTGCCTAAGACCTGCCTAATGGTGCTGGATGGAGCCTATGCGGAATTTGTCCAAGGCTTCGACGGTGGCGCGAGCCTGGTCGATCGCTATCCCAATGTCATCATGACGCGGACATTCTCGAAAATTTACGGTTTGGGCGGCATGCGCGTTGGTTGGGGTTATGCACAACGAGATATCATAGACGTTCTCAACCGGGTACGTCAGCCATTCAACCTTTCATTGACGGCTATGGCCGCGGCTGAAGCAGCCGTTCAGGACGAGGAATACTTGACTTTCTGCCACGCGGAAAACGCGCGTTTGCGGGTTTGGCTGGCGGAGGAGCTGGAAAAGATCGGTGTTCCCTCGGATCCGTCCTGCACAAATTTCATCCTCGCGCGCTTTGCTGACAGGGTCGAGGCTGAGGCCTGTGACGACTTTCTGAAAACACAGGGTTTGATCGTTCGCCGTGTTGCGGGGTACAACCTGCCGAACGCCCTGCGGATCACCGTGGGTGACGAAGAAGCCTGCCGCCGCGTTGTAGCAGCCATCACTGCGTTCAAAGGAGACGCCGCATGAGCCAGATATACGATCGTGTGGCGCTGATCGGGCTGGGCCTGATCGCTTCGTCCATGTTCTGGGCGATTAAACGCGCCGGACTGGCTGGTGAAGTAACAGGTTACGCCCGCTCGGAAGAGACCCGTGACACCGCGCGCCGCATCGGGCTTTGCGACAGGGTATGCGACACCGCGCAAGAGGCGGTCGAGGGGGCGGATCTGGTTGTTTTGTGTGTTCCGGTCGGGGCCATGGGCGCAGTGGCCAAAGACATTGCCCCCGTGTTGAAGCCGGGCGCGACTGTGACCGACGTAGGCTCAGTCAAGCGGGCTGTAATTCAAGCGGTCGGGCCGCATGTTCCAGACGGGGTGCATTTTATCCCGGCTCACCCCTTGGCCGGCACGGAGCATTCCGGGCCGGAATCCGGGTTTGCCGAGTTGTTCGATAATCGCTGGTGCTTGCTGGTGCCGGTAGAAAACTCTGACCCCGAGGCGATAACGCAGCTTCGCGCGTTGTGGGAAGGGCTTGGGTCAAATGTTGATGAAATGGACGCCGACCATCATGACCTCGTGCTGGCAGTGACGTCTCATGCGCCGCACCTGATCGCCTATACGATGGTAGGCGTGGCCGACGACCTGCGGCGCGTCACAGATACCGAGGTGATCAAGTACTCGGCCGCCGGTTTCAGGGATTTCACCCGTATTGCAGCCTCGGACCCGACCATGTGGCGGGATGTTTTTCTAAGCAATAAGGATGCAACGCTGGAAATTCTGGGCCGTTTCACGGAAGAACTTTTTGCCCTGCAACGGGCGATCCGTACTGGTGACGGCGATCATCTGTTCGACTATTTCACCCGCACGCGCGCGATCCGACGTGGGATCATCGACGCGGGGCAGGATACAGACGCTCCGGATTTCGGACGCGGAAAGACAAGCTGATGCGACTACGCTGGGGCCACTTTCTATTTGTGCTTGGGGCTGTCATGGCAGTAACCACTCAGGCGGCTCCTCTCGACCGGTCCCTTGTTCCCTTGATCCGCCCAGCCGGAGCCTCGGTGGTACAAGTAGCGGCAATTGTCAGCGCGGCGCCAGTGGTACTCGACTCCAGAGTGCGCCCCGCATTGCGCCCGGCTTCTCCTCAGGTTCTTGCGACTGCTGCGCGTGCGGTTGATCTGCCTCTGCTTGGACCTGACACATCTCTTATGCCTTACATGCGGCCCAAGTCCTTGGAGCAGGAGATATTGTTCAAGAGACGTAAACTGCGCAAAGGATCCGTCTGCGGAGACATAGCCATTCAGGGTAAGCCCGTGGGCAAAGTTCCGGGCAAGATCAACGCCTGCGGCATCAAAGAGGCAGTTCAGATCACATCCGTTTCCGGTGTGGCTCTGAGCCGCCCGTCGACCATGGACTGCGGCACGGCGATTGCCCTGAACAAATGGGTCGACAAGACAGTGAAACCGACCTTCAAAAGACGGGGGCCGGTGGCGGAACTACAAATTGCGGCCCATTACGCCTGCCGAACGCGCAACAATCGTAAGGGCGCGCGGATTTCGGAACACGGCAAGGGGCGGGCCATCGACATCTCGGGCTTCAAAATGGCAGACGGTGAGGTCGTTACCGTCCTGAACGGTTGGCGCAAGAACCCGTCGAAAAAACAGCTGACTAAAGTCTGGCGTGGGGCTTGCGGGCCGTTTGGCACGGTTTTAGGCCCTAATTCGGATCGCTATCACCGCGACCACTTCCATCTGGATACCGCCCGACACCGAAGCGGCCCTTATTGCCGTTAGCGTAAGATCAGCCGCGGCGCGGGACCTAATGGCAACGGCCCCAAGGCCACAAATCCATCCCGGAAATTCAGCTGCAAGTCCAGTGCGTTGGGATTGCCGCCCAGTCCGGCCATGAAGTTCAGTGCACGTGTGACAGGATCTACCGCCTTATCGGGCAGCGCACCTGCGGCATTTGCCATGGCAATCATGTCGCGCCAGTTCTCAGCTTTGACGGCAATTTCACCGGTCGGGATGCCCTGGTTGTCCACAGTCAGTTCGCCAGCGGCGAACAGGCGAAGCTCACCCCAGTGAACCTCGGCCAGCCGCAGATCGATGGCTGTTGGTTGGGGTCTGCTTTCTTCTAACGCAGTCCTGTCCCAAGGCTTGTCAAACGTGGCTGTCATATCCAGCTCAAGCGTTTCGAATGCCTGTGGCAATGAAGTGGCCGAGCGCATCAGGTCACGCAGGTCGTCGCCCGGGGTAAAGCCATCAGCACGGGCAGCAATGACGTATGCGTTGGGGTTGGGCGTCTGTTCCATGGCGAGTGCGAGTGTGTTACCGCCCGCCAGGGGATTCTCGTCGTTCGTAATAGACCAAGCGTCGGCTGTCAGGGCCATTTTTTCCAATGTCAGCGCGACACCCGGTTGCAATTGCAGCTCGGCCAGCAACTCTTCGGCTTGTATTGTCGCTGTCTGATCAAAATACGACAGTCTCTGCGGGGTATCGGCAAAGCGCAATACCTGACGGCCGGGCCAGATGGCAGGGCTTTGAAATTCGATCCAATCCGCGCTCCATGCCGTGCCGTTTACGGGATCCGCCAGCGCCGGATTGGCCAGTCGCGTCATATGGTGTGTCGGGTAGCCGGCTGTTTCGACGCCGGAAAAATCTGCCTGCCAGCCGAGATTTTGTTGTTTGTCGAACCAACCCGTAATGGCAGTCCGCAGCCCATATCCGGCTATGAACCAATATGCGCTCCACACGACGGCTGCAAAAATGAATACTCGTATCAGACGGCGCATGGCAAATGGCCCTTTTTCCTGCCTTGGATTTGATGTTTATAGGCGTAAACGGGCAAGGACCAGTGCTATGACGATGTGGGTTTTCGGATATGGATCGCTGCTGTGGAACCCGGGATTCCCTATTGCCCGCAGCGAGCGCGCCACGCTGCATGGCTATGCCCGGTCCTTTTGCATGAGTTCGATCCACCACCGAGGAACTGAGGAAAAGCCAGGTCTGGTACTGGCCCTGGACGAGCAGACAGACGCACGCTGCACCGGGCTGGCATTAGCCGTCGAAGATGGCCACGAAGAGCGGACGCTGGATGAGCTGCGCGAGCGCGAGCTGATTTCTTCAGCCTATCTGGAGCGAATGTTGGATGTGCATTTGGATTGCGGGCAGGTCGTAAACGCGGTGACCTATGTGATTGATCCGCACCACGTGCAGTATTGCGGTGGTATGCCTCTGGAGAGGCAGGCCCAGATCATCGCACATGCGGTCGGTGGCCGGGGTCCGAATACCGAGTATCTGTACAACACTGCCTCACATCTGGACGAGATCGGATTGAACGACCCAGATCTTGAGTGGTTGTCGCAACGGGTACGCACAATTAGCGGATAAACCCTTGGCGTCATCGGCAGGTTTTCGCTAGGCTCTGGCCCAGAGCAGAAAAATACCGGGAACTACGCGCATGGCGCAGGCACAGCAGGGCGCGAGACCACATTTCTCGCAACCGATCCGTCAGATCTTGATGATGCTGATCGCAATTGGGCTGTCGGGAGCGGGTGTGTTCCTGGCACTGCCTTATGTGTTGCCCGTCATTCAGGCGAACCTGTACCTGAATGGGTTTATTCTGCTGGTCTTTGTCGTTGGTGTACTGGCTTGTTTTTTGCAGGTGACTCAGCTGATCGGGTCGGTCCGCTGGATCGAAGCCTTTGTCGGCGGGGTCGAACGTGACGACACCAGCACGCCGCAATTGTTGGCGCCGCTGGCCTCGCTGTTGCGAGCAAGGGGTGCGCGATCGCAGATCAGCTCCAGCTCGACCCGATCCATTCTGGATTCGGTAGCCGAGCGGATCGAAGAAGAGCGTGAGATCACACGCTACATTACCAACGTCCTGATTTACCTTGGCCTTTTGGGTACGTTTTTTGGCCTGGCAACGACAGTTCCTGCAATTGTCGACACGATCCGCAGCCTGAACCCGCAGGCAGGTGAAGAGGGGTTGGCCGTGTTCAACCGCCTGATGACCGGTCTGGAGTCTCAGCTACAAGGTATGGGTGTCGCCTTTGGATCATCTTTGCTTGGTCTGGCGGGGTCGCTGATCGTTGGCCTGCTGGAGCTGTTCGCCGGCCATGGCCAGAACAGGTTCTACCGAGAGCTCGAGGAATGGTTGTCCGGCATCACTCGCGTCGGTTTCAGCGGAACCGACGAAGGCGGTGCGGAACTGGCCGTGCTGACGCCCGTACTGGACGCGATGGCCGAGCAGATGGACGCCCTTCAAGACATGTTCTCGGCGCAAGAGAAAGACCGCATCGAAGTGTCTTCCAAACTGGGCCAGCTTGTCGATGTGATCGGCGATATGAACCAGCGTCAAGCCCAGACCGAAGGCGTCACAGCGGCGCTGGAACGTGTCGCGCTGGGACAAGACGCCTTGCTGGACCATATGCGTGACCATGGTGCAGGCGAGGGCATAGATGCCGAAAGCCGAATGCGGCTGCGCTCAATGGACGTGCAGTTGCTGCGCATCCTCGAGGAAATTTCTGCCGGACGGCAGGACAGCATGAACGAGCTGCGCAAGGATTTCGAACTGCTGGTCAAGGCGCTGACGCTGCCTCGGGGTGCTGTGCGAACGCCGCCGGAAGGGGAATAAAGTATGGCCCTGTCCCGTCGCACCGGTCAGCGTTTCCAGGGGTCGGTCTGGCCCGGTTTCGTGGATGCGATGACTGGCCTGTTGATGGTGCTGACCTTTGTGCTGACCATCTTCATGGTGGTGCAGTTCGTGCTGCGCGAAACGATCTCGGGTCAAGAGGACGAACTGACTGCCTTGTCAGATGAGATCGCAGCGCTGGCCGGGGCGCTGGGGTTGGAAGAGCGTGAGAACAGCCGCCTGCAAGCGCGTCTGGGCGCGTTAAACACGACATTGTCCACCGTCGAAGAGGATCTGGCTCTGGCTAGGACCCGCATCACCGATTTCGAAGCGCAAGTTGCCGCTCTGCTGACCGAGCAGGAACGGGCGCAGGGCAATATAGCGGCGCTGGAAAGCCAGAGGGACGAGTTGCTGACCGAACAGGATACGTTGAATCTTGCTTTGGCCCAAAGTCGTCAGGAGATTGACGCGCAGGCCGAAGCGGCGCGTCTTGCCGCTGCCCGACGCGAGGCGCTGGAAGCTTTAGTGGCTGACCTGGAAACAACGGATGCTGCGCAGGCCGCGCAGATTTCTGATCTTGAACAACAGCTTTCGGAAGAAGAAGCAGCCCGTCTGGCAGAAGCCGCTGCGGCTGAAACCTTACGCGACCGTCTAAAGAACGCAGATGCCGAGTTGACGGCGATGACGCTTGCGCTGGAAGCGCAGCGCAAGGAAGCCGAGGATACGCTGACTCTGTTGGCTGCAGCACAGGCTGCTAAAGCCGAGCTGGAGCGGCAGTTCGGCGAACTGAACGCTGAAGAACTGAAGGCCCAGCTGCAAGCCGCGCTGGATGCGCAGACGCAGGCACAGGCCGAGGCAGAGGCTCAAAAAACGCTGGCTGAAGAGCGCGCCGCGCTGTTGGCGGTGGCGCGGGATACGCTCGCGTCGGAACAAGAGATTTCGACAGCGGCGCAACGCCAGACTGCTTTGCTCAATCAGCAGATGTCGGCTTTGCGGGGCCAATTGGGCTCGCTTCAGGCTCTGCTGGACGATTACGAAGATCGCAACGCTGCGGCTGAAATCCAAATTCAGACGCTTGGGCAGGACTTGAACGCAGCGCTGGCTCGTGCGGCTTCGGAAGAACGCCGTCGTCGTTTGCTGGAAGAGGCCGAGCGCATTCGTCTGGAAGCCGAAGCTGAGGCGCTGGCTGGCCAAAACCTGGAACTGACCGCGCAAGCTGAAGACCTGCAACGCTATCGCTCTGAGTTTTTTGGCCGGTTACGGGATGTGCTGGGCGATCAGGAAGGTGTGCGCATCGAAGGCGACCGCTTTGTTTTCTCCTCTGAGGTTCTTTTCGACACCGGGTCGGCAGTTTTGTCTGGCGAGGGCAGGCAGGAGGTTGCCAAAGTAGCCAACATTCTGCGCAGCGTCGCGGCCGAAATTCCCGAAGGTTTGAACTGGGTGATCCGGGTCGATGGCCACACGGACAACGTGCCGCTGGCCGGGTCCGGGCGCTATCGTGACAATTGGGAGCTCAGCCAGGGCCGTGCTTTGTCAGTTGTGCGCTTCATGGTCGACGCTCTGGGTATCCCGCCGGATCGGCTGGCCGCTAACGGGTTTGGAGAGTTCCAGCCCGTCAATCCGGCGGACACGCCGGAAGCAAGGGCACAGAACAGACGGATCGAACTGAAGCTCACCGAAAGGTAAGTCAGGTTACTCAAAGGAACCGGGGCACACGTCCAAATGCCGGGTTGCGCATAGCGTTATCGTCGTCCGAAACGGAACCTCTTGTCTGGAGTTCCCGCGATGTAGCATGGAGCAACAGGGAAACCCTCGGCCCGGAAGTAAGTATATGTTCCAGAGGGATACTCAGCTGAACCGTAGGCGCCCCGTTACATTGATCCAGGTGTCCCTGACCCCGGCAATCTTCATGACCATTCCTCCTATTGTTCAATGATCCAACTGAAGCGTTCGCGTGGGAGATCGCCGTCTCCTGGAATGGGAACTCGAAAATAGCACGCCCCAAGTACATAAGTCATGACGCACCGAGATGAAAAGAAAACACCCGACGGATTTAACCGCCGGGTGTTCAAATTCGTAATTCGATGCCGAATGGATCAGTCCGCAGTCAGCAACGGGGGTTTGTCCCCTGGAATGCGCGGTTGATCGGGGCCCAGGATTTCCAGATCCAGCTCGCCTTTCTTGACCGAAACGCGAACGAGGCCACCTTTCGCAAGTTTGCCGAACAACAACTCTTCGGCCAATGGCTTCTTGATGTGCTCCTGAATCACACGGCCCAGCGGACGCGCGCCCATCTTGTCATCATAGCCCTTGTCTGCCAGCCACTCGGCAGCTTTCGGTGTCAGATCAATGCTCACGCCACGATCCAGCAACTGTGCTTCAAGCTGCAATACGAATTTCTCGACCACTTGCAGAATGACCTCTTTCGGCAGCGGCGCGAAGGAGATCACGGCGTCCAGACGGTTGCGGAACTCTGGCGTGAACATACGTTCGATGGCAGCGGTGTCTTCGCCCTCGCGACGATCACGGGCAAACCCGATGGCGGCCTTGGCCTGTTCCTGCGCACCCGCGTTCGAGGTCATTATCAAAACCACGTTGCGGAAGTTAACGGTGCGGCCGTTGTGATCGGTCAGCTCGCCGTGGTCCATCACCTGCAACAGGATGTTGAACACGTCCGGATGTGCCTTTTCGATCTCGTCGAGCAGTAGCACGCAATGCGGATGCTGGTCGACGCCGTCAGTCAGCAGACCGCCCTGATCGAAGCCCACATATCCCGGAGGCGCGCCGATCAGACGGCTGACCGCGTGTTTCTCCATGTACTCCGACATGTCGAAGCGCAGCAGTTCCACACCAAGCGTGTCTGCCAGCTGTTTCGCAACCTCTGTTTTACCGACACCAGTCGGACCAGCGAACAGGTAGTTGCCGATGGGCTTTTCAGGTTCGCGCAGACCGGCACGGGCCAGTTTGATTGCGCTGGAGAGTGCCTCGATGGCCTCATCCTGACCAAACACCACCCGTTTCAACGAGGCTTCAAGGTCTTTCAGAACTTCGGCATCGTCTTTGGTGACATTCTTGGGTGGGATGCGAGCGATCTTGGCAACAACCGCCTCAATCTCTTTGACGCCGATTGTTTTACGGCGTTTGCTTTCCGCGACCAGATGCTGTGCCGCACCGGCCTCGTCGATCACGTCGATGGCCTTGTCTGGCAATTTCCGGTCGTTGATATAGCGTGCGGCCAGTTCCACCGCTGTCTTGATCGCATCAGCGGTATATTTGATTTCGTGGTGCTTCTCGAAATAGGGTTTCAGACCGCGCAAAATCTTGATGCTGTCTTCGACCGAAGGCTCGTTCACGTCGATTTTCTGGAACCGGCGGGACAAGGCGCGGTCCTTTTCAAAGTGCTGACGGAATTCCTTATAGGTTGTTGACCCCATCGTGCGCAGCTTGCCGCCCTGCAGGGCAGGTTTCAGCAGATTCGACGCATCCATCGCGCCCCCTGACGTTGCGCCAGCTCCGATCACAGTGTGAATCTCGTCAATGAACAGCACCGCGTCCGGATGCTCTTCAAGCTCGGTCACGACGGCTTTCAGACGTTCTTCGAAGTCACCGCGATAGCGGGTACCCGCTAGCAGGGCGCCCATGTCCAGCGAAAAAATCGTGGTTTGGGACAGCACCTCGGGCGCATCGCCGGACACAATCTTATGCGCCAGACCTTCGGCTATCGCAGTCTTGCCGACGCCGGGGTCTCCGACTAGCAGCGGGTTGTTCTTGCGACGACGGCACAGCACCTGAATGCACCGCTCGACCTCATCACTGCGACCGATCAGTGGATCCACTTCGCCCGCGCGAGATTTGGCGTTTAGATCAATACAGTATTTTCCAAGCGCACTTTCCTTCTGCTCGCCTTCGCTGGCGGCAGGCTGTGCCTCATCTTCGACTTGATCTGCACCCGATACCGGGCGGTTTTCGCCATATGCCGGATCTTTTGCTACACCATGCGCGATGAAATTGACCGCATCATAGCGAGTCATGTCCTGTTCCTGCAGGAAGTATGCGGCATTGCTTTCGCGCTCGGCAAAGATCGCTACAAGCACGTTGGCGCCGGTTACTTCGGTCCGGCCCGAGCTTTGCACATGAATCGCAGCGCGTTGAATGACGCGCTGGAAGGCTGCAGTTGGAACGGCCTCAGACCCATCGATATCCGTGACCAGGTTCGACAGATCCTCGTCAATGAACTCAACCAAAGTGCTGCGCAATTCGTCCAGATCGACGCTGCAGGCTTTCATAACCCGAATGGCATCGGGTTCTTCCAGCAGCGCCAGCAGCAGATGCTCCAGCGTTGCGAATTCATGCCGCCGTTCATTCGCAGCTGCCAAGGCCGCGTGAATGGCTTGTTCTAGTGTGCTCGAGAATGAAGGCACGCGGGTGCTCCTCTGTCTTGGGTCGGAACGGGGGCAGGCGTCGGCCGGAACCCCATCCAACCATGTCCTCATACTATTAGAGTTTGGTTGATCGTGGCCCGGCTTCAAGGGTTTTCTTTCACTTGACAGTCACATTTCCTGTGACCGTGGCCGTGAGGAAGGCGAAATAGGTACTAAAACCTGTCTTTTCTAGCCCGAATTTCGGCAAACACTTCGGCAGGGGGTGCATTTTCCATTCCAAGCCTGGCCTGAATCGCAGGATCAGAGGCGCGCAAGAACGGATTTGTCTCCTTCTCGAGTGCCAAAAGAGATGGAACCGTTGCTTCTCCGGCCTCGCGCGCGCGGTCGATGTCGGCAATACGGTTCGACAGGGCAGAGTTGTCCGGGTCGATTGTAACAGCAAATTTCGCGTTGGACTGGGTGTATTCGTGGCCGGAATAAACCAGGGTGTCATCGGGCAAGGCGGCCAATTTGCCTAGTGATTCCCACATTTGCGGCGCGCTGCCTTCGAACAATCTGCCGCAACCCAGCGCCATCAGGCTGTCGGCGGTAAAAACCGCGTGGCTTTCGGGCAGATAGAACGCGATGTGGCCAATAGTGTGGCCCGAGACGTCCAGGACTTCGACGGGTTCGCCGCCGATGGTAAATGTATCGCCTTCTGCCACTTGTCGATCCAGCCGAGGCAACCGGTACGCATCTGCGGCTGCGCCAATTACCTGGGCGGGATGCTGCTCCAGGATTGCGGGCAGGGCGTCGACATGATCCCAGTGGTGATGGGTCAGCAATGCGTGGCTCAGCCGCCAGCCTCGTGCTGACAGCTCTGAAAGGACGGGGCCCGCCTCAGGAGCATCGACCAGCGCGGTTTCGCCACTGTTGGCATCATGGGCCAGAAAGGCATAGTTGTCGCTGAGACATGGGATGGTGACGATCTCAAGAGGCATGGCCTTTTGCCCTTTCGTTGCTAGACTGCGCCCAGCTAAGCCGATTGATCAGGTGTCCGCAATGCATCTTGATGTGCAGGATCTAAGGAATTTCTACTACCGCAGCACGTTGGGACGTGCAGCGCAGGCGGCGATCCGCGGGCGGTTGATCGGGCTATGGCCTGAAGCAAAAGGACAAACAGTCGTAGGCTTTGGGTTCGCTGTTCCCTTGCTGCGCCCCTATTTGGCTGATGCCCGGCGCGTGATCGGCCTGATGCCCGGTCCGCAAGGAGTCATGCCATGGCCGGCGGGAATGCCAAACGTTTCGGTTTTGACAGAAGAGACGCTCTGGCCGATTGAAACGGGTCACGTGGACAAGTTGGTCGTCATGCATGGGCTTGAAACGTCGGGTCGGCCAAGCCAGTTGCTGGACGAATGCTGGCGCGTGTTGGGGCCCGGCGGGCGTGCGCTTTTTGTCGTCCCGAACCGTACGGGGCTTTGGTCGCGATCAGATCGGACCCCGTTCGGATTTGGTCGCCCCTATTCCGCGACGCAACTGGAAAGCCAGCTCAAGGCACATCACTTTATCCCCGAGAACCATTGCTCGGCCCTGTACCTGCCGCCGTCGTTCCGTCGGTTCTGGTTGAAATCGGGCAACCTGATCGAGAAAACAGGACAGCGCCTGCCGACTGTGATGGCCGGCGGAGTTCTGATGGTCGAAGCCACCAAACAGATCAGGCCGCCAAGCGGAAGTGTCACAAAAGACACCGAACGCCGCCCGATCAAGGCGCTTGATGGACTGTTAAAACCGGCCTAGCGTCACAGGCCGGATTTCATCGCATCCAGCGCGGAAATTGAGGGAAATAGGTCACAGGAATCGCAAAAAACTACACTTTGGTAACATTTTTCCCGCCTCACAGCCGGATAAAAGGGTCGCACCTTGTCTAAGTTGCTGAAATATAACGCTTTGTGGATAAAGTGGTTCCCGTGATAATATATTGCTAGCTGGGTTCGGCTCTGCTACATCCCCGGTGATTTTGATCCCCGCCCTTTATGGACGGGGTTTCTTCACGCCCCCGGGGTAGCTGCCGCACGCGAATTCGGGGCCCAAAATATCGGAAGGGTGGACGTGTCCGAACCAGCTTCGATTTCCACAGGCATCGCCGAGCGCTATGCCACTGCGATCTTCGAGATCGCCAAAGAGAATAATGACCTTTCAGGTCTGGAAACCGGCATCAATGATCTGGCAGCAGCTATGGGCGAGAGCGCCGATTTGCGCGACCTGATTGCATCGCCGTTGATTTCCCGCTCCGAACAGGAAGCAGCGATTACGGCGGTTGCCGACAAGATGGGTTTGCACACCATTCTGCGCAATACGCTGGGCCTGATGGCTGATAAACGCCGCCTGTTTGTAATACCGCAGCTGGTACAGGTACTGCGCGACATGCTAGCAGACGAACGCGGCGAAGTGACTGCCGATGTTGCCTCTGCCAAAGCGCTGACCAAGACCCAAATGGAAAAACTGTCCAAGACGCTGTCCGAGCGTGTGGGCAAGACCGTGACAATCAATGCGACCGTTGATGAAAGCCTCATCGGCGGTCTTGTCGTTAAAGTGGGCTCGAAAATGATCGACAGTTCGATCCGTTCGAAGCTCAACTCCCTACAGAATGCAATGAAAGAGGTCGGATAAATGGGAATCCAAGCTGCAGAGATTTCTGCAATCCTGAAGGACCAGATCAAGAATTTTGGTCAGGAAGCCGAAGTAGCCGAAATCGGCCGCGTGCTGAGCGTCGGTGACGGGATTGCCCGTGTATACGGCCTGGACAACGTGCAAGCGGGTGAAATGGTCGAATTCCCCGGCGGCATCATGGGCATGGCGCTGAACCTGGAAAGCGACAACGTTGGTGTCGTTATCTTCGGTTCCGACCGTGACATCAAAGAAGGTGACACCGTCAAGCGCACCAACTCGATCGTGGACGTTCCGATTGGCAACGGCCTGCTGGGCCGTGTCGTTGACGGTCTGGGCAACCCGCTGGACGGCAAGGGCCCCATCGAATCCACCGAGCGCGGCGTTGCAGACGTCAAAGCGCCTGGCATCATCCCGCGTAAATCGGTGCACGAGCCGATGGCAACTGGCCTGAAATCGGTTGACGCGATGATCCCGATTGGCCGTGGCCAGCGTGAGCTGATCATTGGTGACCGTCAGACCGGCAAAACCGCCGTTGCTCTGGACGCGATCCTGAACCAGAAGACCTACAACGACGCAGCAGGCGACGACGAGTCGAAAAAACTGTACTGCGTCTACGTCGCGATCGGTCAGAAGCGTTCGACCGTTGCGCAGCTGGTGAAGAAACTGGAAGAGTCCGGTGCGATTGATTATTCGATCGTCGTGGCCGCAACCGCGTCCGACCCGGCGCCGATGCAGTTCCTGGCACCCTATGCCGCAACGGCGATGGCCGAGTTCTTCCGTGATAATGGCCGCCACGCTCTGATCATCTATGATGACCTGTCGAAACAGGCTGTGTCCTATCGTCAGATGTCGCTGCTGCTGCGCCGTCCACCCGGACGCGAAGCCTATCCTGGCGACGTTTTCTATCTTCACTCCCGCCTGCTGGAGCGTTCGGCAAAGCTGAACGAAGACTTCGGTGCCGGCTCGCTGACCGCTCTGCCGGTCATCGAAACCCAAGGTGGTGACGTTTCGGCATTTATTCCGACCAACGTGATCTCGATCACCGACGGCCAGATCTTCCTTGAAACCGAATTGTTCTATCAGGGTATCCGCCCTGCTGTGAACACCGGTCTGTCGGTTTCGCGTGTGGGCTCTTCGGCTCAGACAAACTCAATGAAGTCGGTCGCTGGTCCGGTTAAGCTGGAGCTGGCTCAGTACCGCGAAATGGCTGCGTTTGCGCAGTTTGGTTCCGACCTCGACGCCGCAACTCAGCAGCTGCTGAACCGTGGTGCGCGACTGACCGAGCTGATGAAACAGCCGCAATACTCGCCGCTGACCAACGCTGAAATCGTCTGCGTCATTTTCGCCGGTACCAACGGTTACCTCGACAAGATCGACGTGTCCGATGTTGGCCGTTACGAAGCTGGCCTGCTGGCGCACCTGCGCGGCAAGCACGCCGACCTGCTCACGTGGATCACTGACGAAGATCCCAAGATCAAGGGCGACGCTTCCGACAAGATCAAGGCTGCGATTGACGAATACGCCGCAACCTTCGCTTAAGGGAGAGGCGGGCATATGCCAAATCTTAAGGACCTTAAAAACAGGATCGAGTCGGTCAAATCGACCCGCAAGATCACCAAGGCCATGCAGATGGTCGCGGCTGCAAAACTACGCCGCGCCCAGGAATCTGCCGAAGCCTCGCGTCCCTATGCCGAGCGGTTCAACGCCGTGATGGCGGGGCTGGCGGCATCGGTCGGGGGTAGCGACAGCGCCCCCAAGCTGCTCCGTGGTACGGGCAGTGATGATGTCCATTTGCTGGTTGTCATGACAGCTGAACGCGGCCTCTGTGGCGGCTTCAACTCGAACATAGCCAAGCTGGCCCGTCAGAAGGCGGAAGAGCTGCGCCTGAAGGGCAAGACAGTCAAGGTTCTGACTGTCGGCAAGAAGGGCCGCGACGCGCTGAAGCGTGATTTGGGCGATCTGTTCGTTGGACATGTCGACCTGAGCGAGGTCAAGCGTCTGGGCTATACCAACGCGCAGGACATCGCGAAGGACATCCTGTCCCGCTTCGACGGGAGCGAGTTCGACGTTGCCACGATCTTCTATTCGAAGTTCGTAAACGTTGTGACCCAGATCCCGACGGCACAGCAGATCATCCCCGCCTCGTTCGAGGAAACCGAGGATGACGACAGCGGTGCCATTTTCGACTATGAGCCCAGCGAAGAGGCCATTCTGGCCGACCTGCTGCCCAAGGGGGTTGCGACCGCGATCTTCTCGGCTCTGCTCGAGAACGGAGCGTCTGAACAGGGTGCACGGATGTCCGCGATGGACAACGCGACACGTAACGCGGGTGAGATGATCGACAAGCTGACGATCCAGTTCAACCGCTCACGTCAGGCTGTGATCACCAACGAGCTGATTGAAATTATTTCCGGCGCCGAAGCGCTGTAAGAAAACCGGAGACAACAATATGGCGAATGCAAAAGGCAAAGTCACACAGATCATCGGGGCCGTCGTCGACGTGCACTTCGACGATCAGCTGCCTGAAATTCTGAACGCGCTGGAAACCGAAAACAACGGCAAGCGTCTGGTACTGGAAGTTGCCCAGCACCTAGGTGAAAACACTGTCCGCACCATCGCGATGGACGCGACCGAAGGTCTGGTCCGTGGTGCGGAAGTTGTCGACATGGGCGCACCGATCTCGGTTCCTGTTGGTAACGCCACTCTGGGCCGCATCCTGAACGTTGTTGGTGAACCGATCGACGAAAAAGGTCCGGTCGAAGCAACCGAATCCCGTGCGATCCACCAACCTGCGCCGACCTTCGCGGAACAGTCGACCGAGTCGGAAGTTCTGGTTACCGGCATCAAGGTTGTTGACCTGCTGGCCCCCTACGCCAAAGGCGGTAAGATCGGCCTGTTCGGCGGCGCCGGCGTTGGTAAAACCGTTCTGATCATGGAACTGATCAACAACATCGCAAAAGTGCACTCGGGCTTCTCGGTGTTCGCGGGTGTTGGTGAACGGACCCGTGAAGGGAACGACCTGTACCACGAGATGATCGAATCGAACGTTATTAAGCCGGACAATCTGTCGGAATCGCAGGTGGCTCTGGTTTACGGTCAGATGAACGAACCTCCGGGAGCACGTGCACGTGTTGCCCTGACCGGTCTGACTCTGGCCGAGCAGTTCCGCGACCAGTCTGGTACCGACGTTCTGTTCTTCGTCGACAACATCTTCCGTTTCACGCAGGCGGGCTCTGAGGTGTCGGCTCTGCTGGGTCGTATTCCTTCGGCGGTGGGCTACCAACCAACACTGGCCACCGACATGGGCGCCCTGCAGGAACGCATCACCTCGACCAAGTCGGGCTCGATCACCTCGGTTCAGGCGATCTACGTGCCTGCGGACGACCTTACCGACCCCGCGCCGGCAACTTCGTTCGCTCACTTGGATGCGACCACCGTTCTTAACCGTGCGATCTCGGAAAAGGGTATCTACCCGGCTGTGGACCCGCTCGACTCGACCTCGCGTCTGCTTGACCCGGCGATTGTTGGTGAAGAGCACTACAAGGTTGCGACCGACGTTCAGCAGATCCTTCAACGCTACAAGTCGCTGCAGGATATCATCGCCATCCTCGGCATGGACGAACTGTCGGAAGAGGACAAACTGACCGTGGCCCGAGCCCGTAAGATCGAGCGTTTCCTGTCGCAGCCGTTCGACGTGGCCGAAGTCTTCACCGGTTCGCCCGGCGTTCAGGTTGCCCTGGATGTCACCATCTCGTCGTTCAAGGCCGTTGTGGCTGGCGAATACGATCACCTGCCCGAGGCAGCCTTCCTGATGGTTGGCGGCATCGACGATGTGATCGCCAAGGCGGAGAAGATGGCCGCAGAAGCCGCCTAAGGAGCACACCTGATGGCAAACACGATGCAATTCGACCTCGTCAGCCCCGAGCGGAGCCTTGCTTCGCTCAGCGCGACGGCGGTCCAGATTCCCGGCGCGGACGGGGACATGACGGCAATGCCCGATCATGCCCCCACAATCACCACGCTGCGCCCGGGCATCCTGAAGGTCGACGCGCCCGAAGGGTCCAGCGAGTATCTGGTCACCGGCGGGTTTGCCCAGATCAACGGCGATAGCCTTTCGGTTCTGGCCGAAAAGGCGATCCCGGTTGCCGAAGTGACCCGGTCACATCTGGATGATCTGATCGCAGAAGCGAAAGCCTCGCACGAGGCGGCCAAGGACGGCGATGATCAATCCATCGTCGACGACGCCGCCAAACTGCTGGCTGATATGGAAGCCTTAGGCACCCATATGAGCCTGTAACGGCCGAGCGACATTGGAAACACAAAGACGGCTCCGCGACTGCGGGGCCGTTTTTTTGTCGTGATTTTACCAAATGGTCGGGATAAGCTACGGGAATTCAAGAATAATGATGACAGAATGAAAAAATTTCAAACTCACCCCATAGGTATTGATCAGGGCGAAGAAGTGCTGTTTTCCGAATTCGCTGAAGGCGGGGCGATGTGGACAGGACAAGGCCCCCGCGAACGCCGTGCTGAAATCCACTTCAGCGAACCCTTCCGTTCACCTCCGGTTGTGCAGATTGGTGTCTCGCTGTGGGACGTCGACACATCGTCCGCTTTGCGCGCCGAAGTTCAGGCTGAAGAGATTGCATCCGGCGGCTTCACAGCCGTTTTTCGCACCTGGTCCGATACGCGCATTGCTCGAATCCGCATCGCCTGGATGGCAATCGGAGAAGTGCCGCATTCGGATGATTGGAACATCTCATAATTAAACTGAAACGGGTCGGCCCGCGTCCACCAAGAACCCCAAACTGTTTCAAAACGAATTTAGTCGTCCAAGGTCTCGATCATGTCTACCCGTGTGGTATGTCGACCGCCTTCGAACTCGGCTGTTAAGAAAGCGTCGACAATATCCAATGCTTGTCCTTCACCCACAACGCGCGCACCGATGGAAAGCATGTTGGCGTCATTGTGCTGGCGGATCATGCGAGCCGAGAACGCGTCCGAACAAACACCGCATCTGATTCCCGGGACCTTGTTTGCCGCCATCATGATGCCCTGGCCGGTGCCGCATAGAATGATCCCTAGCTGACATTCACCAGAAGCAACGGCCTGCGCCGCGGCTTTGCCGTGCTTGGGGTAGTGCGTGCTTTCGGTGGAAGTTGGACCAATGTCCATAACGTCCCAGCCTTGGGCTACGATATGGGCGGAAACTGCCTGGCGCAATTCAATGGCTGCGTGGTCGCTGGAGAGAACGATGCGTTTGTTGGCTGTCATAGAGACGTCGACCTGTCTTTGTGTTCGCGGGAATGGGAACTTGTAGCTAGCTGGAGTTTAGCAGAGCCGGAACATCCGCTAAATGTCCGCTGTTTTGATGCCATGATAACGAAAGGGCGGCCTGTGTCAGCCGCCCAAGTCGATGCTCAATTTGTATTATACAGCGACTCGTATATTGGTGTCAGTGTTTTGTCTTCGAACAAAGATGATACGCTTGTGCCGTTCCAGATATTCAAGATCGCCTGAGTGAAAATCGGAGCGGTCGGGACGATGCGGATATTCGTTGCGTTCGCGACCTCAGGCGTGGGCTGGATCGTATCCGACAGCACTAGCGATTTCATGACCGAGTTGGTGACGCGTTCGACCGCTGGGCCGCTCATGACGCCGTGAGTAATGTAGGAATGCACCTCTTTGGCGCCGTTATCCATCAGCACCTGTGCGGCCTTGCAGAGCGTTCCTGCCGTGTCGCAGATGTCGTCCACGATAAGGCAGATTTTGTCTTTGACGTCGCCGATCACGGTCATCTCAGCCACTTCACCAGCTTTTTCCCGGCGTTTGTCGACGATCGACAATGGGGCACCGATCCGTTTTGCCAATTCACGGGCGCGCGCCACGCCACCCACGTCCGGCGAGACGACCATGATCTCGTCCAACCGGTCCTTGAATTGCGCCTTCACGTCCAGCGCGAAAATAGGCGAGGCGTAAAGGTTATCGACCGGCATATCGAAAAACCCCTGAATCTGGGCCGCGTGAAGGTCCATGGTCAGAATCCGCTCGATCCCAGCACCGGTCAGCATGTTGGCGACAAGCTTCGCAGAAATCGGCGTACGGGCTTTGGTGCGGCGGTCCTGACGGGCATAGCCAAAATAAGGGATCACCGCAGTGATACGTTGGGCAGACGACCGCCGCAGCGCGTCGGCAATGATCAGCAGTTCCATCAGGTTGTCATTTGCCGGATTCGAGGTCGGCTGGATGATGAACATGTCTTCGCCGCGGACGTTTTCGAATACTTCGACAAAGATCTCACCGTCGTTAAAGCGTTCGACTCGAGCATCGACCAGACCCTGGTCAACACCGCGATGCAGGCTCATGCGGCGGGCAATGGTTTCGGCAAGAGGAAGATTGGCGTTCCCAGCGATCAGCTTGGGTTCGTGAAGTGTCGGCATCGGCTGTAGGTCCCCAGGCAGCAATGGCAATGTGACAGATTCGTGATGTTGACACCGCTTAGCATGGCCTTACCGTCCAGCAAAGGTAACGCAGCGGAGAAAGTGCACATGACCCAAATTGACTACTTTTTTGCGACACTCTCGCCCTATTCCTATTTGGCGGGTACGCGTTTGGAGGAGATTGCCGCAAAGCACGGTGCAACGATCAACTATAAGCCGCTGGATATCATTGCCCTGTTTGGCCGCACCGGAGGGACCCCGCCGAAGGACAGGCATATCTCACGCATTGAATACCGCGCGCAGGAACTGCAGCGTCAATCCCGAAGCCTGGGTATGGATTTCAACCTGCAGCCGGCGCATTGGCCGACCAACATGGCGCCGTCGTCTTATGCGGTGATTGCGGCCATCAAAGACGGCTCCGGCGATGTGGGCAAGCTGTGTCATTCGATCCTGCGCGCGTGTTGGGCCGAAGAAAAGGACATTGCGCAGGATGATGTAATTCGGGATTGCCTGTCGCGGGCCGGGTTCGATCCAAATTTGGCGGATAGCGGTCTACTGATCGGTGCCGAGACGTATGCTGCCAATCTCGAAGAGGCTGTGGATCGCGGCGTATTTGGCGCGCCGTTTTACATCACACCTGATGGTCAGCGGTTTTGGGGTCAGGATCGCCTGGACGATCTTGACCGGCATTTGACCGAGACGAAATAAGCGCGCCTCGTGGCCCTGTCAAAGAAGGGCCAAAAAACGGTCGATCTGGTCGGTACTGACCGACCAGTCGCACACCAGGCGGCAAGCGAGCATTTCTTCCTCGTCCGGACCGTCAAGGGAATCGCCCCACAGATGATACACAGCCCCGGCTTCGTGCAGGCGTTTGTGTTGGCTGCGTGGGAAGCTGGCAAAGATCATATTGGCCTGTGGTTCGTGCAGAAACGCAGCACCAGCTGCACGCAACCCTTTGACGAGGTGTGCGCAATTGGCGTTGGCCTGATGGGCGGATTTTAACCACAAATCGTCACGCAGATAGGCAGCCATCTGTGCTGACAAGTAGCGATGCTTAGAGAACAGATGCGCCCCGCGCTTGCGGCGTAACTCGAACTCCCACGCTTTGCTTTCGTCGAAGAAAATCACAGCCTCGACACCCAACAGACCGTTTTTTGTACCACCAAAGCTGACCGCGTCTATGCCGGCCTTCCAGGTCATTTCAGCGGGGGAACATTTTAGTGCTACCAGAGCGTTGGTAAAGCGCGCGCCATCCATATGTACCGGTAGGTCATAGTCCTTGGCGACCCGGCACAGCGCCTGTAGCTCGTCAAGAGAATACACGGATCCCCGTTCAGTCACTTGTGTAATCGAAACCGGCCCGCGCTGAGGACCGTGAACGCCCCGCGTTTCTTCGCCCTCAATCGACTGGCGCAATGCCTGAGGGGTCATCTTGTCACCACCGCGGACAAGGGTCAGTTTTGCCCCGGTATAGAATTCCGGTGCGTTACATTCGTCCTCGTGGATATGTGCGACGGGCGAGCAGAACACGGTTTCCCATGGTTTCGACAGGGTGGCCAACGCAAGCGAATTTGCTGCCGTGCCAGTTGCAACCAAGTAGACTGCCGCTCCCGGAGCCTCAAAAATGCCCCTGATCTGGTCACGCACTTCATTCATAAGCGTGTCCGCACCATAGGCCATCTGATAACCTTGGTTTGCCTCGGTCAGCGCTGCCAGAACCTCTGGATGAACGGGTCCGGAATTGTCAGAAGCAAAATGCATCAGCTCGGCTCCTCGATAATATAGTCTTCCCACTCTTCAATGGGGGTTTCGAACTCGGAAACGGTTCGGTCTTTTACCGACACACCGGCGGTATGAACCGTTTCAGGCGTACCAGACAATAAGGGATGCCAATCGTAAAGGGGTTTGCCCTCCCAAAGCAGACGATAGGCACAGGTCAGGGGCAACCAATAGGCGTGATCGTCGATATTGTCCGGCCTCATCACTATGCACTCGGGCACAAATTGGTGCCGGATGTCGTATTGCGTGCAGCGGCAGGATTCATCGTCCAACAGACGGCAGGCGACGCAGGTCAGGGCGACTTCACCGGTGTCTTCGTCTTCCAGCTTGTTCAGGCAGCACTTGCCGCAGCCGTCGCACAACGCCTCCCACTCGCGCGAGTTCATCTTTTGCAGCGGTTTACGCTCCCAAAAGCGAGGCGGCAGGCCAGCGCGCTCAATCGGATCGGTGGTCATAGGGCCGCCAGCAAGTCGCGCGCCTGCGCGCAATCCGCATCCATCTGCGTGATCAGGCTGTCCAGTCCCCCAAACTTCATCTCTGGGCGAAGATACTCGACCAACCCAACTGACAGGGTCGTGCCGTACAGATCGCCCGAGAAATCAAACAGGAACGTTTCGATATTTGGCACTTCACCATCAAACGTCGGTCGTGTCCCAATGGAAGCGGCACCTTGATAACTGCCTTGATGCGGGCCATCCAGAACATCCACCAGAACGGCATATACCCCGAATTTCGGCGGGTGCAGCCCTTCGATTGACATATTCGCTGTGGGAAAACCCAACTCACGCCCGCGCTGCTCACCGCCCACCACTTCGCCTTCAATGCGGTGCCAGTGACCCAGCATTGTCGCCGCATCACGTGGGCGCCCCTCGGTCAGTGCCGTGCGGATCGCGGTCGATGATACCACGTTTTCAGATCTCTCCATCAACGGGGCGATTGTGACGCCGAACCCCATCTCATTTCCAAAGCGCATCATGTCATGGGCCGATCCGCTGCGACCTTTGCCAAAACAAAAATCTGCGCCCACGACGACATGAGACAAGCCGAGCCCAACACAAATTACGTTATGCGCGAATTCCTCGGGCGACAGGCCTGCCAGCGCGGCATTAAAGGGAAGCTCATACAGCTTCCGGACACCAAGTTTTTCTAAACGATGAGCCCTCGTATTGCCGCGCATCAGGCGAAACGGCGGAGAGTCGGGCGCAAAATACTCGCGCGGATGCGGCTCAAAGGTCAGCACCCCGAGCGGGGCATCGGGCGCGGCATTTCGGGCAAGATTGATCACCGATTGGTGGCCGACGTGCACGCCGTCAAAATTACCGATCGCAACGCTGGCGCCGCGGTCTTCTGGCTCGATAAACTGGAAATCCCGGATGATTTGCATGTGGGTTGCCTAGCGGGACTATGGGCTGGGTTCAAGCACCTGATTTAGGTGCAGACCTCGGGTGCCGCATGGTTTCTTCAGCGAGAAAGCGGTGAGCCCAGTCCACATTGATGGTATCCGCCAACTTTGCTGTAGGCGTCGTCACACGATTGGTGACCGTTGGATCGAGGCCCAACTTGGTCAACAAACCAGAGAGCGTTCCAATCGGATTGTGCGAAAGGTCGTCGTATTGGATAGTCACGGGTTCAATACTCTCTTGCTCAAACCAGCTTCTCCATTTTGCGTCCATTTCCTCAAACTCGGTTTTGCACCGTTCTATTTTATCTCGATCATAAACAGGATCAGTGTGTGGTGAGAGGCGTTCCAGTTCGGTTCCGTCAGAGTTTCTGTGCCAGAGGCCGGTCTGACTGGCTTTGACGAACGAGATTGCCTGTCCCAACTTGTCGCGGCGCGTAAGATGGATGAAGAGAGGGCGGCCGAAGGCAGCCTCGACACGGGCTACATCATCCGAGAGTTCGGGGTGGAGGAGTTCGAGTTGTTGAAGGAAATACGTGAGGCTCTTGCCCTGCAGGCGCAGCCCGAACATCGCCGTGTTTGCTTTTCCTTCTTCATAAACAGCGTCAAATACGGCAGCTAACGCTGTTGCCGCTTCTTCGAAGTCGCACTTGTCTAGGCTGTATTCCTTTAGCCAGCCCGCTAAAGAGGGTGAGTGAAAGAAGGAGTCAGGCTTTCCGGAAACTCCGGTGGCCGAGAGCATTCTGCATAACAATGTACTGCCGCTGCGCGGGCTGCTGCAAATGACGTAAGACTGGTACGGTTTCATAATGGTATCGCGTCTTGGATCATCTCAAAACAGGTGTCTGTGGCAAGGCAAGTTTTCGGAAAATTTGGTCAATTTCAATGCGGGTCAACGAAAAAGGCGCCAGTCTTGGCGCCCTTGGTTTCAGCAGGTGGCTTTGAAGTCAGTCGAACTTGCGCGACGGCGCCAGAACCATCGCCTCACCCACCAACACCTTTTTGCCGTCGACTGAACAATGGCAATCCAACTTAACGCGGCGCTTAGAGAAATCGATGTCGATGACTTTGACTTCGGCATAAACCATGTCGCCGGGACGTACCGGAGCCAGAAACTTCAACGACTGACCCATGTAGACGGTGCCATGCCCGGGCAATTGCTCTCCGATCACGGCCGAAATCAGCCCGGCTGTCAGCATACCATGGGCGATGCGCCCTTCAAAAATTGTATCACGGGCATAATCATCGTCCATATGCACCGGGTTTCGATCCGTCGAGACCTGAGCAAACATCTCAATATCTTCGTCGGTCACCACTTTCCGCAGGTGACGGGTCATGCCCATTTCGATGTCTTCGATACAGATCGTTCCGCGCGGAAGATTATCCAACATGTTGCCCTCACTCGAGATCGGAAGGGCAACAAAAAACCATCATCGGTCGCCCTTGAGCAACTTTATTACTTCGCAGTTGCAGAAAATCAAGTCTTTTTTGACTACCTCAAGCGGCCGATCGAGTAGGTCGGACTGATGTTTTCTTTTTCGTTATGATCTCTTAGGGCATGTTCGTCCGGATGGTGCGACGTTTTGGTTTCTGCTGCGGCCAACCCGCCGGTTATGAACAGTGTGTCAATGCCTTCGCCCATGCCCCCGGCAATATCGGTTTTTGGCCCGTCACCAATGGCCAGGATCTCGGAATCCGAGGCATCAACCCCCAGCGCCAGCAGTCTTCGCCGCGCCAGATCGTAGATCGGCGGGTGCGGTTTGCCGAAATAGAGGCTCTCTCCACCCATCTCGGTGTACAGCTGCGCTAAAGCTCCTGCACACCACTCCCGCGTTTCACCTCGATCGACCACAATATCCGGATTGGCGCAAAGCAGTTTCATGCCTTTTTGCTTTGCGTACAGGAAATCGGGGCGGTTCACGGCAGGATCAGCCATCGGATCGAACGGGCCGCAACACACGATGCCCTCGGCTTCGTCCAGCGGTACGCGTTCAATTTGCAACGGATGATCCAGCAGTTTCAGCTGTTCAAAAAAACCTGCGTCGCGTTGCCACTCTCCCATGAAATAGACTTTTTCGCCCACTTCACCGCGGAACATGGCAGATCGGGCCGAGTCTCCGCTGGTTGCTATGGTGTCGTATGCGTCGTTCGGCACGGCGAACTGACCCAACTGTTCTGCGACCCCAGCGCGCGGTTTGGGCGAATTAGTAACCAAGACCACCGTGCCGCCGTTTTGGCGATAGGCTTGTAATGCCGCCACGGCCTCGGGAAACGCGGTGATGCCGTTGTGGACGCATCCCCACAAATCCACAAACAGTGCTTTATAGCGGTCGGAGACTTCAGAAAGCGTTGAAATGATCTGGGTCATATGGCCCCTCATGTGACTGGGAAATGCAGCTTCCCAAGCCTATGGCAGAGCTTATTCCATTTGGCCAGAGGGGCAGGGCCTTGCAAAAAACAAGGGCGCCCAAATTGGGCGCCCTCGGTGCTGGGTGTATCAGACCTTGAGGTTCGGAATGATCTGCTTCTTGCGGCTCATGACGCCGGGCAGGACAACCGCGTCGCCGTCTACCGAAGCCCCAAAGCTCTTTTCCGCGACGGTCTTTACCAGATCGTTCGGCACCAGCAGAGTGGCTTCTTCGTTCAGAATGTCGACGACAAACAGAAGAACCTGATCGACACCGTCTTCCTTGGCTACGTCACCCATGGATGTTGCCAGGCTGGCTTTGCGGTCCAGTACAACACCGGGCGCAGTGGTTTCCAGAACTGAGACGCGGAACTTGGTGCCGTCGACCTCGTATTCTTTGCTGTCCATGCGGATTAATTCGGCGTCCGAGAAGGACGAAACGTCTGATTTCGCCGCGAACATGTCGGCGGCATAAGCTGATACGTCCAGACCCAGATCAGCAGCCAGCTTCTCAGCCACGGCGCGATCATGCGCGGTAGTGGTTGGCGAGCGGAATTCCAGCGTGTCCGACAAAATGCAGGTCAGCGCTGCGCCTTTTACGGCTTCGGGCATTTTGGTCGCGTCGTCGCCCATCAGGTCGACCATGATGGTCGCTGTGCAGGCCAGCGGGCGCACAGTGATGTCGATCGGACCTTTGGTTTCCAAACCACCGACCAGCTTGTGGTGGTCGATAATGGCGCGGATATCGGCGCTGTTGATGCTGGCGGGCAGCTCGGCTGGGTTGTTGGTGTCAACGATAACAACCGGCGCGTCTGCGGCGACGTCTTCGATGATGCGCGGCTTGGGCAGATCCCAGCGCTGCAGCATGAAAGCCGCTTCGGTGTTGGGCTCGCCCAATAATACGGGTTCGGCCTGCTCACCTTTCACTTCGTTCAGGTACCAGGACCAAAGGATCGGAGAGCCGGTGGAATCTGTGTCGGGGGATTTGTGACCAAATACTAGGGTTGTCATGTCAGCGTCCTGAGGATTGGAAATTTGCGGCCTTATAGGCCGGTCGACAAGGGTTGTCACCCGGTTGCGGGACCGCTGCGACGGATGGTCTGAGATTCTGGTGCTTTACCTAAAATGGGGCTCGGGTCAGCGTGTACCCAGCCTGTTCTAAATGCTTCAACAGGCCGTGGTGGTCGCTTAAGTGCCCCGCGCCAACCGCAATTACTGCTGTTTGGTCCGTGATATCCAGAATGCGTTTCATCCAGTTGGCATTACGCTCAACAAGCAGTTGCTGCTCAAACCCTTGCCATTCCGCGTCGAATTCCTCGGGGTTCAGACCAGACTCTTCAAGGCCCTGCAACCGCGCCAGCTGGAGGATCTCGGCATGTTTCTCCTCAAGATAACTGTTGGCCATGGTCGCCAGTTGATCGTCACTGCCCTGCATGGCGCCAGATAGGCGCACGAGGGACTGTACTTGCTCATCCAGCGGATAACTGTCGAACATGGCCATCACATCTTCGATCCGTTCCAGAGAGAATTGCGGAATGCCGTTTTCCTTGGCCAGATCAGTCAGGCGTGCGTCCATTCCGTACTGAGCATTCGGGTCATCCATCAGGCAGGGCGGGATGCTCAGCATCATGCCGAGGAACCAGGGTCGCATCTTGGCGGCCATCCAGCTTGGGATACCACGTTCGGCCAGAGCCGCAGACAGCGCAGCCCAGTCTTCTTCTGCCATCAGGTCAATCAGGGTCGGCCCCGAGGTAATCAGAACGGGGCTAAAGTCATTCGCAAGGTTCTGCTCGAAAGCGGTCATTTCATCCTGCGTAACTTCAAAGTAAAATGCGTCCGCCTCGCTTAGGACCGGTGTCAACCGCTCGACCACTGCCCCCATGCGTGCATCGTTTATGTGCAAGGTTCCGATCAGGTGAAGAACCGCGTCATCTTTGGCTGCAATCCAATGGTTGCCTTCCGGGTAAGGAATATCGGCCAGAGCCAACTGTAACTCTGCCTTGGTTTCGTCGGACATTTCTGACCGGGTATCCACACCTTCGCAGGCTGCCTGAACGGAGAAAGGCAGAAACAGCAGGGCAAGGCAGATTAGCAGGCGCATCATATGTTTCTCTGTAAGATCGGTGGTGCTGTGACACTGCCCCGCCGTGTGGATCAGTGCAAGGCCGATCAGAAAAGTGCGCGTAACAACTGGAACTTCATGGAAATTTTCTTAGCATAGAGCAATGGACCGTGAGCAGGATCTTTACCCTCCAATCAAGGCGCTGCTGGAGCGTCAGGGATACGCCGTCAAAGGCGAGGTTGGAGCTGCGGATATCGTGGCCGTACGGGAAGGCGACGATCCGGTAATCGTCGAACTGAAGCTGCGGTTCAGCCTTGCCCTGTTTCATCAGGCGATCACGCGACTGAAGATCACCGACCAAGTCTATATCGGCGTCAGCAAGCCGAAAGGGCGAACGGCCCGGCGCGCCCTCAAGGACAATCTGGCTCTGTGCCGTCGATTGGGTCTAGGGCTGATAACCGTAAGGGGTGACGGTTCAGTCGAAGTGCAATGTGACCCGGGGCCTTTTGCGCCGCGCAAGAACAAGGACAAGGCCACGCGGCTGTTGCGTGAATTCGATCGTTTGGAAGGGGACCCGAACGCAGGCGGCGCAACGCGCCATGGGATCGTTACCGCTTACCGACAGGATGCGCTGAAATGCGCGGCTTATCTGGCTGAGAGCGGCGCATCCAAAGGCTCGGACGTTGCCAAGGCAACCGGGGTGGCCGAGGCGACCCGTTTGATGCGCGACAATCATTACGGATGGTTCAGCAAAATCGAAAAGGGTGTGTATGGCCTGACCGAGGCCGGTTTTGACGGCCTCAAACATTGGGCTTACAGCTGGGAAGAAACCGGCCAATAGCCATTCGGTGCAAGAGAATTCCAGCCTACGTTCGCGGTCGTAGAAAAAAACTCCTCACATATTGTTGACTCGTCTGATCCTAGTCCCTAGCTATGCGTCGTTATCACTCTCACTACCCGAGTGCTAACGCCTCGCCAATCGGCGGGGGGAGGACAATAAACTTTGAGCCCAAGGAGCTGCAAAGATGGCATTGAAACCGCTTCATGACCGCGTGCTGGTTCGCCGTACCGAAAGCGACGAAAAAACCGCAGGCGGCCTGATCATTCCCGATAGCGCAAAAGAAAAGCCCAGCGAAGGCGAAGTCGTCGCAACCGGCGAAGGCGCACGCAAGGACAGCGGCGAACTGATCGCAATGGCTGTAAAATCTGGCGACAAGATCCTGTTCGGCAAATGGTCGGGCACTGAAGTCCAGGTCAACGGCGAAGAACTGCTGATGATGAAAGAAAGCGACATCATGGGGATCATCGAGTAAGCGCCCGCGCTTTCTCTGATCTTCTCACGCTTTATCTCAAACAAATTTCTCAAGGAGAAACAACATGGCTGCTAAGGACGTCAAGTTCGACACCGATGCCCGTAACCGCATGCTGGCAGGTGTGAACATCCTGGCCGATGCTGTCAAAGTGACCCTGGGCCCCAAAGGCCGCAACGTGGTTCTAGACAAATCCTTCGGCGCACCGCGCATCACCAAAGACGGTGTTTCGGTTGCCAAGGAAATCGAACTGGAAGACAAGTTCGAGAACATGGGCGCGCAGATGGTGAAAGAAGTCGCCAGCCGCACCAATGACGAAGCCGGTGACGGCACCACCACCGCAACTGTTCTGGCTCAGTCCATCGTCAAAGAAGGCCTGAAGCAGGTTGCTGCTGGCCTGAACCCGATGGACCTGAAGCGCGGCATCGACCTGGCAACCGCCAAGGTTGTTGAAGGCATCAAAGACGCTTCGCGCGAAGTCAAAGACTCGGCAGAAGTTGCTCAGGTTGGCACCATCTCGGCCAACGGCGAAGCCGAAATCGGCCAGCAGATCGCAGACGCGATGCAGAAAGTTGGCAACGAAGGCGTTATCACCGTCGAAGAAAACAAAGGTCTGGAAACCGAGACCGATGTTGTCGAAGGTATGCAGTTCGATCGTGGCTACTTGTCGCCTTACTTCGTCACCAACGCAGACAAGATGATCGCAGAACTCGACGACTGCATGATCCTGCTGCACGAAAAGAAACTGTCCTCGCTGCAGCCGATGGTTCCGCTGCTCGAGCAGGTGATCCAGTCGCAAAAGCCGCTGCTGATCATTGCTGAGGATGTTGAAGGCGAAGCGCTGGCAACTCTGGTTGTCAACAAACTGCGCGGCGGCCTGAAAATTGCTGCTGTCAAAGCACCGGGTTTCGGCGATCGCCGCAAAGCCATGCTGCAGGACATCGCGATCCTGACCGGCGGTCAGGTCATCTCGGAAGATCTGGGCATGAAGCTCGAGTCCGTCACCATGGACATGCTGGGCACCGCCAAGAAAATCGAAATCACCAAAGACGAAACCACCATCGTCGACGGTGCTGGTGAGAAAGCCGAGATCGAAGCGCGTGTTGCTCAGATCCGCACTCAGATCGAAGAAACCTCGTCGGACTACGACCGTGAGAAGCTGCAAGAGCGCGTTGCCAAACTGGCAGGCGGTGTTGCTGTTATTCGCGTCGGCGGCATGACCGAAGTTGAAGTGAAAGAGCGTAAGGACCGTGTGGACGATGCTCTGAACGCAACGCGCGCTGCTGTTCAGGAAGGCGTTGTTGTTGGCGGTGGTGTTGCTCTGGTTCAGGCCGGTAAAGCACTGGAAACTCTGGAAGGCGCAAACGCTGACCAGAACGCAGGCATCAACATCGTTCGCAAAGCAATCGAAGCGCCGCTGCGCCAGATCGCCGAGAACGCAGGTGTTGACGGTGCGGTTGTCGCGGGCAAAGTCCGTGAATCCGCTGACGCAGCATTCGGCTTCAACGCTCAGACCGAAGAATATGGCGACATGTTCTCGTTCGGCGTGATCGACCCGGCCAAAGTTGTCCGTACCGCTCTGGAAGATGCGGCATCGGTTGCTGGCCTGCTGGTCACCACCGAAGCGATGGTTGCTGACAAGCCCGCCAAAGAAGGTGCACCTGCCGGCGGCGGCATGCCCGACATGGGCGGCATGGGCGGCATGATGTAAGCTGCTTAGGCCTTAGTGCTTGGGAGCGGGGTCGCCTTAGGGCGGCCCCGTTTCGTTTGGGTGACCCAGACCGAAGTAAAGTGAGTGTCAAAACCCAAGCCAACGCGCTATGCGGATAATATGAGATTATTCCTGCTGACTGCGCTAACGATGTGCGCCTTTGCGTCAAATTCGATTCTCAATCGCCTTGCGATTGACAGTGGCGCTAGTGACCCCGCCGGGTTTGCCATCTTTCGGGTGTTTTCCGGGGCACTGGTTCTGGCTGCGTTGGTCTATGCGCGTGGAGGCGGCCTGCCGCTCGGCAACAGGCGGCGCGTTATGGGGGCAGGGGCACTGTCGCTATATATGATCGGCTTCTCGGTGGCTTACTTGACTCTGGATGCGGGGCTGGGAGCCTTGATCTTGTTTGGTGTCGTGCAGATCACAATGTTCGCCGCCAGCGCGGTAATCGGGGCGACGCCAACAACCCGACAAATATTGGGCGCAGTCATTGCGCTGTGCGGTTTGGCATATGTTCTTTGGCCTTCAGACGCTGTGCATGTCGATCTCACCGGAGCTGCATTGATGACGGCTGCAGGGATAGGCTGGGCAGCGTATTCTCTGGTTGGCCGGTCCGAACCGGACGCCCTGTCAGGCACAGCCGCAAATTTTGTGGTGGCGTTGCCGGTAACCGCTTTGGCTTTGCTGCTAGCCGGAGGAACGTGGCAGATGACCACGTTCGGCTATGTTCTGGCGGCTTTATCCGGCGGCGTCACATCTGGTCTGGGCTACGCGCTTTGGTATCGCGTATTGCCGCAGCTTACTCCAGCGATCGCGGCCGTGGTCCAGCTGAGTGTCCCTGTGATTGCGATTGCGGGTGGAGTTGTCCTGTTGGGCGAAGTGGCGACACTACAGCTTTTGTTGGGTGCAGCTCTGGTTTTGGGCGGTATCGCGCTGGCGGTGGTGCGCATTGGACGTAGCTAGGGGTTCCCTCACTTGGTCATAGCACCTATCTGGCTGGCATGAGATTTTTTGTCGCCCTTCTGTTCCTTCTCACGCCGGTTGCAGCGTCCGCGAAATGCGTTGTGCTATTGCATGGTCTCGCGCGGACCGAAGCGTCGTTTTCAGTCATGGAACAGTTGTTTCGAGCGCATGGTTACACTGTGATTCGGCCCGGCTACCCGTCCACCGATCTTCCGATCCCCGAGCTGGCCAACCAGACATTACCCAACGCCCTTGCAGAATGTGGAGGGGAGACAACCAATGTGGTTACGCATTCGATGGGGGGTATTCTGTTGCGGTATTGGCTACAGGACAACTCGCCCGAGAATCTGGGCCGTGTTGTCATGTTAGGACCGCCAAACCAGGGCAGCCAGCTAGTAGATGAGCTCGGCGATTGGGAAGTATTTGGTCTGTTGCACGGGCCAGCTGGCCTGGCCTTGGGAACCGGCCCGGAAGGGCTGCCGCGTCGTCTGCCGCCTGTGGATTTTGAACTTGGTGTCATTGCCGGTGAAAACTCGCTGAACCCGGTGTTTTCATCGCTGATTGACGGCCCGGATGACGGCAAGGTCTCGGTTGAAACCACCAAGGTCGAAGGGATGGCGGATCATATCGTTTTGCCAGTGACCCACACATTCATGATGAACAACCCGCGCGTCATGGCGCAGGCGTTACACTTCATCGAGTTCGGCAAGTTCGATCCGCAAATTACTTGGCTTGATGGAGTCACCGACATAATAAACGAGATCTGCATCGGGCAAGATTGCTCGGAACCAGAGTCGGAACCCACGCAATGACCTCTCTTGAACTGACATTTACGGGCGCGGGTGTCCTGCAGCCCGCAGACGGCGTTGTGCAAGCAGACCTCAGCATCGGCGATGGGCTGGTGCAAAAGGGTCGCATTGCACGGGAAATCGACCTGACGGGGTATATCGTCCTGCCCGGAATCATTGATTTGCACGGCGACGGGTTCGAACGGCATATCGCACCGCGGCGCGGAGCGATGAAGCAGATGGCCGAGGGCATTCTCTCGGTCGAGGCAGAACTAGCCGCAAATGGCATTACCACCGCAGTGCTGGCACAATTTCACAGTTGGGAAGGTGGGGTGCGTGGGCCGGAATTCGCAGATCAGGTCTTTGAAGCTATCGCATCGGTAAAAGCCAGCGTTGTTACTGACCTGATCCCCCAGTTGCGGTTTGAAACCCATATGCTGGATGATTACGTCGACCTTCCAAAGCGCATTGCCGATTGGCAGGTGCCCTACGTGGTTTTCAATGACCACCTGCCGCATGACCGCTTGGCCGAGGGCCGCAAACCACCGCGCCTGACCGGGCAGGCGCTAAAAGCCGGTCGCAACCCGGATGCCCATTTTGACTTGCTGATGAGTATGCACGCGCGGAGGGACGAGGTTCCTGCCGCACTCGATGCGCTATGCACAGAATTGCGTCAGCAGGGAGTTCGACTGGGCAGCCATGACGATGCCACCGCAGAAACGCGGGCATGGTGGCGCGAAAGGGGCGTCACAATCGCAGAGTTCCCTGAAACGCTTGTAGCCGCCGAGGCCGCCCGCGCAGCGGGTGACCACATCATTCTTGGATCGCCCAATGTCGTGCGCGGGGGGTCTCACAAGGGCAATGCCAGTGCGCTGGATCTGATTACGATGGGGCTGTGCGATGCGTTGGCTTCGGATTACCACTATCCCAGCCCGCGCCGAGCTGCACTGATGGTTGCCAAAACCGGTTTGCTCGATCTGGCAGGTGCGTGGGCCCTGATTTCGTCAGGGCCCGCCCGTGTATTGGGACTGAGCGATCGAGGCACCCTCGCACCCGGCAAGCGCGCTGATCTGGTGGTACTGGATGCCGAGACACATCGCGTCGCGGCAACAATTGCCGCGGGCAGCGTCAGTTACATGTCCGGCGACATCGCCACGCGATTTATCGGCTGAAAATACATAGGAGTACCGGATCAGGTTCAGCGAGCGATCCGGTTGAAATGTCCCATTTTTCGACCAGGTTTGACCTCGGCTTTGCCGTACAGATGCAGGGCGACGTCCCGCTCGCGCGCCAAATCGGGCACGCGGTCCATGTCATGCCCAATAAGGTTCTCCATCACCACATCTGAATGACGTTGACCGTCGCCTAAAGGCCAGCCGGTCACGGCGCGGATGTGCTGCTCAAACTGATCAACCGCACATCCGTTCTGTGTCCAGTGCCCCGAATTATGTACACGCGGTGCGATTTCGTTCACGACTAGCCCATCGGATGTCACGAACAACTCAACACCCATGACGCCGACATAATCGAGCGCGTTCAGGATATTAGCAGCCAGCAGAATCGCATCCGTGCGCTGGGCCGGTGACAGGCGGGCAGGGACCGTCGTGGTGTGCAGGATGCCGTCACGGTGCACATTCTCGCCCGGATCGAAACAGGCAACTTGACCGTCCAGCCCGCGGACGGCGATGACGGATACTTCATGCGAAAAGTTCACGAAGCCTTCCAGAATGGACGGCGCCCCGGCCATTTCCCCCAGCGCCACTTCGGCGTCCTCAGGTGTCCGCAGCCGGGCCTGCCCTTTGCCGTCATAGCCAAAGCGACGGGTTTTCAGGATGGCGGGTGCTTGGATCCGATCGATGGCAGTCTTCAAGTCGCTCAGGTCCGAAACATCCGCAAAAGGCGCGGTATTCAAACCCAGATCTTGCAAAAAGGTCTTTTCCGTCAACCGATCCTGACTGACCCGCAATGCTTCACGTCCCGGCCGGATCGGGCGATGAGCTTCTAGTAGGTCCAGTGCCTCGGTGGGGATGTTTTCAAACTCATAGGTGATCACATCCACCGCCTCGGCAAAAGCACGCAGAGCCTCAGCGTTGTCATACGATGCGGTTGTGACACGGTCGGCGACTTGACCCGCCGGCGGGTTGGCTCCGGGCTCAAAAATGTGCGTCTTAAACCCCAGCCGCGCCGCCGCGACCGAGAGCATTCGTCCCAATTGGCCGCCGCCAAGGATCCCGATCGTTGCGCCGGGGTGCAGCATATCCGTCATCATTTGGTCTCCAACCGTTTGCCGATCGCCGTCAGGGCGGCGCGCAATGCTTCATGTGCCCCGTCTGTCTGCAAGGCTTGCGTCATTTGCAGGCTGAGCGTTCCATCTGTCGCCAGTGCATCACGTTCTTCCGCAAGGCGTCCCGCTTGCCCCTTTTCCATCGCGGACAGAAATCCGGAAACGAGCTGAGAGGTGTAATACTCGGCCGCGGTCGCGTCGCCGGTTTCCTTTCCCAGCCAGTCCGCACCTGTTGCCAACATGTCCAGAAGACCCGGCACCATGGCGCAGACTGCAAAATGCGCGTTAAGCGCGGTCTCGGTGGAGACTTTAACGACGGGATTCTCTGGCTCAAGCAATTCAGCCAGCAGATCGTCGTCGCCAAAGGCCGCCATTGGGCACCCACCTTGTTGCAAAAAGCCCAGTGGGATCGTCTGCACGAAGCGCATCGCAGGCGCGCACAGGGTTTTCAGCTGCCTTTCGGACACCGCCGCCATCACAGAAATGATCCGGTGATCGGCCCGAAAAGCCAGCGGCTCCAATACTTCGGCAGCCAATTGCGGGCGCAAGCAAAGAAACACAATCTCGGAATTGTCGATTACGGTTTGCGGCTCAGCAACCGTGGCGTTGATATCCGCCTTCAGCGCCGACGAGACCGGCGCGCTGCGTTCCGTCACAAAGATTTGGTGGCCTTTGCTCGCCAGAAAACGCGCGATGGGGTTTGCAATGTGACCGGTGCCGATAAACCCGATCCGGCTCATCCTTCGGGTTCCTCGGGGATTGAGGCGGACAGCGCTGCGCGCCAATCGTCAAGACGTTTTGCCAGGACCTGATCTTGCAGGGCGAGGATACCCGCCGCCATTAGTCCGGCATTTGCGCCGCCTGCAGATCCGATGGCCATCGTCGCCACGGGAAAACCCTTGGGCATCTGAACGATGGAATAGAGGGAATCTACACCCGACAAAGCCCGCGTTTGCACAGGCACGCCGATCACGGGAACTCGCGTTTTCGAAGCCATCATACCCGGCAGGTGGGCAGCGCCACCAGCGCCCGCGATAATAACCTGCAAACCACGGCCAACGGCGGTCTTGCCGTAGTCCCACAGTCGGTCCGGCGTGCGGTGGGCCGACACGATGCGTTTCTCATAAGCCACGCCCAATTCATCCAGAATATCTGCGGCTTCCTTCATCGTTGGCCAATCCGACTGGCTGCCCATGATGATCCCGACTTTGATCTCACCCATCCGCTCGTGTCCCTGCGATCCAGAAAGAGCGCGCACTATAGCCAAATCCGCTTTGGAGGCAATGCGACGCAGGTACCTCAGGCGATGATATCAGGTGTCAGACGGTCTTCGATCAGGCGAATAATATCCTTGAGGCGTAATTTCTGCTTTTTCAACCGCTTCAGCGTAAGTTGATCGGCAGTACCCTTGGCTTGCAGCGCCTCGATCGCTTCGTCCAGGTCGCGATGCTGGCGCCGGAAGACCTCCAGTTCAACCCGCAGAACTTCATCGGTTTTCATGGACAGATCAGTGGGCGCGTTCATTGGCGACTCGATATTGTTGTGGTGCTTTCCACACAAGATAGTGTGTCGGGGTTTATCCGGCCAGACCTTGTGGACATCCTGTTTTCTTCCCATATTCTATATCACGCGGTTGCCGGTACGGGGCCGCATAATGCGTCGCTTTGACAAAAAAGGACGAAAATACGTGTCGAAACTTACTCTTGGCTCATACCCGCATCTTTTGGGGTTTGAGCAGTTGGAACGCCTTCTGGAGCGGTCTGCAAAGGCCGGTAATGAAGGTTACCCGCCTTATAACATCGAACAGACCTCGGATTTTTCCTATCGCATCACCCTAGCCGTGGCCGGGTTTGCCGAAGAAGACCTGTCGATTACCATCGAGGATCGTCAATTGGTGATCCGAGGCCGTCAACGCGACGACAGCGACGGGCGCATCTACCTGCACCGTGGTATCGCGGCGCGTCAGTTTCAGCGCATGTTCGTGCTGGCCGATGGTGTCGAGGTGGGCGAAGCGATCATGGAAAATGGTCTGCTGCACGTGGATCTGACCCGCGCCGTACCCGAAACCGTGGTGCAAACGATAAACATAAGAAAGGGGTAAGAGCTATGAATACACCGGTAGAAATCAACACCGAAGGCGATCGTATCGTCTATGTGAAAACAGTGGATGTGGCAGACCTGCCTCGGGATGTTCGCGATCAGGCAGGCGATCTGGATCATCTATATGCGGTTCACGACTCGGACGGGCAGCAATTGGCGCTTGTGGCTGACCGCAAGCTGGCTTTTGTACTGGCCCGTGAGCACGATCTATCCCCGGTGGCCGTTCACTGAACGGCTTCTGAACTTCCCAAATTGGCGTGACAATTACCGCGATTGTGGCGAAACATACGAACCGGCAGGGGCCGCCCTGACGTGATGACTTGACGCGGATAGGAGAATGCGGATGAGCTGGTTCGATTTCGATTGGGTGGACGCATTCAGCGACCGCGACTTTGGCGGCAACGGATGCGCAGTAGTACACGGCGGAGCCGGGCTCTCGGATGAGGTCTGCAAAGCCTTTGTCCAAGAAACGTCGTTAGTGGAATGCACATTTACGGGCTCATAAGACATTGCGGATATTCGTGTGCGCTATTTCCTGGCCAGCCGGGAAATTCCATTTGCAGGCCACCCAACTGTCGCGACTGTTGCCGCCGCGCGTTCTCGCGACCTTTTCTCGGGAGACGCCCTGACATTGGAGACCGGCGCCGGTGTTGTTTCCATTCGTCTGAATGGTGATGAGATCGAGATGACACAAGTTGCGCCCGAATTTGGGTTGCATGTCCCTGCCGACCTTGTGGCCGACGCGATAGGCTTGTCGACGGATTCGATTATTTCGCCGCCGCAACTGGTTTCGACGGGGCTGCCATTTTGTATCACAGTATTGCGTGATCACGACGCGCTACGGGCCGCTCGGCTGGCCGAAGAGCCGCTCCGCAAGGTTGCCGAAGCCGCAGGCTACTCTAGCTCAGACATGGCTGAACCATTTCTGGTCACTTTGAAGGGGGCAACCAACGCTGGAGACACATTCTCGCGACTACTGCTGGCGCCGCCCAGCCCACCTGAAGATCCATTTACCGGGTCGGCCACGGGCGCAATGGCGGCCTATCTTTGGAAATATGGCCTGATGGACAAGGACACGTTCATTGCCGAACAGGGGCATGACATGGGCCGTCCCGGTCAGGCGAGAGTAACCCGGGTTGGTGCGGTCGACGCTATGTCGGGTGTTAAGGTTGCGGGCAGAGGGCACGTCCTGATGCGCGGACAGGTCGACTTGCCGCAATAGTTATTGTTGTTCAATCACATTGAAAAAGGCCTCCGGATCTCCGGAGGCCTTTGCTTTTTCGAATGAAGCCGGATCAGGACCCTGCGATCAATCCCATGCTTTCCAGTTTCAACAGGACTTGGTGGGCGCAGTTATCGACTTCGACATTCTCGGTCTCAACACTCAGTTCTGGGTTCTGAGGCACGTCATAAGGGTCTGAAATTCCGGTGAATTCCTTGATCTTTCCCTCGCGCGCTAACTTGTAGAGGCCCTTGCGGTCACGGCGCTCGCATTCTTCGATACTGGTGGACACGTGGACCTCGCAGAACGCGCCGAACTGTTCGATCTCTTCCCGCACAGCGCGGCGCGTAGAGGCGTAGGGCGCGATCGGGGCACAGATGGCGATGCCGCCATTCTTTGTGATCTCGCTGGCCACGTAGCCGATGCGGCGGATGTTCAGGTCGCGGTGCTCTTTCGAGAAACCAAGCTCCGACGACAGGTTTTTCCGCACAATGTCACCATCCAGCAGCGTCACTGGGCGGTCGCCGGTTTCCATCAGCTTGACCATAAGCGCGTTGGCGATGGTCGACTTGCCGGAACCGGAGAAGCCGGTGAAGAACACGGTGAATCCCTGCTGTGAGCGCGGCGGGAAACGGCTGCGCAGTTCCTGTACTACTTCGGGGAACGAGAACCACTCAGGAATCTCTAACCCTTCGCGCAGGCGGCGGCGCAGTTCTGTGCCCGAGATATTCAGGATAGTGACGTTGTCCTTGTCTTTGATCTCGTCATTGGGCTCATACTGGGCACGTTCCTGTACGTAGACCATGTGTTTGAAGTCGACCATCTCGATGCCGATTTCGTCCTGGAATTTGCGGAACAGGTCCTGCGCGTCGTAGGGGCCGTAAAAATCTTCACCCTGGCTGTTTTTGCCCGGGCCAGCATGGTCGCGGCCAACGATGAAGTGGGTACAGCCGTGGTTGGCGCGGATCAAACCGTGCCAGACTGCCTCACGCGGTCCTGCCATGCGCATCGCGAGGTTCAGCAGCGACATCGACGTGGTCGAGGCCGGGTATTTGTCCAAAACCGCCTCATAGCAGCGTACGCGCGTAAAGTGATCTACGTCGCCAGGCTTGGTCAAGCCGACAACGGGGTGGATCAGCAGGTTGGCCTGCGCCTCTTTCGCAGCGCGGAAGGTCAGTTCCTGGTGCGCACGGTGCAACGGGTTTCGGGTTTGGAACGCAACGATCCGGCGCCATCCCAGCTTGCGGAAATAGGCGCGCAGCTCGTTCGGAGTGTCGCGGCGCGCGCGGAAGTCATAGTGAATAGGCTGCTGGATTCCGACCACAGGGCCACCCAGATAAACCTTGCCTGCCGCATTATGCAGATAGTTCACTGCGGGATGCGCGTCGTCGTCCGCGCCAAAAACCTTCTCGGCCTCACGTGACTTGTCCGGCGTCCAGCGGTCGGTCACAGTCATGGTTGCCAGAATGACGCCTTCCTGATCGCGTAGTGCGATGTCCTGACCCAGCTTGATCGTGTCGGCGAATTCTTCACCGACATCCAAAGTGATCGGCATTGGCCAAAGCGTACCGTCAGCCAAACGCATGTTTTCGACCACGTTGTCGTAGTCGGCTTCGCTCAGGAAACCCTTCAGTGGGTTGAACCCGCCATTCATCAGCAGTTCCAAGTCGCAGATCTGGCGCGGGCTCAGATCCCAGCTGGTTAGGTCTGCTGCCTCAACCTTCAGTTTTTGGGCCGATTCATAAGAAACGTAAAGTTCGGGGATCGGAGCCAGATTGCTTAACATCGTCATCAGAATACTCTTGTCGCAGTGTTGATTTGTCAGTGATTCTCGGGCGTTTGCGAGGCAATTGCCTCGACTTTCGGTCGAAGTCCACTGGGGTCAATGAAACAAAGGACGATATGCGCTGTTTTTTTCCTGATTGGAAGGAATTTCCAGTCGAGTATTCAAAAATGCACTTTGGTTCTGTCAATTGGCAACATTTCACTCAGTCGTGGCATGTGTGTTCTTGTTCCCGGCATGTTGGTCAATTTTCGATGCACGGGCGACCGGTAGGGCAGGAACAGGATTCGTGACACCGCGAAGTTGAAACAGGCGGATGCAATTGGGGTCGATTTCGATGTCAGCGGCTTGCAACAACTTTTCGGAGACCAGCAGTTCAACGCCCTGCGCCTTGGTCTCGCTTTCCAGGCGGCTGGCGACATTGACGGCATCTCCGATTATTGTACGAGAGGCGTGTCCGGCCGCACCGATCTCGCCGAGTACAAGATCACCCAGATGAAGCCCCATACCGATGCGAATGCGCGGACTGCCTTCGGCTTCCAACTGTTGATTGAATCCGTCCAACGCATAGCTGATAGCGATTGCTGCGTTTAGGCCTGCGCGGGCCGATCGGGCGGCATCGGGTTTTTCGAACACGGCCAACAGGCCGTCGCCCATGTATTTGTCCACGACCCCACCTTCGTCGGTGATGGACGGAACAATCGCATCGAAAAAGCGGTTTAGCAGAAACACAATATCATAGGGCAATTGCCCCGTGGTACGCGCCGTAAACCCGCGCATGTCCAGAAACAGCACAGCCAGTTGTCGTTCCTGTCCTTGGCTGGCATGCCCCCGGCTGCGCCCGCCATCCGGTCGAAAAACACGAAACACGGTGACCGGTTCGGTCGGGCGTATCTGACAGGCCAGTCGCGTTTGCCCTGTTGCGCCAACTGCGTTCAGGCTACGGGCCTCGACATCGCTGGGCTGGGGCAGGCTGTCGGCTCCGTTTTCGACGATAACCCGACAGGTGGTACACCGCCCTTTGCCGCCGCAAAGAGCAGTGTGCGGAACACCGTTTGCTTGAGAAATTTCCAGCAAGGTCATGCCTTTTTCTGCCACGACTTCTGGGCCGCGGGCATATTTTACGCGGACCGAGTGCCTGCGTCGCCAAAACTTGCGCCCGAGATAGACAAATGCTGTCACACCCAGTGACAGCCAAAACGCCATCAATGCATTGTCCTTGATGTCGAACATTGCTTGAAACGCCTGAGGAGAAGGCCAGTTGTAATGCTCGATATATTGCTCGCGCAGGAACTCATCCGCAAAGTCGCTCCAGATGCGTCTGCCTTCGGTCAGAAGTCCGGCAAATGCAAACGACGGTATAAACACCGCAATTCCGATCAGATAGGGAACTGCCTTGTGCCACCAGCGGGTTAGTCGGAGCCACATATGGAGACCGATACACCCGTGTATCCATACAATCAGCAGCAGGAGGCTTTGCAGCCATATGGCCGAGTTGGGCCACATCAGCACGATGATATAGCCCATCTCGTCGTTGACATCATAAAACTCGTGGGCAACGCGTGTGTGAATGATATGCGTGATAAGCTGAAGCGGTATCAGCAAACCAAGAACAACCTGCAAGGCAGAGCTGAATGGCATGCGCAGGGTTCTGCGCTGGGCAATGGACACCAGGGCTAAACCAGCATGTACGAACAGTGCTACGTAAAGGAGCACACTCATTACGTCGTGTCGCGTGACCGCCTTTCGCCGGTCCTGCATGCCATGCAAATAGTCGGTGTGAAACAGGCCCAGGCCAATATTCAGGAAATGGAAAAATGCGAAGGTGAACAGAACAAGACCACTGCTGATCCTGAGCCGGGTTGCCCACCCACCGCGCCATAGAGCGTTTTCCAATGATGTCACCCGCGTTCACCTTGCCTTGCCTCGAGTCTGGAGCGACATCGGGCAGCGGTCAAGCTGAAGGAGCAGAGCCCGTTGGCGGCCAAGCAGCAGCTGGGCCGTCCGGAGTGATGAGGGAAGGTTCGTTTCTGAACAGGACCAGGTGGCTCAGATCCGGTCGGGATCGCGAGCTGTACAACATCCCGTCAGCGCCTCGATTGCGTGCGTCGTCGGAAAACGACCAGGTCGGGGCTGCGGCGCCTGTCGCCCGGACGTCCTGCCAGACTACGGAAGCAAGGGTTGTTCCGCGCAAATCCAACAGGCGTGCACGTGATACCCTAAACCGTTGAATGATCCGTGCCGGGTCATCCGTCGAGACATAGCGGCGAATTGCGACTCCGGCCCCACTCATGCTTAGTGACGCATAAAGAGCCATTTGCCCCGCATGATGAAACCGACCTTCCGGCGCACGGGCGGGGGCTAGTGGTGCATCTGCCTGAGACAGAAACAGAATTCTCCAGACCGGGCCGGAGAACTCTATCAACCGCTTACTCCTGCTCCGCCAGGAACCGCTCAGCGTCTAGTGCAGCCATGCACCCCATGCCGGCGCTGGTGACTGCCTGACGGTAAACATGGTCCGTCAGGTCGCCTGCCGCGAAAACGCCAGGAACGGAGGTTTCAGTTGTTCCGGGCTTGGTCACGACGTATCCGCCCATATGGGTGTCCAATGAGTCCTTGACCAGTTCGTTGGCCGGCGCGTGCCCGATGGCGACAAAAACGCCTTTGCAGGGGATTTCAGTAATCTCACCGGTCTTTACGTTCTTGACGCGGACACCTTCGACGCCCAACGGCGCGTCGGTCCCGATTACTTCGTCCAATTCATGGAACCAGAGCGGCTCGATCTTTTCGTTCTTCAGTAGGCGATCCTGCAAAATCTTTTCCGCGCGCAACTCGTCGCGGCGGTGGATCAGGGTAACCTTGCTGGCGAAGTTTGTCAGGAAAAGAGCCTCTTCGACTGCGGTGTTTCCGCCCCCGATGACTACGATTTCCTGCCCGCGATAGAAGAAACCGTCGCATGTCGCGCAAGCTGAGACACCGAAGCCTTTGAACTTCTCTTCAGAGGGCAGACCCAGCCATTTGGCCCGAGCTCCGGTCGCCAAAATGACCGCATCGGCAGTGTAATTGGTGCCGTTGTCGCCTTTGGCTGTGAAGGGGCGCTTGTTCAGATCCAGATCGCTGATGATGTCCCCGATAACCTCGCAGCCCATGGCCATGACGTGATCTTGCATTCGAACCATCAGATCAGGGCCCTGAACCTCGGTGTCGCCGGGCCAGTTCTCGACCTCGGTCGTAGTGGTCAGTTGGCCGCCGGGTTCGATTCCCTGCACCAGAATAGGCTCCAGCATTGCTCGGCTTGCATAAACGCCTGCGGTATATCCTGCGGGTCCCGATCCGATGATCAGAACTTTGGTGTGTCGTGTTTCAGCCATTGTACCCCCACTCAATCTGCCTCGGCGGACTTTCTGTCCTGCGCGGTTCGATATAGCGTCCAGCGGGCGAGGCTTAAAGCCCCTTCCTTTTGCTGGTCGGATATGCGTTCTTGGCATGGTAATTCTGACTGAAATCCTTTGAGAATAAACGATATTGCGTATCTGCGAAATATTATTGCGCATTTCCGGCCTGCTGTTATAACAACCGAAAAATCAGGAGCATTTTATGGTCACGACTCGGCTGGATGAAATCGACCGCAAAATTCTGGCAGAATTGCAGGCGGACGGTCGCATGACCAATGTGGAACTAGCCAAACGAGTGGGAATTTCAGCTCCGCCCTGCCTAAGACGGGTACGCACGCTGGAAGAGTCGGGCTATATCCGTGGCTACCACGCCGAAGTGAACACCCGCGAACTGGGGTTCGAAGTGCAGGTATTTGCCATGGTGGGTCTGGAAAGCCAGGCCGAATCCGAGCTGAGCGCATTTGAAGACCGGTGCCGTGATTGGCCGCTGGTCCGCGAATGCCACATGCTGAACGGTGAAGTGGATTTTATCCTGAAATGTGTCGCACCGGATCTTAGCAGTTTTCAGCAGTTTCTGACCGGCGAACTACTGACCACGCCAAACGTGGCCAGCGTTAAGACATCTCTGGTTATCCGAGGCGCAAAAGACGAGCCAGGCGTACCATTTGACGTGCTGGAAGACCGGATGAACCGTATGGCCTGAGGCCCGTCGCAGCATTGCTTGCGCAACAAGGTTGAAGAAAAGCGGCAACCGTCAAGGATACCCCCCACCATAAAATTATCTGCATGATGCCCCCACACTTGCAGCAATCGTCAAAGTACTCACGCGGTAATCGCGTCAACCTCGCCATCTCCGGCGCGCGGCAAAAACAACGGGCCGAAATCGTTTAGCGATTCTATATGAGAGAATAGGTTCAGGTAAATAGAACGCAAGGACTGACTGATCATCCGAGCGGCGTTGATGCCTGGATGATAGGTTTCGAATTGCAAACCATCGACTCTGATCACGGAATGGCGCGACAGGCAGATGTGAAACAATTCCACCGGAGTGGGTGGAAGTGTTTCGATAACGCTCATGCCATCCTGGAACTCGTACACGGGTGTCAGCACGGGCTGGCCACCATTGAGGTGGCGCAAATGTGCTGGCGTGCCCAGCAGTCGCGCAGCAGGACCGGTGATCACACCTGACATCGGTTTTTGCATCCCGAATGTGTCGGCCATGATCCGCGTAAGGGGACGCGTGCGACCGCGCGAATCTTCTCGCCCTGGAATCAGTGTGACCGAGCCTTTCCAAAGGACAGTCTGCGAGGAACCGTCCTGGGTCAGTACGGTGTCGCCCGGCATCAAATCCTCGATCGCCGTTGGTCCCAGTTCGGTTTCGACAAGCGAGCCACGCGTAAACGCGCAGAACGCATCTTCGAACATCGGTAGGGCTGGCGCGACGTGTCGTGTTTGCGAAACGTCGCCGTTTTTCAACAGTGTACAGACTTCATAGCGCCGCAGCTGCGCCTTTTGTTGTGTTGCGGGTCTTGGCGCGTCCCGTAACAGGGCCGATGTCTCGACCGCGTTTCTGGCCGCGCGCGCCAGCGAATTTGGAATAGTCATCTATATTCCGTCCCCTCTAAATCTCCGTTTCGGCAGGTTGAACCCCCGTGCATGCCTGCCAAACGGTCTTGTTCTTTGTCTAATTTGAGGGGCAGACGCAGGACGGTCGCCACAAAGGCGCCGAGCCGCGAAAGAAAGTCGCAATGTTTTGGTCAATACTCTGACCCCCCAGACAAACTCGTAACCCGCGGGCGAAAATTACCCACGTACACACGCCCCGAATTAAAAACCGCCGCAGAACTCTTCCGCAGCACCACGCACCAGCTCGGAGCAAATGTCCGGTGTGTAGTTTGTCCGTCAGGGGCCGGCAGCTTGGCCCCGCGGGATTGATGCATCAGCGACGTGCGGCCAATCGGCGCGCGACTCTGACGGAATGGCTGGAAACCCGCTTCCAGGGCATTTCAGGTTCCTGTTCCCTGATGGCCGCAACAACGGCGCTGAGAAAGCGCGATTTCGACTTCATTTTAGATCCTGCTCTGTTAGGGGCTTGAGCCCCGATTTCCGGTTATGAACCTAACGTGCCGCCGATTTGAGGCGCAGATAAGGCTGATCCGGGATGAATTCAGGACAAAATGAAGGTTATAGGTACTCCTTTGTTAACCAGATCAGGCAGGCCAAGGTGAAGTACCGGATAACTGCCTGAGGACTAGTAAAAACTTGAAACGATTCTGATCAAAATAAACACAAAGATTGTGGCATAATCTGGGCAAAGCCGCCATATTTCGGTCTAAAATTACAGCTTGATAGCGGAAATCAGACGACCGTAATCGACTTCCTGAGCGTGGGTTGTGCGGCGATAAGAGAAAAATCTGTCCGGGTCTGAATACGTACAATGCCGGGTCCACTCGGCCTGACCAACGCCAGCTTCGCGTAGTCGGTGCAGGCCAAACGCAGGCAGGTCGAATTGCAACCGATCCCCCTGACCATTCGCAAAAAAACGGGCATTCTCGGATGATTCCGACAGGAAATCCTCCAGGAATTCCTGACCGACCTCATAGGCGCGCTGCGAAATTGTTGGCCCGATCACTGCAACAGTGTTTTCCCGCTTTGCCCCCAACGCTTCCATGGCATCCAGCGTGGCTTCAAGCACGCCGTCCAGTGCGCCGCGCCATCCGGCATGAGCGGCTCCGATCACATTTGCGTCACCATCGGCGAAGAGGACCGGCTGGCAATCAGCGGTCAAAATGGTTAAGGCCAGCCCTGGAGTGGCTGTGACGACAGCATCTGCCTTGGGTTTGTCGCCGTTGATTGGAGCCTCAACCGTCAGAACAGTCGGCGAATGTACCTGATGCACTCCGATCAGAGCCTCGGGCGTCACCTCCATGGCATGCGCCACGCGCCGGCGATTCAAGGCAACGGCCTCAGTCAGGTCCGAAGACCCATACCCACAGTTTAGACCTGCAAAAATCCCTGAGGAAGCGCCTCCGCGTCGAGTGAAGAACCCGTGGCGAATGGGAGACAACAAATCCGAGGTCAGAATTTCCAGTGTCATCGCTCAAGTCCCGGTGGCGTCGCTGCGGTTGCAGGGAAGAGACCCAGCACCTTGAACAGGTTTCCCATTTCATCGGGATGCGTCAACCGTCGATGTGCTGCAATCAGCGCGTCGAGCGCCGATCCGCTTTGTTGAGCGGCCAGCGCCTGAGCCCGAGCCGTGATACCTAGCCGTTCAAGAAACACACCCTGCGGCGTAAGCCGCGTATGCTTACACCCGACGGCACGGGCAGTAATGGCCAGTGGTTGAAAGTCCACATGAGCCGTAAGGTCCGCATGACCTGGTGCCTCCAGCGGATCGGTGTGTTCATGGGCGCGCAGAGCCTGAAATGTGTCGCCCAACGAGCGCCAGTCGCCATAGTCAATGATCAGCGCTGTTCCACCTGCAGACGCAATATGACTGGCGATTACGGTGAGAACCGGGATTGCCGCAGCGCAGATTTCAACAAGATCTCCATCCACGGTATCTTCCAGCCGATCCTTCAGGGCGATCTGAGCGGATTGCGGCCCGAGACCAAACGCTAGTTTTTCGCCGTCGGCGCCGATAAGTCTTTCACACCACCCGTCTCCTTCGCGTAGGAACTGTCGGATCGGAAGGGCGTCGAAAAACTCGTTTGCGACCAGAAACAAGGGCAGGTCAGGTAACTCGGTCAGGGTATCGATCCACCGAGGGGAGTGCCCCTCCAGCGTTATTGTCTGAATTTCACGCAAGGTTGGTGAAGCTTCGAACAGGACGATCTGTGCCGCATCGTGAAATCCCGGCACAGTCCGGGTGGCGCGCAGGATATCGGCCATCAGCGTACCGCGCCCCGGTCCAAGTTCCGCCAGAACGATCCGTTCTGGCTGGCCTTGATTGATCCAGGACTGCGCCAGACACAGCCCGATCAGTTCGCCGAACATCTGACTGACTTCGGGGGCGGTAACAAAATCACCGCGCGCACCCAATGGATCGCGCGTCATATAGTACCCAAATTCCGGATTCAGCAGACATTCAGACATGTAGTCTGCAACGGTCATGGGGCCATCCAGCCGGACGCGTGTGATCAGGTGATCCTTCAGGGTCATGACGCGCGCCGCGCTCGCAGAACAAACCAGAGGCCGAGGGCAATCATCGGAAGTGAAAGCAACTGTCCCATGGTCAGGCCATATCCACCTATGTGCCATGCCAGCCCAAGTGGATTGCCCGGAGACACAAATTGGGCATCCGGCTGGCGAAAGAACTCGACAACAAAGCGCGATGCTCCGTAGCCCGCCAAAAAGATTCCCATGATCAGGCCTGGCCTGCGCAATGCTCCGCGCCAGTAGGCCAACCAAATCAACAATGCCCCCAGCAGCAAGCCCTCCAACGCGGCTTCGTACAGTTGCGACGGATGCCTTGCGCAAAGTCCCGCAACAACGCCAGGGCAGTCCTGTGCCGCCATGCCGGGAAAGACAAACGCCCAAGGCAACTCAGTCGGTCGGCCCCACAGCTCGGCATTCACGAAATTCGCCAGCCGTCCCAACAACAGGCCCGGCGGCACCGTATACGCCACCAAATCACCGAGGGATAGAATGGGTACATTGTGGCGCCGCGCATATAAGTAAGAAGCAATCACCACTCCGAGCAGGCCGCCGTGAAAAGCCATGCCGCCCTGCCAGACTTTTACGATTTCCAAAGGGTGCGACAGGTAATAAGCGGGCTGATAGAACAGCACAAAGCCCAGTCGACCGCCCAGAATCACGCCGATAATGATCCAGGTGACCAGATCCTCAAGTTGTTCGGGCTTCATCGGCGGAGAATCGTCCCGCCAAAGGACAGGGCGTCGCAACGCCATCATGGCCATGCGCCACGCAATCAGGATACCCGCAATATAGGCCAGCGCGTACCATCTCAGGGCGAACTCCATCCCGAACAGTGAGATCGAGAATAGTTCGGGCGACAGATCGGGGAAATTCAGAACAGCCTGCATGTGCGTCTCATTGCCCGGGGATTGCGGGGCAAGTCAACCTTGAGCCCGAGCCATTCTTTACCCATATAGAGACCAACCGCGATATCGGAGTAAAGCCATGCAAACCCGCAACAAGATTCTTGACGACGTTTCTCAACTGATGACCAACGCAATGGGCGTGGCCCAGGGTGCGAGGGAAGAGGCAGAGAACGCGATGAAGTCGATGATGGACCGTTGGCTGGCCGACCGCGATTTTGTCACCCGCGAAGAATTCGATGCCGTCCGCGCAATGGCTCAGAAAGCACGTGAAGAAAACGCAGCCCTCGAAGAACGCATTGCCGCGCTCGAGGCCAAGCTGGGCAAATAACGCCAGAGCGTTTCGCTGAAATCAGATTTCCGGGCAAACCCAAATACCACGCAATCCAGCTTTGGGTTGTGCGGTGCGGTGTATGTTGACGCATCGCAGAATTTAATCAAGACAAAGCTGCATCTCGTGCCAATATTTTGATTGCCGTTGCCGGCTATCCACAACTTATTGCCGTTATCCCCAAGAAATGGGGTTGCCAGAGTACCTGCCACATCGCACCATATTTAGTACAGGCCAATGGGGGAAGCCCGGCTTGTAGAGCAGTCAACTAGCGCTGGGGCGCTGCCAGCCCCCGAAATGCTAGAGATGAGTGAGGTGGCATTATGGCCCTTTCCGAGCAGTTTCTCGAAGAAGACCTTCATCCAATCGACATTGTTGAGCACCTGGCCGAACACCACGACTGGGATTTTGACCGCATCGGGGATGATCAGATTGCCATGGCCGTTGAAGGCCAGTGGCGTACTTATTCGATCACACTGGCGTGGTCCAACTATGACGAAACGCTGCGGATGGTTTGCTCGTTCGAAATGGAGCCTCCAGCCGATCGTGACCCAGAGCTTTATGAATTGCTCAACAAGATGAACGATCAGTGCTGGGCCGGTGCGTTCACTTATTGGGCAAACCAGAAGCTGATGGTTTATCGGTACGGTCTCGTGCTTGCGGGTGGCCAGATGGCCAGCCCCGAGCAGATTGATACGATGATCAACGCAGCCGTTCTGAGCGCCGAGCGTTATTATCCAGCTATCCAGTTGGTAACGTGGGGGAACCGTACCCCCGAGCAAGCGATGCAAGTCGCCATTGCAGAGGCCTACGGCCGCGCGTAAAGCTTTGCCCTGAACCTGAAAGTTAGGGGAGGGGCAATCATGGACATGACACGTGTCGCCGAGCAGGGGCTTGTGCTTCTGGGATGCGGTAAGATGGGGTCCGCAATGCTGGCGGGTTGGCTGGATCATGGCCTGCCCGCCGCTTCCGTCTGGGTGATCGACCCTTTCCCGTCTGACTGGCTGAAGGCGCAAGGCGTCAACATCAACACTCCGTTGCCAGAGTCGCCGGCCGTCGTTCTCGTCGCGGTCAAACCGCAGATGATGGGTAAGGCTCTGCCTGCCATTCAGGCACTTGGTGGCGGTGGCAGTCTGTTTGTGTCCATCGCTGCAGGTACTTCGCTAGCGACCTTTGAAAATGCATTGGGCGAGGGCACACCGATCATTCGGGCGATGCCCAATACGCCAGCAGCAATTCGCCAGGGAATCACCGCTTTGATCGGGAACGGCAATGCGTCTGACGACGACCTGACTCTGGCGGAAAACCTCCTGTCCGCCATTGGAGATACGGTACGTCTTTCAGACGAAGGGCAGATGGATGCGGTAACCGGGCTCAGCGGATCTGGCCCGGCTTATGTGTTTCACTTGATCGAAACGCTGGCCAAGGCAGGCGAGGCGCACGGGTTGCCGCATGACCTCGCAATGAAGCTGGCGAAATCTACTGTTGCAGGGGCAGGGGCGCTGGCTATGGCCGCAGAAGAGGACCCATCCCAGCTGCGCGCCAATGTCACGTCGCCCAACGGAACTACCCAAGCCGCATTGGAAGTGTTGATGCACGAAGAGACCGGGTTCCCAGATTTGCTGCACCGGGCTGTCAGAGCAGCAACGACCCGATCCAAGGAGTTGTCGCGTGAGTGAGATAACTTTTGATGAATTCCTCAAAGTTGATATCCGCGTGGGCGAAGTAATCCGCGCCGAGCCGTATCCTGAGGCACGAAATCCCTCGATCAAAATGTGGATCGACTTTGGCGATGAAATTGGTGAACGCAAAACCTCGGCCCAAATCACCGCACATTACGATCCGCCGACTCTGGTAGGAAAGCAGGTGATGGCGGTGGTCAACTTCCCCCCGCGCCAGATCGGTAAGTTCATGTCCGAGGTCTTGGTGCTGGGTCTGCCCGATGACAACGGTGAGATCGTTCTGATCGGACCGGATGGCGAAGTCCCAATCGGTGGAAGGATGCACTGATGAAGGTGTTGATCACCCGCCCGATGCCCCCGGTTGTCGAGGCCCGTGCCCGCGCTGATTTCGATGTTGAGATACGCAGCGACACCCTGCCATTGACGCGCGAGGAAATGCAGCGAGCCCTGACCGAATTTGACATCGTGGTGCCAACTCTGGGCGATCAGTTCTCGGCGCAGGTCTTTGCAGAAGCGCCAAAGCCCCGATGCAGTTTGCTGGCAAATTTCGGCGTGGGCTACAATCATATAGATGTCGCCGCTGCCCGTTCCGCGGACATTGAGGTCACAAACACGCCCGGTGCGGTCACCGATGCAACGGCCGATATTGCGATGACCCTGCTGCTAACAACCGCGCGCAGAGCGGGCGAGGGTGAGCGGATGGTGCGCGCAGGGCGCTGGCAGGGGTGGCACCCGACACAAATGCTGGGTCACCACGTTACAGGCAAGCATGTTGGCATTGTTGGAATGGGGCGTATCGGTCAGGCTATCGCGCGGCGCTGCCATTTCGGATTCGGGATGCAGGTCTCATACACTGCACGCAGTACGAAACAGCTCGATTTTCCAGCGACCTACACACAGGACCTTGAGGTTCTGGCCTCCGCGGTCGACTTCCTTGTGCTTGCGGTTCCTGGCGGCGCAGAGACCCGCCACCTGATAAACACCCAGGTGTTGGCAGCGATGAAGCCGACGGCTCTGTTGATCAACATCGCGCGTGGGGAAGTTGTCGATGAAACCGCTCTGATCGCTGCACTGAAAGCTCACCAGATCGCAGGTGCCGGACTAGACGTTTATGAGTTTGAGCCTGCTGTCCCGCAGGCTTTGCGCGATATGGAAAACGTGACACTGCTGCCGCACCTTGGCACTGCCACCGAGGAAGTACGCACTGATATGGGCAATATGGCTTTGGATAATGTCGCCGCCTTCGTGGCCGGACGCGAGCTACCTAACCTGGTCTAAGTTCCAACGGCCTCACGCCAGTGCTTTCGGCAGAGCGAGACGTAGGTCTCGTTTCCGCCGATCTGAACCTGAGCACCTTCAGTGATGGCGCGACCGTTTTCATCCTGACGAATCACCATCGTCGCCTTTCGGCCGCATTTACAGATGGTCCTGACTTCCCGCATCTCATCTGCCAAAGCCAGCAAAGCCGCCGACCCGGGAAACAGTTTGCCTTGAAAATCTACCCGCAAACCGTAGGCAAGTACGGGAATGTTCAGATCATCCACCGCTTGGGCAAGCTGCCAGACTTGATCCTCGGACAGGAACTGAGCTTCATCAATGAACACGCAGGCCGCTGGACCGCGCTTCAGCCGTGTTTCAATCATGAAATACACGTTGTCCTCAGGGCGGAATGTATCCGCCTCTTCCGAGATGCCGATGCGTGATGCGATACGCCCCGCTCCTGCGCGCCCATCAACAGCCGCAGTCATCAGATAGGTATCCATGCCACGCTCGCGGTAGTTGTGCGACGCTTGCAATAGTACGGTCGACTTGCCCGCATTCATTGTGGAGTAGTTGAAGTATAATTTAGCCATATCGCGGGTCTAATTCGCGCCAGCGCTAGGGGCAAGTCAACTGTGCGGTTGACAAAAAGCGCCGCCGCCGTTGCGGTCTTCGGGATTGAGCAGATGCTCTTGGGGATGGATATCCCGAATTCACAACAGCGGCGCACTCGGCCAACATGAGGCCATTAACGGCAGGGCCAGAATCGTGCCCTGTTACCACTCTTTACCGGCTCGAACGGCCGCCACTCACTCACAAAATCCCTGCATATCTGAGGGATAGTCAATTTATGGCATTTCAATTATGTATCGAATATGGGAAATTTCCCCACCCATTCCCCCGTATGGACAAGCGGCGGGCGGGTGCGCAGGTAACAAAGGTAAGAATATGGCGGATATCGGGGCCTATCTGAAGAAGCATACCGAAGCATTGGTGAAAGACGTCGGAATCGAAGCCGCGTGCGAAATCACGGGGAAATCCAAGGCTACTTTGGGTCGATACTATTCCGACAACGCTGAGCATACCGATCGTTTCATGCCAGTGGACGCGGTCGCGCGGCTGGAGAACGCATCCTCTTTCCCGCACGTGACGTCGGCGCTGGCTGATCTTCGGAATATCACACTGTCCTATGACGGGCGGAATGCAGAAAGTCCTCGCACCGGGGGTGTCAATTCGGACGTCATCGCGTTGAGCCAACGGTTTGCAATGCTGATGACCGAATATCAGGCCGCGATCGAAGACGGAATTATCACCGTGAACGAAGCCAAACGCCTGCTGAAAGAGACCAGCCTCCTTCAACACGTGCTGATCGAAATGAAGCTGCACCTGGAAGAAGAAAGCGTAAGCTGAGCCTGAAACTGCAGCTTGTTACTCGGCTTAATGCGGCCTGGTCAGGTGTGCTTTTTCACGACAACTGACCCAACTGAATAGCCCGCGCCAAACGAACAGATCAGCCCGACATCTCCGTCCTGTAGATCATCAGAGTATTTTGAGAATGCGATGATCGAACCAGCTGAGGATGTGTTTGCGTAGTCCTGCAGGATGTTGGGTTGCTCGCCCTCTTCAGGTTCGCGTCCCAGAACTTTTTTGCCAATGAAGTCATTCATTGTCTTGTTGGCCTGGTGCAACCAAAGACGTTTCAGGTCGCCGCTGCTCAGATCCTCTGCCGCCATATGGTCGGCAATATGCCGGCTGACCATAGGTAGGACTTCTTTGAACACCTTACGGCCGTTCTGCATGAACTGCATATCACGGCGATCGGTTACGCCGTCCGGGCGCGACCGACGTAGAAAACCGTTATTGTTCCTGATGTTGTTGGAAAACTCTGTTGCGCAGCGGGTCGAAACGATTTCGAAATGCGGGCCTGTTGCATCTTCGATGCGTTCGATCAGCGTTGCAGTGGCGACATCTCCAAAGATGAAATGACAATCACGGTCACGCCACTCCAGATGCCCCGAGCAGATTTCCGGGTTCACGACAAGCGCCGCCCGAACTGAGCCCGACCTAACCATGTCTGCCGCCGCCTGAATGCCAAACGTGGCTGATGAACATGCCACGTTCATATCAAACCCAAAGCCTTTGATTCCCAACGCTTGTTGAATCTCTATCGCAATTGCGGGATAGGCGCGTTCGTGGTTTGAGGCCGCGCAGATGACCAGGTCCACGTCTTCCGCAACACGCCCTGCTTGAGCCAGTGCTTTGCGGCAAGCATCTGTCGCCATCTCGGTCATGATCCCCGGCTCATCATCGGTGCGCTGGCGCAGCGATGGGTGCATGATTTTGGGGTCCAGCACACCGGTTTTGTTCATAACATACCGGTTCTCGATACCCGAAGCCTTGAAGATAAAATCCTCCGAGGAATGCTGTATCGGATCCATCTGCCCGGCAGCGATGGCCTCGGCATTTTCGGAGTTCTTGCGGTCCGCATAGGCATTGAACGCCTTAACAAGCTCAGCATTCGTGATGACGTTCTGCGGGGTGAAAACTCCGGTACCTGTGATGGCGGGCGTATACATGAAGGGTCCTGAATGTTTTGATCTGCTCAAAATGCAGTCACTTCAGCGTTTGATCAAGGTATGTTGACCCTAGGGAATTGGCCCGATCGGGTCACATTCAGTGACACATCCTGTAGTAATGCGTGCTTTTCGCGTCGTGGGAACCGTATCGGATAGTTCGGCGCGTAAAAAAGCCCCGGTCATTTGCCGGGGCTTTGCAGTGTGAATTCTCGGTTTGGCTTTGGTCTCAACCCTGTAGCGACTTCACTTCAACGTCTTCTTCGGCCTGCGCCTTGATCGCTAGCGCCGCGGCGTTGGATCCGGCCGCGGTCGTGAAATAGGGAATCTTGTCGTACAAAGCGATGGACCGGATTGCCTTGCTGTCTTCGACAGCCTGCGCGCCTTCGGTGGTATTCATCACCAGTTGCACCTGACCATCTTTCAGCATGTCGACCACATCCGGGCGGCCTTCGTAAACTTTGTTAACCACGTCACAGGTAACGCCCTGTTCTTCAAGCCAGCTTTGAGTGCCGCGAGTGGCGACCAGTGAAAAACCCTGCGCGGTCAGAACCTGTGCCGCCTCGAGCATCGCCTTGCCCTTGTCGGCATCCTTGATTGAGATGAAGGCCCGTCCCGATGGCGGCAATACCATTCCCGCACCCATTTGCGCCTTGAGGAAAGCGCGCGGGAAGTCGCGGTCCCAACCCATGACCTCACCGGTCGAACGCATTTCGGGCCCGAGGATCGTGTCGACACCGGGGAAGCGGGCAAAGGGCATGACCGCCTCTTTGACCGAGAACCACGGCATGTCCGGGTCGGCCAAAGTCATTTGATCGGCGATTTTGGTGTCTTTTCCTTCCTGATAGGGCGGACGCATTGGGAAGTTCGAGAGTTTCTCACCCGCCATCACGCGTGCTGCGATGGATGCAATCGCACTGTCGGTGGCTTTAGCAACGAAAGGCACGGTGCGTGAGGCGCGCGGGTTTACTTCGATCAGGTAGATTTCATCATCCTTGATCGCGAACTGCACATTCATCAAGCCGACGACGTTCAGCGCCTTGGCCAGTTTGAAAGTTTGATCCTTGATCCGACCGATGATCTCTTTCGACAGCGAATAGGGTGGCAGAGAACAAGCCGAGTCGCCCGAGTGGACGCCCGCCTCTTCGATGTGCTGCATGATGCCCGCGACATGCACATCGGTGCCATCGCACAGCGCATCCACGTCCAGTTCGACCGCACCTGCCAGATAGCTGTCCAGCAAAACCGGGCTGTCACCCGAGACCACCACAGCTTCGTTGATGTACCGCTTCAGCTGATCCATATCGCGCACGATTTCCATCGCGCGGCCGCCCAGTACGTAAGAAGGGCGGATGACCAGCGGAAAGCCGATTTCTTCTGCGATTTCCAATGCTTGTTCGTCAGTTGAGGCGATGCCGTTCTTCGGTTGCTTCAGGCTCAGCTCGTTGACCAGCGCCTGGAAGCGTTCACGGTCTTCTGCTAGGTCAATTGCGTCCGGAGTGGTGCCGAGGATCGGAATACCTTCCGCTTCCAGCGCGTTGGCCAGTTTCAGCGGAGTCTGGCCGCCGAACTGAACGATCACGCCATGCAGCGTGCCATTTTCCTGTTCCTTCGTCAGGATCTCCATCACGTGTTCGAAGGTCAGCGGCTCGAAATACAGACGATCCGAGGTGTCATAGTCCGTCGAGACTGTCTCGGGGTTGCAGTTGACCATGATGGTCTCAAAGCCCGCCTCGGTCAGCGCGAAACAGGCGTGACAGCAGCAATAGTCGAACTCGATACCCTGACCGATCCGGTTCGGGCCACCGCCGAGGATAACCACTTTCTTGCGGTCGGATGGACGCGCTTCGCATTCGACGTCGCCCATCATTGGGGCCTCGTAGGTCGAGTACATGTAAGGCGTTTGCGCTTCGAACTCGGCGGCGCAAGTGTCGATGCGTTTGAACACAGCATTGACGCCGAGATTGCGACGGGCGCGGCGGACATTGTCTTCGTCACGACCGGTCAGGTTGCCCAGACGTGCGTCGGTGAAGCCCAGCATTTTGAGCTTGCGGAGACCTTCTTCGGTGACCGGCAGGCCATCTTCGCGGACTTGACGCTCGGCATCGATAATCTCGCGGATGCGGGCCAAGAACCACGGATCAAACTTGGTGACGCCAAAGATCTCGTCATCGGTCAGACCATGACGCATCGCTTGCGCGATAGTGCGCAGACGGTCGGGAGTTTGTTGGCTGATCGCACGAATAACAGCAGCTTTGCCAGACGCGTCGAGCAGTGGTCTACCAGACGCGAAAACGTCTTTGCCGGCACTGACGTTTTCGCCTAAGCCAAGGCTTTCGGGAATTACTGCGTCAATATCCACGCCTTCAATTTGGACTTCATCAAAGCCGGTCAGGCCCGATTCCATCGACGCAAGTGCCTTTTGCATCGATTCGTGGATGGTGCGGCCGATAGACATGGCCTCACCCACCGATTTCATCGCGGTGGTCAGGTAGGGTTCAGAGCCCGGGAACTTCTCGAATGCGAATTTCGGGATCTTGGTGACGACATAGTCGATAGTGGGCTCGAACGATGCGGGTGTGACCTTGGTGATGTCATTGTCCAACTCGTCCAGCGTGTAGCCAATGGCCAGTTTGGCCGCGATTTTGGCAATCGGGAAACCCGTTGCTTTCGACGCCAGCGCGGATGAGCGTGACACGCGGGGGTTCATCTCGATCACAACCATCCGGCCATCGTCGGGATTGATCGCCCACTGCACATTTGATCCGCCGGTCTCGACGCCGATCTCACGCAGCACAGCAATCGAGCCGTTGCGCATGATCTGGTATTCCTTGTCGGTCAGCGTCAGCGCCGGAGCGACGGTAATCGAGTCACCGGTATGCACGCCCATCGGATCGACGTTTTCAATGGAACAGACGATGATGGCATTGTCGGCTGTGTCGCGCACAACCTCCATCTCGTATTCTTTCCAGCCCAGCAGGCTTTCATCGACAAGGATCTGGTTCACCGGCGAGGCATCCATGCCCGAACGGCAAAAATGGATATAATCCTCACGGTTATAGGCCACGCCTCCGCCCGTACCGCCAAGGGTAAAGGCGGGGCGGATAATAGCGGGCAGGCCGATTTCGTCCAACTCATCCAGGGCCATCTGCACACCAGCATCCAGATCGGTGGAACCGTCTTCACGCTTGGGCGCGGTTACGATGGTTGCCTTGGGGTTTTCCAGACCCAACCGGTCCATCGCTTCACGGAACAGGGCGCGGTCTTCGGCCATTTCAATTGCGTCGCGCTTGGCGCCGATCATCTCGACGCCGAATTTTTCCAGCACGCCCATCTCTTCCAGCGCCAGCGAGGTATTCAGACCGGTCTGTCCGCCCATGGTGGGCAGCAGCGCGTCAGGGCGTTCTTTCTCGATGATTTTGGCGACAACCTCGGGCGTGATCGGTTCGATATAAGTAGCGTCGGCCAAACCGGGGTCAGTCATGATCGTGGCGGGGTTCGAGTTCACCAGAATAACCCGGTAGCCTTCCTCACGCAGCGCTTTGCAAGCCTGAGCGCCGGAATAGTCAAATTCGCAGGCCTGCCCGATGACAATGGGGCCCGCCCCGATGATCATGATCGACTGGATGTCGGTTCTTCTCGGCATGGCCATATTCCTTTGATTGTCCGCGAGTCAGGGCACCGCCCAAGCGCCCAAATTGTCCTGCGTTATAGGGACCGCGCGAAAAGGTGCAAGAGGGATCGGAAACAGGGGCGAAATTGCCGCTTTCCCCCCTTTCCCTTACTGCCGTATTCTCTATATCGCGACGCACAGCAAAAGAGGATGCACTTGCGTATTCGTTTCGATCAGGGGCCGGCCGGGCGAGGAACCCAGTTTGAGCACCCGTCTCATGTGATCCGCGCGGACAAGGCGGAGGATGTGCCCCAAGCTTTGGCGGCGCTGGATGAGGCGCGCGCGAAAGGTGCGTGGTTGGCCGGGTACGCAACCTACGAGCTGGGATATGTTTTGGAGCCGCGACTGGCGGAACGACTTCCCGAAGGGCGTCGATTGCCGTTGTTGTGTTTCGGAGTTTTCGACTCGCCGGATCGAGTGGGGCTGCCCAAGCCGACCGGTGAAATTACTGAATTCACACCACGATGGGACGAAGCCCGATACACACCGGCATTTCGATCCGTTCACGATGCCATCGGGGCAGGGGACATCTATCAGGCCAACCTGACTTTTCCGATCGACCTAAAAGTTACGGGTGACAGCGCAGCGCTCTATGCCTCGCTGACAGCGGGGCAACCTGTAGGTTACGGTGCCATTGTGCAGCAGGAGGGCCTGCCTGATCTGCTCAGCCGCTCGCCGGAGTTATTTTTCCGTACCGATGCCGAGGGACGGATCGAAACACGTCCCATGAAAGGTACGCAGCCCCGCAGCGAAGATCCGGCCGAAGATGCGCGGCGTCGGGCTTTTCTGTCCTCGGACGAAAAGAACCGGGCCGAAAACCTGATGATCGTCGACCTGCTGCGCAACGACATCAGCCGTGTTGCGCTGGCGGGTTCTGTCCGGGTGCCTGAACTGTTCAAGGTCGAAACCTACGCGACGGTGCACCAGATGGTTTCACTTGTTCAGGCCCAGTTGCATCTGGGGGTAGGGCTGTCGGATATCCTGAATGCTTTGTTCCCGTGCGGTTCGATCACAGGTGCACCCAAGATTCGCGCAATGGAAATCTTGTCGGACCTGGAACCCTGGCCCCGCGATATCTATTGCGGCACAATCGGCTGGGCCGCGCCAGACGGGCGATCCGAGTTCAACGTGGCTATTCGCACCTTGATGGTCGACGAAGGAACCGCGATCCTGAATGTAGGCGGCGGTCTTGTCTGGGATAGCACCGCCCCATCGGAATATGAGGAGGCGTTATGGAAATCCCGCTTCGCCCGCCAGTTGAACCTGATTTCCGCCTGATCGAGACTATGGCCTTCAGGCCGGAGCAGGGATTTGTTCGACGGGACCGTCATTTGGAGCGCATGGCCCGCTCGGCTGCGGCATTCTGTATTCCGTTTGACACCAATGCAGCGGTTGAAACACTGGATGCGGTGGCTGGGGTTGCTCCATTACGCTGTCGCCTGACTTTGGATGCGGCAGGCGGATTTGAGATCACGGTCGGGGATCTATTGGCCAACCCAGCGAGATGGAAGCTGACCGTTTCAAACGAACGTCTTGCTGCGTCGGATATCTGGTTGCGTCACAAAACAACGCGCCGCGCGGTGTATGACACAGCGCGCGCATCTCTGCCCCAAGGCGTGGACGAATTGCTGTTTCTCAATGAGCGCGGCGAACTTTGCGAAGGCACCATCACCAATCTGTTCCTGACCATGTCTGATGGTCGTTGCTTGACACCTGCACTGTCCAGCGGCTTGCTGCCCGGTATTCTGCGTGAAGAACTGCTGGATAATAAGCGGGTTACCGAGGCTGTGCTGACCTTGGCCGATTTAGAGAATGCGCAAACTATCCACCTCGGCAATTCCCTGCGGGGGCTGATCCAGGCGGAGCTTGTGACACGGTGAGTAAACAAAGCGAATGGGTGGAATCGCCTGCAAATCATCCACGGCTCCGGTTGGAATTCGGGCTGTTCTATATCGCGGTCCCGGTCCTGATCGCCGTGCTCTTCCCACCAGACTGGATGTTCCCGTCGCTGTTTGCCTTTACCGCGTTGGGCATACTCTTACTGCAAGACACACCGGGATTTTCGTGGCCCGAGTTGCGCTATGGCTGGCGCAACTGGTCCTGGCCCGAGGTTTTGGTGTTCACAACCGCGATGGCGGCACTGTGCTCGGCCCTCGTTCTGATCGTACGGCCCAATGCGGCCTTTGCCCTGCTGTTGCGCCGCCCGGAATTGCTGGCTTTTATCTGGATCGGATATCCTTTGCTATCCGCACTGCCGCAAGAACTGCTGTTCCGCTCACTTTTCTTCCGCCGTTATCACGCGATCCTGCCAGATGGTTGGGCCGCTTACCCGTTGAATGCAGCGCTGTTTTCGCTGGCGCATCTGATGTATTGGAGCTGGATTGTCGCCATCATGACATTTGCGGGCGGGCTGCTGTTCACCTGGGCCTACCGGGCGCGCGGGTCGTTTTTCTACGCGGTCCTGTTGCACGCAATTGCAGGCAATATCATCTTCGCGGCCGGTCTGGGCATCTATTTCTATTCAGGCAATGTGCAAAGGCCGTTTTGACGGCGCGACCTGCCTTGACTTTCCGGGCCTGACGGGGTGTATCGGCGCGACGAATTCTGCGCCCGAAGGGATATTCCATGCACGCCTATCGCAGCCACACCTGCGCCGCTCTGACCGCCGCCAACGTTGGCGAAACCGTTCGCCTGTCCGGCTGGGTCCATCGGGTACGAGATCACGGCGGCGTGCTGTTCATTGACCTGCGCGACCATTTCGGAGTCACCCAGGTTCTGTGTGACGGCGACAGTGCCGCATTTGCTGAGCTGGAGAAGGTGCGTTCCGAATGGTGCATCCGCATCGACGGCACCGTCAAAGCGCGCGACGCTGAGCTGGTGAACCCGAAACTGCCCACCGGCGAGATCGAAGTTTACGTGCGCGGGCTGGAAGTTCTAGGCGCTGCCGACGAGTTGCCGTTAATGGTGTTCGGCGATCAGGAGTACCCCGAAGAAACTCGCCTGCGCTATCGCTATCTAGACCTGCGTCGCGAAGCGATGCAGCAGAACATGACCCTGCGCTCCGACGTCGTCGCCTCGATGCGTCGCCGCATGTGGGATCAGGGCTTCCGCGAATATCAGACGCCGATCATCACTGCATCCTCGCCCGAAGGCGCACGGGACTTCCTCGTGCCGTCGCGTCTGCATCCCGGCAAATTTTACGCGCTGCCGCAGGCCCCACAGCTGTTCAAACAGCTGATCATGGTGTCGGGCTTCGATAAGTATTTCCAGATCGCGCCCTGCTTCCGTGACGAAGATCCGCGTGCAGACCGTTCGCCAACTGATTTCTATCAGCTAGACCTCGAGATGTCGTTCGTTGAGCAGCAGGATGTTTTCGACACGATCCAGCCTGTTCTGACCGGCGTATTTGAGGAATTCGGCGGTGGCCGCAAGGTCGATCAGGAATGGCCGCAGATCTCGTACAAAGACGCAGCGCTTTGGTACGGCAGCGACAAGCCGGACCTTCGTAACCCGATCAAGATGCAAGTTGTGTCCGAGCATTTCCGTGGCTCGGGTTTTGCGATCTTCGCCAAGCTGTTGGAGCAGGAAGGCACCGAAATCCGCGCCATTCCGGCACCAACTGGCGGTAGCCGCAAGTTCTGCGACCGCATGAACGCCTTTGCTCAGAAAGAAGGTCTGCCGGGTATGGGCTATATCTTCTGGCGCGATCAGGGCGAAGGGATGGAGGCCGCGGGTCCGCTGGCCAAAAACATCGGTCCTGAGCGCACTGAGGCGATCCGCCAGCAGCTGGGTCTGGGCGTTGGCGACGCGGCGTTTTTCCTGGGTGGCAAGCCAAAAGCCTTCGAAAAGGTCGCTGGAAAAGCCCGCGACGTGATCGGGGACGAACTGGGCCTGACAGAAAAAGACCGTTTTGCCTTTGCCTGGATCGTGGACTTCCCGATCTACGAACAGGATGAAGAATCCGGTGCGATCGACTTTGAACACAACCCGTTTTCGATGCCGCAAGGTGGTATGGAAGCTCTGCAGGGTAACCCCTTGGACGTGCGCGGCTATCAGTACGATCTGGCTTGTAACGGCTATGAACTGGTCTCGGGCGCGATCCGGAACCACAAGCCCGAGATCATGCTCAAGGCCTTTGAGCTGGCCGGCTACGGCGCGGATGAGGTCAAGAGCCGTTTTGGTGCATTGTTCAACGCTTTCCACTATGGTGCCCCGCCACACGGCGGTTGTGCCGCCGGGATCGACCGAATCGTGATGCTGTTGGCCGACGAAGCCAACATTCGTGAAGTCATGATGTTCCCAATGAACCAGCGTGCCGAAGATCTGATGATGGACGCTCCGTCCGATCCGACGTCGGATCAGCTAATGGAACTCGGTCTCCGCATCATTCCACAGGATTAACCCCAACCGCTCGCCTCAGGCGGGCGGTTTTCGTTTTGGGGTATCGCTTTTGGATCACCCTTCTTGCACCCTTTATATGGCACCAAACATCTGTTTGCGCGGCTGTTTTCAGAGTGGGGCTTGCCCGGAAAGCTACCCGAGCGGATTGCTTAATTGCTGACGCTTGGCGCGAATTCTCTGTGCTGTCCGTCTGGTATGACGATATGCCCAATAACACAGGAGAGAGGCAGTCACGAAATAGGCCGTCACCACTTATATTGCCTCCTGCCGTTGCAGCCGGTTTTGAACCAGCCCGGCAACCCGTGCCGCCTGAGCGGTGACCGGAGCACCCTGTGCCCGTGATGCAGCTAGTTTTTGAGCCGCTTCCGCTAGTACGGTGTCGTCAGCGTCCCGCGCGACACTGCTCAGAAACTGTACCGCGTAATCCAGCGTGCGATGATCAGTCGGACCGGTCAGAACATCCGCGACATGGGCCATGTCGTCCTGATATGCCAGCGGATCAGGGTTGATGGTGTCATCCCTAACGGCGCTCATCCCGCCCGGGCGCCGATCCGCGGGCAACAGTTCAAGAATTGCTGTCTGGAAATAAGCCAGAGAGGTCAGCGGTTTGGCCAAGAACCCATCCGCCCCTGCGCGCGTCGCCAGTTCTTCGGCCTCATCGTCGCCTGACAAACCCAGAATAACGCTGATCCGAGGGGCGGCGTGCGTCAGTTCGGAGATCAGATCCGCGCCAGAGCCATCAGGCAGGCCCATATCCACGATGATGATCGACGGACGGTAAATCTGCAGATGCCGCCGCGCCGATTTCAGACAATCCGCCCGCCGAATACGCGCGCCGCTGTGCAGGCACATCAAGCGGATGGCGTCACAGGCATACCGGCTGTCCTCGACCACAAGGATGGTCTGTCCCAGCAACGGCCGCAACGCTGTGGCAGAGGGGGCTTCGAATGGTCCCGAATCGTCCATGGCAGAACTCCTAAATAGCAGATGTCTCACGCTAGGAACTTCTGGCTAATACGGGGTTAACGCGCGTTTTGGCGCACTTGCCCTTTAGCTGGGCAACCCCCATAACCGCTGCAACGCAGAAACGAGGAGAGTTCCATGATCGGCCGCCTGAACCACGTCGCCATTGCAGTTCCAGACCTCGAGGCCGCGACGGCGCAATACCGAAACGCGCTGGGCGCCAAGGTCGGTGCACCACAGGACGAACCCGATCACGGTGTTACGGTCGTGTTCATCGAATTGCCGAATACCAAGATCGAACTGCTGTACCCGTTGGGCGAGGACAGTCCGATCAATGGCTTTCTCGAAAAGAACCCTTCGGGCGGAATCCATCATGTCTGTTACGAGGTCGAAGATATCATCGCCGCGCGCGACCACCTGAAAGAAACTGGCGCACGGGTTCTGGGTTCGGGTGAGCCTAAGATCGGCGCGCATGGCAAGCCCGTTCTTTTCTTGCACCCCAAGGATTTCAATGGCTGTCTGGTCGAACTGGAACAGGTCTGAGGCTACCCCATGACAATCACGGCCGCGCTGGTACTGTTCGCCGTCATCTGGTTCCTGACCTTGCTGGTTGTCCTGCCGGTGCGGATCAAGACACAAGGGGATCTGGGCGACATCGTACCAGGCACCCATGCGGGTGCGCCCGAAGTCCATCATTTGAAGAAAAAGATGTGGATCACTACTGGTATTTCTGTGGTCCTGTGGGCGATCATCGCAGGTATTATCCTGTCTGGCGTAATCTCCGTGCGGGATTTCGATTGGCTCAACCAGTTGGAGCCACGTGAATAGGCGTCAGGGTTTGGCTTCCGACAACCCGTGGTAAATATGCGTGAAGGTTGCCGCTCCGATGATCGGGATTACGAGGTTGACCAACGGTACTGACAGCGGGATGGCCATCAAGGTTCCGGCCAGCCAGATTGTCGCCGAGTGTTTGGCCCGCAATTTGCGTGCGCCTTCACGTCCTATCCTCCGCATCGCGGCAAGGGTGAAGTACTCTCGCCCCAGCAAAAAACCGTTCATGGCCCAAAAAATGAAGGGCGCAAGCGGCGTGAATATCGCGTAGAGGATCAGCGCCAGCAAGTTTGCTCCGATCAACACACCGAGAAAAGTTATGGTATCCCAAAGAGCATCGCCAAACGGAATACCGGGAACCTTCGGAAGACTTGGATAGTGCTTGTCTTCGACGGCTTGCGCGACTTCTTCCAAAAACATGGATGTGATGGCCGATGCAACCGGAACCATCAGGAACATCGGCAGGACCAAGACCAAAATGATGCCCGAGTAATTCAGCACATCGTTCAGCCAGGGCACCGCACCGACAATGGGCAATGAAATCTCATTTCCGGACAGCGTGTTTATCAGCCAGATTGCGCCGGCGCAGGCAACAATCAACAGAAGGATCGTGAGGCCGATGCCGCGCCAAAGGACGCCCCTGAATTTGGGGTCACCAATCTGTCCCAGTGCGGCAAAGAAGGCATTCAGGATGATCATTCCGAAAGCCAACTGGTCATAGCCGCGACATCAGGCCGAGGGCGTTCAGGTGGAGAGACGCCTTCCGTGGCGATGTGGATCAGCCCGGCGACTCGCTCATTCTCGGCCAGCCCAAACGCCTGTTCACAGAACCCTCTGTCGTGCGACTGCCAGCCGGACAACCAGTTCGCGCCCCACCCGGCAGCCAGCGCAGCGTTGAGCAGTCCCAGGCAAACGGCGCCTGCAGAATATGTCTGTTCGATCGCCGGAACTTTGTCCGAAGGTTTCTGAACTTCGATCACCGCCACTGCCAATTGACCCATGTCGAATTGGTTGCGTGCCTTGGCAATATCCTCCGGACTTTTTCCCAAGATAGCACCGCGCGTTTCCGTCAGCTCGGCCAAGCGCGGCATCGCGTCCTTTTCGAGAACAATAAACCTCCAAGGCTCCAACTTGCCGTGATCGGGGTTGCGTGCAGCTGCTGTCAGCAGCGGCAAAAGCTCGTCCCGTGTCGGGGCTGGGGCCACCAGCGTCTTAGCCGGGCGGGATCGGCGAGTCTGCAGAAATTCAAGCGCGGCGGGGGACTTCAGCGACATATGTTAACTTTCTTTACATGACCCGCTTGTATCTCGGTCGTACGGGGCTCCATTTCAAGGGCAAACTGATGGGATCGCACTGAGATTTTCAATCGGAAAACGTAAGGAAGCGCGTGTATGACCTAATAAACGACCGACATTTGGCCTGTGCACCAAATTTCCGCTCGCCCTATCGGTCACATGCTAATGCGGTCGTATAATTGGTTCTGGCATGGGCTTTCTAGCCACGACCAGTTTCGCGAACCTGATAAACGCCTTCGGGCAAATCCAGTGCCGCGGCCAGGTCGCGTACCTGTTCTGGTGATAGCGTGATTTTTTGGATCTTATCTGTGCGTGGGTCCAGCTGTTCCAGCGTTACACATTCTGCAAAGCTGTTGATGACGACGTCCTCTTGCAAAGGCTTGGGGCCTTCGTCAACCAGAGTGATAACCGTCGAGTCGAATTCATGCTCAATCGAAAACATGATCACACAGTGCAAGGCCATACCAGCTATTGCAACCCGTGTTGAACCAATTCGATGGTGGCCGAGCCGGAATTGCCGCGTTATGCTTGCCTGCCGGCAGGAGTGACTGGAAGGAAATCGAATGCACCGCCTTGCCCTGATGCTGGTTCTGTCCTTGGCGGCGTGTGGGTTTCCCTCGATCAAGGCCGTGCCGGCCAAAGACTGGCAGCCCAGCTCACCTGACTTACAGATTACGGCTCGAAATTTCGCCGAAGTCAGCCACAAGGTTGCGGACGCTGCCCGGACCGAATGTCGGCGCCACACCCGCGCGGTCAATTGTGATATCGGGATATTGGTCGATCTTAATCCGCGTGCACCTGCCAACGCCTTTCAGACGCTGGATGCGGACGGGCGCCCCGTCATCATCTTTTCGCAGTCCATGATCCGCTCAGCGCACAACTCGGATGAGTTGGCTTTTGTCATGGGACATGAAGCCGCGCATCATATCCTGGGTCATATTGACCGCCAGGCTGAAAACGCCAAGGAAGGCGCGCGCATCTTTGGAGATCTTGCCCGGACCTATGGCGAAGATGACGCTGGTATAGAACGGGCGCAAGAATTGGGTGCCGAAGTTGGGGTGCAGAGCTATTCCAAGGATTTTGAACTCGAAGCCGACCAGCTAGGAACGGTTATCACCTTTTCGTCCGGATATAATCCGCTGATCGGTATGAACTTTTTTCGTAGAATTCCGGACCCGGGTGATCGATTTCTGGCCACCCACCCCCCTAATGCCCAACGGGTAGAAGTGGTTCTGGAATCGGCGAAACAGCTGGGACTAATCCAATGACCCGCATGACCTGTTTGGGTGTGATCCTAAGTGATCGAGGGTCAAAATACGCGGTGACGGGTGCACCCGTTTCCTGCCGCGAGGATGTGGACGCGGTACTGGCGCAGCTGAAATCCGACAAGGCTTATGCCAAAGCCACGCACAACACCTGGGCGGCCATATTACCAACGGGTGCGCTCAAGGCGGATGATGGCGAATCCGGTGCCGGGATGGTCATACTGCGGATGATGCAGCGTGCCGGGCTTGAGGATCACGTCATTGTGGTGACCCGTTGGTACGGCGGAAAGAAATTGGGCGGAGATCGCTTTCGGCGCGTGCAGGACGCCACTCGAACCTACCTGGATCACCTCGAATCAGAGCATTGACCTGAGTCAAAGGCACGAGTCACTTGATGCAGTACCGTTTACGCAGACGCGAAACGGAAAGGAAACCGCATGCCCCGCCGCGAAACTTTGCGACATCACGCTGGTCTGGTGGATCAGATGGCCACAAAACTGGGCGTGGATTTGGAAGAAGCCGCCATTGGTGGCGCGCTGCGGGTGGATGACATCTCGGAAGCCGTTCTGCGGTGTACCGATTGTCCGAATCCAGGTCATTGCGAGGCTTTTCTGGCGCAGATGCACGCCAATCCCGAAGCGCCGGAGTACTGCCGTAACCGGGATTTGTTGGACCGGCTTGCGCCATAACGGAAAGGGGCCACCATGCCGCAACTCGGAGAGATCATGACCCATCTTCGTCTGGTGCTGCGAATGGGGCAGGCCACCGGAACTGACATTGTAGCCGCACACCGCAATGGCCACTTAAGTCAGAAGGAGTGGGCCGAGATGGTTCAGCATTGTCGAGGGTGTGAGTGGGCCAGCGCCTGCCCGGACTGGCTGGATAAAAACGACACCGTCCAGGATGTGCCGTGCAGCTGCCTTAATCAATCCTGGTTTGCTGCGCTGAAAACCAGAACGCCGCAGGTAAGCTGATGCCACAGAATTCGCTGGGTGATATCGAAAAACACTTTTGGCTGACTCGCTCGGTCGCTCGCTGTATGGGCATTTCGCTAAGCGAGGCCATGGTAGAAGGAAAGCTGTCATCCCACGATTATGCCGAGATGATTACCCGATGCCGCGCTGCGGACTGCAGTGAAAACTGTCAGTTTTGGCTGGCGGCACAACAGGCCCGCGCCCGGATCGCGCCTGAATTTTGCGTAAATGCGGAAACTCTGAACGATTTGATCTGAAATCTGTCAGAGGCGCGTATGACTACCGTCACACAGCGGTTGGGTCGCGGTTTGCTTGCAACCGCAGAAGAAAGCTTTCTTGCTTTCCTCTGCCTTGAATTTCACGGGCTCCAAGCCCGTGCCTTTATGTGATTCATCGCAAAACGGCTGTTTTTGTGATTTTCCGCAAGCGCACCAGAAATAGCTTTTGCCCTCAATCACCTCGACGGGAAACGGGGATTTCTGGGCGATGATCGGGGCGTCTGACATGTGGCTGCTCCGTCATTGGCTGGTATCAGCCCCTAGGATTAGGATAATTTCTCAAAATGAACAGCCTGCATTCGAAGACCCCCTGCAGGCGTGGTTTTGCCTTTAATCACAAGGTTGTGATTAACTTAGTTGCCAGAGTGCTGTCTTGGCCGTATTCTGATCTCGGCCCCGAAAAGTTGGGCAATATCAGAAAAGTAATAGAGGATTGAAGGACATGAAGCTGAAATTCGCTGCTATTTGTGCCACGGCCGTTGTATTGGCCGCCTGCTCGCAGCAGGAAGAACCGACCCCTGTTTACGTTCAGCCCGACTATGACAAATACGGCACGCCAAGCTGCTCGGCCGGCTATCAACTGGCCACGACGGAAGCTGGCCAGACCGTATGTAACCCGGTCACACAATAATCGTTTCGCAGGCGGCCCAATTGCGGGCCGTCTGCAAACATACTTTGACAGACCGCCCCCGGGGCGGTTTTTTGTTGTCTTATGTCCGCTATTGGTATTTGGGGGATTCCGTTGAAAAACTTCTTTGTTCGGCTGATTGACCGTACCAAGTGGAGCTGGCAGGGGCTGGTTGCAACGTTTCGCGAAGAATACTCGTTTCGTGTCTGGGTCTGGGCGAACTTGATTTCGGCAGTATTAGCCCTGTTGCTGCCAATTTCAGGCAGTATGCGTGCACTGATTCTGGTGTTGGGACTTCTGGTACTTGTGGCCGAGCTGTTCAATACAGCCATTGAACGCGCGGTGGACCACACCTCGACGGATCACCATAAGTTGGCCGGCCAAGCCAAGGACGCCGCCAGCGCCGCGGTTGCCTTGACGGCGGTTGCTGCCGGGGTCGCCTGGGTCGTAGCGTTGCTTGCGCTTACATGAACACTCGCCGCTAACTCTTAGACCTTCTCAGACAATTTTCCCCACAGGTCATATTCGCCGGCCTCGTCAACCTCGACCGTCACGATGTCACCGGGTTTCAATCCTTCAAACCCTTCATCAATGAACAGGTTGCCATCAATCTCGGGCGCGTCCGCTTTGGTTCGGCAAATTGCGGCCTCTTCATCGACGTCGTCAACGATGACTTCCAAAGTCTTGCCGACCTTTGCCGCCAACTTGGCCTCAGAGATAGACTGCGCCTTTTCCATAAAGCGGTTCCACCGGTCTTGTTTGACCTCGGCAGGGACATGATCGGGCAGATCGTTCGATCTCGCTCCGTCGACATTTTCGTACTGAAAACACCCGACGCGATCCAGTTTCGCTTCGTCCATCCAATCGAGCAGTGTCTGAAACTCAGCCTCGGTTTCACTGGGATAACCAACGATGAAGGTCGACCTCAGCGTGATGTCCGGGCACACAGACCGCCACGCTGTGATCTCGTCCAGGGTTTTGGCTGCCGCCGCAGGGCGCGCCATGCGTTTCAGCACGTCAGGATGGGCGTGCTGGAAGGGAATATCAAGATAGGGAAGCACATTGCATCCAGCATCGGCCATTAGCGGGATCAGCTCACGCACATGCGGGTAGGGGTAGACGTAATGCAATCGTACCCAGGCTTCGAACTGCCCCAACTCGCGGGCAAGATCGGTGATGTGGCTGCGGACCTCCCGATCCTTCCATGGGTTCAAATCGTATTTCCGATCCAACCCATAGGCCGAGGTATCCTGAGAAATCACGAGTAACTCTCGCACGCCATTGTCGACCAGTTTTTCTGCCTCGCGCAGCACGGCGTGGGCTGGGCGACTGGCTAGCTTGCCGCGCATATCGGGGATGATGCAGAACTTGCATTTGTGGTTACAGCCCTCTGATATCTTTAGATAGCTGTAGTGGCGCGGTGTCAGCTTCACACCCGAAGCGGGTAGCAGGTCCACATATGGATTCGGGTCTGGAGGCACGGCAGAATGCACGGCATCCAGCACCTGTTCATACTGATGTGGGCCAGTAACAGCGAGAATACGGGGGTGATGCTCGCGGATATAGTCAGGCTCCGCCCCCAGGCACCCGGTCACGATGACTTTGCCATTCTCGACGAGTGCCTCGCCAATGGCGTCCAACGATTCGGCTTTGGCGCTGTCCAAAAATCCGCAGGTATTCACGATCACGGCATCGGCCCCCGCATAATCGGGCGAGATGCCGTACCCTTCAGCACGCAGGCGCGTTAGAATGCGCTCGCTGTCTACCAGGGCTTTGGGGCAGCCAAGCGACACCATTCCAAGGGTCGGTTGGCCTTGTCTGGGCGCATCTGAGATCCGGGCGGCAGGCGCCAGGTCGGGGCGGAGGTTTGGCGGGTTCGAACTCATGTCGCGGCATATAGTGGGGAACGCTTCCCCTTGCAAATGTTGCCCGCGCAGGGCTGACTTGCACCAGAGCAGATAAGCCGAAAAGGCAGGTGGCGAAATATGAAGTGGCTGATACGAATCCTATTCATTCTGGTTGCAGTCTTTGGACTGGTTGTGGGGGCCTTGCTTTTGATGCCCGGCGACAAGCTGGGTGCCATCCTGGCCGAGCAGGTCAAAGCGCAGACAGGTCGAGATCTGACCCTGTCCGGTGACGTCAGCCTGTCATTCTGGCCAGTTCTGGGCATGGAAACCGGGCCAGTGACTTTTGGAAATGCGCATTGGGCCGGACCCGAACCGATGCTGAGCGCAGAGAGCCTTGCGGTTGGCGTCGACGCTTCGGCGCTGCTGGCCGGAGACCTGAAGATCAAGCGCGTTGTGGCCGACAACCCGGTTCTGCGCCTGGAACTGAGCGACGGTCGCGGCAATTGGGAACTGAGCGCCCCCGCCACGAACACCGGCTCGGTAACCGGCGGCGGTGCACCAGAGGCATCCAGCGCAGTTACCTTGGATCGTTTGGAGTTGACAGGTGCGCGCCTGATCTATGTCGAAAATGGCCAAACAAGTATGGACTTCGCGAATGTCGATCTGGCCGCGCGCTGGCCAGATGTCTCCGCCCCGATGGAATTGGAGGCCAGCATGCCTGTGCCGGGCGGCACCGTACAGGTGGATTTGAAAATACCGGATCTCCCAACTTTTGCGAGTGGCAGCGTCACTCCGCTGGAGTTAAGCATGACAGCACCGGGGGGCGAGTTCGGTTTTTCCGGGCGCGTGAATCTGACCGGCGAAATGGACGGAAAGACGACGGTTAAATCCACGAACACACATGCGATGTTGGCGGCTTTCGGTCAGAGTGGTGTCACCGTTCCAATGGGATTGGGCCGGGTCGCCGAAGTGAATGCTCAGATGACATACACCAGTGACGGCCAAATTTCGTTGCGGAACATGACGGCGAAACTGGACAATAACAGGTTGACCGGCGAGGCGGATATTGTAATCGCCGATCCGCCCCAGATCACGGCGCGGCTGAACGCTGGTGATCTGGACCTGACAAAGTCGCTCGCGGGTGGCACTGGGGGCGGTGGATCAGAAAGCTCTGCTGCGGCGCAAGGGTGGTCAAAAACGCCAATAGACGCTTCCGCACTTGCTTTGGCAAACGGCACAATCAGGCTGCAGGCCAGTTCGATCGCCTTGCCTGACCTGATGATTGGTCAGAGCGACCTGACCCTCAGCCTCGACCGTTCTCGCGCAGTTTTGAAGATGCATCCGGCGACGCTGTTTTCCGGGAAGTTGAACGGGCAGGTTGTCGCGAACAACAGGCGCGGGTTGTCAGTTGGCGGAAATCTGAAGGCTGATGGCATCGACATTCAGCAGGCGCTGAGTGCCTTGGGTGGAATCGAACGACTGTCGGGAACTGGGTCAGGCGCACTGGAGTTTCTTGGGGTCGGCCAGACCGAAGATCAGATCATGCGCTCGCTCAGCGGTAAGGGAAACGTCAATGTCGGCAGCGGCGTCATCTCGGGCTTTGATCTCGACCGGCTGATGGGGCGTGGCAAGGGGAAGGGCGGAACGACAGTGTTCAACAGTCTTACTGCCAGTTTCAAGATGGAGGGTGGCAACCTGACCAATAACGACTTGCTGATGCAGTTGGATAACTTCCGCGCTGACGGGGCAGGGCGTGTCGGGTTGGGTGCGCGCGATATCGACTATTTGTTCACACCGGTCGCTTTGCGGGCTAATTCCGGACAGGGGATTTCCGTTCCCGTTCGCATTCAGGGACCGTGGAGCAACCCTTCGATCAAGCCCGACCTTTCCAAGGTCATAGAAGCTGCCGCTGAGGGTAAGATCAAAGGGCTTGAGAATGACGCCAAACAAAAGGTCTTGGACAAAGTGGGTGATGAGTTGAACACCAGCATCACCGACAGCGAACAGATTGAAGACGCCATCAAAAACAAGCTTGAAGACGAAGCTAAGAAAAGCCTGCTAAAGCTGCTGGGCGGCGACTGAGCGGGGCGTCGGCTATTCTGCCCCGCCCCTTGATCTGCGTTCAGATGGTTTGATCGTAGTCGCCCACACCGGGTTCGGTGCGGATAACGGCGTCGATTTCGCCGAAGATCGCACGCATCTCGTCTTCGCTGTCACTGCTTTCGCAGACTACAACAAGATTTGGCGTGTTCGAAGATGCCCGCACCAGACCCCAGCTACCATTATCCAGAATGACGCGTGCACCATTTACCGTGACGACCTCTTTGATCGCACGACCTGCAAAACTGTCACCGGCCTCGCCCTTGGCAACCAGCTTGTCTACCAAACGTTGCAGAATGTCGTATTTCTCGGTGTCGGCAGCGTAAGGAGACATGGTCGGCGTCGACCACGTTTTGGGCAGCGCTTTGCGCAGGTCTGACATGCTTTGATCAGGGTTGCGATCCATCAGCTTGCAGATTTCGACGGCCACGCGCATTCCACAGTCGTAGCCACGCCCGATAGGTTCGGCCAGAAAGTAGTGCCCAGACTTTTCGAACCCGGCCAGCGCGCCGATTTCCTTGACGCGGCGCTTCATGTGGCTGTGACCCGTCTTCCAGTAATCCGCTTTCACACCTAACGCTTGCAACTCGGGATCGCTGGCGAAAAGGCCTGTGGATTTCACATCCGCGACAAAGGTTGAACCGGGATACAGCTTGGCAAGATCGCGGGCCATGATGACGCCCACCTTGTCGGCAAAGATCTCTTCGCCTTCGTCATCTACGACGCCGCAGCGGTCGCCGTCCCCGTCAAATCCAAGCGCCAGATCGGCGCCGCTGGATTTCACTGAGTCCGCCATGTCATGCAGCATTTCCATGGCTTCGGGGTTGGGGTTGTAGTTGGGGAACGTGTAATCCAGCTCATTATGGCTGGGCACGACTTCGACGCCCATACGTTCGAATAATTCGGGGGCGAAAGCCGATGCGGTGCCGTTACCGGTGGCACAAACCACCTTCAGCGGGCGGGACATTTTGAAGTCACCCACCAGATCGTCAAGATATGCTTCTTTAACGCCGTCCACGAATTCACAAGATCCGCCATCGCGCGCGACGCCTGCACCACTCAGCACTATGTCCCGCAATTCGGCCATTTCGTTCGGTCCGTGCGTGAGCGGGCGGTCAAAACCCATCTTTACACCAGTCCAGCCATTGGGGTTGTGGCTGGCGGTCACCATGGCCACAGCGGGCACGTCCAGATGGAACTGCGCAAAATACGCCATCGGGCTGAGCGCTGGCCCAATGTCCTTTACTTGAATTCCCGCCTGCATCAGCCCCACGATGAGGGCGTTCTTGATCGACACGGAATAGTCACGATAGTCGTTGCCCACTGCGATCACCGGCGCGATGCCACGTTTGTGCATCTGGGTACCCAGACCCAGACCAAGGGCGGTCATGCCGGGTAGATTGATCTCATCCGGGTATTTCCAGCGCGCGTCATATTCGCGAAAGCCAGTGGGCTTGATCATCGGGTCGCGCAGAAAGCTCCAGGTGTTTGGGGTCACCTCGGGAAGGGGTTTGATCATAACTATTCTCAATCGTTAAATCTTAATCGGATTTTCTTTGGCTAACGCATCTAAGCGCATCAATGTGTCAACAAGTTTTGGCATTTGATCCAGGTAGATCATATTCGGGCCGTCACACGGTGCATTGTCCGGGTCCTGATGGGTTTCCATGAAAACTGCGCCTGCACCAACAGCTACAGCCGCCCGCGCCATGACTGGGGCGAATTCACGCTGACCGCCCGATGAGCCGCCCTGACCACCTGGCTGCTGCACGGAATGGGTTGCATCCATCACCACCGGGTAGCCGGTTTGGGCCATCTGCGGCAGTGACCGCATGTCGGCAACCAATGTGTTATACCCAAAGGACGTTCCGCGTTCGGTCAGCAAAATATTCTGATTGCCGGTACTTTCGATCTTGGAGACGATGTTGGGCATCTCCCAAGGGGCTAGAAACTGACCTTTTTTTACGTTGATGACCGCGCCGGTGTTGCCCGCCGCCAGCAGCATATCGGTCTGACGGCAAAGAAACGCGGGGATTTGCAATACATCTACGGCCTCGGCCGCGATAGCGCATTGCGCCTCTGTGTGGACATCTGTCAGCACCGGGATTCCCATCGTTTTCCGAATGTCGTCCAGCACTTTGAGGCCCGCATCAATCCCCATCCCACGTTTGCCGGACAAAGAGGTCCGGTTGGCTTTGTCATAAGAAGCTTTGAATACGTATTGCGCGCCAGCAGCCTCGCACGCCTCTTTCATAGTGCCCGCAATCATCTGGGCATGGTCGGCTGTCTCAAGCTGGCAGGGGCCGGCGATGATAGTCAGCGGAAGATCGTTGCCGACGGTCACGTCGGAGATTTTTACATGTTTCATGAGTCTTACGAGGATACCTGTTCACGAAGGACCGACGCAGTAAGCGAGATCATGAGGTAGATACCAGCAAATAACAGGAATGCCAAAATCGTATTTTCGAACTTCCGCGGATAGCTGGGTTCTTCACTGGGAACAGGGTTCACAGACACGGTCAGATAGCGCACCTTTCGGTTGGCCTCGGTCCGCGTCGCTTCCATTTGCTGCATAGCGGTTTGCAGCATCATGTCGCGCGCGGCCAGGTCGGCCTGCGCCATCTGGATTCCCACACTTAACCGCGCAAGCGAGTTTTCGCCGGCAGAGGCATCCAGCATCTCGGCGTTCAACTCTTCTAGGACCGTTTCAAGCCGGGCGATGTCGCGGCTGACGCCGTCGACTTTGGCCTGGTTTGGGCGAAGGTTGTCCAGAAGTGCTGCCATTTGCAGTTCTTTGTCCTGCAATTCGAATTCAAACTGGTCAATGCGGGCACGCAGGCTGGCAATGACGCTTTGCGGATCTAGGATTGCGCCCTGCAATTGCAACTCGATCAGGTCTTCTTGTGCCTGCCTGCGGGCTTTTTGCGCGGACTCGAAACTTTCTAACGCGTCACGCATCTGATCTTCACGCTTTTTCTCGGACAGGGCATTCACCCGATCCTCGGCGTAAGAAATCAGTTTTTCAGAGAATATTGTTGCTGTGGCGGCGTCCGGCGCGGCCACTTCCATCCGGATTACGCCTTCGGTTGGGTCATAACCGATGGTGACCTTCCGCTTGTAGAGTTTGTAGGCATCTTCCAGCGTTGCACCCGTAGCAAGCCGCTGTACCGGGTCGATCCAGTCCTGCTTGAACACATCCGAAAACCCTGCATCACGATCCAGAGACAGAAGCGCCTCCTTCGATTCAAGGAAAGACTGGACCGAGATCGAATCCTGCGTCGTTGCAAACTGCGTGCCTGCCAATAGCCCGCCGATCGACCCCGGCCCACCATCCGCCTGAAGGATCAGAAACTCTGAATCACTGGCATACATCGGGGTCGCCACACGGTAGAAATAGAAACCGACAATCAGCGTCGGTAGCATTACAAAAGCCGCCAGCCTTGCAAAAAGGCCAAAAAGCTTGCGCCGTCTGCGCCGGGCGATGTCTTTCTGAATCTGTCCGATTTCGTACTCGCGGCGCTGTGCCGGGCTAAGCTCCGGACCGGGCAGGTTTTCAGGTTTGCTGGGGATCGTTTGTGGCAGCTGAACTTTTACTTTGTCCTGTGCCTCGGACGCGGGCTGGTCATTGGCCGCAAGGTTCAAAAGGTTCATACGCTGAAACGGATCGATCCCATTTTCGCGTAGTAGGCGCACCGCGTCATAGTCCGACGTAGCGGCCAGTCCGTTTTTCTGCGCCAATCGCCGCGCTACCCGCAATTGGCGACCGGTCAACCCTTCGCGCTTGATGGCGCCCAGATCGGTCGAGGGTTTCGCATTTTCAGCCGCCTCTTGCGCCTGTCCCTGAGTCGCGCGCCGAATCCGAGAGATGGCGTCAGAGCGCGCGTCTGCCGTTCCTTTGCCTTGCGGCTTAGGGTTTGGGTTGTATTTCCTAGCCTTGGGTTTGGTAGTCATATAACTGTTTTGCCTCTTCCAAGGTTTCAAACATGTAAAGCTGTCCGTCCACCAGAACGGCAGCCTGCCGGGCGAACTTCTCCAGAACCGCAGGGTTGTGGGATACAATCACCAGCGTCGTCGTGCGCAGCCGGTCACGCAGAATGTCCCCTGCCTTCTTGTTGAACTCGACATCCGTGGTCGCGGGCATCCCTTCGTCGATCAGGTACATGTCGAAATCCAACGCCAACATCAGCGCAAAGGTGAACCGGGCCTTCATACCAGCGGAATAAGTGCCCAGAGGTTGATTGAAGTATTCCCCCAGATTGCACAGCCAGTTGCAATATGCTTCGACATAGTCGGGGTCCATACCGTAGATTTTCGCAATGTACCGGGCGTTTTCCAATGCGGACAGGCGTTTGGATACCCCGCCGGTGAACCCCATCGGGAACGATACACGGCAGTCGCGGCGGATTACGCCTTCGTCGGGTTTTTCCAGCCCGGCCATCATGTTGATAAGCGTGGTTTTACCCGTCCCGTTCGGGGCCAGAATACCAATGGATTTGCCCAGCTCGACACGAAAAGACACCTGATCCAGGATCACCTTGCGGCGCGTCCCGGTCCAGAAGGATTTGCTGACATTTTCGAATTCCAGCATTTGTGACCTGCTCAGTCTTTCGTCTTGCGTCGGCTGAAATGCATGAGTGCTACCGATCCATATTGGCGACATTATGTCGAATTATGAAACAAATGATCAATGCATCCGCTGACGTTATCACGCAATGTGTGATGTTGAAGGCAAATAGCAGGTGTTGGACACATTGCCGAACATGCCTATCTTTTCTGGAAATTCAATAAAACGTCGAAGGATCGGATGAATTCACTGCACCGGGAAATTGAGGCCTGCCAACTGTGCGCCGACAGGTTTGCGAAAACTGCGACCGCGCATCAGCCGCGACCCGTTGTCTGGTTCCGCTCAGGGGCACGCATCCTGATCGCGGGTCAGGCGCCCGGTGCGCGGGTGCACGAGTCCGGACGTCCCTTTACCGACCCCTCGGGCGACCGATTGCGGGCGTGGCTTGGGCTGGACGAGGTCGGGTTCTATGACCGGTCGGTGGTCTCGATCGTGCCAATGGCGTTTTGCTTCCCCGGCTACAATGAACGCAATGCGGATCTGCCACCCCCGTCTTTGTGCCGTCGCACCTGGCACAACCGAGTGATGGAGGAATTGGGGGATGTGCCGCTGACCGTGCTGGTCGGCGGGCACGCGCACAAATACCATCTTTGTGTGAAAACACCGGTTACGGAAACGGTTCGGAATTGGCGGGACCATGCGCCGCGGGTCTTTGCCTTGCCTCATCCGTCCTGGCGGAATACGGCTTGGCTGAGGAAAAACCCATGGTTCGAGGCCGAATTGGTGCCGGTTCTGCGTGCCCGGGTGCAAGAGGTGCTGAATGACTGATGCCACGGCCTTGGATGCCGCACACGCCGCAATGCAGGCGGATCCACAAGATGATGCGGCCCGATTGCGTTTTTTTGAGCGTCTGGCCGACAGTGAACTATTCCTGATGCTCGCCGAAGAGGCGCAGGATGAAAACATCACGCCCGAGTTGTTCGATGTCGCCGATGGTCGTTTTGTTCTGGCCTTCGACCTTGAGGAACGACTGGCTCAATTCGCCGGTCGTCCGGTTCCTTACGTGGCCCTCTCCGGGCGGGTCCTGTCGTCAATGCTATCCGGGCAGGGCGTCGGCTTAGGCTTGAATCTGGATGCGGCGCCGTCGTCGATGTTGATCCCCGCAGAGGCTTTGGGCTGGCTGTCGGATACGTTGCAGCATGGGCCCGAGGAAATACGACGGCGCGTTGCAGAATTCCTGTCGCCGACGGGCTTACCTGACAAACTGCTGTCGGCATTGGACGTCAAACTCGCAACCGCCGCAGGTCTGGCGACCGCTGCCTTTCTTGTCGGTACGAAATCCGAAGACGGCGGCCACGGTCACTTGCTTGGGTTTGTTTCAGCCGTGGAAGGCGCAAAACCGGCACTAGCCCAGGCCGTGTCCGAGGCCGTGACATTTTCCGGGATCGAGGCCGGAGCGCTGGATGTCGGTTTCTTCGAGCCCGAAGATCCGACGACTGCAGCGTTGGCCAAAGTGGGCCTGCGGTTTGACTTGCCGCAGCCTCATGCGCCAAATGTAGAGAGAGCCGCCCCAGGCAGTGATCCGGAACGGCCCCCAATTCTCAGGTAGTCAACTCTGCTGTTCAGTCCGCCGGTTCAAGCTTGTCCTGAGTGCGGGTTTCAAAATCGCTGGCGTCATGGCGTTCATGCAATTGCGTGTGGGGTTCGCCAAAGGAACGGTTGACCATACGACCGCGCTGAACGGCGGGACGGGCGTCGACCTCTGTGGCCCAGCGCACAACATTCTTGTAGGAATCGACATCCAGGAACTCTGCCGCGTCGTAAAGACGGCCAAGTACCAGCTGCCCATACCAAGGCCAGATCGCCATATCGGCAATGGAGTAATCTTCGCCCGCAATAAAGGTCTTTTCGGCCAGCTCTCGATCCAGCACGTCCAGCTGACGCTTTGCTTCCATCGCGAAACGGTCAATTGGATACTGCCATTTTTCGGGCGCGTAGGCGTAGAAATGACCAAATCCACCGCCCAGATAGGGCGCGCTGCCCATCTGCCAGAAAACCCAGTTCATCACCTCTGTGCGCTTGGGGCCATCCTTTGGCAGGAACGCATCGAACTTTTCGGCAAGATGAAACAGGATCGAAGCGCTTTCGAACACGCGAACCGGTTTCTCACCCGACCGGTCCCAAAGGGCCGGGATTTTGGAGTTGGGATTGGCGCCCACAAAACCCGATCCAAACTGATCGCCGTCGCCGATATTGATTAGCCAGGCGTTGTACTCGGCGTCCTTATGCCCAAGGGCCAGCAGCTCTTCCAGCATGACCGTCACCTTGACGCCGTTGGGTGTCGCGAGCGAGTACAATTGCAGAGGGTGCTGACCGACAGGCAAGTCCTTGTCATGAGTGGCGCCTGCAATGGGCCGGTTGATATTGGCAAAGCGCCCGCCGCTTTCGCTGTCCCAAGTCCAGACCTTCGGGGGAGTATAGGTGGATTGTTCGCTCATCTTCTGCCTTTCGTATCAGTGCCGAACCATGCGGCGGCTGCATGCACAGCTAATATTGCAAAAGGTAAAGTCCAACCCCGGATGGGGAACTGATTTTGTAACAATACCGGGCACAGGCCTCACGTTTCTTCGTGGGATGTCACACCACCGCGAGCGGTACTACGAAGTGATCCAAAATCGCATATTGTCTTGCCAGTCCCGCCACAACGGCGCCCCAGACACAGTTGAGACAAAAGGATCGACCACATGAAACGATTTGCCCTGACCTTTGCGGCGGCTCTGGCCCTAGCCGTTCCTGCCTTTGCCGGAGATCAATACATCGACGGCACGGGCTTTGCCGTATCAGGCTATGATGTTGTCGCTTATCGCGGCCTTGATCAGGTGGCAGTCGGCCAGACGCAGCCTGCTCCAGTCCGTGGTCATTCCAATATCACCGCAGATTACAATGGTGCCACCTGGGCTTTTGCGACTGAAGAAAACCGAGACAAATTCTTGGAAAATCCTGCGTACTACGCTCCGCAATATGACGGCCATTGCGCCTATGGCGTTTCGCGCGGCGGTAAAGTCCCAGCCAACCCGAACCTGTGGCGGATCGTTGATGACAAGTTGTACCTGAACATTACCGACGTGGTGGTGGGGTTCTGGGAGGAAGACGTCCCAGGCAACATCAATCTGGCTGAAGGAAACTGGCCGGGGATCGAACCTGATGCTGCTTCGACCAGCGTAATCCCGAAATTCACCTCGGAAGGCCCAATCGCCAACTAACGCGATACCAACCAAAAAAGCCCGGCTGAATTCAGCCGGGCCTTAGTGGCAGATGGGCACAACCCCCTTCAACTGGCAAGCCAGTAGTCATCTCGCATCTGCTGGTTCGCTTTGAATTTGATTTTAACGCTGCGAGCACCGGGAAATTTCCGTTCTCGGATCGTATCCGGAACAACAACTTCGCCTTGCCCCGAGTTCTTTGATTCAAACGTCAGAATTTCTGCCCCTGTCTTTCGCGAATCTGCCAGAACCGAGGTCGGCAACGCCACGCGATTGGGACCCGTGCAGACAGGTGTCTTTACAAAATAAGTCAGATCCCGGCCGAAACAGCCAACTGCGTCAGGCACGTGATCCGCGACCGGATCAGTGTCTGAGCTGTTAGAATCATCTGTCGCACCGCCCAGCGTTGAATGATCCAACAGCGCGTGATCCGGGTTCAATAGATCCCGGCACGCCTCGAGAACGTCCTCCGTCAACTCGACCACTCGTTTTCGCAATTTCGGACGGCGCGGCTTTGCGGTCCCGGAACGGTTTTTGCCCGCCAGGCCCTCTTGTCGCAGAAAATCATATGCAGATTTCGCGCGCGAAAATCCGGAATAGTCGCCTCCGGTGTGATCAGGGTGGGCATGAAAGGCCACATTTCGCCATGCCTCACGAATATCGTCGGCACTGGCGCTTTGGTTGAGGCCCAGCTCTTGCAACGCTTCGGCCCGAGCCCTGATCCTGTTTACTGGCTCCATACTCACAAAACTCGTTAAAAACTACACTCGCACCACTTTGCGAACAGTCACTTTTTTGTCAAATTTTTCTGGGTATTAGCGTGTTTTGAGTTAACAGTCCGGCAAGGCGATCCGAAATTGTTGCCCAGTATCCTTGCACCGATGAGGATTCAGTTCCGCCACATTCCGCACTGAAAACGCCCCGATCAAAACAAGATTGAGCGGGGCGTCGAGTATTGGAGGCCGGAATTCGGGTCAGGCCACGTTCTGCAAATCAGCCCGCGGAGTGATCCCCAGCGCAAAACACACATCGCGCGTCAGTTCGGGGCGATTGAGCGTGTAGAAATGCAGCTTGTCGACGCCGCCTTCAATCAGATCCGAACACAGCTCGGTGCATATCGCAGTGGCCAATAGGTCTTCACGGTCATCTCGCACGGCTTTTTCGAATGCCTGGTCCACCCAAGTCGGAATACGCGTGCCGCAGCGTTCTGCAAACTTGCGCGCGCCCTTCCAGTTTTCGATCGGCAGAATGCCCGGCACGATGGGTTTGTCGATTCCGGCTTTGGCACAGGCATCACGGAACCGAAAAAACGTCTCGGCCTCGAAGAAGAACTGCGTCAATGCCTCGTCTGCACCTGCATCCAGCTTAGCCTTCAGCCAATCAATGTCGGTGCGCGAGTTTTGGGCCTCGGGGTGAATATCGGGATAGGCGCCGACCCGAATGCTGAACATTTCGGTTTCAGCCAACGCGGAAATCAGTTCGACCGAGTTTGAAAATCCTTCAGGATGCGGCTCAAAGCGATCCTGCCCTGATGGCGGATCACCTCGCAGAGCGACGATATCCTGAACGCCAGCTCGAGCGAACGTATCGGCGATTTCCAGCGTTTCCTGACGCGAGGCGTCGACGCAGGTCAGATGGGCCGCGACTGGCAATCCCGAGGATTTATGGAGCGTGGCGACTGCGTCTCGTGTCAGTTCGCGCGTTGTACCACCTGCGCCGTAGGTCACGGAAACAAACCGGGGCTCTAACGGGGCAAGCGTTTGAACCGTATCCCAAAGGCGGAATGACGCCTCCAGCGACTTGGGCGGGAAGAACTCGAAGGAAATTTCGGGCTTAGTCATCGGTGCCTCTTCAACAACAGAACTATTCCCTTGTGACACTCTATGCATTGTGAGACAAACTCATATTATTCAAGAACAACATGAGCTACGTGAGAAATGCATATCGAATTCCGCCACCTTCGTACCATCAAAGCTATCCACGAATGTGGCGGTTTGGCCCGTGCAGCGGACCAGCTGAACATAACGCAATCGGCATTGAGCCATCAGATCAAAGGCTTGGAAGATCAGGCCGGGGTTGAGCTGTTCCTGCGCAGGTCCAAGCCGATGAAACTGTCCGCTGCCGGTTTGCGCCTTTTGCGACTGGCCGAACAGATTCTACCTCAGGTCGAAGCGATGCAGGATGAGTTTTCGTCACTTCGTGATGGGCGGACAGGGCGGATGCATATCGCCATTGAATGTCATGCCTGTTTCGAGTGGCTGTTCCCGGTGCTGGAATCGTTCCGCAAATCCTGGTCCGACGTGGATGTCGACATTCGCCCCGGCTTGGCGTTTGACGCCTTACCTGCGCTTCAGAAGGAAGAAGTGGATCTGGTCGTCTCATCGGACCCTGAGGATTTACCCGGTGTCGAGTTTGTCGAGCTTTTTGACTATAACGCCGTGTTCGTGGCCGCTTCGACTCATCCGCTGGCCGATAAATCCTTTATCGAGGCCGAGGACTTCCGAGGTCAAACACTGATCACCTATCCGGTTGAGCGGACACGTCTGGATGTGTTCAGCCAGTTGTTGATCCCCGCTCGCGTCGAACCCGCGTCAATCCGGCAGGTTGAGTTGACCGCAGTGATCTTGCTGCTTGTTGCTTCGAACAGGGGGATTTCGGTCCTCCCGGATTGGGTCGTGCGAGAAGTCAAATACAGCTCGGACTATGTCACCCGCCCGCTTACAAAAGAGGGAATTACCCGCAGGTTGTACGCCGCCGTCCGGACCGAAGACCTTGAAAAACCCTTTGTGCAAGAGCTGGTAAAACTGGCCCGATCCGAGGCGCGCAAGCTGCAGGCGCAATAGGATCAGGGCAGGGCGCTAAACGCGGGGCTGTTATGCACATCATTCCTCTTGGCAAGGGCGCAATGCACCAGTATACGCGCGGTTTGACCGGACAGGAGCCTTTTGACAATGGTTGGCAGTGCAAATCTCAACATCATGATGAAAGCCGCGCGTAAAGCGGGGCGGTCTTTGGTCAAGGACTTCCGTGAAGTCGAGAACCTGCAGGTGTCGATGAAAGGCGCCGGTGACTTTGTCTCCAAGGCCGATATTGCAGCCGAGAATATCCTGAAAGAGGAACTGCTGGGTGCCCGTCCGACCTATGGTTGGCTTGGCGAAGAAGGTGGTGGTCAGGACGGCGAAGACCCGACCCGCCGCTGGATCGTAGACCCGCTGGACGGAACCACGAACTTCCTGCACGGCCTTCCGCATTGGGCGGTTTCAATTGCGCTGGAGCACAAGGGCAAGATCGTCGCCGGTGTAATTTATGACCCGGCCAAGGACGAGATGTTCTTTGCTGAAAAGGGCGAGGGCGCGTGGATGAACGACATGCGTATTCGGGTTTCTGGCCGTCACCGCATGATCGAGTCCATTTTCTCGACGGGTTTGCCGTTTGGCGGCCGGGCCGACTTGCCGGCTACGCTGCAGGATCTGGCGCGCCTGATGCCTGCATGTGCAGGGGTGCGTCGCTGGGGTGCTGCTGCTTTGGACATGGCTTACGTCGCTGCGGGTCGTTACGAAGGCTTCTGGGAGCGCCGTTTGAATGCCTGGGACTTGGCCGCCGGTATCATAATTGTCAAAGAGGCGGGTGGTTTCGTGCAACCGCTCAACCCCGAAGGCAGCGTGTTGGAAGACGGCGAGGTGATCTGCGCCAACGAGCCGATTTTTGACACCTTTGCCAAAGTCATCCGGGGCTGACATCCAGATACACGTACTGAACAAGCGCGCCCCAACGAGGCGCGCTTTTTTAGTTTTAGAGGGTCGCGCGTTGCGCCAGCCCGGCCTCATCCGCCAGCCGGGCGGCCACGGAAGCAACGGCAAGGTCCTGAAGGCCCACACCGGTCCCATCAAACAATGTGACCTCTGTTTCATTGGTGCGCCCCGCGTGATCTCCATTGATGACAGCGCCAATTGAAGTGATCTCGTCCGCAGAAAGATCGCCTGAGCCCACCGCGTGTTGCGCCTCACCAATGGTGACGGATTGCGCTACCTCGTCGGTGAACACAGTGGCCGCGGCGACAAGGGCTGGGTCGACCTCCATCTTGCCTTTGGTGTCTGTGCCCATGCAGGCCAGATGCGTGCCGGGTTTGATCCAGTCTTTCATCAAAAGCGGCTCAAACGCCGATGTGATAGTGATGATCACATCCGCTTGCGCGCCCAGTTCCTGCTGGCTCACGGCTTCGAATTCCAGACCGATCTCTTCGGCGACCGCCGCCAGTCGGGGCAGCATGTCAGGATGCGGGTTCCAGGCCACGACTTTCTCGAACGCGCGCTGCTCGGCAGCGGCCCGCAGTTGGAACGTGGATTGGTGCCCGGCTCCGACCATGCCCAGCACCTTGGCGTCTTTGCGGGCCAGATGTGCAATCGACACCGCCGAAGACGCAGCTGTACGTAAAGCCGTCAGGTAATTGCCACCGACCAGAGCGGACAGACGGCCCGTGTCCGGATCGAACAGGAACACCGTGGATTGATGGTTTGTCAGCCCCTTGTCGGCATTTCCGGGCCAGTATCCGCCGGATTTCACACCCAGAACCTGACCATCGCGATCAAACCCGGACTTGAAGCCGTAAAGGGCATCTGCATAACCCAGTGCCTCGCGGACGACCGGAAAGTTGCGCGCCCCGCCGCTGGCCATAGCGCCAAATACGGATTGCACAGCATCAAAAGCTTGTTCCCGACCGACCAGCTGTTGGCAGAGGTCTTCGCCCACAATCAGCAGGCCATCTTGGGTGTTCATGGCATCCCTCATCTCTCAATATGCCTTTCCGCGTGCCGAGACAGGCCACAGGGCTTCGACCTTCCCGTTCCGGACGCCCACATACCAGTCGTGGACATTGCAGGTGGGATCACAGTGCCCCGGCACCAGCCGCAGCTTGTCATTCACCTTGAGCACACCGTCAGGATCGCCGATCACGCCGTGCTCATCGGAACATTTGAGGTATTCCACATCATCGCGCCCGTAGATGAACGGCAGCCCGCTATCGACCGATTGCGCCTTGAGGCCTGCATCGCAGATGGCCTTATCGGCCTTGGCATGGCTCATGACGCTGGTCAGGATAAACAGCGCATTTTCCCATTCGCCCTGATCGATGCGATTGCCGTCTTTATCCAGAATGCGACCATAGTCAGCGTCCATGAAGGCGTAGGATCCGCATTGCAATTCATTGTAAACGCCCGAGTTGCTTTCGAAATAATACGACCCGGTGCCGCCGCCGGATACCAACTCGCAATCGATGCCTTCGGCTTTCAGGCCATCAACAGCGTCTTTAACCATCGCAATGGCGGTATCCAGTTTTTCCTTGCGCGCCTCGTAGGTGTCGAGATGCTGCATCGCGCCCTGATAGGCCTGGATGCCGGTAAATTTCAGATTTGGCGCAGCCTCTACCGCTTTGGCGATTGCGACTACATCGGGGGTCGTCGTGACGCCGCATCGACCCGCACCGCAATCAATCTCGATGAATACCTCCAGCTCGGTCCCGTGGTTTTGCGCTGCCGCTGACAGGTCCTCTACATTCTCTATGTCGTCGACACAGACAATCGTGCGGGCGCCCAGCTTGGGCAGGCGTGCAAGGCGGTCGATCTTGGCCGGGTCGCGCACCTGGTTCGAAACGAGGATGTCCTTGATGCCACCGCGGGCAAATACCTCGGCTTCGGACACTTTCTGACAGCAAACGCCGACAGAGCCGCCCAGTTCTTCCTGAAGTTTGGCCACATCCACGGATTTGTGCATCTTGCCATGAACGCGATGACGCATTCCGTGCGCTTTGGCGTAGTCGCCCATCTTCTTAATGTTGCGCTCCAGCGCGTCCAGATCGAGGATCAGGCAGGGCGTCTGAATTTCGGACTCATCCATGCCGATTGCAGCAGGGATATCAAAGCCGACTTCCAATTGATCAATGTTCACAGGTTTGTTCATCCTAATCCTCCTTACCCTTTCAGCCAGGGTAGTTTGTCCAGATCCACATTGCCGCCGGTGACGATTACGCCGACGCGCTTTCCCCGAAACACGTCGGGGTTTTTGAGAATTGTTGCCAACGGTACCGCCGAAGATGGCTCCATCACCACCCGCAGGTACTTCCAGGTCAGTTTCATCGCTTCGATGATCTCGGCGTCGGACGCCGTGAAGATATCGGTCACGTGGTTCGAGACGAAATGCCAGGTGTTTTCCTTGAGCGGAACCAACAGTCCGTCTGCAATCGTCTTGGGCGCATCATCTGCGATGATATGGCCTGCTTTGAACGAGCGATAGGCATCGTCAGCCTGTTCCGGTTCAGCCGCATATATCGCAGTTTGCGGTGCCAGATTGGAGACCGTCAGGCAGGTGCCTGACGCCATGCCGCCGCCGCCAATCGGCGCGATTACTGCGTCGATACCGTCGGTTTGTTCCAGCAGCTCCGCCGAACAGGTGGCCTGACCGGCTATCACGCGGAGATCATTGTAGGGGTGCACGAACTCGCCGCCGGTGCGCGCCTGTACTTCGGCAAAGGTCGCTTCACGGGACGATGTTGAGGGTTCACATTCGGTTATCGTTCCGCCATAGCGGCGCACGGCGTCTTTCTTTGCCTGTGGTGCCGTGCGTGGCATGACCACGTTGCACGGAATGCCGCGACGGCCTGCGGCGTAAGACAGAGATAGAGCGTGGTTGCCGCTGGAGTGCGTGCAGACGCCTTTTTCCATCATGTCTTCGGGCAAACCGAACACCGCATTACAGGCTCCGCGTACTTTGAACGCGCCTGCCTCCTGAAAGTTCTCACATTTGAAGAACAACTGAGCGCCGGTCAGATCGTTGAGATAATCCGACGTCATAACCGGCGTTCGACGGATATAGGGTTTGATCCGCTCATGCGCCGTGCGCATGTCGTCAATTGTCAGGTCGGCGGCTGTGATTTGATCCAACATCCATGCCCTCCTTATGCGGCTGCCTGAGCGCGACCGGACGACCCGGTGCGGAAATAGTCCTGCGCCGCCGCGACGCCGCTGCCCAGTTTGATGGGATAGTCATGGTCAGCCATCGCCATCTCGATGGTTGCCAGCCCGGAAAGAACCATCACGTCCGTCAGGCTGCCTAAATGGCCAATGCGGAAGGCCTTGCCATTCAGCTGTCCCAACCCGATGCCGAAAGAAACACCATATGCATTGAATGCGTGGTCCGTCAGGGCGTTGCTATCGAACCCTTCGGGCACATAGATTGCGCTGACGGTGTCCGAATAGAGGTCGGGTGACTGTGCGACCAGTTTCAGACCCCAAGCGTCAACCGCCCGGCGCACACCTTCGGCGAGGCGGAAGTGGCGGGCATAAACGTTGTCGAGGCCTTCCTCGAACAGCATCTTCAGGCTCTCGCGCATGCCATAAATCAGTTGCAGCGGCGGGGTGTAGGGGAACCCTCCGGAGGCATTGGCTGCCATCATGTCCTTGAAATCAAAGAATGTGCGGGACAGTTTGGCTGTCTTTGTTGCCTCCAGCGCCTTAGGGCTGACGCACAGGATCGCCATACCAGTCGCCAACATGAACCCTTTTTGCGAACCCGATACGGCGATGTCGACGCCCCAGCGATCAAACTCAAACGGCATTGATGCCAGAGAGCTGACGCAGTCCACATACATCATCGCGGGGTGATCTGAGGCATCCATGGCTTGCCGAACTGCACCGATATCCGAACGCACACCTGTCGCTGTTTCGTTATGAGTCACCAGAACGGCGCGGATCGTGTGGGCCGTATCGGCGGCCAGAATTTCCTGAAACTTGTCGGCTGGTGCTCCGCTGCCCCACGGGCAATCAATGATCTGTACGTCCAGACCATGCCGCTGGCAAAGATCAATCCAGCGATGGCTGAAAACGCCATAGCGGCCGACAAGAACCTTGTCGCCAGGGCTGAGCGTATTGGTTACGGCTGCTTCCCATCCACCGGTCCCGCTAGCGGGGAAGGTCACGATCTGGCCTTTGGTTGTGCCAAACACCTTCTTGGTGTCTTCAAGCACCGGCGCAAAGGTTTCTACAAAGTCCGGTGCACGGTGATCCTGCGTTTGGACCTGCATGGCAAGGCGCAGTCGGTCGGGAATGTTAGTAGGGCCTGGAATAAAGACCGGGTTCTGGTTTGACATCATCATGTCCTCCGCTTTGGACATAAGTGTCGCTCGTCTTCACCTTTAGTGCAATTTTCTTGAAAAATATTTTCATTTATGGGATTAAATAAGTAAGGCACTGAAAAATAACCGAATTCAGTTTCTCAGTTTAGCATGTGAAAAACAATGGTCTAATGAGCCTGAAGCAGGGCGGGCCGAAAACGTCAGGAAGTATCATTATGGAGACTCAGAAGAGACCGCGCGGCAGACCCAAGTCTTTATTCAAGGAAAGTTCGGCTGGGACGATGCAATCGCTGGACAGGGCATTAGGCGTGCTCACGTCGATTGCCCGGCTTGAAAGGGCGACACTCAGCGATCTGGCGCGCGAAATAGGCGTGCCAACAGCCACCACGCATCGCATCCTCGTGACGCTGCAAAAGCACGGGTTTGTAACCTTTGACGAAGAAAGGCAGGAGTGGCTGATTGGGATCGAGGCGTACCGAACTGGCGCAACATTTCTGCGCCGCAGTAGCGTTTTGGAGATCGGCCGGCCAATTCTGCGCAGGTTAATGCAGGACAGCGGAGAGACGGCCAATCTGGCCGTACCGGACGGGGCCGAGGTCGTCTTTGTCGGGCAGGTCGAAACCCTCAACCCGATCCGGGCATTCTTTCCGCCTGGTGCAAGGACGCCAATGTACGCCTCGGGTACGGGCAAAGCGATTCTGGCCGCAATGAGCGAGGCTGCTTTGGCCAAGGTTCTGAAAGCAATGGATCCGATTGCCTTTACCGAACACACACGATTGCCAGATTCAGGTTTATTGGATGATCTTTCGTCAACCCGAAAACGTGGTTGGTCTCATGACCGGGAAGAGCGGTATGAGGGTATGTCATGCATTGGTGCCGCGATCTACAACAGTCGGTCGGAACCGTGCGCGGGTGTATCTGTGTCCGGCCCGACCGTTCGGTTCAATGAAGCGCGGGCGCCAGAACTGGCCGCTCTGGTCATGCAGGCCGCGCAGGAAATCACCCACCTCAGTGGCGGGCAAAACCCGGACTAAACACCCTACCGACGCGGCACCTTAGGAATACGCGACGCCGAGAGTTTGTATTTATGCTCTGGATGCGGCGGGTGGCCGTGGGTGCGGTTCCAGAACCTTATCCCTCCGCGTTTCAGCCAAAGCGGAATGCACAGGATCAGGCCGACCACAAAACCGCCTGTGTGCGCCCAATAAGCCACACCACCTTCGTCCGGGTTGCTGGCCAGGCTGCCCAGAAACTGAAATCCCAGCCAGACGCCCAACATGACAAAGGCCGGTATCGTGAAGACGCGGAAATACACGATCAAAATCAGCAGAATGTCCACACGGGCGCGCGGGAACAGCAGCAAGTACCCTCCCATGATACCAGCGATTGCACCGGAGGCGCCGATTGTGGGCACACCCGAGCCCGGAGCGGTCACTACATGGATCAAACCTGCGCCGACACCGGCAACCAGATAAAACAATAAAAAGGGCAGGTGGCCCATCTCGTCTTCCAGATTGTCGCCGAAAATCCACAAAAACAGCATGTTCCCGGCAAGGTGCATCCAGCCTCCGTGAAGGAACATCGATGTGACCAGCGTCTCGAATGCGAACCCGTCGGAAATCCGCGCAGGAATGATCGCGTAGTCGAAATAGAGGCGATTGATCAGGCGCGCGTCGTCCATGATCCCCACGTAGCTAAGGAAGATCAGGATATTCGCCGCCATCAGCGCGTAGACGACATATGGTGTACGCCCCGAAGGGTTATGATCGCGGATTGGAAACATGGCGCGACGCTGGGCTTTTCATGGCCCAGCGTCAAGGTCAGGTTATGCCGCACCTCCCAAAAGTGCAGCATTGCCGCCCGCAGCCGTGGTGTCGACACAGACGTGGCGCTCTCCCAATACACGTGCACGGTCCGGTTTGCCGGGGATTAGCGGAAGAATGGGACCGTCCCGGCGAGCCAGATGCTGTTCAATTTCACGCGCGGTGTCTTCGTCACCCCACCACAGGACGCCGGATATTCCATCCAGGTTCTCTAACCGATGCAGGTCAAGATTTCCGGTTGCGAGAAGGGTTGTTCCACCCAAAGCTTTCACTGCATCCGCCTGCGCTCGAGCGGCGTCTTCTCCCGGCCCCATACATAGAAGGGGTAGTCGAGGAAACTCACTCAGGCGATTAGACTCACCGGTCGGGCCGGGCAGGGATTGGGTCCGGACAGCAGCTGCTTGACCTTCGGGCACGGGAAGCGCAGCCATCGTACCGCTCCACTGGTCCTTGGCCGCCTGCCGGTCAGGAGCACAGAAACGATTTATGTAGTTCGGCCCGCCAGCTTTAGGGCCTGTTCCAGAAAGTCCTTCACCTCCAAAGGGTTGAGATCCGACGATTGCGCCGATCTGGTTGCGGTTCACATAAATATTGCCCGCGTGAATCGCCTCGGTCACATGCTGAACACGATCGTCGATCCGAGTGTGCAGGCCAAAGGTTAGCCCATAGCCAGTGGCATTGATATCGGCGATAACCTGATCGATATGCTGTGCCTTGAATCGGGCGACATGCAGGACTGGGCCGAATATCTCACGCTCGAGGGCTGCAATGCCGGGAACCTCGATCAGTGTCGGGGCGACAAAGGTGCCTTCGGGTGGTAGAGGTTGCTCTTTGAGCACCCGGCCCTCGGCCCGCGCCCGGGCAACGTGGTCCGAAATGCCCTGACGAGCCTGTTCGTCGATAACCGGTCCGCAATCGGTCGAAATCAGCCACGGGTTCCCAACCTGAAACGCGTCCATCGCGCCCTTCAGCATGGTCAGGACGTCATCGGCAATGTCTTCCTGCAGGTAGAGGCACCGCAAGGCAGAACAGCGTTGCCCTGCAGATTGAAACGCACTTTCCATGACCGCTTGAACGGCTTGTTCTGGTAGGGCCGTGCTGTCCACGATCATTGCGTTCAGGCCGCCGGTTTCCGCGATCAGCGGCGTGCCTGGGCGGAGGTTTTCGGCCATGGTCGCGCGGATTTTCAATGCTGTCGCGGTCGAGCCGGTAAAGGCGACACCGGACACGCGGGGATCCGAAGTCAGAGCGGCGCCCACCGATGGGCCGCCGGGTAGCAATTGTAGCACGTCACGTGGCACGCCAGCCTCGTGAAGCAATTGCACGGCTCGATGCGCGATCAGCGGGGTCTGAGGCGCTGGCTTGGCCAACACCGCATTTCCAGTTGCCAGAGCCGCCGAAATCTGACCCGTGAAGATAGCCAGTGGGAAGTTCCACGGACTGATACAGGTAAAAACCCCTGCTGGCTTGGCATCAGGAATGTTGGCAGCGTAATAGCGCAGGAAATCGACGGCCTCGCGCAGTTCGGCAACCGCATCGGGTAGTGACTTGCCGGCCTCACGGGCCAAAAGGGCGAACAACTCGCCAAAATGCGCCTCGTAAAGGTCGGCCGCAACGTTCAGAGCATGCGCGCGATCTTGCGCCGAAGCCTGCCATGGGTTCGCAGTTGCCAAAGCCAGTTCGACATCTTCAGCACTGGCCGGCGCGACAGAGCCGGGGTGGTCTTGCGGTTGCGCCGGATTGATCACCTGCTGGTCTTTTTCCGGCCTGGCGGTCTCGGACAGCAGCGGTTGAGCGTACCAGTGATGCGCCCTGAACTCGTCCCGGGCCGCTTCGATGCGGTCCAGGGTAGGCGTGTGCTGCAGGTCGAACCCTTTTGAGTTCGGACGCTCAGGAGCGAACAGTTCGGGACCGGTGGGCAGTGGTGCCGCGGGGTTTTGAATTGCCAGGAACGGGTCTGCTGCGACTTCTTCCGGGGGAACGTCCTCATCGACGATTTGGTTGACGAATGACGAGTTAGCGCCGTTTTCCAACAGGCGCCGAACCAGATAGGCCAGCAGATCGCGATGTGCACCGACGGGCGCGTAGATGCGGCAGCGGGTGTTTTGTTGATCCTTGACAATCTGGTGCAGCGTCTCACCCATCCCGTGCAGGCGCTGAAACTCGAAAGGCTGATCGTCCGCCATGTGCAGAATGGCGCTAACCGTGTGTGCATTGTGGGTGGCGAATTGCGGATAGATTCGGTCCGTCATACCCAGCAGTTTGCGCGCGTTGGCGATATAAGAGACGTCTGTCGCGGCTTTTTGCGTGAAGACCGGAAAGCCATCAACGCCCTCGACCTGAGCCCGCTTGATCTCGGTATCCCAATATGCGCCCTTGACCAGACGGACCATCAGCTTGCGGTCGTGACGCTGGGCCATGTCGTAAAGCGTATCCAGCACCAAACTGGCGCGAGGGCCGTAAGCTTGTACCACGATACCGAGCCCATCCCATCCCGCCAGAGCGGGTTCGGCCATAACGGCCTCTATGACTTGCAGAGACAACGACAGGCGATCGGCTTCTTCCGCGTCGATGTTCAGCCCCATCCCGGCGGATTTGGCAAGCAGGGCCAGAGAGCGTAGACGCGGAACCAGTTCCTCCATAACGCGCTGTTCCTGCGCCAATTCATAGCGCGGATGCAGTGCGGACAGTTTGACCGAAATGCCAGGGTTTGCGCGAATGTCATTATGCGTGCAGGCCTCGGCAATGGCGGCGATGGCTCGGGAATAAGACAGGTGATAGCGCGCGGCGTCGGCATCGGTTCGGGCGGCCTCACCCAGCATATCGTAGGAATAGGTGTAGCCTTTGGTCTCCATCCCGCTGGCGCGCGATATGGCGGCCTGAATGGTTTCGCCCAGAACGAATTGGCGGCCCATCTCTTTCATCGCACGGCCCACCGCTGTGCGGATCACAGGTTCGCCCAACCGTTTGATCGCTCCGCGTAGCGCGCCAACCGGTGAAGACTTGTCCTCGTCCAGAACACGCCCGGTTAGCATCAGAGCCCATGTCGAAGCGTTGACCAGAGAGGATGAAGACTGCCCCAAGTGCTTGCCCCAGTCCGAAGGGGCGATCTTGTCTTCGATCAGAGCGTCGATCGTGTCGGCATCCGGGACGCGTAGCAGCGCCTCGGCCAAGCACATCAGGGCCACACCTTCATCAGTGGACAGGCCGTATTCCGCTAAAAACACTTCCATCAAGCCAGGAGAGGTGCTGGATCGGATGTCGCGCACCAGCTTGGCCGCCACTGTGCAGATAGACTGGCGATCGCTGGGCTCCAGCGCAGCCTGAGTAATGAGATCCTCCAGTGCGGCAGGCTGATCGGCATAGGTCTGGTTGTCGATAAGGGTGCGCAAAGAATGAGACATGTATCCTCCAGATTTTTGAAGAGTATACATGTGAATTTTCAGGACAATCGTTCATAATCTTATGTTACACAGTTCAATGAACCGAATTTTGCAGGAATCGAAATGCGAAAAGACTTTCCCGGGCTCGATCGGTTTGATCAAGCCCTGCTGACGATTCTAGCCGAGGATGGCCGGATATCCGTGGCCGATCTGGCCCGACGGATCGGGTTGTCGAAATCACCGACTCAGGCGCGATTGAAGCGGCTCGAGTCTGACGGCGTCATCACCGGTTATCGTGCCATGCTGGACCCGATCCGGCTGGGGTTGGATCACGTCGCCTTTGTTGAAGTGCGTCTGTCAGACACTCGCGAAAAGGCATTGGGAGAGTTCAATGCTGCGGTGCGCCGAATAGCCGAGATCGAGCAAGCCCATATGATTGCGTCGAATTTCGACTATCTGCTCAAGGTGCGAACAGGGTCGATGTCGGAATACCGGGCAGTGTTGGCCGAAAAGATCTCGGGTCTTCCGCATGTTGCGAACACATCGACGTTCGTCGCGATGGAAGCGGTAAAGGAAACAGGTCTGCTGAGTGCGATTGAGCCCGAGGGTTGACGGTTTCGAATTCCGCTCCATCATTGGCGCATGAAGTGGATTGCTTTTGCCTCAGTGGTGTTCTTGGTCTTACCCGTTATCGCGAATTCCGAAGGATGCCCGGAGTCCCCGGACCATCGGGCGGATATTGATGCGCTTATCGCCCAGACACAGGCGGCGACGTCGCAGGCCGACGCTCAGGTGATTTCAAGCAGGATGTGGGAGCTGTGGACTGACGCACCGGATGCGCGGGCTCAGATGCTGTTGGATCGTGGAATGGGGATGCGCGAAGGGTGGAACCTGACCGGCGCGTTGAACGAGCTGAATGCCTTGGTTGAATACTGTCCGAACTATGCCGAGGGTTACAATCAGCGTGCCTTCGTCAATTATCTCAGACAGGATTACGCATCGGCGTTGCAAGACCTTGACGTGGCGATTGAGCTGTCTCCGAACCACGTTGGTGCGCTAAGCGGGCGGGCGTTGTCGTTGCTGGGCCTGAAACGTCTGGATGAGGCCCGGTCTGCATTGAGCTATGCACTTCGGTTGAACCCATGGTTGTCAGAGCGCGCTTTACTGGAAGCGGGCGGGTTGCTGGACCCTCCGGGTGAAGATATCTGACATTCGCCCTGGGAACGCCCCCGAGACCGGGTCTCAGGGGCATCATCTTTGCTACAATATTTAGCCGACCAAACCGTTGTCTTCCCGTTTGATGGCAATCACGGATGACCGCGGTGTGCCGCCATCCGGCCAGTTGCTGCCGGGATGCTGGATGCCGACAAACATGGTGCGGCGGTCAGTGGACCAGGCCAGACCGGTGACTTCGCTGCCGTTCGGGCCCGTCATGAAGCGCACGATTTCACCGGTTACCGGATCGCCAACCAGCATTTGGTTGTTGCCGTTGCCTGCAAAGTCTTCTTCGTTGTCGTCATTGCCGTCTGTCTGAATCCAGACCAGCCCGGTCGAGTCGATAGCCATGCCGTCTGGCGAGTTGAACAGGTTGCCCTCATTCACATTGGGCGAACCGGCGCGGTCATCGGAATGCACGGTCGGGTTGCCTGCCATGACGTAGAGATCCCAGTCGAACCTATCTGCGGCGTGATCCTCGTTTGCCGGACGCCAGCGCACGATTTGGCCGTACTTGTTGGCATCGCGCGGGTTGGGGCCATTGGCCGAAGTGTCATCGCCGCCTGCATTCGGCTTGACGCCACGGTTCTTGTTGTTGGTCAGGCAGCAATAAGCCTCGACCGCAACGGGGCTCGACGCCACCCATTCCGGGCGGTCCATGGTGGTGCCGCCTGCAGCCGATGCGGCCATACGCGTGAAGATCAGGATTTCGACCGACTCCATGCCAGTGGTTTCAGGCGTCAGAGGCAGCCACTGACCGGTCATGTCGTCGTTGAATTTGGCGACATAAAGCGTGCCATCATTCAACAGGCCCTCTGTCTCAACGCCCGGTTGGTAGCTGCCGTTCGAGACGAACTTGTACAGGTATTCGCCCCGCTCATCGTCGCCCATGTAAACAACCACGCGACCATCTGTTGCCAGAGCCACTTCGGCGTTTTCGTGCTTGAAGCGACCCAGACCAGTGTGCTTGACAGGAGTGCTGTCCGGTTTGGTCGGGTCGATTTCAACGATCCAGCCTGCCCGGTGCGGCTCGTTCGGGTTTTTTGAGGTGTCAAAGCGGGGGTCGAACAGTTCGTAACCGTTCCAGCTTTCGGCTTTGATGCCGTAACGTTTCATGCCATCCGCGACTTTCTGATCGTAGCTGGCACTCTCGTCAGTAGAACCGAAGTACCCATTGAAGTTCTCTTCGCAGGTCAGATAGGTGCGCCAAGGTGTTTTACCGGCGCCACAATTATTCATTGTGCCCAAGGACGAAGCACCAGTCGGATCTGCATTGGTTTTCAGCAGGTCGTGACCGGCTGCAGGGCCAACAATCTTCATTGGTGTGTTGTGGTGAATACGGCGGTTGAAAGGGCTGTCTTTGACAGCCGACCAGCCTTCAGCGCCTTCCTTGATCTCCATCACAGTCACGCCCTGAATGTTCTGCAGCTTGAGGACATCGTCAGCGCTGGCAGGGACACCTTCCTGTGCGGCAGGCAGGTTGATTTTGCGGTTCGGGTATTCGTGGTTGATCGCGATCAGTTCGCGACCTTGGAACGGAAAGGTCTCCATCCCGTCGGTGTTTTCACCAAATACTTTGTCAGAATTCTCGATCTGACCGCCGTCAGTAATGTCATAGCCCGCGGCGTCCGAGAACAGCGGATCGCCCCAGCGCATCAGCATCTTCCACTCGTATCCTTCTGGCACGTGCACGGTGCCGTCGGTCTGAGCGGCAATCGGAGTGAAGGCAAAACGAGAATTCGTCACGGCTTGCGCCGCTGTCGATCCCATCAGACCCGCACCCATTGCCGCAGCGCCGGATCCAAAGGCCAGAACACCGCCAAGGAAACCACGGCGGGAAATCGCGCTTTCCACGACGTGGTCAAAGTCATTTTCTTCGGGGCGGGGAAAGTGCAGCTCGTCCCAATCGTCTGCGGACAGGGAGGTAGGATCTACGTCTTGCATGGATGGCTCCTGATAGTCTGAACAAAGATTCGTCCCGCGGGTGTAGGGCGCAGATATGACAGGAAAATAACATCCGAAGTAAAGTTCAACTTCGGCGTTCCCGCGTGCAGAGTTTTGCCGATCAGCAGGAACAACTGACCATACACAGGGCATAGGTTCGCTTGCGCTTTTGTATCTTCAGCCTGATCAATGCGTGCGAATTCAAGCCGCCTTGGCTTTACGTCGGCAGTAACAGGACGCATGGATTGGCACAGTCGCACGTGCTGCGGCTTTGTCGAGTTGCAGCTTGATATGTCGCGCCTCGGTTTCTTCGCCGCGTCGTACCAGGCATTCGTGCAGGCCGTGAAGGCTCCAGATGTTTCCTGGGTGTTGGCAGGCCCGGGCAAGGGTGTTGTCCAGACCAAGATCGGCACGATAGACCGCTTCGGCTTCGTCAAGCCGCTGATCTTCCATCAAAAGAGCACCGAGTGCGTGTCTGGTTGGCTGCATCCAGCCCCAAGGTTCGTCATAAACAAGGTTGTCGTCCAGTTCGACCGAGCGGCGCAGATGAGCCAGCCCGCCCTCGCGGTCACCGGATTTGAAGGCAATTTCGCCATCCATCATCGCCTCGCCGATCAGCAGAACATCCTCGGCGGTGTTATTGAAAACCAGACGGCTTTCCGGCACGTCCTTACGGGCTTGGACGGCCAACTCACGCGCCTTTTGTGCGGCTTCCATCTGTCCCAGATTAGCCAGAGCCACGGCACGAGCCTGATGAATTGCGGCTGTGGTGTAGCTATAAAGCTCGGCATCCTGCGGCATAGGCTCGTCCAGAATCTCCTGCCACATGCCAAAGCGGACCATGACGTGGATTTTCTTGCCGTAGAAAGATTCGAACAGGTCAGGGAAGTACCGGATCACATTGTCGGGCAGCATCCGCATTAGTTCTTCCGAAGCGGCCAGAGCCTTTTCGGGTTGCCCAAGAAACATAGCGCCGTAAGCCTCGAAATGTACATTGTGAACGCGGTAGACGGTGTAAAAGTTTTCGCCACCTGCCATGGCCTCGTATTTCTTATCCACTTGGGCTGCGCAGTGATTGCGCCAGACTACGTTCTGATAGTCGCCGCACAGAACGTCGATATGTGTAGCCATGTGCACCAGATGGCCGCTTTCTGGCACCAGATCGACCAGCCTGTCGCCGTGCCGCAGCGCCTTTTCCGGTGTAGGCGACATCTCCATGAGGTGAATATACATGTGCAGTAAACCTGGATGGTCCCAGGCGCCGGGCAGGGTATCAAACGCCGTCTCAAGAACAGTTAGCGCCTCAACGGTTGAGGCACCTTCGGCAGGGATGCCCTGTTTTAGATCCCAGAGTTGCCACGGAGTGCGATTCATCAACGACTCGGCAAAAATCGCCGCCACGTCCAGATCATCCGAGAATTCAGCGTAAACATTGCGCATCGAATCCGAAAACGCGTCGTTCCACGGGCCGTAATCTTCGATTTCAGGATCGGTTGGAAAACGGTGTGACAAAGCCTCGATCAGCGCGGCCTCCAATGGAGTAACTGCTTCGCGCAGAGCCATTGCATCCTGAATGGCCCGATGTGCCCGTTTCAGTGTTTCCACTTTTTCGTCGGGTTCAAAGAACTCCCATGGTTTGTTGTAATTAGGGCCAATAGCATGAGCGACGCCCCAATACGCAAGGCCGCATTGCGGGTCTCGTGTAATCGCCTGATCGAAACAGGCCGCCGCGGCTTCGTGGTTGTAACCATAGAGCCAGATAAGCCCCTGATCGAATATCTCCTGTGCTTTGGGCGAAGATGTCGTGATTTTTCGGCTATATACACCCAGATCGAAGTCAGTCATTTTTGAAATCCCCCGTGAGAATACTGCCCGCATCCAAATCAGGCCCAGACTGGGCGGATCGCGAACCGCCTCAAGATAACACAAATTCGTGATCTCTGCTTCGGGGTGCGGGACAGTTGGTTCGGAAAAGCGGGTTGAGCGGTGATTTCGCTTCTTGACGACCGCAAGCGCATGGACTACTCAGCCCAGACCTGAGCGGGTATAGCTTAATGGTAAAGCCCCTGCCTTCCAAGCAGGCTATGTCGGTTCGATTCCGTCTACCCGCTCCAGTTCAGCTCTGAATTCTCTGCGTCAAATGGCCCTTTAAACCTGCCAAATTGTGTGTGCAGCTTGACCCCGGATGCCTCTGCGGCCAAGAAGCGTTCACTTAGGACCGTTCAGGAAACAAGGGCCCGACATGGCTAGAAAAACAGCTGCCAGTCCAGCAACCGCACCCGCACCGGGGGCCAGCGAAGAAAGAGCGGGCTCTAAGAAAGTGGGCGTATTGGCCTCGCTTTGGCCATTCATGAAGCCCTACAGGTTGTTGATGATGGGCGCGACTTTTGCGCTGATTCTGACTGCCAGCATGACTTTGACCCTGCCTTTGGCCGTGCGTCGCGTGGTCGATAATTTCCGAATTCAGGATGGTGAGCTGCTGGATTGGTATTTTCTGGCAGCGCTTGTGATTGCCGGTATCCTGGCTGTGGGTACAGGTATCCGTTATGCGCTGGTGACCCGGTTGGGCGAACGCGTGGTTGCCGATATCCGCAAGGCTGTTTTCGACCGCGTGATCGGCATGAGCCCGGAATTCTACGAACGTATCATGACAGGTGAGGTGCTGAGCCGGATTACCACGGATACAACCTTGATTCAGTCGGTGCTGGGTTCATCCGTATCCATCGCACTTCGCAACATGCTTCTGTTCGTCGGTGGTCTGGTTCTGATGCTTCTGACATCGGCCAAGTTGACCGGTCTTGTCTTGTTGCTGATTCCGGTGGTGATTGTACCGATTCTGGTCCTGGGGCGCCGTTTGCGTGGAATCAGTCGCGAGAATCAGGATTGGATTGCGGCATCTTCAGGAAATGCAGGCGAGGCGCTGGGCGCAGTGCAGACCGTACAGGCCTTTACACATGAGGAAGCCAGCCGAAAGCAGTTTGGCGAAATGACCGAGACATCCTATGTGGTGTCGCTGCGGCGTATCCAGACACGGGCTGTGTTGACGGTAATCGTGATCTTTTTGGTCTTCTCCGGTATCGTCGGGGTGCTGTGGATGGGGGCCAATGACGTTCGCAACGGCGTCATGACAGAAGGCGTTCTGATCCAGTTCGTGATCTATTCGATTATCATGGCTGGTTCCGTAGCCGCTTTGTCCGAGATCTGGAGCGAGCTTCAGCGCGCGGCTGGCGCGACGGAACGGTTGATCGAGTTGCTGAACGCCGAAGATACAGTGTCCGACCCGACAGGGGCGCAAGCACTGCCGCAACCTGTTCGCGGTGAAATCCGGTTCAATGACGTCACGTTCCGCTATCCGGCACGTCCTGATGTGGTTGCGTTGGATCATCTCTCACTGACAGTCGAACCGGGCGAAACCGTAGCATTCGTGGGCCCGTCAGGCGCGGGTAAAACAACTGTCATCCAGATGATCCAGCGATTCTATGACCCGGATGCAGGGCACGTCAGCCTGGACGGGATCAATCTGCGTGATCTCGACCGATCGGACTTCCGGCAGCATATGGCGCTGGTTCCACAGGACCCGGTGATCTTTGCGTCCTCGGCTCGTGAAAACATCCGTTTTGGCCGTTTGGACGCGACCGATGCCGAAGTCGAGGCCGCAGCGCGCGCTGCAGCGGCCCATGACTTTATCGCCGCTTTACCAGAAGGTTACGACAGTTTCGTGGGCGAGCGCGGCGTGATGTTATCCGGTGGCCAGAAACAGCGCATTGCTATCGCGCGTGCAATTCTGCGCGACGCGCCGGTTCTGCTGCTGGACGAGGCGACCTCGGCACTGGATGCTGAAAGCGAACGCGCGGTGCAGGGTGCGGTTGACAAGATGCGCGCTGGGCGCACGACGCTGATTGTGGCACACAGGTTGGCGACTGTGAAAAAGGCGGACCGCATCGTGGTGATGGAGAACGGGAGCGTTGTCGCTCAGGGAACGCATGATGACCTGGTGTCTCAGGACGGTCTTTATGCGCGTCTGGCACGCCTGCAGTTCACCGACGGTGTTGCTGCGGAATAAAGTGACGCTCCGGCACATCACTTTCCGCCGCAGCGTCATTCTACATTTTCTCTGATCCGAGAGCTAAGCCGTTGCTTGCACGAGCTTGCTTTTGCTTCCATCTTGGGGGCAAGCGATAGCCCGTGCGCGACACGGGAGAAAAAGGGGAGGAGCCGTATGGCCTTTGCGGGATTCGAAGACAGGGCGCGTATCGAACAGGAGATGCCGTGGGAGGATCGAGACGTCGCTGTCACCTTCCATCAATTGCTGTCGCGCACGGCGGGCAAATTCCCGAACCACAAGGCCATGAGTTTTCAGCTGCTGTCCGGTCCGACGGATAAAGCCGAGACGCTGACCTGGTCTGAACTGCTGGGCAAAGTTAACCAGGCTGCCAATCTGTTCCGGTCGTTAGGGATAGGGGAAAAGGACGTGGTGGCCTATGTCCTGCCCAACTGTAACGAGACGCTGATTACGATGATGGGTGGTGCGGTGGCCGGGATCGTTAACCCGATCAACCCGCTGCTGGAGCCGGAACAGATCGCAGCCATTTTGCGGGAAACCAACGCAAAGGTGGTGGTGACCCTGAAGTCATTCCCCAAAGCAGATGTGGCCCAAAAAGTCGAGGAAGCAGTGCGCCACGCGCCTAAGGTTAACACCATCTTGGAAATTGACCTGAACCGGTACCTGACACCGCCCAAGTCGTGGCTTGTCCCGCTACTGCGCCCCAAAATGGGCGACAAGGAACACCTGGCTCATGCGGACTATAAGAACTTCAACAAAGAACTGGCCAAGCAGCCCACGACACTGACCTTCGAGGACAGTCAGGAAGACCGCGTTGCCTGTTACTTCCATACCGGAGGTACCACCGGTATGCCAAAGGTGGCGCAACACAGGTATTCCGGACTGATTTACAATGGCTGGCTGGGCAACACCCTGCTGTTTGACGAAAACGATGTCATCATGTGCCCGCTGCCAATGTTTCATGTTTTTGCAGTACATGTGATCGTGATGGCTGCGGTATCCTCAGGTGCGCATGTGATCTTCCCGACACCGGCCGGCTATCGCGGCGACGGCGTGTTTGACAACTTCTGGAAGCTGATCGAACGCTGGAAGGTCTCGTTTATCATTACAGTTCCGACCGCTATTTCCGCCAAGATGCAGCGCCCGGTGGATGCGGATATTTCATCCGTGAAAACCGCGTTTTCGGGCTCGGCCCCGTTGCCGGTTGAATTGTTCCGCCGGTTCGAAGAGGCCACTGGAGTGACCATCGTCGAGGGCTATGGCCTGACCGAGGCAACATGTTTAGTCTCGTGTAACCCGGTGGACGGTGAAAAGAAAATCGGCTCGATTGGCATTCCGTTTCCTTATACGGACGTCAAAATCCTGCAGGACAGCCCTGATGGTCCGAAAGAATGCGAGAAGGACGAGATCGGTGAGATATGCATCTCGAACCCGGGCGTCTATGCGGGCAACACGTATACCGAAGCGGACAAGAACGTGAACCTTTATCATTTCGATAAATACTTGCGGACCGGTGACCTGGGTCGCTTTGACGAGGATGGCTATCTCTGGATCACGGGCCGCGCCAAGGACCTGATCATCCGCGGTGGGCACAATATCGACCCGGCCGAAATTGAAGAAGCGCTGTTGGGGCATGACGCAGTCGCCTTTGCGGGTGCAATTGGTCAACCGGATGCGCATTCGGGCGAGGTGCCTTGTGCCTTTGTTGAATTGGTAGACGGTGCATCAGCTACCGAAAAAGAACTGATGGAATACTGCAAAGTCCACGTTCACGAGCGCGCTGCACAGCCCAAGCATATGACGATCTTGCCCGAGCTGCCGAAAACTGCCGTTGGAAAAGTGTTCAAGCCGGAGCTGCGCAAACAGGCGATCACACGCATCTATAATGGCGCGCTGGAAACCGCAGGGGTGGCCGCACGGGTTGTGTCTGTGATCGACGATAAGAAACGTGGACTCGTTGCGCAGCTTGACGCGAACGGTTCCTCCGACGACGATGTTTCCAAGGTGCTGGGTGCGTTTACCCGGCCTTGGGAGTGGTCTGAATAATTCGGAGGGACAATGGACTATGAACGTCTGATCGACGAGGAAACCTGGGCGTTCATAAGGCGCACGGCTGAAAGCTATCCTGACGATGCAGTTGACCTGACGATCGCAGATCAACGTCGGGTTTATGACGAAATGAGCGAAGATTTTCGTCAACCCCGTCCACCGGGAGTGGAAGTAACGGACATGTCCGCTGATGGAGTGCCTGTCCGCGTCTACTCTGCCGGAGATCCCACACGGACTGTTGTCTATTACCATGGCGGCGGTTTTGTCGTCGGTGGCCTGAACAGCCACGACGACGTTTGTGCCGAGATTTGTGTCCAGACAGGATACCGGGTTGTGGCCGTTGATTACCGTCTGTGTCCGGAACATACACACCCGGCTCAGTTCAACGACAGTTGGACCGCAACTAACTGGTCTGTTCAACAGTTCGGTGAGCCCGTCGTTTTGGCTGGCGACAGTGCAGGCGGCAATCTGGCGGCTGCCGTCGCGCAGTACTCTCGGGGTCGGTTGGACAACGTTTTGGGCCAAGTCCTGATATATCCAGGCCTTGGAGGTGATGCATCAAAGGGATCGTATATCGAGCATGCGCACGCTCCGCTGCTGACCCTTGATGAAATCCAGTTCTACGAAAAAGTCCGGTGCGGCAATGTCGTGCCCCAGGATGATCCTACCTTTGCGCCGCTTCACGACTCTGATTTTTCGGGTCTGCCGCCAACAGTGGTTTTTACAGCCGATTGCGATCCGCTGCGCGACGACGGACCGGCCTATTGCGAGAAAATCGCCGCCGCAGGGGGGCGGTCGCATTGGATAAACGAGCCAGGGTTGATTCACGGATATCTGCGGGCCCGTACTTCGGTAAAACGGGCCGCAGACAGTTTTGAGAGGATCTCGGTTGCAATCGAGGCATTAGGGCAAGGCATCTGGCCTTATGACTGACGCTTGACGTCAGCTCAGGAACGAAGCGGCCTTCATTGTATCCGCTACCGGTGCTCCTGTGCGTTTCAGGATCGTGGGGGCCAGTTGCAACTGGTCAATCACGGTGTCGGCGTCAGGACCTTGCGCATCACCAAAATAATACAGTGCAGTTTCCTGTTGCAGTGGGCCACGCCCGCCATGGTGTCCGCGCTCGTCCTGTCCGTGATCGGCGGTTACGATCACCTCGTACCCCAACTCCCGCCACCGTGGGATGAAGGGGGCCAGCATTTCGTCCATGACGAAACAGGCGTGGTCCATCTCTTGGCAATCGTGGTAAAAACGGTGCCCCATGCTGTCCAGCGTGCAGGTGTGCAGGATGCCGTAATCAAGTCCAAACCGCAGGCACATGTTAGTCAGCGTGGCAAACAGGTCCACGTCGCTGGGTGTCATCTGATTGTCTTTGCCGTAGCCGGTCATGCTGTGGAACCGGCCATGGTTGATGGTTTTGCTGTCCGGCTCGTCGTATTCGATGTCACGCACGTAATCGAATGGATGGCGGTTGAAGAACTGCGACCAATAGCTGTGTGTGACAGCACCCGTCACACCACCTGCTTCGCGAACTTGGCTGAACACGTCCTTGTGGCTCAGACGAAATACATTGCCGTTTCCTGTACAACCGTGTTCCTGCGGCGTGACCCCGGTATGAATCGAGGCATAACAACTGGCAGAGGTAGATGGCAGCACAGCCCGTAGTTTCCAAACCTGCGCTTCTCCGCTGTCGACCCAGCCTTCGAGATTGCCGAACAGGCGTCGAAAGTTGCGCCACGGGACACCGTCCAGAATGATGAGAAGTAGTTTACGGTCCATGTGATGACCCTTTTGACAGTATTTGCTTTCAGCCGATCCTAGGGGATTCGCATTCTCAAGGCCGCCAGTTCGCGCCCTGAATAGTAGAATCCCGACGCGTGTCTGCAGACAATGGGCCGGGATTTCAGTGTTCTATCAGCTTTTCGCGAAAAGACCGGATTAGTTCCCGGCACTCTCCATTTTGCGATGTGCCACAACTTCTTCCAGCCAGCCCAGATGCATTTCCGGAACCGAGCTGAGCAGCAGGTCGGTATAGTCGTCAAACGGCGGGCTCAGCACCTGCGACTTGGAACCATAGCGAACCACGCGGCCCTGATACATTACGGCAATCGAGTCAGAGATCGCTCTGACCGTTGCCAGATCGTGGGTAATGAACAGGTACGCCACATCCTCGATCTTCTGCAGGTCCAACAGCAGTTTGAGAATTCCGTCTGCCACCAGCGGGTCGAGCGCTGAGGTGACCTCGTCACAGATGATCATCTTGGGCTTGGCTGCCAGTGACCGCGCAATACAGACACGCTGCTTTTGACCGCCAGACAGTTCCGCCGGATATCGATCCATGAACTTTTCACCCAGTTCGATCTCGTCCAGCAGTTCGATGATCCGCTTGCGCTTTTCGCCACCGCGCATGTTGAAGTAGAACTCCAACGGGCGGCCGATGATCGTTCCAACTGTCTGGCGCGGATTCATCGCCACGTCAGCCATCTGATAGATCATCTGCAACTCGCGCAGGTCTTCGCGGGATCGGCCCTTCAGGTCGCCACTGAGCTTGCGCCCGGCAAAGGTGATCTCACCATCACGCGGTGGCAGCAGGCCGGTGATGACCCGTGCCAGCGTCGACTTGCCCGAGCCGGATTCGCCCACAACCGCCAGCGTCTGCCCCGGATGAAGCTCGACATTGACGTTGTGCAGCACGTCGAAGTTCAACCCCTTGTAGCGTGCCGTGATGCCGTCGACGCTCAGCACCGGTTCCGGCGTCGGCTGTTTCTCTTCGTGTTCGATCGAACGGACTGAGACCAGCGCTTGCGTGTACTCTTCTTGCGGGTTGTTGATGATCTGATCGGTGCTGCCGTATTCGACCGTGTTCCCCATCCGCAGAACCATGATGTCGTCGCTCACCTGCGCTACAACCGCAAGGTCGTGCGTAATGTAAAGCGCGGCAACTCCGGTATCGGCAATGGCCTCCTTGATCGCCATCAGAACGTCGATCTGGGTGGTCACGTCCAGGGCTGTAGTCGGTTCGTCAAATACCACCAGATCAGGCTCAGGGCACAGCGCCAGCGCGGTCATGCAGCGTTGTAGCTGACCACCTGAGACCTGGTGTGGATAGCGATCACCGATATTGTCCGGATCGGGCAAACCTAATTTGGCGAAAAGCTGTCGCGCGCGGCCCTCGGCCTCTTTACGGCTGAACTTTTTCTGCTCGACGGCCGCTTCGACAACCTGATCCATGATCTTCTTGGCCGGGTTGAACGACGCCGCGGCGGATTGCGAGACGTAAGTCACCTCACCGCCGCGCAGTTTGCGGATATCGCCGTGGGACGTTTTCAGAATGTCCCGTCCATTGACCCAGACCTCACCACCGGTGATTTCCACGCCACCGCGGCCATAGGCCATCGAGGCCAGACCGATGGTGGATTTACCGGCACCGGATTCTCCGATCAGCCCCAGCACCTTGCCGCGCTCAAGGTCAAAGCTGACCCCGTGCACGATTTCGATGTCATGGGGTTTCTCACCCGGCGGATAGACGGTCGCGCCGATTTTGAGGTCGCGGACCTTGAGAAGGGTATCACTCATCCCCGGCCTCCTTTCAGCGATGTGGTACGGTTCAGGACCCAGTCAGCCACAAGGTTGACCGAGATGGCGAGTGTCGCAATGGCGACAGCAGGGTACAGGGCCGCGCCGATGCCATAGACGATGCCGTCCTTGTTTTCCTTCACAATGCCACCCCAGTCGGCCAGTGGCGGCTGAACGCCCAGGCCCAGGAACGACAGGGTCGAGACAAACAAAACCATGAAGATGAACCGAAGGCCCAGTTCAGCGACAAGTGGCGACAGGGCATTAGGCAGGATCTCACGGAAGATGATCCAGACTTGGCCTTCACCCCGCAGCTTTGCGGCTTCGACATAGTCCATTACGGCGATATCCACTGCGACGGCGCGGGCCAGGCGATAAACGCGCGTGGCGTCCAGCAGGCCCATGACGATGATCAGTACAGGAATGGTAACCGGTACCATAGCAAGCACGACAAGAGCAGTGATCAGAGACGGGATCGACATGATCAGATCGACGGTTCGCGACATGAGCTGATCAGCCCAGCCACCCAGAACGGCGGCCAGAAAGCCAAGGATCGAACCGGTCACAAAACTGAGAATCGTGGCAGCCGTCGCGATGAAGATCGTAGTGCGCCCGCCATAGATCATTCGGCTCAGCAGGTCACGGCCGATATTGTCTGTACCCAGCCAGAATTTCGAACTGGAGGGTTCCCACACATCGCCTACGACTTCGGCCATTCCATAGGGGGCCAGCAGAGGTGCGAAGATCGCGATGAAGAAGTACAGGGCTGTGAAGGCCAGCCCGATCATTGCAGAGATTGGGATGTTCTTCATTTCGGATGCCTCAGCCTTGGGTTGGCCAGAATGGCAACGATGTCTGCAACCATGTTCAATCCGATATAGATAGCGGCGAAGATCACACCGCAGGCCAGAACGACGGGAACGTCACGTTTGGTCACATGGTCCACAAGATACTGCCCCATGCCTGGATAGACGAAGACCACCTCGACCACGACGACGCCGACGACCAGATATGCCAGGTTCAGCATCACCACATTTACGATGGGTGCGATTGCGTTCGGAAAAGCATGGCGATAAATGACCTTGAAGTTGGTCAGACCCTTCAGTTCGGCTGTTTCCACATAGGCAGACTGCATCACGTTCAAAATCGCCGCACGTGTCATTCGCATCATATGCGCCAGAACAACCATGGTCAGAACGATGACGGGCAGGGCAATCGCATTCAGTTTTTGACCAAGCGACATGCTGTCATTGATCATGGCCAGCGGAGAAAACATTCCCAACTTCACCGCGATGAAATAGACCAGCACGTAGCCGATCAGGAATTCCGGGATTGAGATTGTTGTCAGAGTTATTGCCGAGATCAACTTGTCCGGCCAGCGGTTGCGGTAACGCACGGCCAGCAGGCCCAGAAAGATAGCCAGTGGAACCGACACGATAGCGGCCCAGAATGCCAAAAACAGAGTATTGCCCAGACGGCTGCCGACGGAGTCTGCAATGTCCAGTTTGTTGGTAAGAGATTGGCCGAGATCACCCTGAACGATACCTGCCAGCCATTCGAAGTAGCGGGTCAGAGCCGGGCGATTCAATCCCATTTCCTCTCGAAGGTTTGCCAGGGCCTCTGGGGTGGCAGACTGGCCCAGGACGGCTTGCGCGGCGTCTCCGGGCAGGGCTTCGGTGAGGCCGAATATCAGGGCCGAAGCGCCAAACAGCAACAGGAATCCCAGCGCAAGGCGTTGGGAAACCAATTTGATAATAGGGTGCATAAATCCGTGATCCGTATCAGACGAACCACAGTTTGCGCGAAACCTGACCGTTCATCAGTTCGCCATTCGGATCGGTCTCCCAACCGTCCAGCGTATTGCTGGATGCATCGACGAAGTTGTTGAACATCGGGCAGATCAGGCCGCCTTGATCGCGGACCATTTGACCCATCTGGCTGTAGATGCCTTTGCGTTTCTCGGCATCCAACTCGGCACGGGCCGAGAACAGCAGATCGTCAAACGCCTGAATCTTGAACCGGGTGTCGTTCCAGTCCGCGGTCGACAGATAGGCAGTCGCGTACATCTGATCCTGTACCGGACGGCCACCCCAGTAGGACGCGCAGAAGGGCTGTACATTCCAGACTTCGGACCAGTAGCCATCATTGGGTTCACGCTTGATTTCCAGCGGGATTCCAGCCTGAGCTGCGGTTTGCTGGAACAGAGCCGCCGCATCCACGGCACCGGGGAAGGCACCATCTGATACGCGCAGAATGATCGGTGAACCATCGTGGCCAGACTTCTTGTAGTGCTCTGCTGCTTTCTCGAGGCTGAATTCACGTTGCGCGATGGTTTCATCAAACAACGGATAGGCTGCGTTGACCGGCATATCGTTTCCGACCGAGCCATAGCCGCGAAGGACTTTGTCCACCAGTTCCTGGCGGTTGACCGCGTATTTTAGTGCGGTCCGCAGTTCGTTGCTGTCGAACGGCGCTGTGTCGCAATGCATGATGAAAACATAGTGGCCCCGGCCAGGAGTCGACTGAACCGTAATGTTTGGCGCACGACCCAGCAGATCAGCGACCTTGGGTTCGATACGGTTTGCCAGCTGAACTTGCCCACCCTGCAGTGCTGCCGTACGGGCAGTTGCATCGTTGATCACAACGTTCTCGACTGTGTCGAAATGGGCGTCGTCATTCCAGTAATTCGCGAATTTGGTGAACAGGTGGCGTACGCCGGGCTCATCGACTTCGACCTGGTAGGGTCCGGTACTGATACCGGCTGCCGGGTTGTCCATGCCGCCGTCCGGCTGGATCACCAGGTGATAATCTGACATCAGATAGGGCAAGTCGGCGTTTGCTTCGCTCAGGGTCACCTGGAAGGTGTCACCGTCTGCCTTCATCGACTCGATTCCCTTCATGATGCCAAGGGCACCTGATTTGGAATCTTCGTTCGAGTGGCGCTCCATGGTTTTCAGAACGTCTTCACTGGTCAAGGATTTGCCGTTGTGGAATTCGACGCCCTGACGCAGTTTGAATGTCCAGACCTTGGCATCCGCGCTGCCCTCAACACTTTCTGCCAGGCGGGGTTCGATTGTTCCATCGGGCGCAACCTCAACCAGCGTGTCGCCAAAATGACGGCCATTCATATAGGGTACCGAGCTGGCATAAGTCGCCGGGTCCAACGAGTTGGTGGATTCACCGCCATAGAGGCCCAGTTTCAGATCACCACCCTTTTTCGGACCAGCCGCGCGCGCCGCGTCGGCAAACATGGTGCTGGCCATGGCGGCTGAGACACCCAAGGCCGCTGCCTTGCCCATGAACTCGCGACGAGTCAGCTTGCCGGCTGTCACCTGTTTGGTCATGTGAGTGAGTTGTTCGTTCATCCAAAATCTCCCAGTTGATTGGATCAGCCCTTCGCGGACTTTTTGTTGACGCATGAGTCAACGTTGGCGCATTTCAGTCCACCGGGCAATACCTATTGTCCGGATTTGGAACGTGCGATTTTCACATTTGATTGCGCGAAACAGTGTCATCGAAATCCTTGGTAAAGACCAAGATATCGTTTTCAAACGCTTTTATGCTGGCCATCAGAAAAAAACTCTTATCATCCGAGAACATTTCACAGCGCGTTTCCGTACGTAATTCGCAGCCCGGACGTTCCAGTTCCTGTGTCCATTCGCAGACGCCGCGGGCAGACAGGGGGTCATCAGGGTGAATCGACCACGTCTCGCACGCCGTGCCGCCACTGATCAGACCGTGCTGATCGTCTTGAGTTTTCCCGAAGTCATCCTCGACAATCAGATGGACGGTGCCAGTGTTCATGTCAGTCTCAAGCCGACGGGCATTGGAAGCCTCGCGGAGGATGGTGGCCTGGTGCGGCTCTTCCGCGTCTGGCAGGGCAAAGTTGCATTCATCGTCGGTTCCTGAAGTTCGAGATGGTATGGAAATCTGCCCTGAAGTCAGATGCAGTTCGGCCGTTTCGGGCGAGGGCCAGATCAAGGGCCAATAGGCGCTGGAAATCGCCACACGCAGGCAGTGCCCCTTGGGAACCCGGTAGGCGATGTGGTCCAGATCCAGCTCAACCTCATACGGTTCGCCTGGGCGCAGATCTGAAGGCTCGGCATGGCAGTCGCGATGGCTGAAGTTCAATACACCATAAGTGATTCTGGTCGAGGCGCCGTCGGGATGGACGTGATTCAGGCGAACGGCCATCTGCGCCTGCGGTTTGTCGGAGCTGACAGTCAGTCGAATGCGCGGGGCGCCCACGATGTCCAGATCGGCCTCTAGCGGGTCTCCATCGAAACATGCTGACAAGGCGTCATCCGCGCGCTGATCCCCTGGCATATCGGGGCCCAGCCAGATGGCGCAGTACTCACCGCCTTCCAAACCGCAGTGGTGGGGTGATCGAATGCGGGCGTCCAACGGCCCTGAGCGCCCCAAACCGGCATCACTCAATTCAAGGTCCAGTTTGTTCAGGTGTGAGGTTGCCCCTATGGCTTCCGTAATCCAGCGCCCGGGCCTTTCACTGTACCACCGCGCCGGGCGAACGCCGTCCATAAGGTAGGCGCGGAAATCGGGGTCATCTACTACGCCAGTATCCTGCCCTTTGAGCCAGCGATCCCACCAGCGAAGCGCCTCTTGCAGGAACCCGATCCGGGGTTCCGGCACGGCGAAATGAGGATACTTGTGGACCCATGGCCCAACGATGCCTTTGACTGGTGCGTCCAGATTCTCAACCAGCCTAGGTACAGTGTTTTTGTAAGCATCGCCCCACCCACCAACCGCGAGAGTCGCGGCTTGTATTGCGCCAAAATCTTCACAGACGGACCCGTGTCGCCAATACGCATCACGAGTTTGGTGCCGCAGCCAGGTCGACGGCAGGAAAGGTTCGTTCTCTAACCGCTCGACCCATAACTCGCGCCAGTTAGGACGCAACTGGGGATCGGGCGCACGCGATGAATAGGACAACATCGTTGCGCCCCATCCGAGGTTTTCATTTAACAAACATCCGCCTTTGTAGTGAATGTCGTCCGCGTAACGATCCGCGGTTGAACACAGGGTGATAATCGCCTTGAGCGGATCGGGACGCAGGGCAGCGACTTGAAGCGCATTAAAGCCACCCCAACTGATCCCCATCATACCGACCGAACCGCTGCACCAAGGCTGATCGGCCAGCCAATGGATCACCTCGACGGCATCGTCCAGCTCTTGCTGAGTATATTCATCCTCCATCACCCCTTCGCTGTCACCGTTCCCACGCATATCGACGCGAATGCAGGCATAGCCGCGCTTGGCGAACCAAGGATGAGTTAACGCGTCCCGTGCAGTAGTGCCGTCGCGCTTGCGATAGGGCAGGTATTCCAGAATGGCCGGGACAGGATTCTGGACGGCGTCCGTTGGTCGCCAAACCCGCGCCGACAAACGGCAGCCATCCGACAGCCGTATGCCCAGGTCCGGGATATCTTCGATGTCGCAGAGAGAATTGAGAATGCGCGTCATTTGTTCACTCTCAGTCTCTTCGCGGCATTAGAGAAGGGCAAAAGCGCCAATCTAACTCCTTATTGCGACAATGAGATCCATGACGTTTGTGCCAGTTGGGCCTGTGATCAGCAGTGCACCCGCGTTATCCAGAAATGTGCCGCTGTCCGCACTGGCCAGATACTGTTCAGCGTCGTCTCGCCAAGTATCACCGTTCACAACGGCACCCGCCGCCAGTGTCGGGCCATCGGTTCCGTCTGTTCCACCGACAACCACAGTAAGCCCTTCGCATCCAGCGATCTCACGCGCCAGCGCCAGGGCCAGTGCCTGATTGCGTCCACCGCGGCCGGGGCTTTCGGGCAGCACTACGGTGGGTTCTCCACCAAAAACCATGATGCCGCTTTCCATCTGTCTCAGGCGCGGGCCAAGCTGTGATGCGACACAAAGGTAGTCATCATGGAGGCATTCCTGATTGCTCAGAACCTTTTGCCCTGCCGCCAACGCCGCCGCCTCGGCGGCAGTGCGCGCATGCGCGTTTGATGCAATTATCCTGGTTGTCGCCTGAAAGTCATGGTGTTCGGGCGGGGCGCCAATACCCGACCCGATGACGCCCAAAGCGTCGCCCGGAACATCCGAGATCGCCAGAACTGTCACCAGTTGACCTTTAAAATGGGACAGCAATCCGCCCCCTTTGATGCGCGACAGTTTGCGCCGCTCGGCATTCATCGCACCAATATCCAATCCCCTGGACAGCAGCTGGCGGTTTAGCCGCTCCAAATCTGCCAGAGTCTTGCCGGGCATCAAATCCTCGGCCAGTGAAGACGCCCCACCGGAGACCAACAAAAGCAGATGAGAGCCTTGTTCCATCTCCTCAACCACATTGCGCAAGGCAGCGCCGCCTTTCAGACTGCGATCGTCGGGGACGGGGTGAGAGGCCTCGATCACTTCTACATGGTCAGGCAAGTCACGACCGTGATCATCTTTTGTGACGACAAGAGTTGGAACCGCTCCGAATTGATGCAAAGCTGCGCGGGCCATGGACGCCGCAGGTTTACCCACCGCTAGAATGTGATCGGGCCTAGGGACATCGGATAGCGCCTTCTGCGTTGCCGTATAGCCGCCCACTGCGTCGACCCCGGCTTGCCAGATGTTGATAGCCAATTCTGTTTGTTTCACTGGTTTTCCACCCAAATTGTAACCGGCCCGTCGTTGACCAATTCAACGTCCATATCGGCGCCGAAGCGGCCTGTTTCGACTGCGATGCCCTGTTCCTTTAACTGCTGCGCAAAAAACTCGTACAGGTATTCGCCTTGTTCCGGGGCGGCTGCATTCGAAAACCCTGGCCGGTTCCCGCGAGATGTGTCCGCCGCAAGCGTGAACTGACTTACGACAAGGGCCGATCCTCCGATGTCCAGAATTGATCGGTTCATTTTGCCTGCGTCGTCCTTGAATATCCGCAGCTTGGCGATTTTTGCCGCCAAATTGCTTGCCTGTTTCTCACCGTCGTCCTGCATGGCGCAGACAAGGACCATCAGCCCTGGTCCCGTTTGCCCGATGATAGCACCGTCGACCGACACCTGTGCACGTGAAACTCTTTGTAATAGGGCGCGCAATTCTTTCTCCCATCATGCAATTCGGCAGATTTAGCCGTGCCAGTGAACAACTTCGTCCAGCCCGGCGCGATCTGTTCGAAACGCGTTCGCGGGATGTTGCTTGTCCGGATAGCCGAACGATATTGCACATAAGATCAACCGATCTTCGGGGATCTCAAAATAGCGCCGCAGGAATGGGCCGTACGATGCCACGGCTGCTTGCGGAATGCTCGCGATACCAGACGCCTGTGCCGCCAGCGTAAAGGCTGTGACAAACCCGCCGCAATCCATCGCTCCATAGGATCCCAGCTCGGCCGGGCTGGAGACGATTGCGCAATGCGGCGCACCAAAGAGTGAGAAGTTTTCCATCATCTGCTGGGCCGAGCCCGCGCGATCGCCTTTTTGGACACCCACGGCTTCATACAGTGCCCAGCCACAGGCGCGGCGGCGAGCTTGATAGACACCGCTGTACGAGCTTGGGAATGGCAGGTCAGGGGCCGGTGCGCCTGATTGCGCTTCTTGTTGCAGCGCCTGACGAAATTTATCCGTTTCTGCGCCACTGGTGACATGGACAAACCACGGCTGCGCATTGCACCAGCTGGGAACTTGCGTCGCGCTGGTCAGGATTTGTGCAATTTGTTTTTTTGGAACGGAATCGGGCAGGAATGCGCGGCACGAGTACCGGTTGTCGAGCAAGTTGTTCAGCACATCCAATGTCAACTCGGCCTCTCCCCACCCGGACGACGCGCAGGATGGCCTCAGACTACCCGAGTTTCAAGGCCCGGCGTAGTGGATTTACTACAGATATTTAGTGCTCGCCTATTGTTGGCCAGTCGCAATCAGATAGCCGGCTGCTGCCGCGACCAGCAGGCCCAATACGACGGCAATGGTGATCTTGATAGCCGACCACGGCCGTTCCCCCTGTACACGCCCTGTCCGCCCGTTCACCACAAACCGATAAGTATCACCACGGTATTTGTAGGCCGCCAACCAGACAGGCAGAAGGATGTGTTTGAACGTCACATCCCTTACTTCAGTGTCGACATCATGGATGCGCTGGCGGTCACCGCCAATATCAAAGCGTACGTCGCGCTCGATCACCCGCGACATGTACTCGCGCGCCTCGGTAAACCCTTCCTTCAGCTCAATCGTATAGGCTTCGGCTCTGAACCCTGCCAGATATTCAGGTTGGTAGGGTTCCAGCGCGGGCAGGTCCCAGGGCTCTAGTGCATCGGTGTAAGATTTCGGCAGCGAGCGAGAGGCCAGAACAAGCACATCGTCGAAAAAACGCGCAACGCGTCCCGATTTCGGTGTCCAGCGCACTTTGGCGACCTGTTGCTGAACACGTTTGCCATCGCGCATAACGGTGCGCGTTTCATAATAAACCACGCCGCGTTCGCCGCGATAACTGGATTTGGTGTCGGCGTCAAAAGTCCAATAGGGTACGTAGATCCCCTGCATCTTGCGCCCTTTGCGCGCGTAGTCCTTCAACCCGTTCGGCGCGAACCACAGCCGCCCCAGCCAGTCGCCCATCGCTTTATGTGCAGCCCTTTCATCCAAGGCAAAGGGCAACACTCCGCGTGGCTTGATATGGCGGCTGACGCCCGTGTCTGTCACGACGGGAGTGGCGCAGAACGGACATTCGGCGGCATGTGTATTCGGATCGAACTCGACCTGAGCAGCACAGTTTTGGCAGGACAGAACACGGGTTTCCTCGATTTCCGCTTCCGGCAACTTGTCAGCGATGGCAGCGTCGAAATCCAGTTCACGCAGATTGGCGCCACCCCACGGGCCGGCACCGATTGCTTCAGAGTGACCACAGTGGTCGCATGTCAGCGTGCCCTTGCTGGGATCGAACCTGTAATCGGCGCCGCATTGGTCGCAAGGAAAGCGATGTTCATCCGTGGTCATTGCCTGGCCTACCTTGTTTTCCGGTCTCGAAGTGGTTGCATTCAGGCTCCGGGCGGTGGCGGTGGTAGGATCGTGAACAGCTGAGCCAGCTCCTGCACATCTCCGGCTTTTTTCCAACCATCCTGCCCGGCGGTCCAGACATGTGTGTCGCGCGTGATTTCACCCTCTGTCGCCATGCGCCCCATCTTGGCTTTCGAAAATGGACCGCTGGTTTGACCATCCATTGCAATGTGCCAGACATGTTCGACAGGCGGAGGGGGCGGCGGTGCCACTTGCGCAGGCGGTTGCGGGGCAGCGGGGGTGGAACCACCCCAGGGCCCCGAGGGTTGACCCGCTGCCATGTTGGACATCTGCTGTGCCATGGCCATTCCCATACCCATTCCAAGACCTGCGGCCATGCCACCACCCTGGCCAGGGTTGGTCGCGGCAGCGGTCATCGCTTCGGCAGCCGAGTACTGGGTAAATTTACCCAGGTCACCCGCAAGCCCCATTGAGGTCCGCTTGTCCAGCGCCGCCTCAACCGCGGGCGGCAATGAGATGTTTTCTATGTAGAATTCAGGCATCTCCAGACCGTATCCTTCAAGAACCGGAGAAACCTCGGCGGCGATCAGTTTACCCAGATCGGCGGTGTTTGCGGCCATGTCCAGAACTGGAATACCCGATCCAGCGATGACCCGACTGAATTCCTGCACGATAATGTTGCGGATCTGAAAGCTGATCTCGTCCATGGTGAATTCGCCATCGGTGCCGACGATTTCGACCAGGAATTTTGCCGGATCCTTGACACGCACCGTATAGGTGCCAAAAGCCCGAATTCTGGTGGGACCGAACTCGGGATCCCGCAGCATGATCGGGTTTTTCGTTCCCCATTTCAGGTTGTTGAATCGGGTGGTGTTGACAAAGTAAATTTCGGATTTGAACGGCGACTGAAACCCGTGGTCCCAATGCTGCAGCGTCGTCAAAATCGGCATGTTATTGGTCTCGAGCATATAGAGACCCGGGGTGAACACATCGGCCAGCTGGCCTTCATGCACGAACACGGCGGCCTGTCCTTCGCGGACTGTCAGCTTGGCGCCGTATTTGATCTCGTGGCCCTCGCGCTCGAACCGCCAGACCATGGTGTCGCGGGTGTCGTCTACCCAATGAATGACATCAATGAACTCTCCGGTCAGAAAATCGAAAATTCCCATTTGGGTTCTCCTGTCCTAGGGGTCAGAGTGACTGACCCATCAATTCGCGAGCGATGATCCGTACCACGGGCCGGGCGTCTTCGACCGTCACACCGGGTTCAAGGCGCGGATCATACAGCATCGTCAGCAATTTCTCGTCATGGCTTGTCAGCAATGCGAACTCGTCATCGTCGTTGAAGATCGACGGTCGCGCGGCAGGGCTGTCATTCGACAAGCCCAGTCCCTGCGCAATCTCTTCGTGAATGCAGCTGAGCCTGACCAAATCGGGCAGTTCAGCCCGGATCAGGGTCACGGCGCGCACGTATTTATGCGGTGCAGCGCGGGTTGCGGAAGCAAAAACAAAACAGTCGAAATTTGCACGCGGGTTTGCAACCAGATCCAAAGAGGACTGGCTGATATTCGGGATTAATTCTTTTAGGCGTGAAACCACGTAACTGCTGTCGTCTTTGCCGGCGAAAAAGACGTGAAAGTTCGCCTTGCGGCTAACCGTCGTTACGGAATGGTCCGTCAGCTTGGCTAATCGATTGACGAAGGCATCGACTTTGGCTGTGTCCTGTGTTCGCACATCCGGCGCAACCGAAGGGCCAAACTCGGTCTGAATACGCACCGGCCCCGCCCAGCGGCTAAGCTGCCCGTCGGTCTGACGCGACCCGATCGAGATCGCGTGATCGGGATATTCACTGTAGAAAGCGATGGCTTCGAAATTTCGAGCCAAATCGTCGGCATCATAGGGCGTGTCCGGGCCACCGCCATCCGTGCGCAATAGTCCGCGCGTCAGAAGATCGCGCTCGACGCGGTCATAAAATCGGGCCAGATCCTGGCTTGCGGCTGACGGCGGGACATAGGCATTTGCCGCAGGTTCCGGCTGTACAGGCGGAACCTGCAAGGCGACTGAGTTCGTCAACGTTTCATCACAATTGGCAAGCGCCAGCAATGACGTCAGCACCAGTGCAGGTTTCAGATGTCCAATTGGCGCCACGCCCAGCCCGCCTTTAGCCCGAAACAGCCGTTCCGGCATTGTCGCCGATTCCGTCGCGCCTAGCCTTTGCGGCGGCCAGAGTATCGCGCAGTTCGGCCTCCATATTCTTCAATTCCACCTCGGCGGCGGCGCGTTTGGCCTTGCCTTCATCCGCAATAGCCAGGCTTTCATTGATAGTACCAATCAGATCCGCATTGGCTTGTTTGACGGCTTCGATATCGAATACACCGCGCTCCATCTCTTCCCGGATCATCTTGTTTGACTGACGCAGATTGGCTGCGTTCGAGGTCAGCAGTTCGTTGGTCAGATCATTAGCACCGCGCACAGCCGCGGCGGCTTCGGCGCTGCGCTGGATGGTCACGGCCTGTGCCAGTTGCGTTTCCCACAGTGGCACCGTGTTGACCAAAGTGGAATTGATTTTGGTCACCAGCGATTTGTCGTTTTCCTGAACCAGCCGAATGGACGGCAGTGATTGCATTGTGACCTGACGCGTCAGCTTCAGGTCATGCACACGGCGCTCTAGGTCGTCGCGCGCTGCACGCAGATCGCGCAGCTCCTGCGCTTTCATGACCTGATGATCCTCGGGTGCGGCCTGAACCTCAGCTTCTTTTTCAGGGATTTCCTGGCTGTCCAATTCAGTCAGCTTTTCCTCGCCCGCTGCGATATAGAGGGCAAGCTCGTCGTAAAACTCCAATGTCTTCTCATAGAGCATGTCGAGCGATTTGATGTCTTTCAACAGCGTGTGCTCGTGCCCCAGCAGATCGTCGGTGATGCGGTCGATCTGGTTTTGCACCTCTTCATATTGCGCCGTGAACTTGGCGAAAGGCGCGGCTTTTCCAAGCAGTTTTTCCCACCAGCTGCGTTCGCGCCGCACGTCCAGTTCACTGACCGAAAATCCGCGGATTGTCGTGACGATGTTGCGCAGACTGTCGCCCGCAGGGCCAACGTCCTTGTTGCGCACATCGGCCAGCATGGCCTGGCTGATCTCTTGCAGTTCAGCCTGCGCGGATGATCCGAAGGATACGATCGAGTTGGTGTTCTCCATGTCGATCTCGTTCATCCGCTTGCGGATTTCTGCTCCGACGGGTTCTTCTGCTTCTTCCAGCGGGACAACTTCGGCCTGTGGGTCGGGCAGGGTGACAGCAGTGATCTCCCGAACCAGAGTTTCGGCCTCGACCGCTTTGTTCTTGATGGTATCGGACATGGGGATAATCCTCGCTAATAAATGGCCGGTCAGTCCAACCGGACGCCTTCGCGCTGCAGCCTTTCGCGCAGCACATCAATTTCCACTGTCAAATCGCTGCGGTCATCCAGCAGCATCTTACGGGTACGCGCGGCAAAATTCTGTTCCAGGTCATCTAGAAGCGCCGAGAAATCCGCCAACGCCTGTGCATCGCGCGTACGCGCGTAAACATCGGCGAACTTGATCGTAGCATCGCGTGCACCTTGCAAATAAACCGTCAGGTATTTTCGGGCTCCGGCCAGATCGCGCGGGTCTTCCTCGACCGTGCGGAACAGATCACGGGCAGTGTCCTGAAACCGTTCGACCCGCGCCTCGATCTTGCGGTCGCCAGCTCGCTTGATGGCGTCGGTCATTTCAGTCAGATGCGTTTCCGCATCCTCGACAACCCGGGCCACGCGATCTTGCTGAAAGGTATCGACACCTTCCATCCCTTTGTCTTTCAACGGATCGAGCCCAAAGGACACCGAATGCAGAACTGTAGCTGCAATACCGAACAAAACAGGAGCAAGAAGGCTGGCCTGCGTGGCGGTTTCAGTATCCAGAAACTCGGTCCGGTAGGCCGCTAAAGCAGCGCCAAGGCCGGTCAGAACACTGGCAAAAATTTTGCGTGGAAATGCGGGGCGGCGGGCCGTGCGGCGCGCGTTGTATGCAGCCTCGGCGCGGAGGCCTTCGCGCAACAGGAACGCGGCGGCCGTAAGTAGCCCGGCAGCCACCAGACCCATCGTCATGCCAATGGCACCATCATTCAGGGACAGAAAGACCAGAGGGACTGCGGGCAGAAACAGCAAATTAGCCCGGGCTCCAGCGGGTTCTACACGTGCGCCGTCGAACTGACCGCGCGGACGTGGATCGTTGCGATTAGGCTCGCCATCGGGGCTGAATTTTCCGCCATAACGCTTAGCCATGGCTCTACAGGCCCCCTAGCAGGCCGGTGCAGACACCGAACAGCAACGCCAGAAGCACTGCGTAGGCCAGTTTTTGCACTCCGGTACCAGACAAGTTGTTTCCCCCACTGAGCCTTCCAGTGAAAATTTAGGGGATGTCAGGCCGTCGCGCTAGGGGGAAGGTAATGTAACTTGTGTCACTTGCGAGGTTTCTTGCCGACGGGCGGTCGCTTTCGTTGCGGTCGTGAAGGGCGTTTGGTGTTAGCTTCTAGTTTGGCCTCGCCCTCAAGCCCAAGTTGGTCACGCAGAACACGGCGGCGGATTTCTTCGACTTCGCCCGGTTTCAGACTGCCCAGTTGGAATGGCCCGTACGAGACGCGCAACAGCCGGTTTACCACATAGCCGATATCTTCGATCGCGCGCCGGATCTCGCGGTTTTTTCCCTCACGTAACCCGATGGTCAACCAGGCGTTTGCACCCTGTTGGCGGTCCAGCGTAACCGTCATGGGTTGAAACCGTTCTCCTTCGATGACCAGCCCTTTGCGCAGCGGTTCAAAGTCTTCGTCCTTGGGGCGGCCATTGACACGCACGCGGTATTTTCGCAGCCACCCCGTCGCGGGCAGCTCAAGCTTGCGTTTGATGCCGCCGTCATTGGTCAGCAGCAGCAACCCTTCAGAATTGAGATCCAATCGCCCGACGCTCATGACGCGGGGCATGTCATCTGGCAGCTTGTCGAAAATCGTCGCGCGCCCCTTTTCGTCGCGTGCGGTCGTCACCAGCCCCGTGGGTTTGTAATACAGCCAAAGGCGCGATGGTTCGGGTTCCGAAACGGGCTTGCCGTCCACGGTAATCCTGTCTTTGGCTGTCACGTTCAGCGCAGGGCTGTCGATCGCCTTGCCATTAACAGTCACACGACCGGCTTCGATCATGCGTTCTGCCTCGCGACGCGAGGCGACACCGGCGCGGGCCAGTACTTTGGCGATCCGGTCGCCGGGAGGAGGGGTGTTGCTCATCCCCCGGCCATAACCCATCTGCGCGACTTGCGAAAGGCAGGTTTCTGAGGCAGTCAGGGGCATGACCTTCAAATCGCATATGAAACAGGCGTTGGACGAGGCGCGCGCCGCGGCGGATCGAGGCGAAGTGCCTGTAGGTGCGGTGATTGTCGCCCCGGATGGCAGCGTTGTGGCAGCGGCGGGCAACCGGACGCGCGAGTTGAGCGACCCTACGGCCCACGCCGAGATATTGGCGTTGCGTGCCGCGTGCGCGGCAGCCGGGTCCGAACGGCTGCCGGGTCATGATCTGTATGTCACACTCGAACCGTGCGCCATGTGCGCGGCGGCCATGGCGGCGGCGCGTGTAACACGGGTGTATTACGGCGCGCCTGACCCTAAATCAGGTGGCGTGACCCACGGCGCGCGGGTGTTTTCCCATCCGCAGGCCCACCATTCACCCGAGGTTTACGACGGTATCGGCGAAGATGAGGCTGCCGAGCTGTTGAAAACCTTTTTCGCATCTCGGCGTTAGCCTCCGCCGGGCTGGCACTCCCGGTTAAAGCGTGATGGCTTTCATGACTTCCGGGTCGATGACGTCAACACCGGGCAGCCCGTCTGCAAGCGCCTGAGCCGATTGTTCGAGGATCGGAAAAGTTTTGTGGTGGCAGGGGATTACGGTCTTGAAGTTAAAGTAGCGTTTTGCCGCATAGGTCGCGCCCTTCATATCCATGGTGAAATGACCGCCTGCAGACAGGATGCCGATATCGGGTTGGTAATAATCACCCATCCATTCCATATCCGCCATGATGTCGGTATCGCCCGAGACATAGACCACGCGCCCTTCAGAACTGATCATGAAGCCGACCTCGGTTCCACCGGTCCGCAGCCCATCAGGCGTGGAAAAGGTCGAGCTGTGAGAGGCAGGCACCATGCTGACTTTCACTCCGTTCAGGTTCACAGTCCCGCCTTTATTGAAGCCAACAGTCTCGATACCTTCGGATTCGGCCCAATACCCCATAAGGTCATATTGCCCGACGACGGGCACACCCAAATGTTTGGCCAGCGGCAGAACGTCAACCACGTGATCGAAATGGGTGTGGGTCAACAGGATATGCGTCGCGCCTTCGACGGCTGCGTCGTGCTGAGTTTCCGGCAGGACCGGGTTGCCGGTCAGCCATGGGTCAATCAGCAGAACCTGACCTCCGGTTTCGATACGAAAGCTGCCGTGGCCCAGCCAAATGATATTCATGAACAATTCCTCCAAAATGCGCTTGGACACAGCCTAGCATCCGTTATGTAAAAATCTATGGACTGGACACGTCAAATTGACAGCTATTGCGAACGGGTGTCGCCCGCCTATTGGGCTGAACCGATCAATGCGGTGACAAACGCTGCATTCCTGATCGCTGCGTTTGTCATGTGGCAAAGGTTGCGCGGGCAGAAGGCGCCTCTGGCCTATCTGCTGGTGATGGTTCTCGCGATCATTGGGGTCGGCAGTTACCTGTTCCACACTCACGCCCAGGTCTGGGCGGCGATAGCGGATACCACGCCCATCCTGTTGTTCATTCTTGTCTATATTTTTGGCGTGAACCGAGACGTCTGGGGGCTGGGCAAATGGCCATCACTGGGCCTTACCTTGTTGTTTTTTCCCTACGCGGCTTTGACCGTACCGGTTTTTCAGCTGATTCCCGGGCTTGGTAGCTCGGCTGGATATGCACCTGTGCCCCTGTTGATTCTGGTCTATTCCTTGCTGTTGCGCCGTCGTGAACCGCAGGTTGCGCGAGGGCTGATGATCGGGGCGGTAATCTTGATTATCTCAATCACGTTTCGTGCACTGGACGCGCCGATATGTGGGCGGTTCCCCTTGGGGACGCATTTTATGTGGCACATTCTAAACGCCGTCATGTTGGGCTGGATGATCGAAGTCTATCGCAGAGCCCTGATCAAATCACACAATCAATCCGGCAGCTTTCGAGCAATATAAAATCCATAGCTGACATAGTTCGCATACCGCTCGTAAAGAGAGATCTCGGCCTGTTCCGCCTTGACCAAAGCACGCGCCTGATCCGAATGTCCGTGCCGCTCCAGAAATTCACTGAATCTTTGCTGCATTGGGCGGTAATACGTGTCTAGCCAACAGTCTGTCGAAAGTGGGAAATACCCCAGCAACGCATACCCATTTGCCTCGAGCTGCGCGATTTTTGCCGAGGCAAGGGCAACCTCGGGGTATTCGCGGTTCCAGTGCTCTGTCAGTTCGTCCGGCCGATTCTGTGTCAGCCAGGTCAATTCAGACACAGCTAGAACGCCACCCGGCTTCAGGAACTGTCGCCAAGCCTGAATCCCGGTTTCAAATCCTATGTTGTAGATGGCCCCCTCGGACCAGATCACGTCCAACTCGGCGTCCTGAAACGGCAGCGCCTCCATCGAGATGGCAAGCGTTCGGATGCGATGGGCAACACCCGCAGCGGCCGCCCGGTTCTCCAGTTCAGCCAGGAAATCGGGCAGGAAATCCACGGCCAGAATCTCGGCGTCCAAATCCTTTGCGAGAATCAGGCTTGCCGCGCCGGTGCCGCAACCGATATCGGCGATTCTGAGGTTTCTCTGATCTGTAAGCCCGGCAAGATCCATTGCGAGCCGAGTCGTAGCCGCGTTGCCCGGGCCTTGACGGGCGCCGCCTAAATGCAAGTCCAATAAAAGCTGCAGATCGTCCATCAAAACTCCCCTTAAGACACCACGCCCGGATTTTAAGACTGAAAAGCTGCTGCCAAGGGATCAGGCAGGTCGAATTCCCTCAAAACTCGCGAACGGCCTTCATCAGACATTTTGAGGGCTGTCTTTTCCACGATGCGCTGAATTTTTTCAGCGGAGTGTTTTTCGGCGAATGGTTGGAAATACCATTTCAGGAAGACGAAGCAGATCACGTCCTCCAACGCTTGAACGTCAGGGTCTCGCTTGATCCCTTGCTTGCGCAACATGCGTCCGACAGCATCGATCTGATTTTCGCCATAACCCGTCTGTTTCATCAGGCCCATGGCAACTTCTGCGTGATAGACACCCTGTGCTTTGCGCCAGGCCAGATACCCCGCGCGTCCTTCCGGGTATTCGGTGCGCTTTAATTTCCACCGCTCAACATGTTGCGCGCGCGCAGCGATTTGCAGTTCCTCCGAGGCATCAGGAAAAAGACGGTTCAGTTCAGCGCTCATTCTTTGACCGTAGAGCAGGGCCTCTGGTTGACCGTCTTCCTGATTGGGGTCCTGTACGTTGGCTGCGTCGATTGCGTCCAATACCGTTTGCTTATGTGTGCTCATGTCCTGCTCCACTGGCTAGCCCACTTTGGGCGAGACTGGTGAGTTCATCCTAGCGGCTTGCAAGGGCAAGTGCAGCACTCAATTGCAGAAATTCCGGGTCGGGGAGGGGGGGACCCGACCCGGATGAAGGACAAGTTTACTTGTCCAGGGGGGATCGGTTTTTCGTCGGTGTTCCAGGGGTCTGGTCGGGAAAAGTAAGATCCGGGATCAAAGTGTTGGTTGTGCCAAAGGCATATGCCGGGGTGCTCAGGGCGACGACGGACAGAGTAACGGCTGCGATGAAGGTTTTCATGTTCACTCTCCGGTTTGCATTGTTTTGCAATACTTGAAATGAACAGTTCAGTTTAGAAAATCAAGGGGCAAAGTGAACTATTTAGTTTATTTTTTGCGAAGCCTGGTTTCGGGCAATGCCGGCCATTTCCAAACCGGGCAGAGCAAGACAGTCGCGCAGCGGTCTTGCAGCTGTTGCAGCAGACGGGTAAATGCCCCCTAACGCATATGAGGGAAGCCGATGTCGATTGACCAAAGCACCGCCGCCAAGGTGGCCAAACTGGCCCGGATCAAGGTCGAGGATGACGCGCTACCGGCGCTGGCATCCGAGTTTAACACCATACTTGGGTTCATCGAGCAACTGAACGAAGTCGATGTTGAAGGCGTCGAGCCGATGGTCTCGGTCGAACCCATGCGCCTGAAGCGGCGTGAGGATGTGGTCACTGACGGCAACCAGCAGGACAAGGTTCTGGCCAACGCGCCCGACGCCCGCGAAGGGTTTTTCGCAGTCCCCAAAGTGGTGGAGTAAGACATGAGCGATCTGAATAAACTGGGCCTGGCCGAGGCCCGAGATGCGCTGCGCAAGGGCGATGTGACATCGGTCGAACTGACCGAGTCCTGTCTGAAGGCGATTGATGAAGCCGACGCACTGAACGCCTTTGTCCACAAAACGCCCGAGATCGCATTGGAACGCGCCAAAGCTGCGGACATTCGGATTAAGGGCGGCGAGGCGCCGTCGATGTGTGGTCTGCCGATCGGCATCAAGGATTTGTTCTGCACTAAGGGCGTGCCGTCGCAAGCCGCTTCAAAGATTCTGGAAGGCTTCAAGCCGGAATATGAATCCACAGTGTCTCAGCAACTGGCCGATGCAGGCGCAGTAATGCTGGGTAAGTTGAACATGGACGAATTCGCCATGGGGAGCAGCAACGAGACCTCGGTCTATGGCAATGCTGTCAGCCCCTGGCGGCGCGGTAATGACGATGCTCAACTGACGCCGGGCGGTTCGTCGGGCGGATCGGCTTCTGCAGTGTCCGCTGATCTATGCCTTGCCGCAACCGGCACCGATACCGGCGGCTCGATCCGTCAACCGGCTGCCTTTACCGGCATTACTGGCATCAAGCCGACCTATGGCCGCTGCTCGCGCTGGGGCATCGTCGCGTTTGCGTCTTCCCTGGATCAGGCCGGTCCGATGACCAAGAACGTGCGCGACGCGGCCATCATGCTCGAAGCCATGTGCGGGCACGATCCCAAGGATTCGACCAGCACTGAACTGGCTGTTCCAAACTTCGAGGCAATGCTGACCGGCGATATTAAAGGCAAGAAGATCGGTATCCCGAAAGAGTACCGCATGGACGGTATGCCCGCCGAGATCGAAAAGCTCTGGTCCGATGGTGCCGAGATGCTGAAAGCTGCTGGCGCTGAGATCGTCGACATCTCGCTGCCGCACACGAAATACGCCCTGCCTGCGTACTATGTGATTGCTCCGGCCGAAGCGTCCTCGAACCTCGCCCGCTATGACGGTGTGCGCTATGGTCGCCGCGCCCAGCTGGCGCAGGGCGATGGCATAACTGAGATGTACGAAAAGACACGCGCTGAAGGGTTCGGCCACGAAGTCCAACGCCGCGTTATGATCGGCACCTACGTTCTGTCGGCAGGCTTCTATGACGCTTATTATAACCGTGCGCGCCGGGTGCGGACGCTGATCAAGAAAGACTTTGAAGATGTGTTCGCGACAGGAGTGGACGCCATCCTGACCCCCGCAACACCTTCTGCGTCCTTTGGCTTGGGTGAAATGACCGAAGCGGACCCGGTTCAGATGTATCTGAACGACGTGTTCACCGTGACCGTCAATCTTGCAGGCCTGCCAGGAATTTCGGTACCGGCGGGGCTGGACGCTCAGGGCCTGCCTCTGGGGCTGCAACTGATTGGTCGTCCGTGGGAGGAAGGTGATCTGCTCAACACCGCCTATGCTTTGGAAAGCGCCGCCGGGTTTGTGGCCAAGCCCGGTAAATGGTGGTAAGCCTCGGGCAGGCAAGACAACAAGAAAACGGAGCAGCGAAAATGCGCAGAATGCTTCTGATCCCGACCATTGGGTTAATTGCGGCATGTGATACGGTGACGCCTGTTTCGAGCACCGGATTTAACACGCCCGATTATCAGGCTCAGCGTGAGGCGCAGTTGACGGGGCAGGGCTTAACGGGCAACCCGCTGGCACCGCCCCCCGTTATTTCAGAGGAACCGCTATCGGCACAGGGCTCGGGCGGGGCAGTGACGCCTCTGACCGGTGACGATGCAACCGACATCGCCAACCAGACGGCCGCCGCGCTGGCCGGCACCTCAGGTCAGGCGGTGCCCGTAGCCAACGCGTCAGCAGTTAACAGCGCTGGGATTTCGGACGAACAGGATTTCGCCGCTGTCTCGAACCGTCGCACAATTGAATCCGATGCGGCCCGCATTGAACAGAACCGCCAGACCTATGAGGTGGTTGCCCCTACCGCCGTGCCGCAACGGGGTGCCGAGGGTCAGCCAAACATCGTGCAATACGCGCTTAGCACCTCAAACCCGGTTGGCACGCAGCTATACAGCCGTGCGGGATTTAACCTGCAAGCCAAGGCTCAACGCAACTGTGCTAAGTTTGCGTCTCCCGATCAGGCTCAGATCGAGTTCCTGTCCAATGGTGGCCCGCAGCGTGACCGAAAAGGGTTGGACCCGGACGGTGATGGGTATGCCTGCGGCTGGGACCCCACCCCCTTCAGAAGCGCTGTCGGCAACTAACCCGTTGCAACCGATCTGGCACCCATCTCCAAATTTCGGCTCGCGCCGTGATGGGCTGACCCCGACCCTCATCGTGCTGCACTACACAGCCATGGACAGCGCCGACGAGGCTCTGGATCGTCTATGCGATCCCGCAGCCGAAGTGTCTGCTCATTACCTGATCGGTACTGACGGCACCTTATGGCAAATGGTTCGGGAGCAAGACCGGGCCTGGCACGCTGGCGCAGGAGAGTGGCATGGCCAGCGCGACATCAATTCGCGCTCGATCGGCATAGAGATGGACAACCGAGGCGATCATCCTTTTTCGGCCCCGCAGATGGCGGTTCTGGAAACCCTGCTGAGGGAAGCCATGGCGCGCTGGGCGATAGGCCCGGACGGTGTCATTGGCCATTCCGACATGGCTCCGGGTCGCAAGTCTGACCCCGGTCCACGTTTTGACTGGCAACGGCTGGAACGCCAGAATCTGGCAAAATTGCGGGGAGATGACGAAGGCCAGCAAGATGCGCACTTGGATGAGTTCCGTGTTTTGGCACGCGAGGCTGGATTCACCGCCGAAGTCGATGACGACGCCCTTCTCGCAGCAGTGCGTCTCAGGTATCGCCCGTGGGGAAGCGGGCCGCTGGCACCCGCTGATTTCTCGCCCCTTCGCCGCTCAGGCGTATCAACCTGATCTACTCTTGACGGCGTTCGACCCAAAGCATACCCACGACCCCGCGCGGAGGGCCGGATGGCCGCTGGGGCACATGCCCGAGAGGAAAGTCCGGACTCCACAAGACAACGGTGCCGGGTAACGCCCGGGCGGGGAAACCCGACGGAAAGCGCCACAGAAATCAGACCGCCCCGGGCTTCGGTCCGAGGTAAGGGTGAAACGGTGGGGTAAGAGCCCACCGCGTCCCTGGCAACAGGGACGGCACGGCAAGCCCCACCGGGAGCAATGCCGAATAGGGTCCCCGCGCGGGCCGGTCGGCGTAAGCCGATACCGCCGCTAGGCACGTCTTGGCCGAGAGGGACCGGGTTGGCAGCTTGAGCCGCGCAGTAATGCGCGGCCTAGAGGAATGGTCATCGAAGGGGGCAACCCCGGAACAGGATCCGGCTTACAGGCCCTCCGCGCATATCCTGTTATCCACCTGGCGGCGTGTATGCACCTGTCAGTGCCGCGGCTTTCTCGGTGATGGACACAAATTCTGATGCGGTCCATGCGCGCACGGTTTCGATTTTGGATACCGCACCCGAGGCCGCGACTGCCATCCCCACGGCAACCGCATCGGTGCCGTCCGGTGCTTCGCTGATGACAACAACGTCATTGCTTCCAGTCGTGATATAAAACGCCAATAGCTTTCCGCCGACCCCTTCAAGTAGCGCCTTGACCGGACCAGTTCGATCTTCGGGTTTTTTCAGCATCCCCTTGACACCAGTGTGCGAATAAGACGCGTATGTAATGAAAACAGGCATTTCCAACTCCTTTTAAGAAGGTTCAATCGGGGCCCGAAATTCGGCCGACCCCGTGGCCGGAATGGGTGCTTCAGCCGGTTGCAAAAATCGCCTGTGCGATCAGCCAGACACCCATGACAGTCAGTGCCGCGCCAGTGACAGGGGTCAACCAACCCGCCCTCGGCAACAGTTTTTCCACCGCAACGTAAATCGCTATCCCTGCAATCCAGTAGAGGTTCATGACACCGCCCACGAACAGCAGCAGCATCAACGCCCAGCAACACCCCAGGCAAAACACACCGTGCGAGGCTCCAACGCGAAATGCGCCCATCGGTCCATGGCTGTTGTGTTCTGCAAGGAACTGAGCAGGGCTTCGGCAGTGACGCAGGCAAGCTGACTTCAGACTGGACAGTTGATAAAACCCGGCCGCCAGCAACAAAAAGCCAGCAAACCCCTTTGATCGAATCGTCATCATCGGGCCATCTGAAAGGCCGGAGTGCTCCAGCCCCCATTGCGCGACCGTGGCGAAAGCGCTGAACACAGCCCAGGCGACCAGATAGCCGGACAGAAAGAGCAAACTGTAGAATGCCGTGCGATCTTTTTCGGGGCCCATCCGCTTGAGCGCAACGTAAAGCAACACCATTGGTGCGGCACTGGGGGTCATCATGGCGATCATCATGATCCACCACATGAGGAAAATAAGGACGGCATAGCCCGCGTCCCAGGAAATACCATCCTCCATCTGCATCGGGTGTCCGATCGGGCCAGCCATCCGGGTCATCTCGACTGCGGACATGTTCATGCCGATACCGGTGATCGTGTACCATAATGCGGCCAGAACGATCAGAAGAACGCAGCCTAGTACAATGGCGCTGTCCTGACGCAACAACCGCTCGACCGACCCGGGACGGGGAGAGGCAGGGTGATGGATCATCGGATCATTCCGATCAAGCGCCGAGCACGCCGTGGCCAGATATGTTCAGATGGGCCAGATGAGCGTGGGTCGCGTCAAAGGTCAGGCTGATCGCGCCACCGGTAGTCTTCGCCGTTCCCGAGGCCGACTCGGCATGGCGATACTCAAACCCGTTTGGCAGTTGAATTGAAGCCCGATGCGGCGCGCCCGAGACGATGTGCGCGATTGGATTGACCTCGAGGTCGAAAACACCTGGAACTTTGGCGAAGCCTGAGCGCTCCTCCCGGCTCCAGTTCAATTCGATGGGCAAATAGAGTGTTTCGTGCTTGGTCGGGGCCATTGCGCTGTAGACGTACCACATGGTCGCCATTTCATCGGTGTCCTCGCCAGTCATGATGGCTTGCAAGGCGGCTCTTTGGTCTTTTGTGGCGCTTTCATCGATGATCAACTGCATCTCGCAGTTGCCTTCGTGAATTGGGCCAGGCCAATAGTAGACTCCGGCCGCGCGCAGGCCGGCCAGATCCGTGTCTCCGTATTTTCCGCTTTCAATGTCAAAAACCACAACCGCTTCGCGGTTGCCATGTGTAGGAAGTACGCTGAATTGGCACGGGCACCCGTAATTGCAATTGCAATTCGCCAACTCTTCGCCCTGAATCGTCAATTCTGTCATGAGATCCCCCCGGAAATGTCGTGCAATGAATTCCTGCTAAGACAGGGTATTGCCTGTTTCCGGTGCCTCTTGCGTCGAGCCTGGCTTTAGCTTCTTTGTGTCGTGACTGCGTGGCAAGGCTATCACAAACTCGTGATCATTCCAAATCTGGTCCCGGGCCTGCTGGAAGGGGGGCGGGGATTTATGATCCGGTGCGGCCGATTCCTGTTGACTCGGCTGAGCGAGCGGGTAAAAGCGCACGCTCATAGGAATTCAACCGAAAGGCCCCTGCCTTTTCGGACGCAGGAGATAACCATGGCGAAGCCGACGACAATCAAGATCCGTCTGAACTCGACCGCGGGCACGGGCCACTTCTACGTGACCAAGAAAAACGCTCGCACCATGACCGAGAAAATGACCATTCGTAAGTACGACCCGGTCGTTCGGAAACATGTCGAGTACAAGGAAGGCAAGATTAAGTAATCTGCCGTCCAGCTTGGACAATTTCAAAAGGACCCTGCCCAAGGCAGGGTCCTTTTTTACGTGCGCTGATCAAGTGTACGATCATCTGAAGAATAAGTTCCGCGTTGATCCAGCCGTTGCAGAGGCGCATCAGCCATTCGGGTAATCTGAACAAGGGCGGCTTGCTTTTTCGTGTGGCGTACCGCTACGCTTCAGCTAACCGTTCCAAAATGTTGACCGTCATGAAAAAAATCTTATTGCCCACACTGGCCATACTGACCCTTGCCGCATGTGAAGATCCGTACAATCGCGAAGGTATCGGTTTCACTGGAATTGACGGCGAGCCGCGTACAATTTCCGATGTTAAAGGTGCGGCGGCGTTTGTCCCCGAGGCTACCAACGTGCCAGCGGAACTTGCCGAATTGCCCACCATTCAGATTGCATCCGACCAGGTTGAGAAGGAAAAACTGGCTGGAGTTGCCATTAACAACGGTGGTCAATCCGTAGCCAATGCAGTGCAATTGACCGGGAGTGATACGGAATTGTATCTGAGCACGGTCAGCGTGAACGGGACGCTGTACGGAGTGTTACGCACAAAAAATAACAGCACCAAGATCGACAATTCCATTGGTTCGATCTTTGGGTCTGAAACGGAGCGTTTCACCGGGTGTCTGCCCGCAGGGGACGTATATGGCAAAGGATCGTCTTCACGCAGTGCGGGCTTTGCAGTGCCGCTGAATTGCAGCTGAAGACTAATACCGATACGTAAAGGTTAACCCCCGTCGCTTTAGCGGGGGTTTCTTTTTTGACGACAATCAGTGGCTGAGCTTAGCGGTCGATGCCAGCAACCTTTATAATTGATGGTACCGTTCGCGGCAGTTCGAGACGTAACAAAAAAGGGCGGGCCAGACTGGGCCCGCCCTTTAAAGACCAAAAGTTGATCCGCGTTATTCGCGGTTGCCCAACAGTTGCAGCAAGAACATGAACATGTTGATGAAGTCCAGATACAGGTTCAGCGCTCCCATGATGGCAGCTTTACCCAGCCACTCCTGATCGCCCGCATGGGCCATCTGCAGATAGGTCGTCTTGATCTTCTGCGTGTCATAAGCGGTCAGACCGGCAAAGATCAGAACGCCCAGAATGGACACGGCAAACATGATCGCAGGCGACTGCAGGAACAGGTTGATGACCATCGCGACGATCAGACCGATCACACCCATCATCAGGAACGTGCCCATACCGGACAGGTCCTTCTTGGTGACGTAACCGTATAGCGACAGACCAGCGAACGCGATCGAAGTGACCAGGAACACCTGCGCGATCGAAATGCCAGTGAAGGCCACGAAAATCCAGCTCATGGACAAGCCCATGACAGCCGCGAACGCGTAGAAGAACAGTTGCGCACCGGCAGCCGAAAGACGGTTAATCGCGGCGCCGAATCCGAACACCATAGCCAGAGGAGCGAACATCACGATCCATCCCAGAATGTTGGGGCTCAGCGTGATGGGGTCACGAAACACTGACAACAGCTGATCGTTGCTGCCCACGGCCCAGGCCACGGCAAAAGTAATCAGCATGCCGACGGACATTGTGCCGTAGACTTTGTTCATATGGGCGCGCAGGCCCTCATCAATCTCGGCAGCGCGCGCGCCGGCCGCCGTCCGGATCGTGTCAAATTGTGCCATATAAGGGTCTCCCTTCAATTTCCTTTGCTCAGCCCGCGAAAGCAGGCCAGCTTCCCAGCAAATATCGGAGAGAGTGGCCTGTCTTTCAAGGGTTTTAGGCCCAATTCTCAGCAAAACTGTCAACAAATCTGGCGGCTTTTTTGATCAAGCCTCCAAATTGATGCCCAACGTCAATCAATACAGGTGCTTGCACCAATGTTTTGGTGCGTCCCAGATTGGTCGTGCGGCCTCAGCATTCGCTTCGGCGCGGGTGATGCCGATATCTTCGAGTGCGCGATCATCGAGCCTCGACAGTGTACGGCGTTGTTTGGCCAGGCTCAACAGACGCCAGATTTTGCTACCTTGACCAGACCGTGACAGTCCGAGTGGATTTGTGATTGCAATTTGGGTCATGATCTTTGCCCTTTCGTGGTTATGTGATGAAGTTGGTGGTTAAGATCAAACTTCTTGATCTATATGGCGCATCATGACATATTTGAAAAATGAATGTTTATGAAGACTCCCATAAGGAATCTTGAAGATGCGAAACTTGGATATCACCACCTTACGATCGTTTGTGGCCGTCGCGGATCATGGCGGTGTCACGCGCGCTGCCGGTTTCCTTCATCTGACCCAGTCGGCGGTTTCGATGCAGCTCAAGCGGTTGGAGGAACTGTTGGACCTTGATTTGTTGGACCGCAGTGGCCGGACTATTGCGCTAACCGCATCCGGAGAGCAGTTGCTGGCCTACGCCCGGCGAATGATCGCACTGAACGATGAGGTGATTTCCAAACTGACGGATCAGGCGTTTGAAGGCGAGGTCGTTCTGGGCGTGCCCCACGACATCGTTTATCCGGCAATTCCGCGCGTATTGCAGCGGTTCAACGCGGATTTCCCGCGCGTTCGGGTGCAGCTGGTGTCCTCGTATTCCCTGCAGCTGAAAGACATGTTCAAGCGTGGCGAATGCGATTTGATTCTCACAACCGAAGCATCAAGCGGAGAGGGTGCAGAGACCGTAGCCGAATTGCCCTTGAGGTGGATCGGTGCTCCGGGTGGGTCCGCGTGGCGCAAGCGCCCGATCCCACTGGCATTGGGGCGCCGGTGCCTGTTCCGACCGCAGGTGATAGCCGCGCTGGATGAGGCCGGTATCCCGTGGGAGCTGTCTGTTGAAACCGAAAACGATAGGACAATCGAGGCAACGGTCAGTGCTGATCTGGCCGTCCACGCTATGCTGGATGGAACAGAGGCGGCTCATCTGGAACAGATCGACTCGGGCGGGACTCTGCCCGAACTGCCTGCGCATATGATTAATTTGTATGGTGCCGACAAAGCGCGAGATTCAGTGGTCGACGCGCTGGCGTCTCTGGTTCGGCAGAACTTCCGATTGGTGGGGAGAACCCCACTCAAAGCTGTCGTCGGCTGAAACGGTCAGGGCGCAATTACGATCTTGCCGGTCGATTTGCGCTCTTTCAACAATTGCATGCCTTTTTCAACTTCACGCAAAGGGAGAAGATGGCTGATATGCGGTTTGATCCGCCCTTCGGCGCGCCAGCGGAATAGGGTGGCAAAGCTGTCGTGAATGACCTTTGGTCTGAATTTCAGGTAGCCACCGAAATAAACGCCGATCACAGTCAGGTTTTTGACCAGCAGATGGTTTGCCGGGATCTGCGGAACGTCCCCACCGGCAAAGCCGATCGGCAGCAGACGCCCTTCCGGGTTCGTGGCACGGAAGGCCGCCTTGAAGACATCCCCGCCAATTGCATCGTAGACCACATCGGCCCCTCCCAGGGCGAGCACGCGCTCGCGCAAGTCCTCACTGGCGTCGACAAGATAATCGGCGCCCGCTTTTTGGGCGACAGCCAGTTTCTCTGGCCCACGTGCCTGTGCGATGACAGTCGCGCCCATCAGTTTTCCCAGCTCTACCGCAGTCAGCCCGACACCACCTGCGGCACCTGTCACCAAGAGGGTTTCGCCGGGCTGCAGTTGCGCACGATGGTGCAGGGCAATGTGGCCGGTGCCATAGGCGATTTGAATCGCGGCGGCGTCTTCATAACTCACAGAGTCGGGCAGCGGAAAAACCCGGTCAGTGTCAAAGACGCCAAATTCGGCCAATCCGCCTTGTCCTGAGAAGACCCCGACCCTGTCTCCGGGTTTCAAGCCTTCAACGCCGCTTCCGACCACATCAATAATTCCTGCGATTTCCATGCCGAGGGTGAACGGAGGCTCGGGCGTTTCCTGATACGTGCCCTTCTGCATCAGCAAATCTGCAAAGTTCAGGCCGCAGGCCCGAATAGCCACCCGGACCTGTCCTTCGGCTGGATCGGGTACTTTTGTGTCGCAAAGCTCTGCTTTGGATCCCTTGGAATTTACGCGATAGGCCAGCATGTTCGCTCTCCGGTTTTTGGCGCATTGACGGGGGCGAACAAGTGATTGTCAATTGCTAACGTAAGTGTTGTGAAGCAGGCTGCTGTAAACATCCATCTCAGTTTCATCAATTGCAACAACTGAAACTGGTTTTGGTGGGCTACAACCGGAAACAACTATTCGTGGTTTTGAATTCAACCCGCTTGAAAAAAAATCTGAAAGCGGCAATATTGGTGCGTAGTGCCGTTCGGGGGGTACATTCCGGATTAGGAAGTTCTTAAGCAGCGACCCGCTAGTTTCGCGGTGATAGCTGCTGTCGGTTTTTTCCGAACGGTTGTTTGAGTTATAGAGGAGAATACCAATGACCCATCACGTCGATGTCCATGTGGGCAAGCGCGTCCGGCATCGCCGCTGGCTGATTGGCATGACCCAGCAGCAGCTGGCGCAGCAAGTTGGTATCAAATTTCAACAAATTCAAAAGTATGAAACGGGTGCCAACCGTATCAGCGCTTCACGTCTTTGGGACATTGCCGAGGCATTGGAAGTTCCTGTCAGCTTTTTCTTTGAAGGACTTGAAGAGGTTCAGAAGGACGATGCTGAAAAGACATCGGTGCCTGCTGACTTGATGGGGGATAAAGAGGCATTGGATCTGGTACGTTCCTATTACTCGATCCCGGAGAACCAGCGCCGCCGTCTTTTCGAACTGGCTCGTGTTCTGAGTGAAGTCGCCTGAAACGACTGTCTTGACATTGGGGGTGATGCCGTCGCACGGGTAGCGCATGCGACACACTCCTCTTAGCGATTTAGAAATTGCCGAAGAAATGGCCGACGCGGCGCGTGCGGCCATTCTTCCCTATTTCCGTCAGTCTGGCCTGAAAGCCGACAACAAATTGGACGCGGGATTCGATCCCGTCACCATCGCCGACCGCGAAGCTGAAAAGGCGATGCGTGCGGTCTTGGCCAAGCACCGGCCTGAAGACAGCATTTTGGGCGAAGAATTCGGTCAGACCGAGGGCACCAGCGGCCGGACGTGGGTGCTTGATCCGATTGACGGAACTCGCGGTTTTATCAGTGGCACACCAACCTGGGGTGTTCTTATTGCTTTGGGAGCGGAAAACGGCCCCTATTTGGGTGTAATTGACCAACCGTATATCGCCGAACGATTTGTCGGTTTTGACGGACAGGCTTTTGTCAACGGCCCGATGGGTAAGGCCGGCCTGAAGACCCGCGCGACACGGTCTTTGGATCAGGCGATTATATTCACCACCTTTCCCGAAGTGGGCACTACGGCTGAGGGCGAAGCGTTTCGAGCCGTATCGAGGCACACCAAGCTTACGCGATATGGGATGGATTGCTATGCCTACGCACTGCTGGCGGCAGGGCAGGTCGATCTGGTGATCGAAGCGGGATTGAATGCTTATGACGTCCAGGCACCCATAGCGGTCATCCATGCAGCCGGAGGGATCGTGACCGACTGGCAGGGTAATCCGGCCCATGACGGTGGAAGGGTCTTGGCCGCAGCCAACCCCCAGATTCACGCCGCAGCTTTGGAGATTTTGCGCACCTATTGACCCCGGTTGCCGCGCAAGGCGGCAATGTTTATCATCGCTACGGCTGGTTCTTGAGCCCGTTTTCCACCAGCCGACACTCCTTTGCATGAGGCGGGCAAATGCAGGAGTGCATGATATGCCTGAAATTTTGATCCGAAACGCCGACTCGATTTTGACGATGGACGATGCCCGGCAAGAATTGGGTGGCGCGGACCTTTTGATTCGCGATGGTCAAATTGCGCAGCTCGGCCATGGGCTGGCGACCGAAGGCGAGGTCCACGATGCCTCTGGATGTATCGTCACACCAGGGTTGGTCAACACCCATCACCATCTCTATCAGACCCTGACCCGAGCGGTCCCGGGCGGGCAGGATGCCTTGCTGTTCGGTTGGCTCAAAACGCTCTACCCGATCTGGTCTCGGTTCGGGCCCGAGGAAATGTTCATCTCGGCACAGATCGGCCTGGCCGAGCTGGCCCTGTCAGGGTGCACGCTCAGTTCTGACCATCTGTATTTGTATCCCAACGGCGCGCGCCTTGATGACACTATTGCTGCAGCGGCAGAATTAGGGCTGAGGTTTCATCCCACACGTGGCGCGATGAGTATTGGAGAAAGCAACGGAGGATTACCGCCGGACTGCTTGGTCGAGGCCGAAGGCGCCATCTTCGAAGACATGATCCGGGTCGTTGATACCTTTCATGACCCGTCTGAGGGCGCAATGTGTCGGGTGGGCCTTGCGCCGTGCTCTCCGTTCTCTGTCACTCGCGATTTGATGCGGGAAGCGGCCCTGTTGGCGCGGGACAAGGGCGTCATGTTGCACACGCATCTGGCTGAAAATGACGAGGACATAGCCTATTCTCAGGCGCAGTTTGATTGTCGCCCAGGTCAATACGCCGAGGACTTGGGATGGACCGGGGACGACGTTTGGCATGCCCATTGCGTGAAACTGGACGGGGCCGAGATTGACTTGTTTGCCAGAACAGGCACAGGCGTGGCCCATTGCCCCTGCTCGAATTGTCGCCTCGGATCCGGGATCGCCCCGGTTCGGGCAATGCGCGACGCGGGCGTAACGGTTGGGTTGGGGGTTGATGGATCTGCCAGCAACGACACCGGCAATTTGATGGCCGAGGCGCGTCAGACCATGTTGTTGCAGCGTGTCGAAAATGGTGCGGATGCTATGTCCGCCCGCGAGGCGCTTGAAATTGCAACCCGAGGTGGCGCGGACGTTCTGAACCGGTCCGATTGCGGACGCCTGATGCCGGGGAAACGAGCAGATATCGCAATCTGGGACACAAGTGGCATCGAAAGCGCAGGCAGTTGGGACCCAGCCGCACTGTTGCTGGCTGGGCCGTCTCGGGTCAAACACCTGTTTGTCGAAGGTCGCCAGATCGTTCGCGATGGTCAGATATCGACGCTTGATCTGCCGCGCGTGATCGAACGGCAAAATCAACTGGCGCGAGCGTTGCAGGAGTAAAGGAGCTTCAGCGCGTGGTCGATTTTCCCGCGATCCACACATCGGCGACGGCTCGGTCGTCGCCCATCATGATGGTAGGGAAGATCGCTTCCCAAAGGTCGTCTGCATTGGCCTCGCGCTGAGCAATGGCTGGTGTGGACGCAAGGTCCAATACGACCAGATCTGCTTCCATCCCTTGAGCCACATTGCCGATGCAGTCATCCATCCGCAGCGTTCTGGCCGATCCGACTGTCCCCAGCCACAGCAATTGTGCCGGGTGCAGCGGGCGGCCGCGCAACTGGCCGATCTCGTAGGCTGCCGCCATCGTGCGCAACATCGAAAAGCTCGACCCGCCACCGGTGTCGGTGGCCAAACCAACCCGATGCCCGTCCCGGAACAGACCGTTCATGTCAAACAGGCCCGACCCGATGAAGGTATTCGATGTCGGGCAATGGATCAGCGCGGCGTCCACCTCGCGCAGCCGGTCCCGTTCGCGTGGCTCCAGATGGATACTGTGGCCGTAAAGACCGCGCCCACCCAAAAGGCCGAAGGTTTCATATGTATCAAGATAATCCCGCGCATCCGGGAACAAGGACTTAGCCCATTCGATTTCATCGGTCTGCTCGCTCAGGTGAGTTTGCATCAGGCATTCAGGGTTTTCAGCCCACAATGCGCCCATGGCTTCCAGCTGTTCCGGTGTGGAAGTGGGTGAAAACCGCGGCGTGATCGCGTAAGAAATCCGATCGATCCCATGCCACTTGTGTAGCAGCGCCTTGGATTGATCATAACCAGTCTGTGCGGTGTCCCGAAGCCCTTCAGGCGCGTTGCGGTCCATACAGGTTTTTCCTGCCACCACACGTTGGCCACGGTTTTGGGCAGCCGTGAAAAAGGCATCCACACTTTCGGGATGGATGGTGCAGAAACTGCACATAGTTGTTGTGCCATACGCGGTTGTCAGGTCCAGGTAACGGTTGGCAATCTCTGATGCGTATTCCGGCGCGCTAAATTTCATCTCTTCCGGGAAAGTGTAGGTGTTCAGCCAGTCAATAAGGCGCTTTCCCCAGCTGGCGATCATGGCTGTCTGCGGATAGTGGACATGCGGGTCGATGAACCCGGCCATGATCAGGTGGTCGCCATAATCCTTTACATGTGCTTCCGGATGCGCCGCGAATAGGTCCGCAGCCGAGCCCAAAGCCGCAATTTGCGCGTCCTCGATCAGGACCGCTTCGTGAATTCTGGTTGCGTCAATTGGCTCACCTTCAAATGGTGATCCGGTGAAAGTCAGCACGCGACCTTTCAACAGCGTCTTTTGCGCCATGTGTCCTGTTCTCCGCCCTTTTTGAAACGTCCTTCAGCATAAGGGGGCGAAAGATGTGGGTAAATCGTAGCATTGTCATTGTTTTCCGGTAGCAGCTTCTTCTATTTAGGGCCCAATCGCCGTGAAAAGGGGGCAGCGCATGACGACAGGCAGTGACGAGGTCAAACCCGATCAGCCCCGGGACGAAGACGCCTATGCGCTGAATCCGAGGACGGTTGCAGGGATTCACTACGCAGTGGACGTGGAAGATCGCGACAAGCTGATTGAGCTGATGGAGCCGCTGCACGCTGCGGACATTGCCGACCTTTTGGAGCAGATGAATTCCTATGATCGGACTCGCCTGATCCGCCTGTACGACAGGGAATTCGACGGTGATATCTTATCGGAGCTGGATGAAGCCGTGCGCGAAGAGGTCATCAACGTCCTCAAGCCGGATGTTTTGGCCGAAGCGGTCCGGGATATGGAAAGCGACGATGTTGTTGACCTGTTGGAAGACCTGGAAGAACCGCAGCAGGAGACCATTCTGGATGCGCTCGAAGACTCCGAGCGTGTTGCGGCCGAACAGGCGCTGTCTTACCCGGAAAACTCTGCCGGTCGTCTCATGCAGCGCGAAGTGGTCATGGCGCCCGAACATTGGACGGTGGGGCAAGCTATTGATTTCATGCGGGCCAATGACGACCTCCCTGAGCAATTCTACTTTGTCATTCTGGTTGATCCGCGGCTTAAGCCTGTCGCGCAAATCTCTTTGGGCAAGTTAATGGCCACACGGCGCGAGGCGCCGCTGAAAGATATTGCCGATGAGGAACTGCACATCATTCCCGTCGATCAGGACGAAGAAGACGTGGCCTACGCTTTCAACCAATACCATTTGATCTCGGCCCCTGTGGTGGATGCAGACGGTCGGTTGGTTGGTGTCATCACAATCGATGACGCGATGGTCGTTCTGGATGAAGAATATGAAGAGGACATGCTGCGTCTGGCGGGTGTTAGCGATGAAAGCTCACTATCCGACAGTGTGGCCGCGACAAGCAGGCGGCGCCTACCTTGGCTGGCGGTAAACCTATGCGCGGCAATTTGTGCTTCGTTGGTGATCTCGCAGTTCGAGGCAGCAATCGATCAACTGGTAGCCCTTGCCATTTTGATGCCGATTGTCGCGTCGATGGGCGGAAATGCCGGAACACAGTCCCTGACAGTTGCCGTTCGCGCGTTGGCAACGCGCGACCTCACAGGTTCAAACGTGGCACGAGTGATCCGGCGGGAGCTTTTGGTCGGGATGCTCAACGGGTTGTGTTTCGCAATCGTGTTGGGAACCGTGGGAATGCTGTGGTTTGACTCGCCGTTATTGGGTGTCGTGATTGGATCTGCTCTGGTCGTGAACATGATCATCGCCGGCTTTGCAGGTACGGTAGTACCGGTGGTGCTGGACCGTCTGGGCGTTGACCCGGCGCTGGCATCGGGAACCTTTGTGACTACAACGACGGATGTCATGGGGTTCTTCATATTCCTTGGCCTTGCCAGCGTGGTGCTTCTGTGACCGAAACGACCGACCTGACCGAAATCAAAGCAGCTGCGCGAAAGGCTGCATTTACCCGCCGCAAGGTCGCGTTTGATACCCGGCTGCCGGGGGCCGCAGGGCGATTGTCTGAAGTTCTGGCAGGCCATAGGGGAGTACCCTTGTCCGGCTACATGCCAATCCGAACCGAAATTGACCCCCTGCCTGCGATGGCCGAGGCCGCAGCATACGGCCCGGTCGGTGTGCCGGTGATTCAAGCCGCTGGTCAACCGCTGCGTTTTTCCCGCTGGACACCCGAGGGCGTGCTGAAGGACGGGCCATTTGGGGCAAAAGTTCCCGAGGTTGACGACTATTTTGATCCGGAAATCCTGATTGTTCCGCTGGTCGCCTTTGACGCAAAGGGCGGCAGGCTGGGTTATGGCGGCGGGTTTTATGACCGTACATTGGAAGGTTTGCGCGCAAAGCGCCCGACATTTGCCATCGGTTTCGCCTTTGACGCGCAAGAAGCCGAAGGGTTGCCACTGGAGCCGACAGATCAGCCGTTGGATATGGTTATTACCGAAAGCCGGGTTCTGACGTTCCGCGCGTGATCGTCAACTTGGGTCAACCTGTGTGGTTCTCACGGAAATAGTCCCAAGCATCAACCTCGCGTCCGTCCGACAGAATGCAGATACCTGTCTGACCATCTGCGCCATCGCGGATCTCATAACGAGCGCCGCTTTCAATGCAGTACGTCGCCGCCGGATTCGCCAGCTGCGCGGCACTTTCGGAAGTCGAGGCTTGATTGCAAGCGGCGAGCGTCGCGAAAACGGCGGTGGTCAGAAGAATACGACGCATCAAAATCCTCCGTAAGAATTTGTCTAATCAGGTTATGTCCGCAGCTTAACCGCTTGTGCTTGTCAAACACCACACTTAGGACAGTTCGAATGAGAATACTTTTTCTGGGTGACGTCATGGGGCGCGCTGGCCGCGCCGCGATTCAGCAACACCTGCCACGTCTGCGCGACGAATGGCGGCTGGATTTTGTTGTGGTCAATGGCGAGAATGCCTCGAACGGGATGGGCTTGAGCGGGGATCATGCCAAACTGTTGCTCGATGCCGGAGCCGATTGTGTAACCCTGGGCGACCATGCGTTCGACCAGAAAGACATGCTGCAATTCATCGAGAGCGAGCCTCGTATCGTTCGCCCGGTGAATTTTGCCAAAGGTGCTCCGGGGCGGGGGCATCGCCTGTACACAGCACCAGGCGGACGCAAAGTCCTGGTGGTGCAGGTGCTGGGCCAAGTGTTCATGAAACGGCCGTTTGACGACCCGTTCTCGGCCATCGAACCGATCCTGAAATCTCATCCGCGCGGCGGGCAGGCCGACGCCATCATTGTCGATATGCACTGCGAGGCGACCTCTGAAAAGATGGCGATGGGGCATTATTGTGATAAGCGCGTCAGCCTTGTGGTTGGAACACACACCCACGTTCCAACGGCGGATACGCAAATTCTTCCTGGCGGTGCCGCGTACATGACCGATGCTGGCATGTGCGGCGATTACGACTCGGTCATCGGTATGGACAAGTTGGAGCCAATGCGTCGCTTCATCACTGGCATGCCCAAGGCGCGGTTCACACCCGCCAATGGCGAAGCGACGCTGAGCGGCGTGTTCGTCGAAACGGATGATCGCGATGGGCAGGCCAAGTCTGTCCATATGGTCCGTGTAGGTGGCCGGTTGCAGCAGGCAGGCCCCTGAATGCAAGTCAGGCTTGCTCTACCCTTGTCAATGCGAGAAACTGACCGCCAGGCGCGTTGGCCAGGTTAGGGTTCGGACAGAATACCACGAATGCAATTCCTTCAACTTACAGATATGGGCAGTGCAATTCTGGCGCTGGTGATTGTTGCGGGCATGTTTGTCATGTTTCTGCGCGAAGTTTACCCGACTGAAGTGGTGGCGATAGGCGGCGTGGCCCTGATGCTGGTCACCGGTATTTTGCCTTATCAAAGTGCACTGGCCGTCTTGTCCAACCCCGCCCCTTGGACGATTGCGGCGATGTTCATCATCATGGGCGCTTTGGTTCGCACCGGCGCACTGGACGCGTTTACGTCGACCGCACAGAAACAGGCGCAGGTGAACCCGCGATTTGCCATCGGCTTGCTGATGGCTTTTGTCGTAATCGCTTCGGCCGTGGTATCGAACACGCCGGTGGTGGTCGTCATGATCCCGGTCTTTGTTCAGATCGCGCGCACGTTGAATATACCGGCTTCAAAACTGCTGATCCCGCTCAGCTACGCAGCCATCCTTGGCGGCACACTGACCCTGATCGGAACTTCGACCAACCTGTTGGTGGATGGGGTTGCGCGGTCTCAGGGGATGCCCGCGTTCACGATCTTTGAGGTCACCCCACTGGGCATTGCGCTGGTGATCTACGGGATGATCTACCTTCGCTTCATTGCGCCGCGTCTTTTGCCGGACCGGGACAGCATGGCCTCGATGCTCAGCGACCGATCCAAAATGAAGTTCTTTACCGAGGCGGTGATCCCCCCCGAAAGCAACTTGATCGATCGCGAGGTGACGGGCGTCCAATTGTTCAAACGTCCCGGTGTGCGTCTGATTGACGTTATCAGGGGTGATGAATCACTGCGACGCAATCTTAAGGGCGTCACGTTGAATGTGGGTGACCGCGTTGTCTTGCGTACCGAGATGACCGAATTGCTGAGTCTGCAAACCAACAAGGAGTTGAAACGCGTCGATCAGGTCTCGGCGGTCGAGACAAAGACGGTTGAGGTGTTGATCACCCCGGGGTGCCGCATGGTCGGACGAACGCTGGGCGCGATGCGCTTGCGCCGCCGCTATGGTGTTTATGTTCTGGCCGTACATCGCCGGAACCAGAATATCGGCCGGCAACTTGATGATCTGGTGGTCCGGGTTGGCGACACGCTGCTGTTGGAAGGTTCTCCGGCGGATATCAAGAAACTGGCCGCCGACATGGATATGGTTGATGTCACGCAACCCTCGGCGCGCGCCTTCCGGCGCAGCCATGCACCGATTGCGATCGGTGCGCTGACCGGCATCGTGGTTCTGGCTGCGCTGGGAGTGGCCCCGATCCTGTTGCTGTCTATCCTTGCGGTCGCGGTGGTCCTGTTGACCCGCTGCATTGATGCGGATGAGGCGTTTTCCTTTGTCGAAGGCCGCCTGTTGGCATTGATCTTTTCGATGCTTGCCATCGGCGCCGCGCTGGACGCCTCGGGGGCGGTCTCTCTGATCGTTGAGGCGGTGGCGCCTGGTCTGGGAATGCTGCCACCGTTCCTGATCATCTGGGCGGTCTATCTGCTGACATCCGTGTTGACGGAACTTGTTTCGAACAACGCGGTTGCGGTTGTGGTCACGCCCATTGCCATTGGACTGGCACAGGCGGTCGGTATTGATCCGCGCCCATTGGTGGTGGCGGTGATGGTCGCGGCCTCTGCTTCGTTTGCGACGCCTATCGGGTACCAGACCAACATGATGGTCTACGGTCCGGGCGGGTACAGGTTCACTGATTTCCTGAAGGTCGGTGTGCCTTTGAACATCACAGTCGGGTTGCTTGCCTCGCTGTTAATTCCATTGGTCTGGCCTTTGTGATACCGGCGCAGAACCGCCGATATTTGGGCGCCGGTCTTGTAAACACTTATCCAGACCCGATCTTTTCTTCAAAGCATCTGATAAAAAGGACACGACCATGTCTTTTCCAAAGATCGGTCAAACCATTGTGGCCAGTGCAGTTGTAGTGACCTTGCTGAGCAGCGAAAGCTCGGCTGGTACCGTGAGTGGAAGCGCCACTTACCGCGAACGGATTGCTCTTCCACCCGAAGCGACGCTGTATGTGGAATTGCAGGATATTTCGCGCGCTGATGCAGCAGCGGTTACTCTGGCTGCGCAGCGTTACGCGTTGGACGGAGTGCCAGCGGATTTTGAACTGGCCTATGACGATGCGCTGATTCAGGACGAGATGCGCTACGCGGTACGAGGGTCGATTTATCGCGGAGAAGAACTGCTGTTCACAACGGACACGGTCTATCCGGTTCTGACCAACGGCGAGGGCAATTCGTCTGATTTGGTGCTGGTGCAGGCAAGCGGGCAGGGGGCCGCGATGCTCGAAAACACGAAATGGACCGCGATCGGGCTGAATGGTGACGCGCTTAACAGTGAGCGTCTTCCAGAGATCTCTTTTGAGACGGGCGGCGCCTTCGGCGGAAGCGGTGGCTGTAATCGCTTTACCGGACAAGCCGAGATCTCCGGCAGTAGTTTGGATTTCCCGGATAATATTGCCGCGACATTGATGGCGTGCCCTCCTGAATTAGAAAAGGTTGAGAGAGCGTTCTTTGACGCGCTGCAAAACGTGGCAACGTATGCAGTAGCAGGTGATAACCTGGTGATGCTGGATGGTGCAGGCGAACCGATACTGAAATTCGTCCGCGCGCAGTAGGGCAGAGAGCTCAGGCTACCGCTCGGGATCGTCCTGCATTGCGGCCGGAGAATATACAACCGCCCAGAAACGTGCCTTCCAGTGCGTTGTAGCCGTGATAGCCACCTCCGCCAAATCCTGCGACTTCGCCGGCGGCAAACAGGCCGGGGACGACCTGTCCGTTTGCGCCGATCATCTGGCTGTCCAAATTGGTTTGAAGACCCCCGAGGGTCTTTCGGGTCAACACATGTAGTTTAACCGCAATCAGCGGGCCGTTTGACGGATCAAGGAACTTATGCGGCTTGGCGGTGCGGATCAGCTTGTCTCCGCGGTAATTTCGAGCCGCAAGGATCGCCATAATCTGCGCATCTTTCGAAAACGGATTGTCCACCTGTGAATCCCGCGCCTCGATTTGGGCGCGAAGATGTGCTTCGTCAATCAGACCGTCGCCCAGATGGTTCATGCCGCTAACCAGCTCAGTCAAGGTATTGGCGACCACGAAGTCCTCACCCTTTTCCTTGAAAGCTTCGACCGGCGCTGTCGCCTTTGTGCCCGAAAGGATGCGTTGACGGATCACCTCTTTCCAGCTGCCAGAGGTGAAGTCGGGGTTTTGTTCCGAACCGGAAAGCGCGAATTCTTTCTTGATCACTTTCTGCGTCAGGACGAACCAGCTGTATTCATATCCGGTTTTCAGGATCTCTCGCAATGTGCTCAGAGTGTCGAAGCCCGGCAAGCAGGGGGGTGCCAGCCGGTTGCCTTCCGCATCGAACCACATCGAACTTGGCCCGGGCAGAATGCGGATGCCATGCGAGGGCCAGATCGGGTTCCAATTTCGAACGCCTTCTGTGTAATGCCACATCCGGTCACCGTTGATGACATGGCCGCCCGCTTTTTCGCTGATTGGGATCATCCGTCCATCAACGTGAAACGGCACTCCGGCCACCATGTCGTTGGGTGGCTGTCCTAACCGATCATGTGGCCAGTTCTTCCGCACCATCTCGAAATTCCCCCCAATCCCACCCGAGGTGACAATGATTGAAGGCGCATAGACTTCAAATTCGCCCACCTCATCCCGATTGGTCTTGCCGCCACGCTGGGCGGTGTCGTCGGCCAATACCTCGCCCGAAACGCCTTTGGCGCCACCGTTCTGCATGATGATGTGACTGACCTGGTGGCGGAATTTCAATTGGATCAGCCCAGAGTTGAAGTGATCACGTACGCGGCGGACGAAGTGTTCCAGTACACCCGGCCCGGTGCCCCAGGTTATGTGAAATCGCGGGACCGAATTGCCGTGCCCATCCGCATAAGATCCGCCGCGTTCCGCCCATCCCACAACCGGGAACCAACGCAGACCCATTGCATGTAGCCATGGGCGCATTTCTCCGGCGGCGAATTCGACATAGGCCTCTGCCCATTTGCGAGGCCATGTGTCTTCGTCCCGATCGAACTGGGCACTGCCCATCCAGTCACGCAGGGCAAGGTTCTGGCTGTCGCGAATTCCCATCCGGCGTTGTTCCGGCGTGTCGACCATGAATAACCCACCAAGGCTCCAGAACGCTTGTCCGCCAAGGAAGTGTTCTGGCTCCTGGTCCAGGACAATCACTTTTTTACCGCGGTCTCCCAATTCAGCGGCAGCGGCCAACCCGGCCAGGCCGCCACCGACGACAATCGCATCTGCAGTGTTGTTGGTCATAAGGCGTCCTTTCAGCGGTTGCGGAACCAGACGAGAAACGGCAGGACCACGATATGCATCGTGATACCATATACAACGGAAGGTAGGGCCAGCGGGCTGAAACCGCTTTCGGTTCCGGTAATTATAGCCGCCAGCGTGATATCCATGGCTGCGTTCTGAATACCGGTTTCGATCGAGATCGTCTTGCTCTCATCCCACGACAGACCTGCCGCGCGGGCTAGTCCCAGTCCGGCCAGTAGCAAAGCGACGTTTAACGAGATCAGGCCAGCGCCCATGGCGCCAAGATTGTCGACAAACAGTTGCCAATTCCCAGCCAACGCGGTCAGGACAGTCAGAACGAATAGAACGGTTGCGGCTTTGTACAAGGGGCCATCCACACGACCGGGGAATCCGCGCGTGAAATGTCGCATGATGACGCCGGTGGCAAAAACTTGGCGGCGGATCAGTACGCGCCGGAAATCGGCTACTTCAAGCCCGATACCCAGCGACAGCATGATAGTAGCCAGCGACAGCAGTAGGCCCACGTTGGTTAGCAGATCCAAGAACAACTCCTCCCAAAGCCGTCCGGATTAACCTAAGCGAGGGGTAAGTGATCAGGCAACCACGCCGTTGGGTCATCCATATCGTTGGGCAAAACAGCGCAGGATTTCTCCGGGCTGCGTCACGTCGGCGGCGTGGCAGGTATCGATCAGACTTTGGGCATCCGCGGGTGGGAAATAGCCGTGATCTTTGTAGATGTTGATGCGCTGCTCAAAATCTTTCGCGTCCGCTTCGGGGTGGAACTGCGTGGCATAGACATTCTGACCCCAACGGATCATCTGGAACGGGCAGGGGTCCGAAGCCACAAGATGGACGCACCCGTCAGGCAGTGCTTGCACAGCTTCCTTGTGCCCCACGAAAGCGTCGAACCTGGGCTGTAGATTGGCAGTTAACGGGTCGCGCGCGCCTTCCTCGGTCAGGTGGCAGGTCGAAGGGCCGACGGGTTCGCCAAACTGTTCCTTGCTGACCTCTCCTCCCAGATGGGCCACAAGTATCCCCAAACCATAACAGCAACCCATAAAGGGATGATCGTGCGCCGTGATCTGAGGCATCAACCCCATGATGGCCTTTTCGATCCGCGCGTCCATCGGCGACTTCGTTGCCGGATCGTCACTGACACATCCCGGTCCACCACCAACGATGACTCCGGCGTAGTCGGTCACGTTCAGCCCCTCGGGCAAGTCTTCGCAGTCTAACCTGATGCGGTGGGTCTGGTCGGGCAACAGGCCGCTGCGATTTAAGATCGACGCGAACTCGGCATCCGAAGCATCGGTTTCCGGGCGCAATTGCAGGGTCAAAAAGCGTTTCATGAGGTGCCTTTACCCGTCAAAGCGGCCAAAAGACAAGGATGGAGGGAATGGACACCGCGATGATCAGAACTTCGAGCGGTAATCCCATACGCCAGTAGTCACCGAACCGGTACCCGCCAGGACCCAGTACCAGTGTGTTGTTCTTGTGTCCGATGGGTGTGAGGAACGCGGCAGAAGCGGCAACTGCCACGGTCATTAGAAACGGGTCAGGCGAGACCTCAAGCGTACGAGCCATCTGAATCCCGACAGGTGCGGCTACGATGGCAGTAGCGGTATTGTTCAGCACGTCAGACAACGTCATGGTGACTACCATCAAAACGGTCAGGATAGCCCAGGCAGGCAGGCCATTTGTCAGCTGGATCAGCGCATTGGCGATCAGTTCCGTGCCGCCCGAACTATCCAGCGCACTGCCCAGCGGTATCATTGACCCCAGCAGTACTACTACTGGCCATTCAATGTGATTGTAGATGTCCGCGATTGGCATGATCTTTGTCAGCACATAGGCCACCACCACCAATCCCAACGCAATCGGCAGATAAAGCAGCCCAACACTTGCCGCCAACACGGCAGTTGCGAACAAGCCAATGGCCAGCCACGCTTTATCGTTAGCCGTGACATTCAACCCGCGCTCTGCCAGCGGCAGACAGCCCAGCCACTCGGTCACATCCGCCCCGCGATCACGGGGGCACAACAATAGCAGGATGTCACCGGGCTCTACTTCTGTTTTGCGCACCTGTTCGGAGATGCGGCGACCTTGGCGCGAGATACCCATCAATACCGTGCTTTGACGCCAGGCAAGGCCAACGCCCTGCGCGGTACGGCCGGTGATGCGGGCGCTTTCGGGAACTACGACCTCGATTACTTCCAGACCGTCACCGCCGGCAGTCAGCAATTCCTGCCGGCGCGTGTCAGAGAAATCCAGGTTCAGGGCAGCACGAAACTCATCCAACGCTTCGGGCCGTGCTTCAAGCACCATCGCGTCGCCCTCGTGCAGCGTTGCATGGGCAGATCGGCCATAGCGTCGTTTGCCGTCGCGGATCAGTCCGATGATGGCCACGTCTGATTTTTCAGCAACCTCGTATAACTCGCTGACCCGCTTGCCTATATGCGCCGAGTCCGAAGGAACGGTCAGTTCGGCAATGTACTCGGCCAAAACCTCCGAAGTTTCTTCGTGCGGGCCGCGATTGGGGATCAATCGCCATCCCACCAGCGCGACGAATGCAAGACCAGCAATAGCGGCCAAACCACCGACGGGGGCAAAATCGAACATGTGAAACGGCTCGCCCAATGTCTCGGCCCGGATTGAGGCAATAATGATATTGGGCGGAGTTCCGATCAGGGTGGCCATACCGCCGAGAATGGTGGCAAAACTCAGAGGCATCAGGCTCAGGCCTACGGAGCGTCCCGCTTTACGGGCGGTTTGGATGTCGACCGGCATCAGCAAGGCCAGCGCGGCCACATTGTTCATGAATGCGGACAATACTGCCCCGATCCCGCCCATCAGCGCGATATGGGCGCCAAGGCCGCGCGAAGAGTCGACCAACGTGCGCGTGATCAGGAAAACGGCACCAGACCGGACCAGTCCCGCGGAAACAACCAGAACCAGTGCCACGATGATGGTCGCGGGATGTCCGAACCCGGCAAAGGCATCGTCCACTGGCACCACACCAAGGACAACGCTGATCATGAGAGCCGTAAACGCCACAAGATCGTAGCGAAATCTGCCCCATAGCAGCATTCCAAAAACAGCAATGAAAAGGGCGAAAAGAATAATCTGATCCGTCGTCATGCCGTCACCATACCCGTAGGCGGGGCCTGAGCAAGCCGCTCTCTTGATCCTGCCCCCCGCAAACGTCTATATGAGCGCCAAATACACAATTACGATGACGAGGACGCAACATGGCAGGCCACTCAAAATGGGCCAACATCCAGCACCGCAAGGGGCGTCAGGACGCCGCGCGGTCCAAACTTTTTTCTAAACTGTCTAAAGAGATCACTGTCGCCGCGAAGATGGGCGACCCTGATCCCGACAAGAACCCGCGCCTGCGTCTGGCGGTAAAAGAGGCCAAGTCGAACTCGGTCCCCAAGGACGTGATCGACCGCGCGATCAAGAAATCGCAGGCGGGCGAGGGCGACGATTATGAAGAAATCCGGTATGAGGGCTATGGCCCCAACGGTGTGGCTGTGATCGTTGAAACGATGACTGACAACCGCAACCGCACTGCGTCTACCGTGCGTTCGACCTTCTCCAAGAACGGCGGCAACCTGGGCGAGACCGGGTCGGTGGGGTTCATGTTCGAGCGCAAGGGCGAGGTCGTATATCCTGCGTCCGCGAGCGATGCCGACACCATTTTCGAAGCCGCGATTGAAGCGGGTGCGGAAGATGTCGAAAGCTCGGAAGACGGGCACATCATCTGGTGCGCCGATACCGATCTGAACGAGGTTTCGAACGCGCTGGAAGCGGCGCTGGGTGAATCCGAGTCCACCAAGCTGGTGTGGAAACCTTCCACAACGACCGAGCTGGGCCTGGAGGATATGCAGCGCCTGATGAAATTGGTCGATGCATTGGAGGATGATGACGACGTTCAGCGCGTCACAACCAACTTCGAAGCCACCGATGAAGTCATGGCGCAGCTCTGACCGGCAGCGACTTCGCGTTATTTCAAATCCCGGCCTGGAAAGGCCGGGTTTTTTGATTCCACGGGATCTTAACTGAGTTCTTGGCCGCAGCGGTGCGAGTTTATACACTTGGAAAAGCGCGGTGGATGACCAACGGCAATCGGGCATGTCCGCGTCCTGAGGTGCGGAGCTACGTGGGCGACCGGTGAATGGTGAACAAAACCTCTGATCCGTCAAAGCGCAATGTGCCGGTCTTGGCTGGCCAGAGTATCCTGTCGCAAGTGGCATGGACCTTGGGTAGTCCCTCGGTCGTTTTGTCTTTTCTGGCGGTGTCGCTTGATCTGCCGATGTTCTTGGCTGGCGCGCTGGTATCTGTACGTATGGTGGGCAACATGATCTCGGACATTTTTCTGGCGCGTCCCATCGCGGCGCAACAGAGGAAGAAGCGCGGGATCGCCATAACCGAGCTCGGCATTGGCGCCTGTCTGTTGATGGCTTTGCTGATCGCGGCCACCGGCAGCGTGCCATTGACGGCGGTTGCCTTTGTGGCGGCGTTTTTTGCGATCGGGCTGATCGAAGAAACCCAGTCGCTGATGCTGTCTGACCTGTTTGGAGATCAACTGAAATCGAAATCTCGTATGGTCATTCGCTATCTTCAGTTGGGTGCGGGGGGGCTCGGTGCAATAGGTCTGGTGTTGCTTATTCACGAGGTTACTAAGCAAAATCCGCCATTTTCCCGCCATTCTGCTGTTATTGCGGCCTCAGTTACCTTTTTTCTGTTTTCCGCCCTGTGCATTCTGGCGATGGCTGAAAAGGCGCCGGATAAAAAACCCGATGTTAAAGGTCCGCACTTTCCTCGCCAGTCGTTGCGCGAGATCGTTTCAGGCATTCGTGACATGTTCGATCAGGCCTGGTTTCGCCGTTATCTGGTCATGCGTCTACCATTGGTCGTGGTGTCATTGTCGGTGCCCTTTTTTGCGCTCATCGCCGCAGAGGCTCATCACCACTCGGCCAAAGGGCTGACAGCCATGATCGTTTCATCGGCGTCCGGCTATCTGGTATCGGCGCCCCTTTGGCAGCTGGTGAACATGAAATCTCATCGAGCGGTGATGGTCACAGGCGCGCTTTTGGTGGCAGTAACTGGTATTGTGTTGCTGGCATTTCATTACATGCATATCGACCACGACGTTCAACTGCACGCGATTGCCTTGTTTGTCGTTTCTGTCGCCGTTACGGGAATAAGCAGCGCCAAAGGGCTGTATTTTCTGGATGTCGCTCCCAAAGACCAGCGCGTTCGGGGAGCGGCCGCCATAAAGGCCATCTGCCGGTTGGCCGGGGTTGTTTTCTCGGTTACTTTGGCGGCCGTTGCCCACATGCATGAGGTCGCTGCGGCAATTGTGTTCATAGTCCTGGTCAGCCTGTGGTCGGCTTTTTCATGTTATCGCATTGCTGCGCCGAAAAAGGGTAAGGCGATGCAGACCTGACTTCGATCCTTAGGAAGGACGCAGCAAATTGCGAGCGGCAACGTCTCGCACAGCGCGGGTCAGGGGCGCAAGGGCAGGGGCAAGTATGCGACCGACCTGCCAGCTTAGCGCCACGTCGAGAGGAGCGTTGGGCACAATCGCGCATAAGCGCCCGTCGTCCAAAGCAGGGCGAGCAAGGTTTTCAGGGTTCATACCCCAGCCGAGCCCGGCAGCAGCAGCTTCGACGAACCCTTGCGAAGATGGCAGGAAATGAGATGGAGGAGAAATCCGAACACCCGTTTGTTGAATAATCCAAGCCTGTTGCAGGTTATCCTTGAGGTTAAATGTCAGGCACGGCGCGAGTTGCAGCGATTTGGCGGAAACGCCAGTGCTGAACCAGGTTCGCACAAAGGCAGGGCTGGCGGTCGGCAAGTACCGCAGCGTTCCCAATTCGATCGCGTCGCAGCCGGTAACGGTCGAACCGCCGACTGTGACGGCAGCACTGACCTCACCGCGCCTCAACCATTCTGCTGAGTGATCCTGATCGTCAACCACAAGATCGAACAGCATGCCATCGACTTGTGACAAGGCCTCGATGAACCAGGTGGCCAGACTGTCCGCAGGCACTGCGATCCTGACGCAGGCAGGGCCCGTCTCTTGGTCCAGAGCCAGCTCTCGGTTTAACTGAGCTTCCAATAATCCGATATCAGCAGCGTGTTGGGCGATCCGCAACCCCGCCGGAGTTCCAGTGCAGGGCGTACCGCGCTGGATCAGAGATACTCCAACGCGATCTTCTAATGCCTTGATCCTTTGCGAAATGGCCGAGGGTGTAACAGACAAGTCGGCGGCGGCTGCGTCGAAACTGCCGTGGCGCAAAATAGCCGCCAACGCAGAGAGGTGATGTGGGTCAAGTGACATTAGCCAAACTTAATCAAGGTAAATCTCTTTAATTTGTTAAAGGTGCCAGTGCCATGTAGTCAACCAGCCAACAATTGGAGGCTTCATGTCCACATCGCTTATCGCCGGGTTTGTTCTTGGGTTCAGTCTGATCCTTGCCATCGGTGCGCAGAACGCCTTTGTGTTGCGGCAAGGCCTGCGGCGCGAGCATGTTTTTGCGCTGTGTCTGACCTGCGCACTGTCCGATGCAATACTGATCGGAGCGGGGGTCGCCGGTTTCGGTACTTTGGCGCAAGCCGCGCCGTGGTTTGAAACAGTGATGCGCTATGGTGGTGCGATTTTCCTGACGTGGTACGGGATGCGCAGTTTTTGGTCAGCGTGGCAGGGCGGGGCGGCAATAAAGGTTGGCGAGGGGCAGCGGACCACACGGCGGGCTGCCTTGCTGACGGTGCTGGCGTTCACCTGGCTGAATCCGCATGTCTATTTGGACACTGTGGTACTGATCGGATCCATCTCGGCCCAATACGAAGACCGGATGGGATTCGCCGTAGGTGCTATGACTTCAAGTTTTGTGTTCTTCTTTTCGCTTGGCTACGGAGCTCGGGTTCTGACCCCCTATTTTACGCGGCCTCGCGCATGGCAGGTTCTGGACGTTGTGATCGGTGTCGTTATGTTGGGTATCGCTTTGAAACTTGTTGCCATGTGAAGGGTTGTGGCGCGGCTGTTTTCGGTGTTCAACCAACGCCATGACTTTTCCTTCCGCCTCGTCCCGCCATGTTGCCGGTATGCTTTGGATGCTAGCTGCCGGGCTATCCTTTGTCGGGATGAACGCATTGGTGAAATCGCTTGGTTCATCCATGGACCCTATTCAGGCGGCGTTCCTGCGGTACGTTCTTGGGCTGGTTTTCCTGCTTCCGGCGATGCGCGCGATCGTGACGACCCGACTGACAACCCGTCAACTGCAGCTGTTCGGGCTAAGGGGTGTCATCCACGCCGTGGCCGTCATGCTTTGGTTTTATGCCATGACGACCATTCCGCTGGCCGAAGTCACCGCCATGAATTACCTGACGCCGATATACGTCACCATAGGTGCCACCCTGTTTTTAGGCGAAAAGCTGGCCTTTCGCAGGATCGCGGCCATCGGTGTTGCTCTGATCGGTGTAACTATCATTCTCCGCCCGGGCTTTCGTGAAGTATCACCGGGGCATCTCGCCATGCTGGGAACTTCTTTGTCTTTGGGCGGCTCGTATTTACTGGCCAAGTTACTTGTACGCGATATCCCTCCTTCAGTGGTGGTTGCCCATCTGTCGATCTGGGTCACGATCGCTTTGATTCCATTTGCCGTCGCTGTCTGGGAACCTCCCACTTTGCGGGACATCTTTGTGCTGTTCCTGATTGCAAGCTTTGCCACGGCGGGTCATTATTTCATGACGCTTGCCCTTCAGGCGGCTCCTGTTGCTGTGACCCAGCCGGTGACATTCCTTCAGCTTATATGGGCCACATTGCTGGGGGTGCTGGTGTTCCACGAGGGCATCGACATCTGGGTTGTCAGCGGCGGAACGCTGATTCTGGCTGCGGTCAGCTTTATCTCTTGGCGAGAGGCAGTGCTGAACCGGAAAGCAATCACTCCGCCTGACGTTGGTACAAAATTCTAGATGCCTGAGGTTCCGGGAATGGTTATTGATTGACGAGTCAATAAAAACCCCCTAGCGTTTAGGTTCAGGGCCTGAGCCAGGGGTGTATCAATGCCAAAACTCGGAATGGAACCGATCCGCCGCGACGCGATCATCAAAGCGACGATTGCCGAGCTGGGCGTTCAGAAATCGCTCGACGTGACGGTCAGTCAGATCGCCAAGCGGGCAGGGATGTCGAGCGCTTTGGCGCATCACTATTTCGGCGGCAAGGAGCAGATTTTTCTGGCAGCCATGCGCCGCATCCTGTCGGATTTCGGCGCGGAAGCCCGGGGCGAGCTTAATAAAGCCAAACCGAATGAGCGCGCACAGGCCATCATCCGGGCTTGTTTCGCCCAATCGTGCTTTACGCCGGATGTGATCGCTGCCTGGATGACTTTCTACGTGCTGGCGCAAACCAATGACGATGCCCTTCGCCTTTGGCGGATTTATCAGGCGCGTATTCGATCGAACCTGATCTACGCCCTGCGCCCGTTAATGAATGAACCGGTCGAAGCGGCCGAGAACATGATTGCTCTGATCGATGGTCTGTACATTCGCGCCGCTCTCAGCGCGCCGGAAGAGCCGCAGCTGGCCGTGATCCACGCTCAGCGCGTCCTGAGAACACTGCTCGAGGCTGAAAAATGACAAAACCGAATATTTTGATCCTGATGGTGGATCAATTGAACGGAACCCTCTTTCCTGATGGTCCGGCGGACTGGCTGCACGCTCCGAACCTCAAGAAGCTGGCTGCCCGGTCGACGCGGTTTGCCAACACCTATACTGCGTCACCCTTGTGCGCACCTGGGCGCGCCAGCTTTATGTCCGGGCAACTGCCGTCTCGCACCGGTGTCTACGACAACGCGGCTGAGTTTCGCAGCGATATCCCGACCTATGCCCATCATCTACGCCGCGCGGGGTATTACACGTGCCTCTCTGGCAAGATGCACTTTGTCGGCCCCGATCAGTTGCATGGGTTCGAAGATCGTTTGACGACCGACATCTACCCGGCCGATTTCGGCTGGACCCCGGATTACCGCAAGCCGGGTGAGCGGATTGACTGGTGGTATCACAATATGGGCTCGGTCACGGGTGCGGGTATTGCCGAGATATCGAACCAGATGGAGTACGACGACGAGGTCGCCTACAACGCTAAAGCAAAACTCTACGATCTGGCGCGCGGAAACGAAGAACGCCCGTGGTGCGTGACCGTCAGCTTTACGCACCCACATGATCCCTATGTGGCCCGTCGGAAGTACTGGGATCTGTACGAAGATTGCGAGCATCTGCTGCCTGAAGTTCCCGATCTGGGCTACGACAATCAGGACCCACATTCTAAACGTATCTTTGACGCAAACGACTGGCGCAGTTTTGACATCACCGAAGAGGATGTCCGCAAGTCACGCCGCGCTTACTTCGCCAATATTTCCTATCTGGACGACAAAATCGGCGAAATCATGGAGGTGCTGGAAACCACTCGACAGGACGCCATCGTCATGTTCGTCTCGGACCACGGCGACATGCTTGGCGAGCGCGGCCTGTGGTTCAAAATGAACTTCTATGAAGGTTCTGCACGCGTGCCGCTGATGATTTCCGCGCCCGACATGCAAGTCGGCCGCATTGATACCCCGGTTTCAACGATCGACGTCACGCCGACCCTTGGGGCACTGGCAGGTGTCGATATGGCCGAGATCGCTCCGTGGACCGATGGCGAAGATCTCGTGCCGCTTGCCAACGGCTCTGAGCGAACGGCTCCGGTGAAGATGGAATATGCCGCCGAAGCCTCTTACGCGCCGCTGGTTTCGCTGCGCTATGGCAAGTGGAAGTATAACCGCTGCGCACTGGACCCGGATCAGCTGTATGATGTCGAGGCTGATCCGAATGAACTGCACAATTTGGCCGACGATCCGGAGCACGCGGGAACGCTACAGACTCTGCGTGCTAAATCCGAGGCGCGTTGGGATCTAGACCGCTTTGATGCTGAAGTACGCGCCAGCCAGGCTCGGCGCTGGGTGGTCTACGAAGCGCTGCGCCAGGGTGGCTACTACCCGTGGGATTACCAGCCGCTGCAGAGGGCGTCCGAACGGTACATGCGCAACCACATGGATCTGAATAACGTCGAGGAAAATGCGCGGTTCCCGCGCGGAGAATGACCTCTTCATCTTTCTGGAAATACTCTCGCCGAAGGCCTCATAACTTGGATCGGCGGGGCAAGGAGTCGTGAATATGGAAGCAGACTTTGTCATCGTTGGTGCAGGATCCGCTGGCTGTGCGATGGCCTATCGCCTGAGCGAGGCTGGCGCCTCGGTTCTGGTAATCGAGCACGGCGGAACCGATGCCGGGCCGTTTATCCAGATGCCGGCGGCGCTCAGCTATCCGATGAACATGTCGCGCTATGATTGGGGTTACCAGTCCGAGCCCGAGCCGCATCTGAACAATCGCCGTCTGGCCTGTCCGCGTGGCAAGGTGATCGGGGGGTCTTCATCGATCAATGGTATGGTTTATGTGCGCGGACACGCCCGTGATTTCGATACCTGGGACACGATGGGTGCCGATGGCTGGTCCTATGCAGACGTATTGCCGTATTACAAGCGGATGGAAACTTGGCATGATGGTGGCCACGGCGGTGACAGCACTTGGCGGGGAACGGATGGCCCGCTGCACGTCTCGCGAGGCCCACGCGAGAATCCGTTGTTCAAAGCCTTTGTGGATGCGGGGCAACAGGCGGGTTACGAAGTCACTGGGGATTACAACGGGGAAAAGCAGGAAGGCTTTGGCCCGATGGAGCAAACCGTCTGGAAAGGGCGGCGCTGGTCGGCGGCGAATGCATATCTGAGACCCGCGCTCAAACGCGAGAATTGCGATATCGTCCGGGGACTTGCCTCTCGCATTGTCATCGAAAATGGGCGGGCGACAGGGATCGAGCTGACGCGTGGTGGCAAGAAAGAGATCATCCGCGCCCGGCGTGAAGTGGTTATTGCCGCTTCGTCAATAAACTCGCCCAAGCTACTGATGCTGTCCGGCATTGGGTCGGCTTCTCATCTGGCCGAGCATGGCATCGATGTTGTGGCGGATCGCCCGGGCGTTGGTGCGAACCTGCAGGACCACCTGGAGCTTTATATCCAGAAAGCTTCTCTGCAACCGATCACGCTCTACAAACACTGGAACCTGATCAGCAAGGGGCTGATCGGTGCACAATGGTTGTTTACCAAGACCGGCCTTGGTGCGTCGAACCAGTTTGAAAGTGCCGCATTCATCCGTTCGAAGCCCGGCATTGAATACCCGGACATCCAGTACCATTTCCTGCCGATTGCCGTGCGGTATGATGGGAAAGCCGCCGCCGAGGGGCATGGGTTCCAGGCTCATGTCGGCCCGATGCGTTCGCCGTCACGTGGCGCGGTGACCCTGCGTTCGGCCAAGCCTGAGGATGCCCCCGTAATCCGTTTCAACTACATGAGCCATGAAGAGGACTGGGAGGACTTCCGCACCTGTATTCGCCTGACCCGCGAATTGTTCGGTCAGGATGCGTTCAAGCCCTATGCCGGCAAGGAAATTCAGCCGGGCGCATCAGTTCAGACAGACGAAGAGCTGAACGCCTTCATCGCCGAACATGCGGAGAGCGCTTATCATCCTTGCGGGACCTGCCGCATGGGTCGGGCGGATGACAAACAGGCTGTTGTCGATCCGCAAGGTCGCGTGATCGGTGTCGAAGCGTTGCGCGTTGCCGACAGCTCGATTTTTCCGCAGATCACCAATGGCAACCTGAATGCGCCCTCGATCATGGTTGGCGAAAAGGTGTCGGACCACATGCTGGGGCGTGATCCGCTGCCCAAATCCAATGATCGGCCATGGATACACCCTGGTTGGGCCACCGCGCAGCGATAAGCTGCGCGGCGATTGCCGGTGAATCGTAAGCTACCGAATTGTTGCGATGTGCGGACTGAATTTGATCCGCGTCAATGCGGTACCTTACAGGTATCTTTAGCATTGAGACGTAACGCTAAACAAAGGAGCGAACAGGATGTCTCACACCCCGCATGAGCTGGCCGAGGAGTTCCCCGATAAGGTCGAAATGATGAGCCAGCTCAAGCAGACAGATGCGCATTTCGCACGGCTGTCGGATGAGTATCACGAGGTCAACCGTACGGTTCACAGGGCAGAAACCAACGTAACCCCGATGGAAGAGTTGGCAGAAGTCGAGCTGCGCAAGAAACGTGCGGCACTTAAAGATGAGATCTGGGCGATTTTGACCAAAAGCTGAGATCGCAGGTGGGGGTTCTGCCCCCGCCGCAATTCGCCGCCCCAAGCATTTTAGTTGGGAAATATCAGGTCACTTCATAGGGTAGTGTGCCGCGTTTGTGCGCGTCGATTGTCAGGCGCCGTTCCAGCGGCGGAACTGAGCGTTGGTGGCATGTCTGGCGCTCGCAGATGCGGCAGGAAATACCAATCGGTTCGAAGGCGCTGGCGTTGTTGATGTCGAGATTGTCGGCATAGACCAATGCTTCGGCGTGGCGTACTTCACATCCCAGAGCAATTGCGTAGCGGCGGACGGGGGCACCGAACGAGCCTCCGGATTTGGATACGTCGCATGCCAACGAGATATAGCGAACCCCATCCGGTGTTTCTGCTAGCTGTCGCAGGAAATGCCCCGGTGTCTCGAAGGCACGGTGAACATTCCACAATGGGCATGCGCCGCCAAACCGTGCGAATTGCAGGCGCGTAGCGGAATGGCGTTTTGTGATTGTTCCGGCTTGGTCGACACGCACAAAGAAGAACGGGATACCTTTGGCCCCGGGCCGTTGCAGAGTCGACAGGCGGTGCGCCACCTGTTCGATTGAGGCCCCGAAGCGGTTGCTGAGCAGTTCCAGATCGTGTCGGTCTTCTTGGGCTGCGGTCAAAAACGGGCCGTAAGGCATCAGCGAGGCGCCGGCGAAATAGTTGGCCAGCCCAATTTTAGCAATGGCGCGGGCCTCGTCGCTTTGGAAGCGTGCAAAGTCCAGCGTTGCCTCAAGCAGTTTGTCCTGACTGATCAGGGCTACCTGCAACAGCAGTTGAAACACCTGTGTTTGCGGGGCCGCGCGGGAAGACAGTCGCAGAGCCTTTCCGGCCGCATCATAGCTGCGCAACGTTTCTGTATCAGCAAAGGTAACCTGTATGCCCCGCTCGGACAGGCTAGTGAGTGCGGCCTGACGAATACCGCCCGGTGCTTCGGCGTGTGAGGCAAAGCGCTCGGCTGCGCGGTCGACAGCATCGATATAGTTGTCGCAGTAATGGAAGAAATCGCGCACCTCCTCCCAAGGGCTGGCCTGCGTACGCGCGTCTTCGCGCCCCAAGGCCTCGTCCAAGGATGCCAACCGTTCGTGAGTTTGGCGATACGTGCGGTGTAGTTCGATAAAGGCACGCGCTAGCGCCGGGGCGTTCGAAGCGGTCAGCCGAAGATCGGCAAGAGGCGGCACAGTGTCGGCAAAAACCGGGTCGGCCAGCACTTCGCGCATATCTGACACCAGCCGTTCGCTGTCGCCGGTGCTGAGTTCGGTCACGTCCATGCCGAATTCTTGTGCCAGCGCAAGAACAACAGTAGTCGAAATCGGACGGTTGTTGTTCTCCATCTGGTTCAGATAGGGCAGCGAGACGCCCAACTTGGCGGCGAATTCCTTTTGTGTCAGGGTCAGACGTGTGCGCATTTCGCGCAATTTCGCGCCAGCGTAGAGTTTTTGAGTGGCCATGGCGTATCTTTGCAGATTTTCTGAATGCTTAGGCTAACTTTGCAAAACTAACTGTGCAAGCCGCTACATGCCCAGTTGTCTTTCGCGCCAGATAACGCTGCTGATGGCAAAAATAGCCAGAACCGAAGTCGCCAGCATCAGCCACAACAGCGGCATTGCACCGGTTTCGCGGGTCAGTAGTGCGCCGGCCCACGCGCTGAGAGCTGCACCGCCTCCCAGCATAATGGCACCGCTCAGCCCTGAGGCCGTTGCTGCCAGATGCGGTCGAACTGAAAGCGCGCCGGCAGTGGCATTCGGGATGGACATGCCGTTGCCCAGACCGACAAAGGTCATTAGCCCAAAAAAGCTGAGGGCCGTGCCCATTCCCATAAGAAACAACGCTGCCGACAGCGCGACACCAATCGCGTTCAACCAGCAACCCCAGCGCACCATGCGATTGACGCCATAGCGTGTTGAATAGCGCCCGCTGATGAAGTTGCCGAAAAAGTACCCTAGAGCAGGGGCGCCGAAATACACGCCTACTTCGGCTGCAGTCATCCCAAACACTTCGGTTCCGATGAAAGGTGCCCCGCCGAGATAGGCAAAGAATGCACCGGACGATAGCGCCGATGACAGCGAATAGCCCCAGAACCGTGGAGAAGTCAGTAGTTCAGGGTATTCTCGAAACTGTTGCATCAGTGTCTTGCCGCTAGCCGCGGCCGTTTCCCCAAAATCGCGATAAGTCAGCAGCAATGCCAACGCTGCCAGTCCAAATGGCATCCAAAAGTTGGCCTTCCAGCCGAAAGCTTCTTCAAGTAATCCGCCGACTGCCGGACCGATCATAGGCACAACTGCCATACCCATGGTCACATACCCGATCATTGAGGCCGCCTGATCCTGTTCGTACATGTCGCGCACGGCTGCCCGACTGAGAACGATTCCCACAACAATCACGGCCTGAAACATTCGGAAAGCCAGGAAAATTTCAATGTTTGGCGCGTAGATGCACCCCAGAGTGGCCAGCAGGAACAAGCCCAGACCCCACAAAAGAACGGGTCTGCGCCCAGCCTTGTCTGCAATTGGCCCGATCAGTATTTGTAGAACTGCATTGACTAGAAGATACAGCGCAATGGACAGCTGCATTGTCTTGTAGTCGGTCTGAAAATAGGTGGCCATGAATGGCAGGCTTGGCAGATACAGATTCATGCTCAGTGCCGACAGGCCAGACAGCAAAACGAGTGTTGCAATCGTCGGGGGCGTGCGGCTGATAGGGGTTGTGCTGAACTGCATTGTTCACCTTTAGAGCTTCGGAATTGGAAATACCATCGGGCTATCCAAATTGTTTTGTTAATTAGCAAATTTGCAATTACCATTGCTATGGTTGTCAAAGTTTTGCAAATTTGCCGAATATAGCTTTGGTCAAGGACCATGTCCCGGTATTGTCCTGCAAAATTTCATAGGGGAATACCGGCATGAAAGATATCCTTTCCGAGCTTGAAGATCGCCGCAACGATGCACGGCTGGGCGGTGGGCAAAGGCGGATTGATGCACAGCACGCGCGAGGTAAGCTGACTGCGCGCGAACGGATTGAGCTGCTTGTAGATGAGGGCAGTTTCGAGGAATTCGACATGTTCGTAAGCCACCGGTGCACCGATTTCGGGATGGAAAAACAAAAGCCTGCGGGAGATGGTGTCGTAACCGGCTGGGGCACCATCAATGGTCGCATGGTCTATGTCTTCAGTCAGGACTTCACGGTTTTCGGAGGGTCGTTGTCTGAAACGCATGCCCAGAAGATCTGCAAGATCATGGATATGGCGATGCAGAATGGTGCACCTGTGATCGGCATCAACGACTCGGGTGGTGCGCGAATCCAGGAAGGCGTTGCTTCGTTGGCAGGCTATGCCGAGGTGTTTCAGCGCAACATTATGGCCTCGGGCGTGGTTCCGCAGATCAGTGTGATCATGGGACCCTGCGCCGGTGGTGCGGTCTACAGCCCCGCGATGACCGACTTTATCTTCATGGTTAAAGATACCTCGTACATGTTTGTGACCGGGCCCGATGTGGTGAAGACCGTGACCAACGAAGTTGTCACGGCCGAGGAGTTGGGCGGAGCGTCAACGCACACCAAGAAATCTTCGGTTGCAGATGGCGCATTTGAGAATGATGTCGAGGCGCTGGCCGAGGTGCGTCGTCTGGTGGATTTCCTGCCACTCAACAACCGTGAAAAGCCTCCTGTCCGCCCGTTTTTTGATGAACCCAACCGTGTTGAAACTTCACTGGATACGTTGATCCCTGAAAACCCGAACTCCCCCTATGACATGAAGGAGCTCATCACCAAAATTGCCGATGAGGGTGATTTCTATGAGATTCAGGAGGATTTCGCCAAGAACATCATCACCGGGTTTATCCGGCTTGAGGGGCAGACCGTAGGGGTCGTGGCCAACCAGCCGATGGTTTTGGCGGGATGCCTGGATATCGACAGCTCGCGCAAAGCAGCGCGGTTCGTTCGATTCTGCGATTGTTTTGAAATTCCGATCCTGACGCTGGTGGACGTGCCTGGCTTTTTGCCGGGGACTTCGCAGGAATATGGCGGCGTGATCAAGCACGGTGCCAAACTGCTGTTCGCCTACGGTGAAGCGACGGTGCCGAAGGTAACCGTGATCACCCGTAAAGCTTATGGTGGTGCCTATGACGTGATGGCGTCCAAGCACCTGCGCGGTGATTTCAATTATGCGTGGCCTACGGCTGAGATTGCGGTGATGGGTGCAAAAGGCGCGACCGAAATCATTCATCGCGCTGATCTGGGCGATGCGGAAAAGATCGCGAAGCATACGCAGGACTACGAAAACCGGTTCGCCAATCCCTTCGTTGCGGCTGAGCGTGGTTTCATCGACGAAGTCATCATGCCGCAATCGACCCGTCGCCGCGTGTCCAAGGCTTTTGCCAGCCTACGGAACAAGCAGCTGAAGAATCCTTGGAAAAAGCACGACAACATACCGTTGTAATCAGATCGGGCGGGGTGTTCCGCCTGATTCAACCCAAAGAAAAGCCAAGCCAAAGAGCATTTTGCAGCTATCAGATGAAGCATCCGACACGACATAGTTTTGCGCAGAGCCGCGGTTCCGCGCGCGCGACCCCGGGTGGAGGAGACCGGCACCGGTGGTTCTGGGGTCGCGTCGGTATTAGTGTCATTATGGCGGTTCTGACTGCAGCATCAGCTCATGCCGGCAACCTGTTGCCGGTTCCTTCGGGGCAGCCCGTTGAGCTCAATAATGTATTGCTGGACGACAATCCCGGCGAGCTCTGGGTTCGTTTCCGCTTTGTCGCGCCCAGAATCGGGTCGACTGCCGGACGTATCACTTATGATGTGGCTGTCGTCGACATGGCGCATTTGTGTGAAACACTGGCTGTTCCCTATGTGGCGCGGCATGAACTGGAACCTGCACGTGTCGTTATTTCGTTCTCTGACCGTGCGCTGGATTTCGGCGATAGGGCGCCTGACGCCACACAATTTTTCGAGGCCTACCGGTTGGAAGAGTCCCGGTGTATCTGGGAGGGGCTCTGACCATGAATGCCAGATTTCATGACCTCAGCGCGTCTTGTCCCAGTGTCGCACCTTCGGAGGTATACATGACTTTTCAGCTCCGGTTCATGAGCCGGTTTTGCCGTATTCTCAACCGTTTGCCCGAGGAGGCTAAGGTATGTTGAAACACCGTGGCTTTCCCGGTCGCCTGCCCGGAACCGATTTCCAGTTCATCATTCGACGTGCCAATCCCAAGGGCGCGACCCCTTTGGTGAAACGTGAGCGGTTCCGCGATCGCAAGCCGGCGGACCGCCGGGCCGACGCGGCCTTTTTACAGGCGTTGCTAGATCACTTCGGTGATCAACCTTTTGAGCGGGGCAATCTGGATGCCGGGCGGCTCAGTTGGCTGTTCGGGCGTGAGGTTGTCGCGGCGGAGGATCCCTTTGATCCCGACAGCTATGAGGCGTTGCTTGTGATTGATCTGGATGCAGTTCGCCAATCTTTTCCCGACATTCTCGACGGGGCACGCTGATTGTGAGCGGTTTGGCGCAAAACAAGAATGGGTGCGGCGTAGCCCGTGCAACCCCGCCCTGTGTCGGGCGGGGCCCGTGTGATGCGTCAGAAGTTCAGCTGCGCCGCCAACTGAACACGGTTGCCATCGAAGGTCTGACCGGAATTGACGTCGTTCCGCTCGCCATAGATGTATTCGGCGCTCAGTGTCAGATTATCGGTTGCCTTGTAGAAGGCGTTGACGTGGATCGTTTCCAGCTCGGTGAAGGCCAGAGTCCCGGTCGAGGTCGGCAGGTCATAGTCTTCTCGGCCATAGGCGATCCCTACGTTCCACTTCGGAGCAATATCTTGACGGAATTCGACGGTATAGCCGTCGACGTCATTGGCCTGACCGTTGACGATTGGGTCACCCAGACCGATCAAGTAAGGGCCCAGGGCCTCGCCGTTGACATAGTTGACCTGAAACAGGCCGCCATCCCACGGACGAACAGAGCCGGACAGCGTAAAGCCCGTCTGATCGACCTCGATACTACCGGACTGCGCTTTGCCATAAAGCGCAGAAGCCCGGGCAATGTACGTGCCGTCGTTGTATTCGGCAGAAGCAGTCAGGACCGGGTCATCCGAGTTGGATCCGCTGACGTTTTCTTCGACCGAGGCTGCAAAGGTCGTGTATTCCCCAAACTTGTTTGTGAAACGCACCTGCGGAACCCGGGCGAAGGGGATGCCAACAGGGCCATTGAATTCAACCGAGGTCGGGTATGTGTCGAGCGGTTGGAAATTGGTCCAATACTGACCGATCAGCCAGGCGTCTCCGATTCTGATATTGGCATGACGCAGCCGCAGCTCAGCCGTTCCGTTCGATGCGAAAAGGTCCAGTTCCAACTGCCCGCTGATGTCGCCAATAGCCGAGGGCGTGTTGGTTCTCAGGCCGATCCTGGATTGCCGGACCGTGGCGCCGAAGGTGCCATCCGTCGCGGCCGAAGGCTCGCCGATCACGTTAACAAAGGCCGTGTCGCCCTGATCGTATTCGAAGTCGTAGAAGAAGTCGGCTTTGATGTATCCGTAGACGTCAAGTGTGGTGTTTCCGATCTGCAGATCACCCGTTCCCGAGCCGGGATTGGCGGACTCCAATGCTTCGACCCGGGCGCGAAGCGCATCCAGTTCAGCCTGTGTCTGAGCATCTTGCGCAAAAGCTTGCGTAGAGGTCGCGCAAAGCGCGCTGGCAGCAAGCAAGCAAGCGGTTTTACTCTTTATTTTCATGGGGATAAATCCTTGTGTGCGAGTGTGCGCCGCCACCGTTCCACGCATGCAAAGATGATGGAAATCACTAAAAAGGGAGAAGAAAATCGGATTCTCTCAAGCAATCGTGTCGCGGGCCGCTCAGTTTTTCACACAGGTGTGAAACGCGTTCACAAGCGCCCAAACATACGCAGAAATTTTCGTCAGACACGCGCTATTGGCCGTGAAGGAAACCGGTGTCGTTCAGAGGTTTCGAAGGCGTTCTGTAACGGCAATGTGACGGCCGGAAGACGCACTGCAATGCAGGTTGCACGGCGGGACGTCGGCGCAAATCTGCGCGCGTTTTTGCCCGATTGGCGGGTTTCAGCCGGAAATCAAAAGAGAAGAAATGTCTGGTTGGCGGCAGAAATTGAACTGTGCAAGGTGAACAGGCCGTGCGGCTCTACTTTGCCTGCGTCGCACAAGCACCTACTATTCCGTACCCCTTCCTTCCGCGGGCAGGCTTGTGATCCCCACAATGACCTGTCCGCGTTTTTCTTTGCGCAAAACTTGTGGGTAAACTGGCAAAAAACTGCGCAAATTGCGAATTTTGCTGCTTTGTTATTGAATAACAACGCGTGTTTCCGACATCTGCCTCAAAAGACACCAAGAAACCTAATGGGGCAGAAAACATGCGATTCTCACGACTTTTCTATGTATTGGCGGCCTGTGCCGGGCTGGCAGCCTGTGGCGACACCACAGGTGAGCAGGCGGTGCTTGGCGGTGGAGCCGGTGCAATCGGTGCGGCGGTCCTTAGCGCCGACCCACTGTTCGGTGCTGCGGTCGGCGCCGCGGGCAACGTTTTGTACTGCAAGACGCAGAACAACTGTAACTAACAATAATTCTTCGGGGCGTGCGTCGCCCCGACCGTCATCGCGCAACACGCCGTTGCGGGGCTTTTGCCCTGCAGCGGCGTTTTTGCGTTTCCAGAACATCAAGACAAAGGACGTTCCATGTTCAACAAGATCCTGATCGCCAACCGGGGCGAAATCGCCTGCCGGGTCATCAAGACCGCGCGCAAGATGGGAATCGGCACAGTCGCCATTTACTCGGATGCCGACAAGAACGCTCTGCATGTCTCGATGGCAGATGAGGCAGTGCACATCGGTCCGCCGCCTGCAAACCAGTCGTATATCGTGATCGACAAAGTCATGGATGCCGTCCGTCAGAGCGGCGCTCAGGCGGTTCACCCTGGCTATGGCTTCTTGTCGGAAAACTCCAAATTTGCCGAAGCGCTGGATGCTGAGGGCGTAGCTTTTGTTGGCCCGCCAGTGGGTGCGATCGAAAGCATGGGTGATAAGATCACGTCCAAGAAAATTGCGCAGGACGCGAACGTTTCCACGGTGCCAGGCTACATGGGGTTGATTGAAGACGCCGATGAAGCGGTGAAAATCTCGAACGAAATCGGATACCCGGTGATGATCAAGGCCAGCGCTGGTGGCGGTGGCAAGGGCATGCGGATCGCGTGGAACGACGAGGAAGCGCGCGAAGGTTTTCAATCCTCCAAGAACGAAGCGGCGAACTCCTTCGGGGATGACCGGATTTTTATCGAGAAATTCGTGACCCAACCACGCCATATCGAGATTCAGGTGCTTTGTGACAGCCACGGCAACGGCATTTATCTGGGTGAGCGTGAATGCTCGATTCAGCGCCGGAACCAGAAAGTGGTGGAAGAGGCGCCGTCGCCGTTCATTGATCCCGAAACCCGCAAGGCAATGGGTGAACAGGCGGTGGCATTGGCCAAGGCTGTGAACTATGCCAGCGCTGGTACGGTGGAATTCATCGTCGACGGCGACAAGAACTTCTACTTCCTTGAAATGAACACGCGATTGCAGGTGGAACACCCGGTGACCGAACTGATCACCGGCGTTGACCTGGTGGAACAGATGATCCGAGTGGCTGCGGGTGAGAAACTCTCGATCACGCAGGACGACGTGACGCTGACCGGTTGGGCCATCGAAAACCGCCTTTATGCCGAGGATCCGTATCGCGGCTTTTTGCCGTCCATTGGCCGTCTCAGCCGCTACCGTCCTCCGGCAGAAGTCGCCTCGGGGCCATTGCTGGAAAATGAAAAATGGCAAGGCGATGCACCCGAAGGGGAAACGGCGGTGCGCAACGATACCGGCGTCTATGAAGGCGGCGAGATCAGCATGTATTATGACCCGATGATCGCCAAGCTCTGCACCTGGGCCCCGACCCGCGATCAGGCTATCGAGGCGATGCGCGTGGCGCTCGACAGTTTCGAGGTCGAAGGTATCGGTCACAACCTGCCTTTCCTATCGGCGGTGATGGATCACCCGATATTTGTCAGCGGAGACATGACGACCGCGTTCATTGCCGAAGAGTACCCGGACGGGTTCGAAGGTGTTGAACTGCCCGAGGCCGACCTGAAGCGTATCGCGGCGTCCTGCGCCGCCATGCACCGTGTCGCCGAAATCCGGCGCACGCGTGTGTCGGGTCGAATGGACAATCATGAGCGTAAGGTCGGCACAGACTGGGTTGTTACACTGCAAGGGCATGGGTTTGAGGTAACGATCGACGCCGATAAAGACGGATCGTCGGTCACGTTCTCGGATGGCACTACAATGCGTGTCACCTCGGGTTGGACGCCGGGCGATCAACTGGCAGTTCTGGATGTCGATGGCAGCCCGTTAGTGCTGAAGGTTGGTAAAGTGTCCGGCGGCTTCCGCATCCGTAACCGAGGGGCAGACCTGAAAGTGCATGTTCGCACCCCGCGTCAGGCGGAATTGGCCAAGCTGATGCCCGAGAAACTGCCGCCCGACACGTCGAAAATGCTGCTCTGCCCGATGCCAGGGTTAATCGTGAAGATCGACGTGGAAGTGGGGCAGGAAGTACAGGAAGGTCAGGCATTGTGCACCGTCGAAGCAATGAAGATGGAAAATATCCTGCGCGCCGAAAAGAAAGGCACCGTTGCCAAGATCAATGCCGGTCCAGGCGATAGCCTGGCGGTGGACGATGTGATTATCGAGTTCGAGTGATCCAGCCATGCTCGCAGTGAGGCCACATAACCAGATGGAGCCAGCGCCGTGCGCGGGAACCGGGTGGTGTGGCTTCAGTTGGGTGCCGGTTCAGCCGCCCTCGCGCCGTTCGCGAATCTCGCGTTCGCGCAAGGGTGTTTTGTCGATGGAGCGGCCAATTTCCCGCACGCTCCATGGCGACGGCTTACGAAGTTTGACCACACCGTCCTTATCGACAAAAACCATCTGGAATCCGCGCGGGCGCAATTGCGACCGGATCGGGGACCGTGACGCGGGATCTGTATCCGTGAGAACCACCACATCGCGGTCTCGCATCGCGTCTTCGCCTTCCAGCAACATGTCTATCTGTTGTTGGAAGCGTGGGTCAGCGGGTGTGTCTGCAAAGACGACGATGGGGCGGTTGACCCAAAGAAATTCACTTAACTCGCTGTCGCCAGCCGGACGGACAAACGCGTCGTCCGCAGGTGCAGACCCGTCCGCGGCCAATGCCGCCAACGGGATTAGTGCCGAAAAAACAAGGGCAAGCGTTCGTGTCATAGGGCCTCCTGTTCTGATGAATATAGCTGCTGCGCTGGCGAATGCGACTATAGGAATGCAGGTGATGGTCAAAAAAGTGTTCAAAATGCCTTTGCATCGCAAAACGCAAAGCTGCGTGGTGGGCTAGGCGCATGGAAATCACCTTGCATTTTGGTGCGCACCGCTGTGCGACTACCAGTTTTCAGGAATACATGCGCCGCAACGCCATGGCGCTTGCGCAAAAAAGAGTTGCGTTCTGGGGACCAGAAACCACGCGTGAAACGGATCTGCGTGCGCTGAAGTCCATGACAACAGCGTCACATGCCGCACTGCATCGTGAACTGGACCGGTGTCAGGCGCGCGGCGTTGAGCAACTGTTGATAAGCGAAGAAAATTTTCTGGGTATGATGCAGCAGAACCTCAACAAGGGTGAGCTCTATCCCGAAGCCGGATTGCGGGCGCAGCTGGTGGCTGAAGCGTTCGACGGTCGTGTAACCAGAATCGCCCTGAATATCCGGGCACTGAATACCTATTGGCCCTCGGTCGCAGGGTACGCGGTTCGGAACAAGAAAGATTTTGGGGCACATGTGAGATGGGCGAAAATTTCGCAACATCATCGCGGTTGGCGGGAAGTAGTCACCGATCTGTCCCAAGCCTTCCCGCAGACATCATTGAGTGTTTTGCCGTTCGAGGAATTCGCCGGCCACCCGGATGTACAGTTGGACACTCTGCTGAGATGCAAAGCGCCGAGTCAGGAGGCGAATTTGTGGCTTAACAAGGACATAGACGAAGAACCGCAGTGTCCTAACAGCGGGCAGGAAATGAAGCTGATGGCAAAGTTTGCGGATGATTTGTCGTGGCTGGCATCGGGTGCCGACGGTTTGGCCCAGCTGTGTCTGCTGCAGGAAACAGTATCGGGCGACACGGCGCCTGCTTACGAACGAATTGACGAGAGGAATTCGAAATGACCGACACAAAGGACTGGAAAGCGCTGGCAGAAAAAGAGCTGCGCGGACGGCCGTTGGACGATCTGACCAAAGAGACGCTGGAAGGTATCGACGTCAAACCGCTCTATACGCAGGAAGATACAGCTGATCTGCCGCATATGAAGTCACTGCCCGGTTTCGGCCCGTTCACCCGCGGTGTTAAGGCGACGATGTATGCTGGGCGCCCCTGGACCATCCGGCAGTATGCAGGTTTCTCGACTGCCGAGGAATCGAACGCCTTTTACCGTCGGAACCTCGCCGCGGGTCAGCAAGGGGTTTCGGTCGCCTTCGATCTGGCGACGCATCGGGGTTATGACAGCGACCACCCTCGCGTGGTCGGAGACGTGGGCAAGGCGGGCGTAGCCATCGACAGCGTCGAGGATATGAAGATCCTGTTTGACGGCATTCCGTTGGATAAAGTCTCGGTTTCGATGACGATGAACGGCGCGGTCATTCCGGTTCTCGCAAGCTTTATCGTCGCCGGGGAAGAGCAGGGGCACGACAAGTCCGTGCTGTCAGGCACCATTCAGAATGACATTCTGAAAGAGTTCATGGTGCGCAACACCTACATCTACCCGCCGAATCCGTCGATGCGGATCATTTCGGACATTATCGAATTCACCTCGAACGAAATGCCCAAGTTCAACTCGATCTCGATCTCGGGTTACCATATGCAGGAGGCCGGGGCGAACCTCGTGCAGGAGCTGGCTTACACGCTGGCCGACGGTCGCGAGTATGTACGTGCCGCGACCGAAGCCGGTATGGACGTGGACAAGTTCGCGGGTCGCTTGTCGTTCTTCTTTGCCATCGGCATGAACTTCTTCATGGAGATCGCCAAACTGCGCGCCGCGCGGACGCTGTGGCATCGGGTCATGACCGAATTCGGCGCGAAGTCTGAACGCTCCAAGATGCTGCGGACGCACTGCCAGACATCAGGAGTATCCCTGCAGGAGCAGGATCCATATAACAACGTGATCCGCACCGCCTATGAGGCAATGAGCGCGGTTCTCGGCGGAACTCAGTCGCTGCACACCAACGCCTTGGACGAGGCCATTGCGCTTCCCACTGATTTCTCGGCCCGCATCGCGCGGAACACGCAGCTGGTGCTGCAGGAGGAGACCGGCGTGACCGATGTGGTCGATCCGTTGGCCGGGTCTTACTACGTGGAAAGCCTGACCAATGAGCTGGTCGAAAAGGCGTGGGCTCTGATGCAAGAGGTCGAGGAAATGGGCGGAATGACCAAGGCGGTTACGTCAGGCATGCCCAAGCTTCGCATCGAAGAAAGTGCTGCTCGCCGTCAGGCCATGATCGATCGTGGCGACGAGGTCATCGTCGGCGTCAACAAGTACCGTAAGGAAAAGGAAGACCCAATCGACATCCTCGACGTCGACAACGTCGCCGTGCGCGAGGCGCAGGTGGCGCGGCTGGAACGTATTCGCGCCACGCGCGATGAGGACGCGTGCCAGTCGGCGTTGGACGCATTGACCACCACTGCACGCGAGGGCGGAAACCTGTTGGCTGCTGCCGTTGAAGCCGCTCGCGCCCGCGCATCCGTAGGAGAGATCAGCATGGCAATGGAAAAAGAATTCGGCCGTCACCGCGCCGAAGTTAAAACCCTCGCCGGTGTTTATGGTGCGGCCTACGAGGGTGACGAAGGCTTCGCCGCTATTCAAAAATCCATCGAAGACTTCGCCGAGGCCGAGGGCCGCCGCCCGCGTCTTCTGGTCGTAAAGATGGGGCAGGATGGACACGACAGGGGGGCAAAGGTGATCGCCACTGCATTTGCTGACATCGGTTTTGACGTTGATGTTGGCCCTCTGTTCCAGACCCCCGCCGAAGCTGCGCAGGATGCCGTCGATAACGACGTGCACGTCGTGGGAATTTCGTCTCAGGCCGCTGGACACAAGACGCTGGCACCGCAATTGGTCGAGGAACTGAAAAAAGCAGGGGCAGAGGATATCATCGTGATCTGCGGCGGAGTAATTCCACAGCAGGATTACCAGTTCCTGTACGATCATGGCGTCAAAGCGATCTTTGGCCCGGGCACCAACATCCCCGAGGCAGCACAGGATATCTTGCGTTTAATTGGCGAAGCGCGCGGCTAGGACCTTCCAGCGCTCTGTGCAGGAACAAGTTTTTTCACAGAAAAATCTTGTGGTACAAAGCCTTCGACGACTCTGCCATCTAAAGCAGCGCGTTTTCGCGCTGCTTTTCTGCTTGAATTACAGGAGTGTGCGATGCAGCTGGACCATATAGCCGTTTCAGGCGAAACACTGGATGCAGCAACTGCTCATGTTCAGCAAGCCCTCGGTGTCCAGCTTCAGCAGGGCGGTAAGCATGCGAAGTTTGGCACTTACAACCGTTTGCTCGGGTTGGATAACGGTCTGTATCTGGAAGCGATTGCCATTGATCCTGACGCGCCTGCTCCTGACCAGCCACGATGGTTTGATCTCGATCGGTTCGAGGGAGACGCGCGTCTGACCAACTGGATTTGTCGAGTGGCGGATATCGAAACCGTCACCATGCCTGATGGTCCGGTTACGCCAATCGATCTGGATCGGGGGGCACTGCGCTGGCGGATGGCCGTGCCTTCGTCCGGGCGCTTGCCATTCGACAACCTTTATCCGGCCGTCATCCAGTGGAAGGGGGGGCTACATCCCACTCAGATGCTGCGGGCCAGCGGGTGCAGGTTGCGCCGGTTGGTCGTCTATCATCCCGATGCACTGGATCTTGCCCGCATTCTGGGGCCTTTGGAGCTGGTAGAATTCGATTCCGGCCCTGCCGCGATGCAGGCTGAATTCGATACGCCTCACGGGACTCGTGTGCTGGAATGATCGTTCGTCCTGCCCGGATTGGGGATGCAGATTCGATCGCTGCGATCACCAACGCGATCATTCGGGACACGTTGGTCACTTTTACGACCAAAACTCGCACCACGGACAGCATTGCTGCCGACATTGCATCACGTTCGGGGCACTATCTGGTTGCGCAGTTGGATGAACAGGTCGTGGGTTTTGCCACTTATAGCCCGTTTCGTGGCGGGCCGGGATACGCGAACACTCGCGAACACACGATCCAACTGGCCCCGGAAGCGCGTGGTCGGGGTATCGGGCGTTCACTGATGGCTGCTCTAGAGGAGGCAGCCCGCTTGGATGGCGTGCATGTTTTGGTGGCAGGCATTTCATCGGCCAACCCGGATGCAGTGACCTTTCACACGGCCCTGGGTTTTGTCGAGGTCGGGCGGATGCCGGAAGTGGGCCGCAAATGGGAGCGCTGGTTGGATCTGGTTCTGATGCAAAAAATACTTTCCCCGCAGTGATCTGTCGCACCTGACAGTCGCAACATGGCGCGCTAGTGTGCGCTCATGTCGATCTGGACCCGCATATCCGACGCGCTGAGTGCGCTCGCCCAAGGTGAAAGCCTGACCGCTGTTTTCGAGAAACTGCGCACGCCACCGGAGCGTTCTATCGCTTTCGCCATCGCGGTGATCGCGCTGGGTGCCAAGATGGCCAAGGCTGATGGACAAGTGACGCGGGACGAGGTGACGGCCTTTCGCGAGGTCTTTCAGATCGCTCGCGATGACGAAGAAGGGGCTGCGCGGGTCTTTGACATGGCGCGCACGGATGTGGCCGGTTATCAGGATTACGCCCGCAAAATTGCAAGAATGTTCGCCGAGGACAACACCACCCTGTGCGACCTTATGGAAGGATTGTTCCACATTGCAATGGCGGACGGGTTCTACCATCCCAATGAAAACGAATTTCTGGAAGAGGTCAGCCGTATATTCGGTCAGACCGAAGCTCAGTTCATGGCCTTGCGCGCGCGGTTTGTTCCAGATGCGCCGAATGACCCATATACAGTGCTTGGCGTGCCCCGCGACATGCCCTTGCAGGAAATCCGCAAGATCTGGCGGCAGTTGGTCCGCGATACTCACCCCGACGCGATGATGGCCCGCGGAGTGCCGGAAGAGGCGGTGCGCCTGGCGGAAAAGAAGATGATCGACATCAATCGGGCCTGGGACGAGATTAACGGGGCCAAGGTCTGAGCTGATGCGGCTGGCGACCTACAATATCGAATGGTTCGCCAATCTGTTTGATCGAAATGATGCTTTGATCGTTGATGACAGCTGGTCGGGTCGACATGATGTGACGAAAGCCCGGCAGATCGAAGCCATCGCCAAGGTCCTGACTGCGTTGGACGCCGACGCGATATTGATCGTCGAGGCACCTAATACCGGAAAGTCTCAAAACACGGTGCGCGCCCTGCAGCAGTTTGCCGAGGTTTTCGATCTCAGGACAACGCACGCGGTTATGGGGTTTGCCAATGACACGCATCAGGAACTGGGGCTGCTCTTTGATCCTGCTATCCTGCATGCTCGGCATGATCCGGTTGGAAGCCCAACGAACGAAGATGGCAGTACGGATACTCCGCGATTTGACGGAGTTTTCCGCATTGATCTGGACGTGGACGCAACCGAAGATCTGGTCAGATTTTCGAAGCCGCCGATGGAGCTGGCCGTCGAATTGGCCAACGGTGCGGCTTTTCGTTTGATTGGTGCGCACCTCAAGTCCAAAGCGCCCCACGGCGCAGAAACCAAGGACGAGGCGATCCGCATCTCGATTGCCAATCGCCGGAAACAATTGGCGCAGGCAATATGGCTGGCCCGGAGGGTTGAGACGCATCTGGCCAAAGGTGAGCCTGTTATCCTTCTGGGTGATCTCAACGACGGCCCGGGCCTGGATGAATTCGAAAACTTGTTCGGGCGGTCTTCGGTCGAAATACTGCTGGAATCCGGTCTTTACGATCCGCATGCCGCGCGGGCATATGGCCCGCGTCCCGGATCGGTTTCATCTACCGCGCGTTTTGCGCGACCAGATGAGGGGCGATACCTTGAGGCACTTCTGGATTACATCATGATCAGCCACGATCTGCGCGACCGACATCCGGAATGGCGCATCTGGCACCCGTTTCAGGATGCTGCCTGTTGGTCCAACCCTGAACTAAGGGACGCCTTGCTGACCGCTTCGGATCACTTCCCGGTCTCGCTGGATATCGACCTGTAACCTTTCAACCTGAACGACCATCCCCTATATTTTGTTCATGCAACGTATCGCGATGATCTGCGCAGCCTGTGCTGCCACGGTTCTTCCGGCCAGTGCCCAGGAAGATGACAGCCAATCTCTTATGGAGCAGGGGGCAGAGCTGTTTTTGGAAGGATTGCGGAAGGAAATGGAACCGGCACTTGATGAATTGCTGGGGCTTGCGGACCAGTTTGGTCCAGCCGTGCATTCATTTGTTCAGGAGATGGGTCCAGCCTTGGCCGAACTTGCGGCCCAGATCGAGGATTGGAGCGTGTATGAGGCGCCCGAGTTGCTACCCAATGGCGACATTATTATCCGGAAAAAGCCAAAGCAGGATAATGAACACCCACCCGAACCAGTGGATCCGCCGTCCGATGGATTCACCGACATCTGATCAAACAGGATCAACGCCGCATGATTACTCGGCTGTTGGACTCCAAGGCGTCAGCAAGCGAATTGAGCCGTGCTTCGGCCACTTCGTTGTATAGCGCTGCGGCAGATTTTGGCAGGATCAGTTCCAGCTCGTGCTTCTTCGGGTAATAGCGCAGCTTACCCATCGCCGCGTCATTCTGCATCCAGAGCATGGCACCGAACCGCATGGCCTTGCCAAGAATTTCCGCCTGTTTCTGGCCCGCCTCATCCAAAAGCTCGTAGAGCGGAGTAAATCGATTGCCTTCGCGTTTATTGCGATAGCGGTGTTGCAGGGCTAGCCCAATGAATACGCGCTCGGAATGCTTCAAACCGCTCATGTTGGCCCGGGTCACGTATTCGAAGCAAACTTCGGCGCGATAATCGGGATGGGCACGCCAGCTGACATCGTGCAGCAGGCAGGCCGCCTTGATCAGCCGCACCTTTTGCGGCGGCGCCGAACGAAACAGCGGCATGACGAAATCATAAAGATGGCGGCCAAAGCCTGGTAGACGCGCATCCTTTGCCTCGGAAAAGCGGCTGGCCTCGATCAAGGGGTCCCGGTCACGTAGGTGTTGCGGCATCTGCTGGTACAGTAATCCTTCGCGGATGCCATAGCTCGAGATCGCGATATCCTTGGGCTTGAACGCACGGATCAACCGGGCAAGAACATCCATCGCGTAGGGTATCAATGCCATGCGAGAGCTGGAGACCCCCGCTTTGCTGCGCAGCTTATCCGGGTCGTTCTTTTCGATGAACTTGATGGTTTCGCGGACCTGCTTGTGGGTCATACGGTATTCGTGCAGCACGTTAAGCGGATAGCCCCGTCGCAGCATGTCCAAACGTGCAAAGGCACGCCAACTGCCGCCCACCAGAAACAAGCGGTCACGCTGAGGACCCATCTGGTCACGCATATCTTCCAGCGTTTTCTTGATATGAGCCTTGCGGGCACGGCGTCCGCCTTTGATGTCGCGCAACTTTAGTGGACCAAGTGGCGACGTCATACGGCTACCGACTTCACCGTCACCGATCTCGGCCAGCTCGACTGACGAGCCACCGATATCGCAAATCAGACCATAGGCGCCGGGCCATCCCAGTAGCACACCCTGGGCCGACAGGCGCGCCTCTTCCTCGCCGTTGACGACGTTGATCGCCAGACCTGTCTTTTCTTTTACTTCTTCACAAAACTCAGACCCGTCTTTGGCTTCGCGCACGGCGGCAGTTGCAACGGCATGCAAGGCGGGCAGGCCCAGATCTTTGGCCAAGTGTTGAAACCGTTGCAGCGCTGACAGCGCCCGAACGCGCCCAAGGGGGTTCAGACGACCCGTTTCCGACAATCCTGCGCCCAACTCGCACATGACCTTTTCATTGTAAAAGTAGGCAGGCGACCGGGCGGCGCCGTCAAAGATAACCATTCTGACCGAGTTCGAACCGACATCCACAACCCCCACTCGCGACAGTGCTCTGGCACCGGGATCGTCAAACAAAGGCTTTCCAAACGGCCCGTAATCCGGGGTTTCAGCTACGGCAGTCTGTTCCATGGGTTCCCCAACAGTTCCGGTCACAGGATGCGAAATCGTTGTTGTTCGGTCAATCGTCGGCTGTGGGCGAAATGGCCGCAGTGCTTAATACACGTACGGCCAGAGCACGGGTGATTTCACGCTTTTCGCTGAGCGCCAGAGTATCCAGTTGCTCAACGACATCCGCCGCAGTTTCAAAACTTCGATCCATGTGCTTGACCAAATACGAGATAACATCAGGGCCTGGGTTCAGTTGCCGATCCGTAAACAGCTTGGCCAAAACCGCCCCCAATAGCGCATCATCCGGGCTTTCAAGTGCAACGTGGTGTGCCCCTTCAACGCGGCTCTGCAAGTCAGCCAGCGGCAGGTGCCACAGTTTTGGCGCGTCCCGCCCGGTCATAAGCAATGCATGCCCCTCGGCCAGAACGAGGTTGTGCAAGTGAAACAACGTCTTTTGCTGCTCGAGGTCCGATGCAATTGAGGGGACATCTTCGACAGCGACGGGCGTACGGGCCAGATTGGGTACGTCTTCATGGCGCAATTTGGAAGCCTGAACGATGCGCCCTCCGGTTTCGCCAGCCCAGACATGCGCCAGATGGGTTTTGCCCGATCCAGGCGGGCCGCTCAGTACCAGTTTGCTACCCGGCCAGGATGTGGCCGAAATCATTGCTACCGCCAGAGCGTTTGCAGGTGAAACAAAGAAATCCTCACGCCCCAGTGCTGTCTTGGAGGGCAGGTCGAAACTCAGCTGGGTGGCCATTGTTAGTCGTCCTGCTCAAGCCCGTCGCGACCGGAATAGAGGCGGCTGTTGAGATACTGATCGGTCGCAAACCGCGCAAGCACGCCAAGAGCTGCGGCTACGGGAACGGCGATCAGCATTCCGACAAAACCAAACAATGCGCCGAATACCGACAACGCCAGGAGCAGCCAGACGGGATGCAGGCCAACCGAACTGCCGACCAGTTTGGGGGTCAGGAAATTGCCTTCGGTCACTTGGCCAAGGGCAAAGATGCCAGCCACCAGCCCGATCTGCGTCCAGTCGCCCCAGAACTGAAACAGAGCCAGTCCAATCGCCAATGTGCCGCCGATCAGTGCGCCGAGATAAGGAATAAACGTAACCAACCCGGCGATGAACCCAACGATCAGGCCGAATTGCAGACCGACGACCATCAGGGCGACAGCGTAATATGTACCAAGGATCAGACAGACGGTGCCCATCCCCCGGACGAAGGACGCCAGAACTGCATCGATCTCGGTGGCCAATCGCTTGATGGTTGGCGCGTGGTCTCGTGGCAGCAGATCGCCGATACGGGCGATCATGCGATCCCAGTCCATCAACAGATAGACTGCAACTACGGGAACAATAACCAGCAGAACCACAACGTTGATTGCCGACCCGAGCGAGGACAGAACGGTTTGCAGTACATCGCCGGTCTTTGATTTCAGAGTCTCGCCAAAGGAAACCAACATCTGATGCGTATTGGATTCCTGATCCAGCAACGACGGAAACTGTTTCTCAATGAAGGCGCGCAATTCTTTGAAAAGGCTGGGAAGAGTGTCGACAAGGTCCAGCAACTGAGTGATTAGCGCCGGCGCAACCATCAGGATCATCAGGACAAACCCCAGCACGCCGACCACGGTAATAATGCCAGTTGCGGCTATGCGGGATAGGCCAAGCGTTTCCAGCCGATCTGCCACAGGATCAAGGAAATAGGCGATTGCCCCTCCGATGACGAAAGGAAGCAAAACGTCGCCCAGTAGATACAAAACCACGACGAACACCGCAGTAGCGACGCCCCAATACCTGAGCTGATCTTTAACCGGCAAAGCCATGGCGCTTCCCTGTTTGCGGCGCTTTGCAATGTTCTTGGCGCATGAAGGCGCGCGATGCAAGCGGTTCATGGCTCAGGCGTTTTTGCCGATCAGTCGTGTAGTGTCCCCAGCTCAGGTGTGTCTTCGTCAGCGGTTTCGTCAGGCCAGTTGGTCCTCCAGATCTCGGCCGACCAATGGCCGCAATGCACCGCGGGGCGGTTAAAGCTGGGGAGGGGTGGCAGCAACGGTTCCACAGTGACGTCATGGCGCGGTACGGCAAAGTATGGGAAGGAATACCGCTCCTGACCTGATCTGTTGACGACCCGATGCGGGGTCGATTTCAGACGTCCGCCTGACCAAAGTTCCAGCATGTCGCCGATGTTGACCACAAAACCGCCCTCGGGGCAGTCAGGTGTGATCCAGCCGCCATCCCGGGTCTGGACCTCCAGGCCACCAACCGGATCGGGTGCGATGATCGTAAGTGCATCCGTGTCCTTGTGCGGGTGAATGCCGTAACCGCCTTCCTCCGGCGCCTGAGGGGGGTAATGCAGAAGTGTCATATTGGTCAGAGGGTCCTTGAAGGCGCAGCGCAGAATGCCGGGTTTCAGGTCCAGCCCGCTTTCCAGCGCGCCCAACAGTTGATCTGCGACACCGTCCAGCAGTTGCCAGTATCCGAGAATTACGCTCTGAGCGTGCGGAACCTCCTTTGGCCAGAGGTTCGGACCATAAAGCGAACAGTCCTGCCGAATTGGGGCGTCCTCGGCAATTTCGTGATGCAGTTTGTAGCCCTCATATTTGTCTGCCTTGCCCGAGCCGTCATTGGGCGTGAAAAAACCCATCGGGATGAAGCCGCGATAATTGTGCCTAGTAATGGCCTGATCCCACTTGCTTTGTTCATGAACGTCAAAGATTTCGCGGGCGCAGGTGCGTACCTGGTTCACTTTCTCCAGTGGAATCCCTGTTCCTGTGATCGATAGAAAGCCAATGCTGGTACAGGCATCGATTATCTGTTCGACCGTTGCAGCGTATTGCGGGTGTGCTGGGTCTTTCAGAGGAGAGATATCTATCGTTGGAATGCTGTCCATCAGTTGATCCTGACCCCCTGTCGTTTCAATTCCTGATGTACGGGCGCTAGATTTAGTCGATCCAATTCCTGATTGCTCCTAAGCGACAGCGCCGCTGCAATACCTGCGCCCTGACCCATGACCGCGCAGCATGCCATGTTACGAGTTGCGGCATGGGCTACGCGGTCGGCGCCATGCGAACGTCCTGCGACGAGCAAGCCTTTCACTCCTTTGGGCAGCATCGAGCGATAGGGGATCTGCATGTACCGGCCGGTTGTTGGCAGGATCAGAATGCCATACCCATCGATGAACTCAGGGTAGATGCCGATCGTATCTTCAAACCGGCCCTGATGGCGCGCATCATTTTCGGTCATATTGTAGACCGCATCGATCTTGCGCGTATCGCGAATGCCGATGGTCATGCCAAAGTTCCGCAACCGTGCGTTCTCGCAACCGGGCATGAAGCGACGCAGCGCTTCGATGGCCAGCATGGATTGCCGCCGCCCCTCGATCTCACCTCGTGTCAGGCTGTCAGGGTCGGTGCCGTCGATTTCTGCAAGGTGAATAAGGTTCATGTAGGTCAGTTCGCCGGTATCGTGCATCGCGCCCCATGTGCCTGCGATCGTGTTCAGGTGTGGGGGGATCAGCCCCTCGTCAATTGCCTGTTGGAACGGTTTGTGCACAAAGGGCGAAAACATGTCGTCCTCTTTGCCCGAGGTTTCAATGTTCCATTCACCACCGCCACCCCAGTCCTTGTAGGTTTGCGGGTCTGCCTTGACGCCTTCCATGAATGCGCGTTTGTCGACACCGGCCAGATGGAACATGACAGACGCTGCCATCATGTCCTCTCGCGGGGTTTTATGAGTCGGAGCGCCCGCGCGATGGGCCACGTCGGCGTCACCGGTGGCATCGATCACGACCTTGGCCAGTATCGCCTCACGCCCGGCCTTGGATTCGGTGATGATGCCGGTGATCCGGTCGCCATCCATAATCGGAGCCACAAATTGGCGGTGCAGCATGGCATGCACGCCAGCCTCTTCGACCAGCTTGTCAGCGACTAACTTGAATCCTTCACTGTCCAGCTCGTAACTGAGCGACTGGCTCTCGGGTACGGCTGCGCCCATATCCTTGGCGCGGGTCTCGAATTCCATGCCGATACCACCAGCTTCGATCGTTTGCTCGTGGCGATACCAAGCGAATCCTTCGACGCCCACGGCCGTAATATTACCGCCCATACAGCCGTAGCGGTCGACCAGTGAAACCTCGGCACCCGCACGTGCTGCCGCCAGCGCCGCAGCCAGCCCAGCTGGGCCCGAACCGACGACCAGAATTTCTGTTTTGTGCACAACTGGTATTTCGCGTGCGGGTTCCTGAATGGTCAGCATTTGCGCCTCTGTATTTCGTGTTTGCGATACCATCCCGGCGCCTGACTAACGGGTCAATCAAAAATCCGACTGATCCGAGGTCGCAAATTCACCAATGCCCGATTGCCCCCGGCGGGGCTTTGTCATAAGCAGCTTTGAAGTCGAATTCTCACCTTTGAAGGTCAAACTATGCGCCTCAGCCGTTACTTTCTGCCCGTTCTCAAGGAAAACCCGTCCGAGGCTCAGATCGTCAGCCACCGGTTGATGCTACGCGCCGGGATGATCAAACAGGCTGCTGCCGGCATCTATTCCTGGCTGCCGCTGGGCTTCAAAGTGCTGCGCAAGCTGGAAAACATCGTCCACGAAGAGCAGGCGCGGGCCGGACACATCGCCATCCAAATGCCGATCCTGCAATCGGCGGACCTGTGGCGCGAATCCGGTCGTTATGACGACTACGGTCAGGAAATGCTGCGTATGCAGGACCGGCACGGGCGCGACATGCTATACACGCCGACTGCCGAGGAACTGGTGACCGACATCTTCCGGGGCCACGTCAGCAGTTACAAGGACCTGCCGCTGACGCTTTACCAAATCCAGTGGAAATTCCGCGACGAAATCCGCCCGCGTTTCGGCGTGATGCGGGGCCGCGAGTTCTATATGAAAGACGGCTACAATTTCGATCTCACCAAAGAGGACGCGCTGCACGCCTATAACCGCCATCTGGTCAGCTATCTGCGCACTTATGAGCGTATGGGGCTGCAAGCGATCCCGATGCGCGCCGACTCTGGGCCCATCGGCGGCGATGACACGCACGAATTCCTGGTTCTGGCCGACACCGGTGAATCCGAAGTCTTCTATGACAGCGCGGTCACCGATCTGACCTTCGGCGACCGCGAGATCGACTTTGATAGTCGGGAACAGTGTCAGGCGATTCTGGAAGAGTTCACTTCAAAATACGCCCGCACCGACGAAACCCATGACGAGGCGCTGTTCAATCAGGTCCCCGAAGATCGCCGCCGCGTGGCGCGTGGCATCGAGGTCGGTCAGATCTTCTATTTCGGCACCAAGTATTCCGAGGCTATGGGGGCAACTGTTCAAGGACCCGATGGGAAGCCGGTTCCGGTCCACATGGGCAGCCACGGCATCGGTGTTAGCCGCCTGATCGGTGCGATTATTGAGGCCAGCCATGATGACAAAGGCATTATCTGGCCCGAGGGCGTAACACCGTTCCACTGTGGGATTGTCAACTTGAAGCAGGGTGACGAAGAGGCCGATGCTGCTTGTGAGAAGATCTACAAAGCGCTGACCGCGTTGGGTCTGGAGCCGCTTTATGATGATCGCAAGGAACGGGCAGGCGGCAAGTTCGCGACTATGGATCTAATCGGTTTGCCGTGGCGTATTACTGTTGGGCCGCGTGGTTTGAAAAATGGTGTAGTTGAACTCACCAGCCGCCGTACCGGCGAAAGCGAAGAACTAAGCCCTGAGGCGGCCGTTACCAAGATAGCGGAAATCTACGAGCACACCGCCTGAAAAGGGCGGAGGCTTCCGCGGAATTGAACCCTAGGACGCGGCGGGTGTTGGCCGTACGGCCAACACGTCGCCATCGGCATGACTACCGCGGGCGACGACAATTGGGCGGCCCATACGCCGCACCAACTCCCGAAATTCCAGACCAAGAAAACGCAGACCGCAGATCCGCTCGTCGGTAGCGCGGTCCGTGATGCAAAGCCGTCCTTCGCGAAACGCCAGACGATAGCCTTTTTCTTTCAGGATGTCCGTCAAATTGCCCCAATTCGCCGCGCTGGCGAATAACGGTCGGATGGCGGCGCGTAGAAGTGCCGCGCTTTCGCAGTCCAATTCTGTTGATGCCGTGCGGGTCAAATTCGACCCCGTTTTTTCAATGTCACTTTCAAAATTCATGAGCGACCCCCGCTCTGATAATGTGTTCCCCCACTTGTAGGGTGTCAAAATTTCCCAAAGTAAGCAAAAAGCGAAATAATATTACTCGATAAATGTTGCATTTTGAATTCAGTTTTGGGCGCTATGTTCACATTGACTTCATAACCGAAACAATAACGCTGTGTCTGTGAAGAGCGTCACAACTGCGGGTTTAGTCGTTTTGGTGTCCATCTATTTTCGGAAGATTGTCCAACGGCAGTGTGGCCAAGTGATTCGCGGTTTCCACGGTGGAATAACTGAATTGCGCACCGTGAGACGAAGCTGCTAGGTGTGCCCGAACAAGGTTACTGAGTCAGGTCTTGCAGTGTTAAGCTTTGCAACAATTGTCTATTCAAGAGACTTTCCGCTGCTTAGGCTTCAGGCTCTTTCAATGGCGCAATTTGTCGATGCTGGCGACGTGGCATCAATCCATGTCATTCTGAACGACGCAAATGAGAAGAGACTGACGGCACAAGTTACCGAAATCCTGGATGCTTATGGGCCGCTGAAATCCAAAGTTCATGTCGTAAGCGGCGACGCAGCCCTTTTAACCGCACATCCGTCCCTCAGGCGCTCAGTTCTGGACCGCGTATTTATCGAAAACCGATTTCGATTTCCGTTCATTCGCAAAGGAGGATGGCGGGGAAACAACGGGTATCGCATGCAGCAGGCCCTAAAACTTGGTGCGGCCCGCGTTGCAAAGACCGAGAACATGGTCATCCTGGACACGAAGAATATATTTCTGAAACCAGTCTCACCTTCGGATTTTTTTGCACAAAGCGGTGCCGCCAAGATCCCGTTTCTTGAAGTGAACAGGGACAATCACCGTAACTGGCTGCGGCATAGTCTGGAAGCGTTGGGGATGACGGGCTCGAATCCCTTACCGTCGCGCACCACGACCTTCACCACACCCTATCCTGTTCGCAGGTCGCTGCTTCTGGCTTTGTTAGAGGAAGTCAACGCGCGTCACCGATCTGTTCAGGCATTGTTTGCCTCGCGTCGCCGTCCGTCCGAGTTCATGTTGATCAATGCATTCTGCCTCAGCTCCTCATTCGGTTATGCGCGGTGGTTTGAAGAGGCGCAGGGGCACGCCTTAGGTATGTGGCCGACCTATTCAGCACAAAAGGTCAAGGAACTGATTTCTGGATTGGATCATTCTGAGGTCCGATGCCTGGGCCTGCATAATCGTATGATTTCCATGATGCCGCCCGAGTTGCTTGAACAATTGTGCCGGTTATTTGAACGCCGAGGTATCTGTGACCAGCAAACAGCCAGAACTGTTTTGCAAGCAACGGCCGTCCAATCGGTTTGACGTTGGTTTAATCCCACAACCGACTTGACCATCCACCGAAATGCCGAAAGGGTCGCGGCAAAACAATCGTCGGAGCAGGAATGGCCAAAACACCGCCTCCTTTCGCCCCTTTTGAATGGAAAATAGCTTGGCGTTACCTGCGTGCCCGTCGCGCCGAGGGGGGCGTCAGCGTGATGACGTGGATCTCGCTGATTGGGATCACGTTGGCTGTGTTCGCGCTGATTGCCACGCTTGCGGTGCGGTCTGGGTTCAGGTCCGAATTCGTAGGCACTATTTTGGGGGCAAATGCCCATGTCACCGTCTACTCGGCAGGTGAGGTTGACTCACAAGGCCGCATTGATCGCACCATCGTCGACTATGACGATATGGCTACGAAGATCGCAGAAGTGCCGGGCGTGGAAAGGGCTGCGCCACTTGTCAAAGGACAGGTTCTGCTGACGAACCGTGACCGCAGCACTGGGGTCGAAGTTTTTGGTATCCGGCCAGACGACCTGTACAGCTTACCAGGAATTGCCGAAAGCGAGCAGGCTTATGGCGATCTGAACCGGTTCGAGGACGGAATTGCCATCGGTTCGGGTGTTGCGCGGGCCATTGGGGCGAGCGTAGGCGATACGGTCAAAGTGACTTCACCCAACGGGGTCAAGACGGCCTTCGGCACATCGCCACGGGTCAACGCCTACGAGGTCGTCTATGTGTTTTCTGCCGGCCGTTATGACATTGACCGAACCCGCGTTTACATGCCCTTTGCCGAGGCGCAGAGCTTTTTCAATCGTGACGGCGTTGCCGATGAGATCGAGGTTATGGTCGAGCAGCCTGAGAATCTGAACCCAATTCTGGTTCCGATACTCGAAGCCGCGGGTGGCCGACCGCAGCTATGGACGTGGCAGGATGCTTCGGGTGGGTTTCTGCGCGCGCTCGAGGTCGAGGACAATGTGATGTTCATCATCTTGTCGATCCTGGTTCTGATCGCTGCAATGAACATCGTCTCGGGCTTGATCATGCTGGTTAAGAATAAAGGCCGCGATATCGGTATCCTGCGTACAATCGGGCTGAGCGAAGGGTCTGTTCTGCGCGTGTTTTTCATATGCGGGGCGTTTACAGGGATTATCGGCACTGCGATGGGCGTCATTCTTGGTTGCTTGTTTGCGCTTTATATCGACCCGATCTTTTCCTTTGTGAACTATGTCATGGGGGGCGGTGTGTGGGATCCTTCGATCCGCGGCATCTATGCATTGCCGGCCGAATTGCATCTGTCCGATGTGCTCAAGGCTATTGGCCTGTCTTTAGGGCTGTCCTTTCTTGTCACCTATTTTCCGGCCCGCCGCGCGGCGCGGCTGAACCCGGTCGAGGCGTTGCGCTATGAGTGATGTGGCACTGCGGTTGAACGGCTTAACCAAAACCTATCTGCAAGGTACGCCGGGTGAGGTGCAGGTACTGCGCGGCGTCGATCTGGAGCTGCGCGCAGGTGAGGCAGTGGCGCTGGTTGCACCTTCGGGAGCCGGTAAATCTACCCTGTTGCATATCGCGGGCCTGCTGGACACGCCGGACACCGGTACGGTTGAGATCACAGGGCAGGCGGCCTCGGGCAAGGGGGATCGTACCCGCACCGCGATCCGGCGTCGGGACGTTGGGTTCGTCTATCAGTTCCATCACCTGCTGCCCGAATTCACTGCGCTTGAGAACATCGTGTTACCGCAACTGGCCAACGGTATGCCCGAAAGGGTCGCGCGGGATAGGGCGATGTTGCTGCTGGGTCGCGTCGGTGTTGATGCAAGATCGGATCACCGCCCAGCTGCCTTGTCAGGGGGGGAGCAACAGCGTGTAGCTTTCTGCCGGGCCCTGGCGAATGAGCCGCGCGTTCTTCTGGCAGATGAGCCGACAGGAAACCTGGACCCTGAGACCTCGGATCAGGTCTTTGGCGCGTTGATGACACTTGTACGCGAGGCCGGTTTGTCGGCTCTGATCGCCACGCACAACCTGGACCTGGCAGCCCGAATGGATCGGATGGTTCGTCTTGACGGAGGCGTGCTCAAGCCAGTTGAGTGATCGCGACACCGATAGCCATTACTGTAATTCCTCCGGCCCTCATTAGCGTCAGCGGGGTGATCTGAGCGCCAAACAGGCCAAAGTGGTCTATCGCGGCAGTACTGACCAACTGTCCCAGTAATACAAAGAACACCGCATTCCCAACTCCGAAATGGGGGGCGACATGGGTGATGGACAGCACATAAAACGCGATCAGCACCCCGGCCAAAAACAGATGTTTGGGGGCTTCGGCGGCTTTGGCGAAAGCCTGACCGCCTGGCAGCAGGAGCAAGGCCAGCACCGATGCGACAAACGCGATGGCAAATAGGATTACGGCGGCCGAGTTGGGCGATCCGATCAACTTGCCAAGGGCTGCGTTCAGCGCTGCGAGGACTGGAATGCCAATTCCGGCAGCCAGCATGATCGCCGCATATTGTGTCATGAATTGCCCCTTCAAGTTGAACCTGTTGATCTGGATCATTGCGCCATGGCGGTCTGCGGGCAAGCCTGTAAATGTTTGATTGCAGTGGAGGAAGCGATGATCAGGTGGCTATTCACGACAAGTTCTATCGCATTTCTTGCGACGATGTCTCAGGGCGTCTTGGCCCAGGATGCTGAAGTGGGGGCCGAACTGTATCAGCATTACTGTGCAACCTGCCACGGTTTGGATGCGACCGGGCACGGACCAATGGCCGGTGTCCTGATTATTCAGCCGACCAACCTGAAAACACTGTCTGACGATGATGGCGTATTCCCAACGGCCCGCGTTGTGGCGCGCATCGACGGACGGGATCCTTTGGTCAGCCACGGCAGCCCGATGCCAGTCTATGGGCCATATTTCGAAGGACAGGATACACCAATTAAGACCCCTGCGGGTCAGCCGATTTTGACCAGCAAACCCATTGTCGATTTGGTTGCCTATCTGAAAACGTTGCAGGGCAACTAAAGGCTCAGCTGCATATCCCCTGAACCTTAGCGCCGTCCCAAGGAAGCAGCACGTCGTTCTCTCGGCGAGTGCCCGGCAGCATCGACAAGTCGAAGTGCGGGCTAAGCATATCGTGCAGGCGTTTCGTACGGGGCGCGTTGGGGTCCAGCGCACGGCAGCACACATATTCCTCGACGATCGAACCCTGTTGTTCATACCCATAGGCCAGAAAATCCGGAGACGAATCGAGGTCGAACAGATACGGATCACTCTCTCCGCCATGCTCAGCGGCCGCGCGGAGCGGGTGGTACCCGGTAGTCCGGCGGTTCTGCCATTGCCAGACATGCGTCAGCTCATGAGCCAGCAGCATTGCTGCAATCAGGCTCACCTGATCCGGGTACTGACTCATGTAGTCATCCAGATACCAGTCTTTGGTGAAGTAAACATGGTTAAACAGGGCGACGGCTGCCGGCTTCCCGGTGACGGTTTCCTCTTTGACCGGCGGTAGGACGCGTTCCCGGCAAGCTAGCCTCGGGCGCACCTTGCGTGTGTAGGTAATTGCGGTGACCGGTGCGCCCTCGACCAGTCGCACCCGGTCGAGATCCAGCGTTTCGCCATGAATATTACCGGCAAATGCGCGTTCTTGCTCGGTCAGGGGGCGACCGCAGGCTGAAAACAGGATCAGAATACTAATCAGCAAGGGGCGAACCATGGCGATAAGCCTAATGTGCTCTGCCCACTCTGCAAGCTGTTTTCACAGACTCATCGCCAGAACGCGGCTGATCTCGGTCAGAGTACGCCCCGATTGCTCCATCCAGGTGTTGAAAGCTTCCTGTACAGCTGCCATTGCCTTTTTAGACGTCGCGGGTTTGTCGATCACACCTTCAGCGATCAGGCGAGCAGTGACGTCGCGCGACAGGATGAAACTGTCCCGCCCAGCAAAACGCATCGCATATTGCGCCGAAGCCCCGCCCAATCGCGAGCCGCGCTTTGCCAGCATCGCCAGCAACCCGATGTAGTCAGTTGAGGGCCAGCCACCAAGTACCTGTCCGGCACCACCTTCTTTGCGCAATTCCAGCAGAAAAGCGGCGTTGTCGCGCACGGATTCGATCTTGGTACCGTTTCGCACGATCCGCGTGTCCTGAAGCAAAGCATCAAACTTTTCGTCGTCCATGAACGCGCAACGTCCAACGTCAAAGCCGTCAAACGCGATTTCAAACCCGTCCCATTTGGCCTCAATAACCTTCCAGTTGAAGCCAGCTTGAAAAACGGTCTTGCTGATAATTGACAGCCAGCGATCATCGGGCATTTCGGTCAGTTCAGATTTGGATTTTGGTTTGGCCAGTTTGCCTTCCAACGTATCCGGCCCACCGTGACGATCGGCAGCCAAGCTATAGATTTCTTCAAAATTGCGCATGTCGAGCCCCCTCCATGCCGGCGAGTGTTGTCCCTTTGTTCTGGACTGGCAAGAGAGAAAACTAGGCTGAAGAGTGGGATGAGTGGCGCGAGCAGGCCATCAGAATCTATTTTGGGATATTTATAATTGACTAGTCAATCAATTTCCCGCAGCCTACGACAACAGAAACACCAGATGCGTGCAAATTGATGCATACGGGGTGGGGAAGGTGAGGTTGGTTTGACGGGTCGGGTAATTCGACCTGTAAGCCAACTGTTCTCTTTTCTTTTCCGACAGAATTTGTGCATGCTGCGACATAGTTTCGTAATCCGAAAAAACCTTGGTCAGGGTGTGCCTGTCGCAAGGGGCCAAAAAAGGAAAACAGGGAGTTAAACTTATGAAAAAACTGGGTGTAAGCCTTCTGGCGATGACCGTGGCAGGTGCTGCAAGTGCGGCTGATATGGGTGCTGTGGACGAGCCGATAAAACTGGCGATCAACGAATGGACCGGTCAGCACGTGACGACGCATGTGGCCGGAGAGATGCTGAAAGCAGCAGGGTACAACGTTGAATTCGTAACCGCTGGGATGATGAACCAGTTCCAGGCATTGGCCGATGGCGACATCGACGCGACGTTGGAGATCTGGTCTTCGAACGTATCGGATGAATATGCGAAGAAAATTGCCGAAGGGTCTGTTGTGGAGATCGGCGATCTGGGTCTGGATGCCAAGGAAGGCATCGCATACCCCGCGCACGTTGCGGATTTGTGCCCGGGCCTGCCTGCTTGGGAAGCGCTGAAAGACTGTGCGCAAGTATTCGCAACGGCCGAAACGTTGCCCGGGGGGCGCCTGGTTGATTATCCCGCCGATTGGGGTACGCCTGGGGCTGATCGCATGACCGGGCTGGAGCTGCCGTTCAAGGCTGTCCCAGCTGGGTCCGAAGGTGCCTTGATTGCTGAATTGCGCGCTTCGACCGAGCGTAAGTCGCCTCTGCTGATTACTTTCTGGCAGCCGCATTGGGCGATGTCGGCTTATGACGTGCAGTTCGTCGACCTGCCTGCCGGTGAAGAAGCGTGCTTCACTGATCCGGCTTGGGGTCCCAACCCCAACGCGGTAAATGATTGTGACTTCTCGCCGTCTCGAATTTTCAAAGCCGGTTGGAGCGGTATGGAAGAAAAGTGGCCTGCCGCTTATGAGATCCTGACCAATTACCAGCTTGCGGTAGAAGACCAGCAGCCGATGATGGGAGCCATCGACGTGGACGGCGGTTCGGTCGAGGAAGTTGTCGCCGCATGGATGGCCGAAAACGAAGGCAAGTGGCGTCCGGTTGTTGACGCGGCAACACAGTGAGCTGACATCAGTGACTGATATGACGACGCCTGCCATCGCCTGCCGGAATCTCTGGCAGGTGTTCGGCCCCGGCGCAGAAAAAGCCCTGACCGACGCGCTGTCTCGGTCAGGGAATGACGCCGACAAAGCCGCCGCCGACCTGCGTGAAAGCGGGTTTATTCCAGCAGTTCAGGATGCCAATTTCGAGGTCAAGGAAGGCGAGCTGTTCGTCATCATGGGTCTATCGGGATCAGGCAAATCCACCCTGATCCGCTGTATCTCGCAATTGCTACCGGGTACCGGTGGTGAGATTCGGGTGGACGATGAGAATGTGGTTGGCGCCTCCAAGAAGGCCCTGACCGAGTTGCGTCGCAAAAAGCTGGGTATGGTGTTCCAGCATTTTGGCCTTTTTCCCCATATGACAGTGGCCGAGAATGTCGCCTATCCGCTGCGCGTTCAGGGCGTGAGCCGCAAGGAGCGGCTGGCTCGTGCACAAGAAGTGATCTCGCTGGTGGGTCTTGAAGGCCGCGAAGATAGCTTCCCGCGGCAGCTTTCGGGTGGTCAGCGGCAACGGGTCGGGATCGCGCGGTCTTTGGCCGTGAATCCCGATATCTGGTTTCTGGACGAGCCGTTCTCGGCCCTTGACCCACTAATTCGCCGTCAGTTGCAGGATGAGTTCCTGCGCATCCAGGCGACGCTGAAGAAATCAATTGTGTTCATCACGCACGACATCGCCGAGGCGCTGAAACTGGCGGACCGTATCGCCATCATGCGCGACGGCAAGATCGTTCAGATCGGCACGCCCACCGACATCGTGCTGCGTCCGGTCGACAATTATGTGCGCGAATTCTCGAAGGATGTTGCCAAAGGACAGCACGCCAAAGTTGCTTCAGTCATGCGGGACGCAGATGGTGATCGCGGACCCGACGACCCGGGCCTGACGACGTCGATGACGTTGGATGCGGCTCTGGCGCATTGTATGGAGCTGTACGAGCCGGTGCCTGTACGGGATGCTTCCGGCACCATCGTTGGCACGGTCCACCCGTCTGATCTGGCTGCAGCCTTGCAGGTGGACGAAGCATGACCGCTTTCACCGATGTTTCGGCGCAGAATTACGTACGAATGACAGCGGGGGCACAGGCCGCCTTGATCACTTTGGTGGTTGGCGCGATTTGTCTCGCGCTTGAGGGCGTTGCACCTTGGCTGATTAAGTGGCCCACCTCGCTGGAATTGCCCGCAACGGATTGGGTCGGGTCTTTTCTGGTCTGGTTTTTGAACGGTATCAAACCGGCCGCGCGATTGTTTTCCGATGTCATGGCTTATCCCATGGACTGGGCCAACTTCGTACTGGGTAATACACCCTGGCCGATACTGATCGGATTGGTCACTGCGCTCGGGTGGTTTCTGGGCGGGTTTCCGATGGCGGCGCTGGGTTTTTTCGGGCTCTGTTTTGTTCTGGCCTCCGGCTATTGGGTCGAAAGCATGAACACGCTTGCGCTGGTCGCGGTATCAGTTCCGGTGGCGTTGATTGTGGGCGGAGCAATAGGCATCCTTGCCAACGAAGTACCACGCGTCAAATCTGCGGTGCAGGCGGTGTTGGATATTATGCAGACGGTTCCAACCTTTGCATACCTAACGCCGCTGTTGCTTCTGTTCGGTTTTGGGCCGGTTGTGGGCTTGATCGCCTCGGCCATTTATGCGGCCCCACCAATGGCACGCAATGTGATGCTGGGCTTGGAGCGTGTAGAACCTGAAATCAAAGAGGCTGCCATCATGTCCGGCGGCACACGGTTCCAGCAACTGTTTCAGGTCGAAATCCCCTCGGCCGCTACGCAGATCATGGTGGGCGTGAACCAATGTCTTATGGCCGCGTTGTCCATGGTGATCATCGCTGCCGTTATTGGCGGGTTCAATGATATCGGCTGGGAAGTGCTGCTGACCATGCGCAAGGCGCAATTTGGTGAATCGTTGCTGGCCGGCCTGGTTATCGTGGTCTTTGCCGTTGTAATCGACCGCATGAGCGGGACTTTGGCCACGGAAAGAAAGCGATACGACCAGCGCGTTGTCTGGGCCATGCTGGGCTTTACCGTCCTGTTCACGGCTGCTTTCTGGGCCTGGCTTCCGAACCCTTCGGACTTGACCTTACTGGACCCACTGGCCGGAGCTGTGGACAGTGGCCTGACTGCCTTCACACAAAGTAACGGCCCGTGGTTGGACGCATTGAAGAACAACTCGATGTTCTATGTGCTTCTGCCGTTGCGGATTGGCCTTGATCAGGCAGTGTTGCCATTCACCTGGGGCTTCCAGTGGACCTCGGCAATGAGCTACGGCCTCTTTGCAGCCGGTGCTCTGGTTGCCTTACTGATGGCTTGGCGCGGGCGCTTGACCGGCGGGTTGATCGTCCTGATCTTGATCGGAATGCTGGAAACCGGCATTTCGAACCTTCCCTGGCCATTTGTCCTGACTGGAGCTGCTGCTCTTGGGTGGGTCGCAGGCGGCTGGCGCCTGGCCGCGCTATCGGTTGGGCTGCTGTGCACCATCCTCGTTTCTGGCCTCTGGGAGCGGGCGCTGCTTTCGCTCTACCTCAGTGGCGCAGCGGTGTTTTCTTGCGCCGTTGTGGGTGGCTTGATCGGTCTGGCCAGTGCAGTTTGGAGCCCGGTCTGGAAAGTGGTTCGTCCGATCTGCGATATGCTGCAGACAATTCCTTTGTTCGTGTTTCTGATCCCCGTACTGATGGTGTTTCAGATCGGTGAGTTCTCGGCCTTTCTGGCGATTTGCGCCTACGCGATCGTGCCGATGATCCGCTATACAAGACACGGGTTGGTGAATACACCGGACGAGATGATGGAGGCCGCAATTTCAAGCGGCGCGACCGAATGGCAGATTCTGCGGGACGTACGCGCGCCTTACGCGGCACCGACCATCCTGTTGGGCCTGAACCAAACCATCCTCTATGCCTTTGCCATGCTGGTAATCGCGGCGCTGATCGGAACGACTGGTCTGGGCCAATCGATCTACCTGGCGCTTGGACAGGCGGACGTTGGTCTTGGTATATCGGCGGGGGCGGCGATGGCCATCCTTGCGCTGATTGCGGACCGGATGGTGCAGGGCTTTGCCGAAGAACGGCGCAAGGCGCTAGGCCTCTAGAAGCGGGCAGGGGCGGCAAGGCTGCCCCTTTCCTCCACTTGACTTCGGACAAAGACCGGTTGCCCTTCGGGGTCTAATCCAAGTGCAACACCTTCGGAGACGGCCATGACCGGTTGGGCAATATTCTTTGCAGCTCTTGCCACCTTTCTTCTCAGCCACATGATCCCGGCTCGCCCGGCTGTTCGCGGCTGGCTGATCGGTACACTGGGGAAGACAGGTTATTTCGCCGCGTATTCAGGCCTCTCGCTGCTGGTGCTGGTCTGGCTGGTCGTTGCCGCCGCCAGTGCACCCTATGTCGAGGTCATCCCGCCCCTTGCGGCCCTGCGCTGGGTGCCGGTCCTGATCATGCCCGTGGTCTGCTGGCTGGCGGTCGCTGGACTGTCCATACAAAACCCGTTCTCCTTCGGTGGGCTTGGGCGTGCACCTTTTGATCCTGAGCGTCCGGGCATCCTGCGTACTACCCGTCATCCGATTCTTGTGGCCTTGATGCTGTGGGCTGTCGCCCATCTACTGGCAAATGGAAGCTTGGCGCATGTGATCCTGTTTGGTCTGTTTGCCGCCTTCGCAGGCCTCGGTATGGTTTTGATTGACCGCCGCAAGGCCCGGGACATGGGACCTGACTGGCCCCGCCTGTCTCACAATACTGCGCGACTGTCTCTGCGCGCGCCCCGTCCATGGCCACGCCTTTGGGTTTGGCTGATTGCTGTTGCTGCTTACGCAGCGCTTCTTCACCTGCACGCACCTGTGATCGGCCTCTCCGCTCTGCCATAGCGGCACAGAGTGGCCGAAGACGCTCTTGCGTGCTATCTGGAACGTAACACTTTTATTTTCTGGGGGTTTCCCGATGAACCTGGCCTATGTCACCACCACCGATCGCGGCGCCACGGACCGCCTGTTGAGCATGGTTGCTGAACGCCTGCTGGCAAAGGACGCCCGGTTGTCCGGTGTCGTGCAGACCAACACGGAATGTGCCGATAATACGAAATGCGATATGGACCTGCGTGTCCTGCCCGATGGTGAGACAATTCGGATTTCTCAATCGCTGGGTGCGATGTCGCGCGGCTGCCGTTTGGATCCTGCGGCATTGGAACAAGCGGTGGGCTATGTGACTGCTTCGCTCGGTGATGCGCCACAACTTCTGATCATCAATAAGTTCGGCAAGCACGAAGCTGACGGCCGTGGTTTCCGCCCGGTGATTGGCGAAGCTCTGTCGCTGGACATCCCCGTGCTGGTCGGCGTGAATAGCTTGAACGAAGACAAGTTCCAGGACTTCGCGGACGGCGCTGCGGAAGTGTTAGAGCCGAATGTAGATGCGATTCTGGCATGGTTCGAAAAGATCGATGCGCGGCGTACAGCGGCGGCCTGACGACCTAATTTCAATCTGAACGGAAGTTAGGCGCGCTGGTTCAGTGCGCCTTTTTTTGGTTGCTTTGGCTGACCGATACGAGGTTGGCATATGGCGTGCGCTGAGTTCGAAGCAATATAGCCACGGTGCCTTATGCGTCAGCAGTAAACTAGGTCCGTCATGCGAGGATAAAAGAAAGTGGTGGGCGACCCTGGAATCGAACCAGGCGTGCGTCTCCGCGAGGGAGTTACAGTCCCCTGCCACACCTTGCGGCCTGTCGCCCACTGTCAGGCGTTGCACCTGACGTGGAGGCGTGATTACTAGCGCACCAAAGGAGCGTCAACAGGAAAATTCCGCTTTGGCGCAGGAAACGTATTCCCCGGCCCGGAGGCCCATGAAATGAAGAAACCCAAGTGGGTCGTCGAGAAGGAACAGGCGCGAAAAGCTGCTGCCGCGGAAACCGTTTGGCTGTTCGGACTGCACGCTGTTCGCGATGCGCTGATGAACCCGGATCGGCAAAAACTGCGCCTGATCGTAACCCGGAACGCGCGGGATAAACTGGCGGAAGCTATTGAATTTGCAGGCATCGAGGCCGAAATGGTGGATCCGCGTAAATTCACGGCCCCCATTGATCCTGGGTCAGTGCATCAGGGTGCAGCCCTTGAAGTGAAGCCGCTGGAGTGGGGCGGCCTGGCAGAAAACTGCATCGGGCGCGAGAATCCTCGTGTCCTGCTTCTGGACCGAGTCACGGACCCGCATAACGTGGGGGCGATTCTCCGTTCAGCCGAAGTTCTTGGGGCGAGCGCCGTTATTGGAACGCGTCATCATTCCGCTCCGGAAACGGGCGCATTGGCAAAAACAGCAAGTGGTGCGCTGGAGCGACAACCTTACCTGCGGGTTCGCAACCTGGCTGATGCGATTGTCGAGCTTCAGGGGATGGGGTTCCTGGTCCTTGGCCTGGACGGCGAGGCTGAGGAGACGATCGAATCCTTCCTTGGCGACAAACGTGACCGTCCAGTGGCTCTGGTGCTGGGGGCCGAAGGCCCCGGATTAAGACAGAAGACCAAAGAGACAGTGGATCAGCTGGTCAAGATTGACGCGGCTGGAGGATTTGGGTCACTGAATGTCTCAAATGCTGCCGCAATCGCCCTATATGCATCGGGTCGCAAATAGCAGGAGGTTCCAATTTCCACTCCGCATAAAATCGCAACGTGCTGCTATTGCGGCACCCGGGCGGCGCTGGTTTTGAAAGGCCAGCGGCAGCACGAGCTGAGTTGCGCAAGCTGTGGTGCGCCGCTGCATAACCTAAAGATGGTACCCAAGGCCAAACTGGCAGACAGAAAGCCGAAGCGTTCTTCAAAGTACGAAAAGCCGAAAAAGAAGAAGAAAAAGGGGCTGTTCTCGCGGGTTCTTGATGAAGCCTGGGATGTAATCGAGGACGTTTTCGACTGAGGGGTACACTCGTGGCACGTCCGTTCACATCACCGTCATAGGGGGTTTCTACTGGTGTACGAAACATGCATGTTTAAACCTTCAATTTGATACCGATGAATCGCCCATGCTGTCTCGACGTAGTTTTCTCACCGCTCTAACCTGCTCCGCTTTGGCGCCTATGGCCCAGGCGCAGACGATGCCTATGTTCTATGCGGCCGGTGGAGCAGCCATTTCCGGCTATGATGTTGTGTCCTACTTTAAAACAAGTGGGCCTGCTACGGGGCAGTCGGACATATCCCTGATGTGGAAGGGTGCAGTCTGGCGCTTCGTATCTGAGGAAAACCGGGATCGGTTCGAGCGCAATCCTCGCGCCTTTGCCCCTCAGTACGGTGGGTACTGTGCATTTGCGATGGCGAAAGGGCAGCTTATCAGCTCGGACCCGCAGGCCTGGAGGATAGTCGAAGGAAAATTGTACTTGACCCATTCTGCAGCAATCGAGCGGATTTGGCAGCGAAACGTGGGTAAGTACATCCGTGAGGCCGACAAGAACTGGCCGGGTATTCTTTATCTTTGATCGGCAATTTTCCGCTTTTCGTGATCTGTCATCACAAAAATGCGTTCCCCCTCTTTTTTTCTCCGAAGTCATGCTTAAATGTCACAGTGACCGCGGAACGGAACTGCCGCGGGTCATTTCACTGTCCCTCGTTCCAACAACTGGCGCCCAGGCTTTCCTGGGCGCTTTTTTCTTTTGGTTGGGATGGTTAGGGTGCCGCCATGCATGATTATTCCGACGACTGCCTGAAATCCATTCTGCGACGTACCAAGGTTGTCGCAGTCGTGGGTGTGTCCCTGAACCCGGTGCGGCCTAGCTACTATGTTGCAAGATACCTGTCACTCAAAGGGTATTCGGTGATTCCGGTCAACCCGGGGCATGCCGGTAAGCAGCTTTTTGGGCAGACGGTACGAGCGTCCCTTTCTGAAATAACCGAGCCTGTCGATATGGTGGATATTTTTCGCCGGTCCGAATCTGTGCCTCCGATTGTTGACCAAGCTTTGAGTACTTTCGCCGGCTTACGGACGGTCTGGATGCAAATAGGTGTCGAGAATAAGGAAGCCGCGGCAAGTGCGCAGGCGCAGGGCGTTGACGTGATCATGAACCGTTGCCCCAAGATTGAATATCAACGCCTGTTTGGCGAGTTGCGAATGGGCGGATTTGCAACCGGGATGATTTCGTCGAAACTTTGAAGGATCAGTTGTTTGGAAGCGGCTGCAGGCGTGCCACCTGTTCCTTGCGACGTTTTTCCAACACCACGTCGCGCGGGACCCATTCATAGCGCGTGTCCTCGGACAACGGAGCCCAGTACAGGGTTCCGCCGTATCGCCAGGGGTCCAGAATCACCCCGTCATACATAGATTCGCCCCGACGGCTGACTATGGCAGTGCTGTGGTCGATCCGGAAAGGGTTGTCCGCGTTGGCTATTGCGCGGTGTAGCGTCAGGGTTTTAAAGCCTTCCTGATTCAACCGTCGTTCGATGTCTTCGGCCCAATGCCAGCACAGTCCACGGGGACGCAAACCCTTGTTTACCTTGGCATTATGGATCAGAGGCGGATCGGTGATCTGATACTCCTGCGCCAGCTGTGCTGTGTAGGAATAGGCGATGCGGGCGGCCCGGTCTGCTTCTCTGGGGTCGATATCCGGCCCGAGGCTTTGAATTTGGGTCGCGAGCCGCTGAACATCATCGTCGTTTGCTGGGGGCGGTGTTGTGCAAGCGCTAAGCGTCACAACAGCAAGCAGTGCCAGCGCATATGCCAAAGGTCTGATCAATCCCGCACCCTTTGAGTTCCGCGCCAGCGCGCATCGACCTGACTATAATCGTGAAAACACGACAGCGGAACCCGTTGGGTCAGTTGTCTGAACGGGCAGCCTTTTCCGCGATGCCGCTGACACCCTGACGCTGGGCCAGCTCTTGCAGAACCGCGTCCAAAGGTATGTCCCGCGCGGCCAACATGACCAATAGATGGTAGAGGACATCAGCGGCCTCGGCAGTCAGCTTGTCAGCGTCACCCTTTACGGCTTCGATTATGGCTTCGACAGCTTCTTCACCGAATTTCTCGGCGCACTTCTCGGGCCCTTTAGCCAGCAGTTTTGCTGTCCAGCTTGACTCCGGGTCCGCGTTTTTGCGTGCTTCGATGGTTGCCGCAAGTTCGTGTAGAATGCTCATGTCAACCTCACCGGGATACCTGCGGAGGCCATGTGTTCCTTGGCCTCGCGGATCGTGTATTCGCCGAAATGAAAAATCGAGGCCGCCAGTACAGCGCTGGCCCCACCTTCTGTAACGCCCTCGACCAGATGGTCCAGATTACCCACGCCGCCCGATGCGATCACGGGCACGTTCACCGCGTCCGAGATTGCGCGTGTAAGCGGCAGGTTGAACCCCGCCTTGGTCCCGTCGCGGTCCATCGAGGTCAGCAGAATCTCGCCCGCACCTTTGGCGACAACCGTCTTGGCAAATTCCACAGCGTCGATGCCGGTGGGTTTGCGTCCGCCGTGAGTGAAAATCTCCCACTTTCCGGGGTTGACGGTTTTTGCGTCGATGGCACAGACGATGCACTGGCCACCGAATTGGTCCGCTGCTTCGGCTACAACGTCTGGGTTCGCAACAGCGGCAGAGTTGAAGCTGACTTTGTCCGCGCCGGCCAATAACAGGGCGCGAACGTCATCCTTTGTACGAACGCCACCACCGACGGTCAGAGGAACAAAACACTGTTCAGCCGTGCGCCGCACCACATCGAACATAGTGCCTCGGTTTTCATGAGTGGCGTGAATGTCCAGAAAACAAATCTCGTCCGCCCCGGCGGCGTCATAGGCCTTTGCCGATTCAACCGGATCACCTGCGTCGCGCAGGCCTACAAAGTTCACACCTTTGACCACGCGGCCGTCGGCGACATCAAGGCAGGGAATGATCCGGGTTTTCAGCATGGCGCATCCTTTGTTGCCGCACCTCTACCGGCAAAGCCCCGCCGATGCCAGAGTTGTGATTGTCACTCCTCTTAAAGCCGTGAAAAATGCTCTTTATTTCATCAGGAGATCAATGAGATGCGTAAACTCTTTTTGGCAACCACATTCATTTTTGGAGGCGCTGTCGCTGCTATGGCAGATGATATCATCAAGGTTAACACCGCTAAATCGGTGACCGAGGTGATGGACGCCCTGGAGGCCGCCGTCGGTAACGCTGGCGCGACCGTATTTGCCCGCGTGGATCATGCGGCGGGTGCCGAGAAGGTTGGCATGACAATCCCGGCCAATCAGGTTCTGATCTTCGGCAATCCTGCTCTGGGCACGCCTGCGATGCAGATCGACCCGCGGGCGGGTCTGTACCTGCCTCTCAAGGTGCAGGCCTATGAGGATGAAAACGGTCAGGTCTGGCTGGCCTACGAAGACCCGAAAGAAACCATGGATGAGCTTGACGCGGCGGAAAACTCCCCGGTTGTCGAGAAAATGCGCGGCGCATTGGCTAAGTTGACCTCGGTCGCCGCACAATAATTCAGTTCAGGGCGCGAATGGCCTCGGCAAGGTCGATCGCGCCATCATAGAGAGCCCGGCCCGAGATCGCGCCGTTCAGATCGACACCGCAATCGCGCAATGCGATCAGGTCGTTCAGGGAGCTGACGCCGCCCGAGGCGATGACCGGGATCGATACCGCGCGGGCCAGAGCCGCCGTTGCTTCGACATTCGGACCCTGCATTGCGCCGTCGCGGTTGATGTCTGTGTAGATGATTGCGGCCACGCCAGCGTCCTCAAAACTACGTGCAAGATCGGTGACTTGCACATCGGTTTCTTCGGCCCAGCCTTTGGTGGCGACCAACCCGTTGCGGGCATCAATGCCCACGGCAACTTTTCCGGGAAACGCGCGGGCTGCTTCGCGGACCAAATCCGGGTTCTCAACCGCCACGGTACCTAGGATGACTCGTGCCAACCCCTTTTCGATCCAGGTTTCGATTGTAGCCATGTCACGGATTCCTCCGCCCAGCTGGGCGGGCACGTTGCAAGCGTTGAGAATCGCTTCGACGGGGGCGGCGTTGATCGGTTCGCCCGCGAAGGCACCGTTCAGGTCGACAAGGTGCAGCCATTCGCACCCTGCATCGACGAAGGCGCGCGCCTGCGCGGCAGGGTCTTCGTTGAAGACGGTTGCCTTGTCCATTTCACCGCGAAGCAGGCGCACGGCCTGGCCGTCTTTGAGGTCGATGGCGGGGTAGAGGATCATTTTGCGCGGCCCTATATTTCAGTTACACGCGCGGGATATCGCATAAGCAGGGTAGGGGATGCAACGCGACGCAAAGTCAGTCTTGCCCGATGGCTGTCAGGGGGTCAGACTGGCTGAAAAACAGGGAGTATATTATGAAGACATTTACAATCGCGGCTTCTTTCGCTGCCTTGGCGACCAGTGCGTTCGCAGCCGATCCGGTTGATGGTCTCTGGAAAACGCAACCGGGTGATACCGGGGGGTACCTGCATGTCACAATAGGCTCGTGCGGCAGTGCCATTTGCGGCACCATCGATACCGCGTTTGATAAAGACGGCAATGAGCAGCTGGAATACGAGAACCTCGGCAAGCAAATCATCTGGGACATGATTCCCGAGGGGGATGGCAAGTATGATGACGGCAAGATCTGGGCGCCGGACCGGGACAAGACCTATAGCTCGAAAATGACGCTGGACGGGCAGAATACTCTGACAGTGAAGGGCTGTGTTGCTGGCGGTCTGGTTTGCCGCGGGCAAACCTGGATGCGCGTTCAATAGCCCGTTACGGAGCCCAGGTCAGGAAATTCCCGATCATGCGTAGGCCCACATCCTGACTTTTCTCAGGATGGAACTGCATCCCTATCATTGTGTCGCGGCCGATCATGGCCGTGACCTCTTGCCCATAGTCGACAAATGCCAGACGTTCTGCCGGGTCGTTGACCAAGAAGTGGTATGAGTGCACAAAATAGACGTGGTCCCCGGATTTGACCCCGTCAAATACCGGGTGTGCGCTTTCAAGGACCAGATTGTTCCAGCCCATATGAGGCACTTTCAGAGCGCGGTCTGACGGTTCGATCCGCACAACATCGCCTGCAATCCAATCCAGACCATCGGTTTCGGTGTATTCATGGCCCTTGGAGGCCATGAGTTGCATACCGACGCAGATGCCCAGAAAGGGGCGCCCTTTCTGTTCGACGGCCTCAACCATCGCGTCATAAATGCCTTTGTGCCCACGCAGCTCGGTCGCACAGGCAGGAAATGCGCCGTCTCCCGGCAATACCAGCCGGTCAGCCCGCGCAACGACATCTGCGTCCGAGGTTACGACGACCTCACCCGCATCCATCTCACGTGCCATACGCTGGAACGCCTTTTCTGCGGAGTGCAGGTTGCCGCTTTCGTAGTCGATAATGGCAGTGAGCATTTACAAGGCGCCCTTGGTCGACGGAATCGCATCTGCCTTGCGCGGGTCGGTCTCAACTGCCAGGCGCAGCGCGCGGGCGACCGCTTTAAAGGCGGCTTCGGCGATGTGGTGACTGTTAAAGCCGTGCAGCTGGTCGACGTGCAGGGTGATGCCTCCATGGGTGCTGAGCGCCTGAAAGAACTCGCGCACCAATTCGGTGTCGAACGCGCCGATCTTGGGGGTCGGCAGGTCCACGTTCCAGATCAGGTACGGACGTCCCGACAGGTCCAAAGCACAGCGCACCTGCGCGTCATCCATGGGCAGATGGCACTCGCCATAGCGGCGGATGCCCTTCTTGTCGCCCAACGCCTGCGTCAGCGCCTGACCCAGCGCGATACCGGTGTCTTCGACCGTATGGTGATCGTCGATGTGATAGTCGCCTTTGGCTCGGATCGTCATGTCGATCAGCGAATGGCGCGCCAGCTGGTCTAGCATGTGATCGAAGAATCCGACGCCGGTCTGATTGTCATAAATACCGGTCCCGTCAAGATTGACCTCGACCGAGATATCCGTCTCGGCTGTCTTGCGGCTGATCGAAGCGGTGCGCATGGGCGAATTCCTTTTGCTACAGGCGCGCTTATAGACGGGGTGGGGCGGATTGATCCAGACCAAGCGTTGCAATCGCTTCAATCTGTTGCAGGGGATTGCACCTACCCGCCCGTCATGCCAGCCTGCCGGCAACTCAACTAACAGGGCCACACCATGTCCACCTGCGTTTTCATTCAAATTCGTTGCAAGCCGGGCACCACTTATAAGGTTGCCGAAGACATCGCGCTGAGGGAAATCCACTCAGAGCTCTATTCGACCAGCGGCGAGTATGATCTGCTGTTGAAACTCTATATCCCCGAAACCGAGGATGTGGGGCATTACATCAATGAAAACCTGTTGGTGATTCCGAATATCGAACGATCACTGACGACGATGACGTTTAAGGCGTTCTAGCCCAGTTCGAAGGTGGTGACGCCAAAGATGCGGCTCAAGTCGATGTCCGGTTGATGGCTGGAATACATCCGGGCCGTTTCGAAAAACTTCTCCAACCCAAGCTTTGCGGCCAAATCAAAGGCGGCCTGATTGGGCTGGGGCATGTCGATAAAGACATCTTGCGCGCTTTGATCTTCTGGCAACGTTTCCAGCAAGCTGGACAGCAAGGTTTCGGCAATGTCTGGGCGATCAGCGAACAGCGGTCCAACCTTGTAGCCAGTCCTGCACGGGCGCAGTGTGGCATATCCTTTGATCTTTCCGTCCTCGGAATACACACGGGAAATATGGCTGGGCGCCCTGATCCAGCCCTCCAGGAAAGTGTCACGCGGGGTTGGGAAGAGCTGACGGTCATACGCCCTCAACTCATTTGAAACAGCGGTCAGAGGGTCGGTGCCGGCCGACGGCGCCAATGCCTGCCGAATTTCCGCTACGCTTCCCGTGAAACGGTAATTGTTGTACGCAAAGGCAAAACCCGATTTGCTATAATTGTGCTGCTGATCGACGACCCCATCCAGCCCGACGTTGCGCGCGGTGCAATTGGACAATGCACGCTGCCAAAGCTTCAGCCCATGTCCAGCGCCGCGAAACTCGGGGTGAACGATGTAGAATCCAAGGAAAGCAAACCCATCGTCGTAATGTACCACCGAGATTGAGGCGATCATCTCACCATCCAAAAACCCGCCCAGAAACCCGTCAGTATCCGTACTATGGAAACACGTGGCATCATGATGGCCCGGATTCCACCCTTCGTGTGCGGCCCAATCCACGGCCTGCTGCAACTCGTCAGCGGTGAGAGGGCGGATAACGTATTCAGACATGAGTGAACCCTGTGTTGCGCAGCGCAACCAGAATGACGCAATGCGCCACGAAGAACCAGCATGTTCGGAGAGTTCGGTATCTGGAGCGGGCGAGGCGATTCGAACGCCCGACCCTAACCTTGGCAAGGTTATGCTCTACCCCTGAGCTACGCCCGCATCAGATACATATGTTGGTCCGAAGACCCCTCAATGGAGCGGGCGAGGCGATTCGAACGCCCGACCCTAACCTTGGCAAGGTTATGCTCTACCCCTGAGCTACGCCCGCGCCGTTGAGTGAGCCGTGAAGTATAAATTCTGGCGCAAAGCTGCAAGAGGAAAAACGCAAAAACACCGAAAAATCTTTTGCGACGGAAATTGCGACCTCGTGCGTTCAAGACCCAGAGAATTGTAAAACAATAATAGTGGAGGGATATACATGGCACGGTTCGAGAGTATAAAAATGGCGGTCCTGACCGCTATGATTTTGCTGGCCATGGCTGTTTGCGAAGTCCGCAAGGATCAGGTGGGCGAAGTCGACCCGGTTCTGAGAACTGCGCCCGAAGTCGAAACGCGAATATTGAACGGGTAGGGCGGGCCCGCAGTTGTCAGGGATCTGTCAAATTGCCAGTGCAAGGTTTGCCAGAGCCGCGAGCAGAATTGCCGAAAAGGTCAAGAGCATCCCGATTTGTCGCAGAATCACGATCTGAGGCGTGCGCCCAAACCCGAAAGCGTGAAGCAGGCGTCCCGCCAACAGCATCAGACCCAGCAGGTTCAGCAACAGGCTGCCAGCGCCCTGTAGCTCGACCAACGCAATCAACAGCAGGGCAAATGGGGCATATTCAGCGCAATTGGCCTGGGTGCGCATCGCCTTGATCATTCTCTTGTCACCGTGATCGCCCACCGAGATCTTGCCGCTCCGGCGGTGCAGGATGACATTGACGCTCAGCGCGACATAGAGAAATGCGATCAGGGCCGCGTAGATTGGTGTGATGGTTAACATAAGAGACCTTTCAAAGGGCAACACAAAAGGACCGCGCAGTTACCTGCGCGGCCCGAATAGTCTAACCCGATCTGCGGTTTATTCCAGTTCGACGAGCAAATCTTTTGCGTCGATCTGGCCACCCGGCTGGACGTGTACGGCTTTGACGACCGCGTCGCGCTCGGCGTGAATGCCGGTTTCCATCTTCATCGCTTCGATGGTCAGCAGCATATCGCCTTCCTTGACCTCTTGTCCGGTTGTGACGGCGACTGTCGCGACGACGCCGGGCATGGGCGCTCCAATATGGTTGGCATTGCCGACTTCGGCTTTGGGGCGCTGTGCGGTTGTAGCTTTGACAAGACGGTTCGGTACCCGGATCACGCGCGGCTGGCCGTTGAGTTCAAAGAACACTTTGACTTCGCCTTTTTCATCTGTCTCGCTAACGGCCTGACACCGGATTTCCAGGATCTTGCCGGGGTCGATTTCAGCCGTGATCTCTTCGCCCGGCTCCATGCCGTAGAAGAAGGTGCGCGTGGGTAAGGTGCGAACCGGGCCATAGGTCCGGTGGCGGCCCATGTAGTCCAGGAAAACCTTGGGATACATCAGATACCCGTTCAGGTCCTCATCATCGATTTCCTTGCCTTCCAATTGCTTGGACAGGTCAGCACGGGTGGCCTCAAGATCGACCGCTTCGACATGCTTGCCGGGGCGCTCGGTATTCGGAGCCTCGCCCTTCAGTGCCTTTTCGATGATTGCGTCAGGGAAACCGCCCGGAGGCTGACCCAGATTGCCGCGCATCATATCGATAACAGAATCCGGGAAGGCCACATCCGTATTCGGATCTTCAACCTCTTCACGGGTCAGGCCCTGGCTGACCATCATCAGAGCCATGTCGCCCACAACCTTCGATGACGGTGTCACCTTCACGATATCGCCGAACATCTGGTTCACGTCGGCATACATTTGAGCCACCTCGTGCCAGCGCTCTTCCAGCCCCAGCGAACGCGCCTGCGCCTTGAGGTTGGTAAACTGGCCGCCCGGCATTTCGTGCAGGTAAACTTCGGATGCCGGAGCCTGCAGGCTGGATTCGAAGGCCGCATACTGGCCGCGAACAGCTTCGAAATAATCGCTGATCTCGCGAATGGCTTTGATGTCCAGCCCGGTGTCGCGATCTGTATGGCGCAGCGCCTCGACCACAGTGCCCAGCGTGGCCTGGGATGTGTTGCCCGAGAAGCTGTCCATGGCACAATCGACTGCGTCTACACCGGCCTCAGAGGCGGCAAGGATAGTTGCACTGGCGATACCTGCGGTATCGTGTGTGTGGAAGTGGATTGGCAGTCCAACTTCTTCTTTCAGCGCCCGGATCAGGATCTTGGCCGAGGCCGGTTTTAGCAGACCCGCCATGTCCTTGAGACCAAGAACATGGGCCCCTGCGTCGCGCAGCTCTTTCGCCATGCCGACATAGTATTTCAGGTCATATTTGGCGCGGTCCGGGTCCAGAATATCGCCGGTATAGCAGACGGTGCCCTCGCAGATCTTGTTGTTCTCGATCACCGCATCCATGGCGACGCGCATGTTTTCGACCCAGTTGAGGGAATCGAACACGCGGAACACGTCAATACCGGTCGCGGCCTGACGCACGAACTCCTGCACGACGTTGTCGGGATAGTTGGTATAGCCAACTCCGTTAGCGCCGCGCAGCAGCATCTGGGTCATCAGATTCGGCATCGCCTCGCGCAGGTCGCGCAGGCGCTGCCATGGGCATTCCTGCAAGAAGCGATAGGCCACGTCGAAAGTCGCTCCGCCCCAGCATTCAACCGAGAATAGCTGCGGCAGGTTGGCTGCATAGGTTGGCGCTACCTTGATCATGTCGATCGAGCGCATCCGCGTCGCCAGCAGCGACTGGTGACCGTCCCGCATGGTGGTGTCGGTGATCAAAAGCTGCCGCTGTGCTTTCATCCAGTCAGCGACCGCTTGTGGCCCCTTTTGTTCAAGCAGATTGCGTGTGCCCATCTGCGGCTCAGCCTTCGACGCCGGTGCCTTGGCCTCTTTCAGGTCAGAACGCGGCATCGGGCGATCTTTTGTCTCGGGGTGTCCGTTGACAGAGATATCCGCGATGTAGGTCAGCACCTTGGTGCCGCGGTCGCGACGCTTTTTGAACTGGAACAGGTCCGGCGTCTCGTCGATGAACTTCGTCGTGTACTCATTCGACAGGAAAGTCGGGTGTTTCAGCAGATTCTCGACAAATGCAATATTGGTGCTGACGCCGCGCACACGGAACTCACGCAGCGCGCGATCCATCCGTGCGATCGCCTTTTCGGGCGTCGGCGCCCATGCGGTGACTTTGGTCAACAGCGAGTCGTAATAGCGGGTGATTACGCCACCTGCATATGCCGTGCCGCCATCCAGTCGAATCCCCATCCCGGTCGCGGAACGATAGGCAGTGATGCGGCCATAATCGGGTATGAAGTTGTTGAGCGGGTCTTCAGTCGTGACACGCGTTTGCAGCGCGTGGCCGTTCAGACGAATTTCATCCTGGCTGGTTTTACCGGTGGCCTCAGACAACGTCTTGCCTTCAGCAATCAGAATCTGGGCCTGAACGATGTCGATACCGGTGACTTCCTCGGTAACGGTGTGTTCCACCTGCACTCGGGGGTTCACCTCGATGAAGTAGAATTTACCCGTCTCCATATCCATCAGGAATTCGACAGTGCCCGCACATTCGTAATTTACATGGGCGCAGATCTTGCGACCCAGTTCACAAATCTCGGCGCGCTGTTCTTCGGTCAGATACGGGGCAGGGGCGCGTTCGACCACTTTCTGGTTCCGGCGCTGGACCGAGCAGTCGCGTTCGTACAGGTGGTAAATCTCACCATGCTTGTCGCCCAGAATCTGAACCTCGACGTGGCGGGCGCGGATGATCATCTTTTCCAGATAGCCTTCGCCATTGCCAAAGGCCGCTTCAGCCTCGCGTCGGCCTTCGAGCACTTTTTCTTCCAGCTCATCTTCGGACGCGATCGGGCGCATGCCGCGACCGCCACCGCCCCACGAAGCCTTGAGCATCAACGGATAGCCGATCTCAGCAGCTTCTTTGCGGATCGCATCCATGTCATCGCCCAGAACCTCGGTCGCCGGGATCACCGGCACGTCGGCCTGGATAGCCACGCGCCGCGCGCTGGCCTTGTCGCCCAAGGCTCGCATGGTTTCAGCCTTGGGACCAATAAAGGTGATGCCATTCTTGACACAGGCATCGACAAAGTCCGGGTTTTCCGACAGCAGGCCATAGCCGGGGTGAATCGCATCTGCGCCACACTCCTTCGCAACGCGAATGATCTCATCAATCGACAGATATGCGGCCACTGGCCCCATCCCTTCACCAATGCGATAAGCTTCATCCGCTTTGAAGCGATGCAGGCCCAGCTTGTCCTCTTCGGCAAAGACGGCAACGGTGCGCTTGCCCATTTCATTGGCTGCGCGCATTACGCGAATGGCAATCTCGCCGCGGTTGGCGATCAGGATTTTCTTGAAGTCGGTCATTTCGGGTCCCGGTCTTTTTGGTGTGGCCGTGTTGATAAAGCGAGATTATGCGCAGGGGTATCAGTTCTTCTGGGTAGAACCGGCATGTTAACGCTCGCAAACGCCACTTGTTCGCGTAGACCTTCTAACGATGCGGCAGTGCAGCATCAATCATTTGAGTGAATCGGGTTCAGTTTTTTTGTTTTGAGGCACGAAATCGGCGCATTTAAGTGCCTCCGCGGTTATTTCAGAACTGGATAGGGCAGCGCTATCGCGAAGGTTTCGGATGTGATTCGCGCTTTTCGTGGACCTCCACGAGCTCAATCTTCGTTCCCAGAGCCTCCGGTAAGAATGGTGCCAGAATGCCATTTGGGCCTGTCTAAGGAGGGGGCCATTCGCTACGCTGTGGATGCTGGCACGCGACGTCTCTCCAGATACTCCCACATCCGAAAGCCCAGCATCACGAACAGGGTATGACGGCGGGATAACGCGGTCATCTCAGTGCATGGGAAGATTGTAACAATTGACCTTTTTGCGCGGTGCGCTTTTCAGTGAACAAGCCGTGAACAAACCCTTTCCCTCGGCGCATATCCGGCGTAGTTTGGGCGCATGAGCAGTTTTGACGAAACAGACGCCTTTGAGGGCGCATCGCTGTCCGCACGGGCAATGGCCGCACGCCCTGCACCATATCTGGATGAATTGAACACTGCGCAGCGTGAAGCGGTTGAGCGTCTGGACGGTCCGGTCCTGATGTTGGCGGGGGCAGGGACAGGAAAGACTAAGGCGCTGACTGCACGGATTGCACATCTGCTGTCGACCGGACGGGCGCGTCCCAACGAAATTCTGTCTGTGACTTTCACCAACAAAGCTGCGCGCGAGATGAAGGATCGGGTCGGCCGGTTATTGGGGCAGCCGGCAGAAGGCATGCCTTGGCTTGGCACCTTCCACTCGATCTGCGTCAAGTTGTTGCGTCGCCACGCGGAACTGGTGGAGTTGAAATCCAACTTCACCATTCTTGATACGGATGACCAGTTGCGGCTGCTCAAGCAATTGGTACAGGCGGCAAATATTGACGACAAACGCTGGCCCGCGCGAATGCTGGCAGGCATAATCGACGACTGGAAAAACCGTGCGCTGACTCCCGGCAAAGTGCCGGCTGCTGACGCGGGAGCCTATAACAACAAGGGAATCGAGCTCTACGCCCAATACCAAACCCGCCTGCGCGAGTTGAACGCCGTGGATTTCGGTGACCTGTTGCTGCATATGGTCACGATCTTCCAGACCCACTCGGATATTCTGGAGCAATACCAGCGTTGGTTCCGCTATATCCTTGTAGACGAATATCAGGACACCAACGTTGCCCAATACCTCTGGCTGCGTTTGCTGGCTGGCGCGCATAAGAACATCTGCTGCGTGGGCGACGATGACCAGTCGATCTATGGCTGGCGCGGGGCCGAGGTGGGTAACATCCTGAGGTTCGAAAAGGACTTCCCCGGCGCTTATGTGGTGCGGCTCGAGCAGAATTATCGCTCGACCCCTCATATTCTGGCTGCGGCGTCGAATGTCATTCGCGGCAACGAAAGCCGTCTGGGCAAAGAGCTTTGGACTGATGCGCAGGACGGTGAAAAGGTGCGCCTGATCGGCCATTGGGATGGCGAGGAAGAAGCGCGCTGGATCGGGGAAGAGATTGACGCCATGCAGGGAGGTACACGGGGGGTACGACCAGTAAACCTTGATGAAATTGCCATCCTCGTGCGTGCCAGCCATCAGATGCGTGCATTCGAAGATCGGTTTCTGACCATCGGATTGCCTTACAAGGTGATTGGTGGGCCTCGGTTCTACGAGCGGATGGAAATCCGCGATGCCATGGCCTATTTCCGGCTGGTCGTCAGCCCCGAAGATGATCTGGCGTTCGAGCGGATTGTGAATACGCCGAAACGCGGCCTCGGCGACAAGGCACAGCAAACGATCCAAAGGACTGCGCGGGAAAACGGTGTGTCGCTGGTCGATGGCGCACGGATCGCAGTGGATAATGGGCTGATCAAAGGGAAGGGCGGCACTGCGCTGCGGCAGTTGATCGATGGTTTGGCGCGGTGGAATGCGATGACTCGTGGTCCGCGGATCGAGATTGACGACGATTCGGTGATTGATGACGGCACGGCGCCGATGCGGTTTGGTGAACCCGAACACACTCATATTGAACTGGCGCAGATCGTGTTGGATGAATCCGGCTATACTGCGCATTGGCAGAACGAAAAGACACCCGAGGCACCCGGACGGCTGGAAAACCTTAAGGAACTGGTGAACCAGCTGGACAATTTCGAGAATCTGCAAGGGTTCCTTGAGCATGTCAGCCTGGTCATGGACAACGAGCAGGAATCGGACGGCGCCAAGGTTTCGATCATGACCCTGCACGCAGCAAAAGGGCTGGAATTTCCCGCTGTGTTTCTGCCGGGGTGGGAAGACGGGCTGTTCCCGTCCCAGCGATCCATGGACGAATCCGGAATCAAGGGTCTCGAAGAGGAACGCCGGCTGGCCTATGTCGGAATCACCCGTGCCGAAGAGGTGTGCACGATTTCGTTTGCCGCCAACCGGCGGGTGTTTGGGCAATGGCAGAACTCCATGCCATCCCGGTTCATTGATGAACTGCCCGAGGATCACGTCGAAGTGCTGACACCGCCGGGTCTTTATGGTGGAGGGCAGACAATGGCCAGCATCGAAACCCGTGCGGCCGAAGCAAATGTCTACAATTCACCCGGTTGGAAACGGATGCAGGCGCGGCAGGGGCAGTACGGAATGTCTCAACCGCGTGAAAGCCGCAACACTGTGATCGACGCGACCGCGGTGGCGAGCTTTACTTTGGGCGAGCGCGTTTTTCACCAGAAGTTCGGGTATGGGGCGGTGATCGGCATCGAAGGCGACAAGGTCGAGGTCGACTTTGACAAGGCGGGCACCAAGAAAGTCGTGTCACGCTTCTTGTCGGCCAAGGACGACGTGCCCTTCTAGGTGGTTACAGACCTTCGACCAGTACCATGTTCGTTGTCGCAGTATTGTGCCTGAACTTAGCCAGTTCGATGTAATCTGGATCGTCTTTCCATGCCTGGGCGGCGGCCAGGTTTGGAAACTCCATCAGGACAATACCGTCTTCGGGCCATGTTCCCTCGATCAATTCCACCGGTTTGGATGACACTGTCAGCAGGCGGCCGCCGTGGCGGTCAAATATCGGCATGAACCCTTCAAGGTATCGCTGGTACCCTTCGGGGTCGTGAATGGAAATCTGTGCGATGAAATAGGCGGCCATTGGAAGCTCCGTTAGATCCGTGCTGCGCCTCATTCTACATCTTATCGGGAAAACGAAAAACGGCGGTTCCCAGGGAGGAGGAGAGGGAACCGCCGTTCTTTTCTACATCCGGGCAGGGAGGAGGAGAGCCCCGATGTATTCGAACCCGGGTTTCAGCCCGGTATGAGGAAGACGCGGCGACGTCAGGGAGGAGGAGGACGTCGCCGCGCGCTTTCAACATCGGGAAAGGGAGGAGGAGTACCCGATGTGTCTGCGTCCGGCGCTCAGAGCCGGTATTTACTGCGGCAACGTCAGGGAGGAGGAGAGACGTTGCCGCTGAAATACAGACCCAAAGGGAGGAGCTGGGCCTGATCTCGGTGTTCGTTTCGCGCTTAGCGCGCGATATGATCTTCGGTTGCCTGCATGGCTACGCGGCGGATCATCGAGCGGTGCAGGCCCAGATCGGCCAGTTCGCGATTTGACAGCGCCGAAAGCTCGTTCACAGTCTTGCGGTAAACGCGGTAGCCGACGAAGCGGTTCTTCGCAGCTTCGATCAGTGCGGTCAGACCGTTTGTTTGGGCGCCTTTCAGGGCGGTAAGGTTGCTTGCTACTGCCATCGTCTTAATCCGGTATATCGTGTTTGGTGCCGGTGTGTCCGGCGTTTGCTTGAGACTGAAAATAGGTAATTGCTGCGATTGCACAATACCGGACGTCGTCAATGCTGCTATGCAGCAAATGCATAGATATCATCATGTTGCCGACAGGCAGTTTGAGCTCCTTTGAAAACAAGGAACTTGGACTAGTCTTGTCATTCTGTAATGTCCCGAGTGCGGGTTGGAAGCGCTGTGGCGTGCAATCTGTTTAGGCGGTTGTGGCTGAAAACCAGGCGGAGCGAAAACCCTAGGGTTGGGTCAAGAGCCGTGCCCGGCGCGTTTCATGCGCTTTATGGGAATTCATGGGCAGTCATCTGTATTGAGGCGACAAGTCGAATGATTCAAGAACTTGATAAGTGATTCGACTGCTGTTGTGCGCGAGATCAGGCCATCAACGGCAGTTGAGAGGGAAAACTCGAAAAAATGTGGGAAATTATGGGAGGAACCCGATTCCTTGCTGGCTTCATATATATAGTATTCAAAGTCAACACATGACCAATTTGTGGTATAAAGAGCCCCTTTATCCCTCATGCCCGCAAGATTGGAATCAGTGCTATAGGGTAAATTCCCTAAAATGACTATTGATTTCCATGAATTCCCATGGCATCCCTTGTACATCCGATGAGGACGAGGCACATGGGGCACCAAACGACCCCGAACCAAAAATACTAATCAGGTTTCATACAGGCATCTCGCTTTCATCAATCAAGAGATCCGGCGCGCGGGCGAGCAGACATCCCCCCAGGTGGCGCGCGCAGCTGGACATCCCGCAAAGCGGGTCAATGCGGCGGGTTGATCAGTGGCAGCAGATCAACCCGCCGTTTTACATCCGGGGGAACAGTTTTTGGTGGGGCGCAAGCGAAAGGGACAGTCGTCTTGGCGCGCAGGTTTAGAGGCGAAAGCCAACACAAGGTGGATGCGAAGGGCAGGGTGTCGATCCCGGCCTCGTTTCGCCGTGTGCTTGAAGCGTCCGACCCCAACTGGCAGCCAGGCGACAACCCGGAACTTGTGATTGTCTATGGCGACCACCGCCGCAAATACCTTGAATGCTATACGATGCAGGCGATCGACGAGGTTGATGCCAAGATTGATGCCCTTCCACGCGGTTCGATGCAGCGTAAGATGCTTCAGCGCATGTTCCACGGTCAGTCCTTTCCGACCAATGTCGATGAAACCGGGCGATTGGTTCTGCCAGCCAAGCTGCGCACCAAGGTTGATCTTGAGGGCGAGGCCTTCTTCATAGCTGCTGGTGATACCTTTCAGATTTGGAAACCCGAGACCTACGAGGCCGAAGAATTGGCTGCAGCCGAAGAATGGCTGGACGATCTGCCGGACGATTTCGATCCGATGCAGTTCCTCGACGGAACCGGGGATGCGTGACGGCATGGCCGGCGCTGAGACCCCTTCGGACAAACCTCACATCCCCGTTTTACTGCGCCCGCTATTGGCGGCAGTCGCACCGGTTTCTGGTGTGTGGCTTGATGGCACCTTTGGTGCGGGTGGATATACACGCGGATTGCTCGAGGCAGGGGCTGACAAAGTTATCGGGGTTGACCGGGATCCTTTGGCGTTTGAAATGGCTGCCCCTTGGGCCGCGGAATATGGCGACCGCCTGCTGATGCAGCCTGGTGTTTTCTCGCGTATGGATGAATACGCGGACGGCTTGGACGGCGTCGTATTGGACCTTGGTGTTTCCTCGATGCAGCTGGATCAGGCCGAACGCGGTTTTTCTTTCATGAAGGACGGCCCGTTGGACATGCGGATGAGTCAGGAGGGCGAAAGTGCCGCCGATCTGGTCAACTCCGCTACCGAGGCGCAACTGGCTGATATTCTGTTTCACTACGGCGAAGAAAGAGCCAGTCGCCGCATTGCCAAGGCTATCGTGAAGGCACGTGCCGAGGAGCCGATCACTACGACTCTGCGTTTGGTGGGGATCATTGAATCCTGCCTGCCCCGACCCAAGCCGGGCCAGTCCCATCCTGCGACGCGCAGCTTCCAAGGGCTGCGTATTGCCGTGAACGCGGAATATGAAGAGCTGTTTCAGGGGCTTATGGCTGCCGAGCGTGCGTTGAAACCCGGAGGACAGTTGGCCGTTGTCACCTTCCATTCCATCGAGGACCGGATGGTAAAACGGTTCTTCCAGTCCCGTGCGGGGAAGACCGGTCGAGCAAACCGATACGCGCCGGAATTGGAGCAGGAGCTACCTCAATTCACCCTCAAAACCCGCAAGGCCGTTGGGCCAGATGAGCAGGAACTGCAAGAGAATCCTCGCTCACGATCGTCCAAGCTACGTGTGGCAATCCGGACCGAGGCACCGGCAGGGGAAATTGACGCCCGCGCAATTGGGATGCCTCAGCTTGGGGGAAGGGCAAGATGAAGAGTGTACTTTATGTGTTGACTGCTCTGTCCGTGTTCGGCCTGGCGTTGTGGGCCTATCAAGAGAACTATCGGACCCAACAAGTACTGAAAGAGACTCAGTCGTTGCAGCGCCAGATTGGCGTCGCACAGGCTCGGTTGGCAGTACTGAATGCCGAATGGGCTTATCTGAACCGCCCCGACCGCCTGCGCGAACTGGCTGATCTGAATTTTGAGCGTCTAGGGCTTTTGCCTTTGCGCTCCGAACAATTCGGGCGCGCGGACCTAATCGCTTATGGCGAAGACCCCGATCTGCCCTCTGTCGATCCCATTGAACTGCAGGCAATCACCGAGGTTCAGGCCCTGATCGAGGTGCAGGTTCCATGACCCGCAAACCTCTGCGCCCCCTTGCCCGTATTCTCGAAGCCCGCGCACGCGGCGAGAACCCCAAAGTAATCGAGCGTGAGAATATCCGCCAGCGTCACGAAGACATGAAGGACCGCGCCCGTGCCAGGGCCGAGGGCCGTCTGCTGGTACTGGGCCTGTTTTTCTTCTGCGCCTTTTCCGTAGTTGGGTTTCGCATGGGAGTGCTGGCGACTTCGGAGGCACACGAACCACTTGCCAGCGCACCGGGCGCATCCATCGCTATGCAGCGCGCCAATATCGTGGACCGCGAAGGGCGTATTCTGGCGACCAATCTGGATACTTATTCCGTTTATGCTCAACCGCCTTTGATGATCGATCCTGCTGCCGCAGCCGAGCAGCTGGTGGCCATTTTCCCGGATCTGGACAAGGATCAGTTGGTCAAGGACTTCACAGGCAAACGAAAGTTTCTTTGGATCAAGAAACGCATTTCGCCTGAGCAGAAACAGGCGGTGCATGACATCGGCGATCCTGGCATCCTGTTCGGCCCGCGCGAAATGCGCCTGTATCCAAACGGCAGGCTGGCCGCCCATGTCCTTGGTGGTTCCGGCTTTGGTCGCGAAGGCGTCAGTGCCGCCGAAGTGATTGGTGTCGCCGGTGTCGAAAAACAATTCGACAATTATCTGCGCGACCCGGCGAACGGCAACAAACCGTTGCAGTTGTCACTGGATCTGACCGTTCAGGCAGCGGTCGAGCAAGTTCTCTACGGTGGCATGAAAATCATGAACGCCAAGGGCGCTTCGGCTGTACTGATGAACGCGCATACAGGCGAGGTGATCTCGGCGGCCTCGCTGCCATCGTTCGATCCCAACGACCGGCCGCGCCCGCCGACCTCAGGCTTTGACCCGTCGGACAGCCCCTTGTTCAACCGCTACGTGCAAGGTGTTTACGAGCTGGGTTCGGTTTTCAAAATCTTCACTGCCGCACAGGCAATACAGCTGGGCTTGGTGAATTCCGAGACGATCATCGACACCTCTGGACCGATGAAGATCGGTCGGTTCCCGATCGGCGAATTCAATGGCAAGAATTATGGCGAGATCAGCGTTGCGGACGTAATCGTGCACAGTTCGAACAGGGGCACAGGTCGGCTGGCCTTGCAGATCGGAGCGCAGCGCCAGCAGGATTTTCTGCAGGCACTGGGCATGTTCGAACCGACGCCGTTCGAAATTGTTGAGGCCAAGGGCGGTGTTCCTCTTAAGCCCCGAAAGTGGGGTGAGCTGAGTACTGTGACCATCTCATACGGCCACGGCCTTTCTACCAGCCCGATGCATTTGGCGGCAGGATACGCTGCGATTGCCAATGGGGGGCACTATGTCAGCCCCACGATCCTGCGCAAGAATGGTCCGCAATACGGCCCCCGGGTCATGTCACAGGGCGCTGCGCGACAGGCGCAGAAAATGCTGCGCAAGGTGGTAACCGATGGCACGGCCAGTTTTGGCGACGTGCCCGGGTATTCAGTGGCGGGCAAGACCGGAACGGCGGACAAGCCTAAACCACGGGGTGGGTATTATGATGACAAGGTCATCGCCACTTTTGCCACGTTGTTTCCCGCGGATAACCCGCAGTACGTGCTGATCGTCACGCTGGATGAGCCTTCGATCGTCGCATATGGCGAAAAGCGTCGTACAGCCGGTTGGACAGCGGTGCCGGTAGCCGCGGAATTGATCGGCCGGATCGCCCCATTGCTGGGTCTGCGCCCCCGGCTTGAGCCTGAAGCGGGCGCTGCTATAACGCTGACTTCGAATTAGGCAGTCCGGCAAGAGGTGGGTCATGGGCGCAAGGTCAAAGAAACTAAGCCAACTGGCCCTGACTGCGCGGGGGGGCGTGAATCCTCTTGTCACCGGGCTGGCTGTTGATAGCCGAGAGGTCAAGGACGGATACCTGTTTGCGGCGCTGCCGGGCACGCGCGTACACGGCGGTGAATTCATCCAATATGCCTTGCGCATGGGGGCTGCTGCGATCCTGACAGATGCCGAAGGCGCAGAGATTGCCGCCGAAGACTTGGCCGGATCTGACGCCGCGCTGGTTGTGGTTGAAGACCCGCGGCAGGCACTGGCTGGCTCAGCTGCTCTTTGGTTTGGTGCGCAGCCCCAGACAATCGTGGCCGTCACGGGAACCAATGGCAAAACTTCGGTTTCCAGCTTCGTGCGCCAGATTTGGTCCGAGCTTGGTCATGCTGCTGTTAACCTTGGAACAACAGGGGTCGAGGGTGCTTGGACGAGCCCGTTGGCGCATACCACTCCCGAACCTATTACATTGCATCGCTGTCTTGCTCATGCGGCGGAAAATGGTGTGACGCACGCGGCCATGGAAGCTTCGTCCCACGGTCTGGAACAGCGCCGCCTGGATGGCGTGCAACTGACGGCTGCGGGGTTCTCGAATTTCACACAAGACCATCTGGATTATCACGAGACATTCGAAGCCTACTTCAATGCCAAGGCCGGATTGTTCGATCGGGTTCTTCCGCAGGACGGAATAGCGGTTGTCAATCTGAGCGACCCGAAGGGTGCACAGGTTCGCCGCATCGCGGAAAGCCGTGGTCAGTCGGTACTGACAGTTGGACTGGGATCGGCCGATCTGTGTCTGATCAATCAGCGATTTGATGCGACCGGGCAGGATTTGCGGTTTTCCTGGAAGGGGAAGGTTTTTCAGACCGGTTTGAACCTAATTGGAGGGTTTCAAGCTGAGAATGTTCTGTTGGCCTGTGGATTGGTCATCGCCGCCGGGGATGACCCTGAACTCGTATTCGAGACACTGCCGCATCTGACCACCGTCCGTGGGCGCATGCAACTGGCCGCGACGCGTGAGAACGGCGCAACGGTCTTTGTTGATTATGCCCATACGCCGGATGCGGTGGCCACTGCGCTCAAGGCCATGCGACCGCATGTGATGGGACGGCTGATCGCTATCGTAGGTGCAGGTGGCGACCGTGATGACACCAAACGCCCTCTGATGGGGCAGGCTGCAGCGGCAAATGCCGACATTGTCTTTATCACGGACGACAACCCCCGCAGCGAAGACGCCGCTGCGATCCGAACCGCCGTCATGCTGGGAGCACCTGAGGCTACTGAGGTTGGCGACAGGGCTGAGGCAATATTGCGCGGCGTTGACGCTCTGCAACCGGGTGACGCCCTTTTGATTGCAGGCAAGGGACACGAGACCGGGCAGATTGTGGGTGACCAGGTCTTGCCATTCGATGACGTGGAGCAAGCAAGCATTGCAGTGGCTGCTTTGGATGGGCGGGTCGCATGACGCTCTGGACTGCGCAGGAGGCCGCGGAGGCCACGGGTGGCCGGGCGAGCTGCGATTGGTCGGTGAATGGCGTTTCTATCGATACCCGTACAATACAACCTGGTGATCTGTTCGTTGCATTGAAAGCGGCGCGGGATGGGCATGACTTTGTCGCGCAGGCGCTGGAAAAAGGTGCAGGGGCCGCATTGGTTTCGCACGTCCCCGAAAACGTGTCGCCGGACGCACCTTTGCTGGTTGTTGATGATGTATTGGAGGGGCTCGAAGCACTGGGGCAGGCGGCTAGGTCGCGATCCACCGCGCGCGTAGTCGGGGTGACAGGTAGCGTCGGGAAGACTTCTACCAAAGAGATGCTGGCCACGATATTGGAAACGCAGGGCAAAACCCATGCCAGTGTTGCCAGCTACAATAATCACTGGGGCGTACCACTGACGCTGGCCCGGATGCCGCGGGACACGGAATTTGCAGTCATCGAGATTGGCATGAACCATCCGGGAGAAATTGCCCCTCTGGCCCGTCAGGCGCGTCCGCACGTGGCTTTGATCACGACTGTCGCGGCAGTCCACCTTGAAGCCTTCGATTCTGTTGCGGAAATCGCCCATGAAAAAGGCGCTATTTTCGAGGGGTTGGAAGAGAACGGCGTAGCCATCGTGAATGCGGATGTTGATCACACGGATATCCTTCGGCAAATCGCCAGAGCCCAGGGGGCAAGGATAGTCGAGTTTGGTCGCAATGCAGCAGATTACATACTGGCAGATGTGGCCCAATCCGCGAACACCGTCCGTGCGCAGGTGTCGATTGATGGACAGACTGTGGACTTCATGGTTCGGTCGGCAGGCACGCATTTCGCCATGAACGCCTTGGGGGCCTTGGCTGCGTGTGTCGAAATGGGCGTGGACCTGGATCAGGCAATTTCAGGCCTCAGCTACTGGTCTCCTGTAACCGGGCGTGGGGTGCGGGAAACTCTGCCGCTGGCAGGTGGAGGACGGATCGAACTGCTCGACGACAGCTACAACGCCAACCCGACTTCGATGGAGGCTGCATTGGACGTCCTGGCCGCATCAAAAGGTGGGCGGCGTGTCGCGTTCTTGGGCGATATGAAAGAGCTGGGGCCTCAAGAGAAGGCTATGCACGCTGCAATGGCTGACCTCGAGGCGATGACACGTGTCGACCAGGTTCATTGCATTGGCCCTCTGATGCAGGCGATGCATCAGGCATTGCCAGAGAGCAAGCGCGGTTTGTGGTTCGACACCAGCGATCAGATGGCTGCGTATCTGCCCGAACTGATACGCGATGGTGACGTTGTACTGGCCAAAGGCTCGCTGAGCATGGCGCTGGCGCGGATTGTTGACGGTCTGCGGAAAATGGGGCATGGGAGCGCGCTTGACCCATGACCGACGCGTGAGAGAGGTTTTGTAATGCTGTATTGGTTGACCGCATTGTCGGACGGAGGGGATTTTTGGAACCTCTTCCGCTATATCACCTTCCGCGCAGGTGGTGCCTTTCTCACTGCGCTGGTGTTTGGTTTCCTGTTCGGCAAACCGTTGATCAACGTGTTGCGCCGCAAACAAGGCAAAGGTCAACCTATCCGTGATGACGGCCCCGAGGGGCATTTCAGCAAAGCTGGAACGCCGACAATGGGCGGGTTGCTGATCGTGGGCGCACTGGTCACGTCGACGCTGATTTGGGCGCGGTGGGACAATCCCTATGTCTGGATGGTGCTATTTGTGACATTGGCCTATGCCGCGATTGGGTTTGCGGATGATTATGCCAAAGTGTCGAAGCAGAACACCAAGGGCGTATCCGGCAAGATGCGACTGGCACTGGGCGTTCTCATTGCGGTCCTGGCGGCGCTCTGGGCCACGTTGCACCATCCCGAGGGATTGCAGAACCAGCTGGCGTTGCCAATTTTCAAAGACACTCTGGTCAATTTGGGCATCTTCTATATTCCGTTCGCAATTGTCGTGATCGTTGGGGCCGCAAATGCGGTTAACCTTACGGATGGCCTGGACGGTCTGGCGATCATGCCCGCAATGATTGCGGCTTCGACACTGGGCGTTATCGCTTATGCAGTGGGGCGGGTGGACTTTACCGAATACCTTGATGTGCACTACGTGCCCGGTACGGGAGAAATATTCATTTTCACCTCGGCGCTGTTCGGCGCTGGTCTTGGCTTTCTCTGGTACAATGCCCCACCGGCTGCGGTCTTCATGGGCGACACTGGATCGCTTGCCTTGGGGGGCGCACTGGGCGCAATTGCTGTGGCGACAAAACACGAGCTGGTACTGGCTGTCGTCGGTGGCTTGTTCGTGGTCGAGGCGTTGAGTGTGATTATTCAGGTGCTTTATTTCAAACGCACGGGAAAGCGCGTGTTTCTGATGGCGCCGATCCATCACCACTACGAGAAAAAAGGATGGGCAGAACCCACCATCGTTATTCGATTTTGGATCATCTCTCTGATTCTTGCGATGATCGGGCTGGCAACACTGAAGGTCCGGTAAAACTCCCGCCAGGTTCGGCTGGCCTGCGGCCTGCCTGCCACCTGTTGGGCCCGGCTCGCGCATATACGCGAGCCTGAACACGCCCTTGCCATTCGGAATTTCTTCAGTGCAGTGTGGCGGCGCATCAAAAGTTCTGTGAAGGTAGGCAGCATGATCCCGGTCAAAGGGTTTTCCGGACAAAAAGTTGCGGTGTTGGGGTTGGGTCGGTCTGGTCTTGCGTCGGCCAGAGCTCTGCGCGCTGGAGGAGCTGACGCGATATGTTGGGATGACAATCCGGCCGCACGTGAAAAGGCCGAGGCCGAAGGATTCCTTTGTTTTGATTTGCGCCGCAACGGTGCGTTTGAAGGCATCGCGACACTAATCGTTTCGCCCGGTATTCCGCATCTTTACCCAGACCCCAACCCGGTTGTGGCAGCAGCGTTGGAAGAGGGTGTGCCGGTGGATAACGATATCGGTCTATTCTTCCGCTCATTCGCAGGACCGGATTGGAACAATTTTGATACGCCCCCACGTGTGATTGCGGTGACGGGATCGAATGGGAAATCCACAACCGCCGCTCTCATTCACCACATCATCTCGGAAGCCGGGCGTGACTCGCAACTGGCGGGCAATATTGGGCGTGGCGTACTGGATATTGACCCCGGCGGCGATGGGTCAGTCGTTGTTCTGGAGCTGAGCAGCTATCAGACTGAGTTGGCGCGCGCGCTGACACCGGATATTGCGGTGTTTACCAACCTTTCACCGGATCATTTGGATCGACACGGCGGTATGGGAGGGTATTTTGCTGCCAAGAGGCGCCTGTTTTCTGAAGGCGGACCCGATCGGGCCATAATTGGTGTTGATGAAACCGAAGGTGCCTTTCTGGCTGGGCAATTGTCCGAAGGGCCCGCAGATGATCGGGTGATCCGGATTTCGGTCGCGCGCAAGCTGAACGGCCCGGGGTGGCAGGTTTTTGCGCGCAAAGGGTTTTTATCAGAGTACCGGAAAGGTCGTCAGGCGGGTTCGATCGACCTGCGGGGCATCAAGGGCTTACCCGGAACGCACAACCATCAAAACGCCTGCGCTGCTTACGCGGCCTGTCGTACGCTGGGTCTTGCGCCGCGCGTGATCGAGGATGCGATGCACTCATTCCCAGGTCTGCCGCACCGCAGTCAGATCATTGCCGAGGACAACGGGGTTACTTTTGTCAATGATTCCAAGGCTACAAACGTCGACAGCGCCCTGAAGGCATTGAGTGCCTTCCAGCGGATCCGCTGGATCTGTGGGGGGCTCGAAAAAGAAGGAGGGGTCACCGGGTTGAATGTGGCTAGAGACCAAGTTCTCAAGGCATATGTAATTGGGCGAGAGGCTGCGTCGTTTGCCATGCAGCTGGATGTGGAAGCCGCTGTTTGCACCGACATGGCTTCGGCCGTGGATCTAGCCATTGCAGATGCACAGTCGGGTGACACGGTTCTGCTTGCGCCTGCCGCTGCAAGTTTCGATCAGTATGACAATTTCGAACAGCGTGGCGAAGATTTCACAACCCGGGTCAAATCGCGTCTGAAGGAAGCTGCCGGTTGCAATTGATTGCCAGTTCGGCAAAGTTTTGACGCTATCGACTTGACGCGCCTTGATTATTGGTTTTGCCTTTCGAAAACTCAACACGAGGTCATGGATATGCCAAACCGTAAAACTCTTTTAATTGTTCCCGCATTTCTGCTGGCGGGAGCCTGCTCGAATGTCGGAGCTAACTACCAGCCTGTCATCGACGGTCCGGTTAGCCCAAACTACAATGCGGATCTTGCCCAGTGCCAGGCGCTGGCAAGATCGCAGCCTACAGTAGATAGCAGAACAGCTGGTGCCGCCGCGATCGGTGCTGCAGGTGCTGCAGGCACCAAGGCCATCATTGATGACAGTGCCAGCGATCTTGGTCGGGCTGCAGTCGCAGGTGCTTTGGTCGGTGCCGGGGCGAGTGCAATTCAGAACACCCAGAACCAGGAAGTGATCGTGCGCAACTGCATGCGCGGACGTGGCTATAACGTGGTCGGCTAACCCCGACCCGAGATGGCTGTTCCAGCGGCGTAGCCTGAGGACCAGGCCCACTGAAAATTGTAGCCGCCCAACCAACCGGTTACATCCACTGCTTCACCAATCGCATAGAGGCCAGGAACTTTCCTGGCCTCCATCGTTTTTGAAGAAAGCTCCTGGGTGTCGATCCCGCCCAGGGTAACTTCGGCCGTGCGGTATCCTTCGGTTCCGGAGGGCAACAACTGCCAATTTGAAAGCGCTGCGATCAAATCAGCCAGAGCGGCATCGGATTGATCCGCCAAATTGCCTGCCATCGGAATCTGCTGGCTAAGATGGTCAATCAATCGCGCGGGCATATGGCGTGCGAGTTCTGTTTTCAGCGCCTTGCGGCCCGCCAGTTGTCGTTGTTCGCGCAAGAGGTCGAACAAGGGCATGTCTGGTATCAGGTCGGCGGAAATCGCCTCACCTTCACGCCAGTAAGACGACAGTTGTAGCACGGCAGGGCCGCTTAAGCCGCGATGTGTGAACAGCAGCGCCTCGTCAAAGCTGGCGCGCGCGTTGGTCAGCCGGGCAGGCAGGGAAACCCCCGACAGGTCTTTGAACCGGTTATCGGAAAACGTGAACGGCACCAGCGCTGCCCGCGTTTCAGTGACGGAAAGGCTGAATTGGCGCGCGATATCGTATGCCAGCCCAGTCGCCCCCATCTTTGGGATCGATTTGCCACCTGTGGCCAGCACCAGATTTCGGCAGTTCACAGAATGCCGCTGCCCGTCGCGGTCCAGGTCCAGTACAAATCCGTCTTCGGTTTTTACCACACTTTGCGCAGTGGTTTGCAGCCACAGCTCTGCGCCAGCTTGCCGCATCTCCGACAGCAGCATTGCGACAATCTGCTTGGACGAGCCGTCGCAGAAAAGCTGTCCCAACGTCTTTTCATGCCACGCAATGTCGTGGCGGTTCACCAGATCAAGGAAATCCCATTGTGTATATCGCGCCAGAGCGGACTTGCAGAAATGCGGATTGCCGGACAGAAAGTTCTCGGGTCCAGCATACAGGTTGGTGAAGTTGCATCGCCCGCCACCCGAGATGCGGATTTTCTCGCCCGGTGCCATTGCATGATCGATCACCAGAACACGCCCACTGCAATGAGTCGCGCACATCATGCCAGCGGCTCCGGCGCCCAGAATAATCGTGTCATAAGTCATTCCGAGCCCTTGGCTGGAATTTTGCGCAATGACAAGGGGGTATGGGTTGCAAAGGCCCAGAGGCAGGTTATTCAGGCTGAGCTGAAAATCCTAGTCTGGGATTAGTGAAACGCATTGAATTCACTGGCCAGTGGCCTTACTGCTTTTTTTCAGCCTCTCTGAGTCTGGCGCCGTGCGGGCGTGATGGAATGGTAGACATATCAGACTTAAAATCTGAAGGGCGTATGCCCGTGTGGGTTCGAGTCCCACCGCCCGCACCAGTATATTTAAGAAATTGATTTCAAATAGAAAAATAATATGCTGAGTTAATCGAACCCACTTCAAAAGAGCTGTCTATTGTGGCTTTTCTCATTGTTTACGAAAAATTTTCGCGCGTTATGCACAAATTACGCATCAGGAGACGCTTCGGGTTTGCGTGTCGATTTAAAAAATTTCGACCTTATAAGGTTAGGTTGACCACAGAGTTGCCGTTCGCTGTCGGCACATAATCAAAAGCTCACAATGCCAGTTCTGCGCAACAAAGCAGACTTAATCAGAGAACGAGCGGCGACCGCATTCGCGGGGTTTCAATTGGAACCCAAAGCTAAAATCGACAAAAGCCATTTTTTGAAAATTCTCACCGTGACCCGCTCCTGATCGCCGGGGCGGCAAACGAAGTGTAGCCCACGATCCAATGGAACATGGCTTTCATCGAGACGGATCAGTCGACCAGATTCCAAGTCTCTTGCCGCCAAAAGATGTCTCGCCAACGCCACGCCTTGCCCGTCAATTGCGGCCTCCAACAGAACAGCACTATCAACGTACTTGATGCTCTGCGAGTTGATCCGATCAGCGCTCAACCCAACTTGCGCAGCCCAGCTTTCCCATCCGACGTTGAAAGCATCGTGCAATAGTGGGAGATCAGTAACGTCCTCGGCACGCATTGGCAGGTGTGCTTTCTCAACAAGGGATGGCGCGGCCACGACAACCAGCTCTTCTTGTCTTATTTGCTCATGATATAGCCCGTCCCAACCGGGTTCGCCAAACCGCAGGGCCACATCCACCTCAGTTGTATCGAAATCTGCATAGGAATCATTTGTGTCCAGTAACAATGCGATACCCGGGTGCTTTTGCTGAAACGAACTGAGTAATGGCACAAGCCATTTGAGCGCCAGAGATGTGGACAAAGACACTGTAATCGACTGGCGGTGATGTAATCGCTTCACCTCTGACACGCCCAGCTGCAATGCAGAAAACGCCCCGCGTGTTGATTGATATAAGCGTTCCCCGGCTTTGGTCAGTTCGACACCATTGGGGCGGCGATGAAACAGCGTCACGCCAAGGTGCAGCTCCAGCAACTTGATTTGCCGACTGATCGCCCCGTGGGTGACGTTCAGCACATCCGCTGCCTTAGTTAGGCTGGAGTGGGTTGCGGTTTCGTCAAAGGCCTGAAGGGCCCGAAGGTGTCTGAGGTTTTCCGGCATGTGAGAAAACCTAACAGCAACGTCCAAAAAACTCGATAGACCTATCTAATTCTAAGGAGATACACTGGCTTCAACTCATTAATTCTCACACACTATGCACCTAAAGAAAGGGGACACCATGCCCGATACCAAAGTCGCACTGATGACAGGTACAGGACAAGGCATTGGCCGGGGCTGCGCCATTGAAATGGCAAAGGCAGGCTACAAGGTCTCGCTGATGTCCCCGTCCAATCGCTCAGTTGAACTGGCGGCGGAGCTTGGGGGCATTGGCCGCCGTGGCTCGGTCTTAGATGTAGATGATCTGCAAGCGATGATCGACGACACCATGAGCAAGTATGGACGGATCGATGCAATCGTCAGCAACATGGGTCACGGTGGATCGGTGCCAGAAGCCATCAAGACGGTCGGCTTCGATCCTGATTTTGATGGACCGCTTTTGGAACTCAGCGACGAGTTGTGGCACGAATGTTTGGACATGTATGTGCTGAACGTCGTCAAGATTGCCCGTATCGTCACGCCCATACTGATCGAACAAGGCGGCGGCGCTTTCGTAAACATCTCATCCATGAACACAATCGAGCCGCGTGCGCCCTATCCCATGAGCATGCTCCGTGGCGCCCTGCACAGTTTTTCAAAGCTCTACGGGGACCGCTACGCTCGGTATAACATTCGCATGAACAACCTGCTGCCCGGGTTCTGCGAGAATGTGAACCTGTCCGAACAAGCCCGTCGGGAAATCCCCGCTCAGCGGCCCGCGACGTTCGAAGAAATTGGACAAGCTTGCGTGTTTCTCGCCAGCGAAGGAGCCCGTTATATTAACGGTCAGAGTATTTTGTCCGACGGCGGGATGAACCGCGCGGTACGATAGCAAAGAGGCGGGGAAGTATGATTTTTACGGCACTTAAAGATATCCTTGGAACAGATCGGGACGTCTCTGGTCCGGGGTGGAACAGCAGAAGGTTACTGATTGCCTCTGATAGAATGGGGTTTTCCCTGACCGATACGATCATCAAAAAGGGTGCAGAGCTTGAGCTTGAATATACCCACCATTTAGAGGCGTGTTACTGTATAGAGGGCAAGGGTCAGATCAGGGCGGTTGACGATAAAACCTGGCATTCCCTAGAACCCTTTACTCTCTATGCTCTGGATCAACATGACCGGCATGTGGTGCAGGCCACAGACGCTGATCTGCGGCTTGTCTGCGTCTTCACCCCGCCGCTCAGCGGGCGCGAAGTGCACCGCGAAGACGGAAGCTATGCCCCAAGTGGATCCTGACGAAGACGGCACTATCAGGCAAAACTGCCAATTACGTAATGCTCAGTGCCGGTCGAAATGGGTTCACAGCGGCCCAGTGCATCCTCAGTATCCAGTTCTCATGGCAACGGCAGATCGGGGCTCATACCTGCGGCTAAAAACATCGTATAGGCGGAGAGTTTTTGAAGCCTTTCCCCAACGCGGCTTCTGGTGCGCTTGCGGCAAACTCCATATGCGCCTCCTTGCAAACACGTAAATCCACAACAACCTGCACTTCGCGCAAATGGCCGTGTTAGAGATACAGGTCTTGGGCGGTTGAAGGTCCAGTATGGGCCGTCAGCGCCCTTGGGGATCAATACTGCATCAGTGCTGGCTTCGCATTCTAGATTAAGCTGGGCTCAATCTGCCAATTCCCCAAAATGTGTAAACGTCACGAAAAACGCTATTCCTTACGCAGTTAACAGGGTCTGGCTCGTCGTCGCTCGCTCGGTGCATAAGTCCATTAAACGGCTGAAGTCCTTTACAGACAGCCTATCGAATTGGCTGGTCAAAGCCTCGATCTCATCGGCGCGTGATTGACCAAGAACAGGGGCGGCCAATGACTGAAACTTCGCTGAGATTTCCTTGTCAGACAAAGGCATATCCGCGTCTCCGCGCGGTGTGCGCGGGGCGCTCGCGAACTGACGACCATCTTTCAAAACCAATGAAACCTGTGCCCAGCGTTTATCTGTGCTGATCCGCGTCATCTCGTCGTCATCTATCAGGTTTGTAACCCGGCTGATGCGCAATATGTCCGGGTCATTCAGCGCCTCTTGCGCTAACTCTGGAACACCGACTTGCTCACGCACGATCATCGCGGCAACCGGAAATGCGATGGAATACGCAAACTCATCCTGCGACATGGGCTCGTGGCCTGCTAACCGCGTCGCGTAGTGGAATGTTCGAATGTTCACGGCTTCGATCATGTCGTGGGTAAGCGCGTTTTCTTTCATCAGGTCATGTGCAGCGTCGAGTGACGGGTGTGACCATCGACAGCACGGGTAGGCCTTGTAGTGGGTATGATCGATCAGACGCCAGCCTTGTCCCAAATCGGTCCAGAAATCACGCCCTTCGGCACCCTCGCATGTCAATGCTGGAGCGCCTGTGAACCCTTGCATGGCTAGGTACGCGGCAGTGACGCCTGACGGTGCTCCCCATCCAACACCATCACGCACCATTGTTGGATGGTCTATACATCGCATCATTTGGCTGCGGGGGCCGTGATATTCGCCTATCCCTGCCGCTTGCCTGATTTGTTCGCTGTTGCCGCCCAATAGCTTTGTACCGGCGGCCGCCACGCCCACGGCAGTCCAGGCCCCGGAGGTATGGTAATCTGGGCAAGTCGCGTGTTGAACCAAGCCTGCGCGGTATGAAATCTCGTAAGCCACTGCCAAAATCTCAGCAAACCGCTTGCCGTCGATTGCTTGTTCTGTTGCTTGAGCCATGGCCATCATTGCCGGAAACACAGCAGACCCCGCGTGGCCTTTGCAGGGCGTCGTCCCATCATGGGCGTCAATGCTGTCAATCGTGAAAGCTCCGGCCATCGCCGCGCCCACGGGGCTAACGGCCGTGCCTTCCATTAGGATTCGCGCCGCACCAGCTGGACCCTGCCCGAAAATCGCTGGAGCAACGCGTCGGGCAATTTTGGACAACGGAGTTGTTGACCCAACAGCTGCGACACCCATCGTGTCCGTAAAACTTCTACGCAGAATGGCCAAAACATCAGCTGGCAAAGCCTCATATGTTAGCTCATCTGCAAAGGTTTCAAATGGTATGGCCATTGACTGAGTGCCCTCCCCAGGCATGTTTCTTGAAGCGCCGTGGTCAAAGAAACTCTAACCTTGTCGGCCCGAATCTATCAATGAGCGTGCCTTCGATTTAGCGCGGTTTATCAATCTGGCGTACTTTGTTTCAGCTACAGAGGCTGGCGCAGATTGAAGCTGCATCCGTGACCAATAATTAACTCGATGAAAGCAATTTTCGACGCGCGAACGGCAGGTTTGGTGAAGTCGCACGACTGTAAGGAGAATGATCTTTATGTCTCCTGTGGGCCGTCCTTGATACGATTGGTGAGGTTTCACGAGCAGCGGTTAAGCGAGTCCAGTGCTCATAGTGCCGGTTGCATACGCGAGCGTTTGCCACCCAACAGACTCACGGAATTGTGAGGGTCCGGATTTGGTGGTTTGCCGCATAATTCCGCCATTACATTCTTTGATTTTGGGAGGTCTCGATGAAACTGATTACGGGTCTGCTGTTGGCAGTTTTGGCCACTCCGACGTTTGCGCAAGACGTGAAGCGCAGCATCGAACCAGTGGCAGGCGACATCTATTTGATGAGAAACAACTTTCACAACTCCCTTCTTGTGGTGACAGATGAAGGGGTTATCCGGGTTGATCCTATCAATGCCGAAGCCGGGGTCTGGCTGAACTCTAACCTCGATCAAATCGGGCAGGATCGGGTCAGCCATCTGATATATTCGCACAGCCATGGCGACCACGCTTCAGGTGGCAGCGCCCATGAAGGTGCAATGGTAATCGCGCATGAGGATGCCCCCGATGCGATCGACGGTGTCACCCCGGATTTGCGCGTGGGCGACACGCATACGCTGGAGGTCGGCGGCAAGACGATAGAGCTGACGAACCTTGGCGCTGGTCACGACAACCACATGCTGGTCACCATTGTCCGTCCCGAAAACGTCGCTTTTATCGTTGACGTCGCGGCTCCCAAACGGCTTCCGTTCCGCGATTTTGCTCGCTCTGATATCGGCGGGTGGTTCAAGCAGCTTGAAACCGCCCAGACGCTGGATTTCGAGATTTTTGCCCCCGGGCACGGGGCCGTGGGAACGAAAGCCGATCTTGATGACGCATATACTTACATGGTCGAGTTGCAGGCCGCGGTGCTTGACGGTCTGAAAGCAGGCAAATCCGTCGAGCAACTGAAAGCCGAGGTTATGATGGAGGACTACAAGGACTGGGGACAATATGCTGCGTGGCGCGAGGAAAACATCGAAGGAATGGCGCGCTACCTCAAGGCGTCCGGGCAAGCGGACTGATTCCTGCCCCGGCTCCTGCCTAGGTGTTTTTGGATGCCGATCACGCTGTTGAATTATTGATGGGTCCGGCTACGTGTTATGCTGTTGATTGACTGGCTATCCTGATAGGAGAAATCCAGATGCAGAACCGAGCGTTCAAACGTCGAACCGTTCTTGCCGCGGGCGCGTCCCTCGCGATCACCGGGCCGTCCGGGCTTTGGCTTCCTGCGCATGCCAAGAGCCTTGACCCGACACCATCAATGCGCGGTGGATCAAACAACTACATTCCCGGTGCGCCTATCGTCGAAAGGATCGGAGGCGGCGGCTTTTGGATGACGGGCACGGTGCGTCGCGCAGTCGATGGTGTCCCGCTGGCCGGCCAGCGCATCCAAATCTGGGCGCATACGACCGAAGGTCATGAGCGTGACCCGCACAGTCACGGCGCAACACTGACCGACGCCAATGGTAAGTTTCGCCTGGAGATGCCGCAGATTGTCCCTGCATTTGGCCAACCACACGGCCACCTTGCCTATGACAGCGGAGAATTCGAAACTGTCTTCCTGCGCCCGGTGATGTCGAGCGCAAAGGATACAAGCCTTGAGGCGCATTTCGTCCTTCAACCGGTTTGATTGGGTCGGGTCGAATTAGATGAGCCAGGCGCGCAAGGTATTGATCTGGAGTGCGCTTGCCATTGTGGTGCTCCTGCCAGTCGCGCTCGCGGGTTCGAGCCCGCTTCTCGCCTGGCGTCAACCTGTCTACATACTGGCCGGATTTGCCGGCGTCTTCGCCATGGCCATTCTGCTCATCCAACCCCTGTTGGTGGCGGGATATCTGCCGGGCTTGCCGGGTCCGCGCGGGCGCCGTGTTCACCGTTGGGTCGGCATTGGGTTGGTAGCTACGGTGATCGTCCATGTCGTGGGCCTCTGGATAACCAGTCCGCCAGATGTGATCGACGCACTACTCTTCACATCCCCGACGCCATTTTCCGCCTGGGGCGTTATCGCAATGTGGGCTGTATTTGGCGCCGCGCTGCTTGGCGTGTTTCGTCGCCGACTGCATCTGCCACCACGCAAGTTTCGTCGCAGCCATACGACTCTGGCGATGATTGTCGTGGTCGGAAGCGTGATCCATGCATTGCTGATTGAGGGAACGATGGAGGGGGTGTCGAAGGCGCTGCTTTGTGCCCTTGTCCTTGCAGCCACCGTGAAGGTCGTGTTTGACCTTCGGGTCTGGGTTGCACGGCCACCATCAAGCTGATCTGAAGAAATAAGGCGATTGCATCGGACTTTACGAAGGACGCGCAAGTTGGTGTCGCGTCAAAAGCTTTTGTCGACTTTGTTCCGCGATTGCAGACCCTGATGACTGACCAAATTCTGTGGTATGCGGCAATCTCCAGATATGGAAGCATTGTTGGTTGGAAATGCATGGCCTCGAAAGGTGCCAGAGCACGCTGATGATTTGGTATTGGAGTGGTATCTAGGCGAATAAATGCCGCGCACGTAGCGGGTTTCCGCTACGTAAACATGCCCTCACTTTGCGAACCGGCAGAGTTACTCTATGTCGTTCAGAGCGTTTTGATGGGGGTCAAAATGAAGTTCAGTGCCTTAGAAGTTTTTTGTATTGCTTTAGCAAGCGCGGTTGCGGTGGCAGGGTTTGTGTCTGCCGCAAGTGCACTAATTTCTGCCATTTGAGGTTAGCAAGCAGAAAAACCTGCTGCATTGCAACGCCAGGCACTAAAACGCCCGCGTTAAGCGAAGACAAAAGTCGAGAAAAGCATAGGCAGTTCAGATTGGACTGCTGGTCTTGGCTGGTGTTCTTTGCGCTGTTCCGAGCAGGTCAGTTGAGCTGCCCGTTGTGCTTCGAAACCTGTGCTATCCCAAGGCTGAGCAGCCGCAGCCGTCACTACAACCGGTTTGCTATCCTTCTTATCCAAATACTGAAAGCCAGGGTTCAGCATGATTAGGGAGTTTTTCAGACTTCAGGTCAGAGATTTAGCCAGACTGGTTGGCGGTGAACGACCGGTCTGGCAAAGCTGAGCTGCGCTTGAAGAAGTGGGAAGGTCTGGAATGGACCGATCTGCGACAGATCTGGTAGGTTGTGCTAGCCTTGCCTCAACGCGCAGTTCAACCACAGCAGAAAGGTCAATCTGATGTCCTCACGCGATACTTCGGTCAATGTGCATTACAAAGTCGGTAAGTGGTTGCCTTCGGATCAAGACGTTTTGGATGCCTGGTCTACAAAGATCGCAAGAAAAGCTGAATTGGACACCAGCCCACTTTTGCCCGCGGTCCAGAACCTCAAGACACTGATCGAAACGGACGCTAAAGCGTATATGTTCTTTACGCAGATGTTCCAGGAAGTACCCGAGAGCGAGCAAGTCTCACCTTCAGGCAAACCGCAGGTTCGCGACTATGAGCACATGCTGCGTCTCTTCAACACGATTATGACCCATGCGCCTGAATTCAACGAAAGCGGGTTGGTGGGTTTCCCCTTTAACGCAATTCTCGATTGGTCGATGGCCAATATCGGAGGCTGGTCCGGCTTTCTGGACGACAAAATCGACGCCCATCTTCGGGCGATGCTGAATGAATGGGCAGTGTTTTTACAATCTCCGGAAAGCACCTCGGTCCTTAACGATGATCCCAAATCCGGTTGGTTCGGCGCCGATGCGAAGAAAGCCATGCCGACATTTGTTGAAGACTTTATCTGCGACCCGTCGCTGCCACATTATGGTTTCAAATCCTGGGACGATTTTTTTACTCGCCGTTTCCGCGAAGGTGTGCGCCCCATCGCTGGGCAAGGCGATGATGCGATCGTTGTGAGCGCTTGTGAATCTGCCCCATATCGCGTGGCGCGAGACGTAAAAATGCACGACAGGTTTTGGATCAAGGCGCAACATTATGCGCTGCAATTCATGCTCGACAACGACTCTTATGCAAGCCGCTTTGAAGGCGGAACGGTGTATCAGGCGTTTCTAAGCGCATTAAGCTATCATCGTTGGCATGCTCCGGTCTCCGGCCGTATCGTCAAGACTCGGTTGATCGAGGGTACGTATTACTCCGAAATCATGGCAGAAGGGCTGGACCCGGCGGGACCTAATGCTTCGCAGGGGTATATCGCCGAAGTCGCGACGCGCGCGCTCATTTTCATTGAGGCCGACAATCCCGATATCGGGCTGATGTGTTTCGTGGCGATCGGTATGGCCGAGGTATCTACATGTGATGTTACAGTCTATGAGGGTCAGCACGTTACAAAGGGTGACGAGATCGGCATGTTCCATTTCGGTGGATCCACGCATTGTCTGGTATTCGAACAGGATGTCGATATCGAGTTCGATTTGCATGGGCAATCGCCGGGACTGGACAGTACCAATATCCTTGTCAACGAACGCATCGCCAGGGTTGGTCCTCGAAAGGCATCTTGATCGGTGGGGCGGTTATCGCAGCCTTATGTCCTAAGCTGCATAGACCTGCGGTAACCGTCCGTCGATCAACATCCAGACTGCGGCCACAGCCAGCAGAAACAACGCAATTGCCGCAACAGCCTCGCGCCTGGTAAAGGCGCGCTCTTTCGGCGTGCCCGACCGTCGGGCCCAGTAGAAAACAGGGATCCCTGCGGCATATATCACCGCTCCGGCCAGCATGAATTGAACGCCTGCGGCATAAACCAGCCACAGCCCAAAACCCGTCGCAAGCAGGCTGATGATCAATGCTGGCGTCTTGCCTATCTTCGCCGTTGACGGATACGAGCCGGATCCTATGAGCTTCCACAGAAAGGCTGCCGATCCGATATAGGCGGGCAAAATAACCACGCCGGTAATTGACAGCATCAGGTTCCAGGCGTTGTCAGAGAAATACACCAGAATGATTGCAGCCTGCATGATGGCGGTGGACACGATCAGAGATACCGACGCGATCCCAGCCGCGTTGGTCTTTGCGAACATCTTTGGAAAGGTTCCATCCTTGGCGCAGGCCCAAGGCAATTCTGCCACCAGTAACGTCCAGACCAGCCAGGAACTGAGCAATGCAATGATGACACCGACGTTAATCAACATCTCTCCCCACAAACCCACCAACGACCCGAGAATCGCTGACGTCGAGGGGGGCGCAAGGACCGACAACTCACCTTGCGACATGACCCCAAATGGTAGGACAGAAACCAATACAAACAGCACGGTTACGATAAAGTATCCCAGCAACGTTGCCCGGCTCACCGTTTTGGCATCCGAACGGTTGGACATGACCACCGCGCTTTCGATTCCGATATACATCCACAGGGTGACCAACATTGTCCCCTTGATCTGCTCGGCCACATTGCCCAGTGGTTTGTCCTGCCGTGCTTGATCAGAGACATTACCCCAGAAATCAGAGGTGAAGAGATTCTGGCTGAACGAGAAATAGAGGACCACGAGTAGGAACAGAGTAACAGGAACGAACTTGGCCACCGTTCCGATGTTGTTCAACACCGAAGCCCCCTTTACGCCCCGCAGCACAAGAAAGCACAGCCCCCAAATAATCGCCGAAGACCCCAACGTTGCCTGCCAGGTGTTGCCGCCTGCGAAATAAGGTGGAAAGAAATAGTTCAATGCGTCCATCAGCAGGATCGCATAGCCTACGTTGCCGAACGCCACTGACAGCCAGTATCCCCAGGCGATCAAAAACCCAGCCAGCTTTCCGAACCCTGCGCGTGCATACATGTAGATGCCGGAAGTCATTTCCGGGCGGATATCGGCCAGAACCTGAAAACTGCGCGCGAGAAAGAAGATGCCCAGGCCCGAGATTACCCACGCAATCAAGATCGCCCCAAGTGCCGCCGACTGCGCCATATTCTGCGGGATATTGAAGACACCGCCACCGAACATGGCACTGACCACCAGCAGCGTCATCGCAAAAAGGCCCAGCTTCTTGGGGCCTGAGCCATTTGCACTATCGCCAGAAGAGGGCGGGGTGCGGGATGCGGTCTCGGTTGGCATCAACTCTGTCCTAAAGCTTAGCAGGTGACGGCGATTGGCCTGCCCGTGCATTTTCAGGGAACATCAGGTTCTTCAGCCTTACTCTAAGGTTTTGCAGCTATTGCGGAAAGCGTTCTTCGCGGGGTCCGCAATCGGCCCCATCGGACGTAGCGCCACGTGATCACTGATCTGCAGAAATTCGATTGGCGCGCGGTGTCATCAAAATGCTGTACCTGTGTCGCCAATTTCCATGGAGTTTAACGGGCCAATTCTTCGGTGGCCCGCAGGTCAGTTTTGTACACATGTTGAACGATGCCATTAAAACAGAGAGTGCGTTCTCAGTCGGCCTTTCACAGGTACCGCTAAGAAGATAACGCGGATCACCGCTGCATCATAGTTTTCGCAAATACGCCCAAGAGACATACCCTATGAGCCCACGTGCACGCTCCAAAGAAACGCGGCACCACCGTGTGCCGCCGGTCTGTTCGCAACTGTGAACACGCAAGGCGGTTCCATTAGGAAGACCAACGATCACAATGAAGCCTGTTCCAGGCCCGCCACGCATTTTCAGCATGTCACCGTCTTCCACGCCAAAAACCTCGTATCGCCCAAGCGAAGCTGCCGCTGCAGGTTCAGCTTCGATCATGGCCCCTAGTAATAGTGCAGCAAGGGGTAAGAATATTGCTCTGCGCATCGCGTTGTCCTGTTTGTTGCCTCAAATACTATCGTAGCGTTTCAGATCACCAAGAGGAACAATGCCATGACAAATCTGCGCGAAAATGCCAAAGCCTCAAAGCAATGATAGTCGCATCGGTCGACTATTTCCGAGGTGAATGAAATGCGGCGCGATCGAACAAGGTCCGGTTCGACCGGCTGCACAGCAGCATGCGACTGTTAGATGAATGTCGAATTGGGGTCGACCTAGAGCGAAGAAAGCTGCATGAGACCCCTTCGAGACGCTCGTGCAAGTGCTCTTTCCAAGAACGTGAACTTGAATTGCGTTCGAACTCGGAAGTTTGTCATGCGAGTAGTATTGCCATTGGTTGCTTGGCCCCGCGGAGCATACTCAATTTTGTTGCCTTAGCCGCTCTGCCATCTCAGCAAACCCGCGGCTTTCAGCGTGATGGAGAGGCGTGACACCTTCCCGGTCGGTCAGCGTTCGGTCAGCCCCGGCCGCGAGTAGAGCGTTGAGCACGGCTTGGTGGTCTTCTCCCCCGTCGCCCAGAACTACGGCCTCCATCACCGCCGTCCAGTGCAGATTGTTGACATGGTCGAGCGGCGCGCCGGCATCTATCAATCGTTGGACAACTTCGACATGGCCCAGATGCGCTGCTGCGATGAGCGCTGTACCGTCATATGGGCTGGTAGTCAGGCCCGGATCATTGCCAAGTTCGATCGCGAGCGACATCAGTTCTGGGTCGTCGGCCACTGCAGCAATCGTAACAACATCGTAAGCCTGTCCATCAAGTGCGTTCATGTCGGCCCCAGCTACAGCCAGTGCGCGAAGGGCTTTATCTTCCGAAGCGAAGGCTGCCACGTGTGCCGGGGTACGGCCGTGGGAATCACGGGCATTGAGGTTGGCACCGTCTGCAGCCAGGAGCCGAATCGTGGTGACATCACCCTCCTGCGCGGCTTTGAAGAGCCCCTCATAGGCCGAGATTTCGTGAACCGTGGGCGCCATTTGCGCCGTCCCAGCAGTGGCGAGGCCGATCAGAAATGCAGTGACCGTGAGGCGAGCCATGGTGAATTTCTCCTTCTGGGTGATGCAGGTCCGCTCGTCGGTCGCGCGAACCGGATCGTAACCGCAAAGATAATGCAGGTTCGAGCTATGACCTGTCCTAAAAGGTCTGACACCAGACGGTTTGGTGTTTCCCCGGTGCTTAGTGCATGCAGCAGAAAGCGCCGTGTTTGACATCTTTCATCAACGTATCGAAATCCTTGCCGCGCATCTCAACCAAGGTTTTGTGGTCTCCTGCTTCGAACCAGATTTTGTCAAGTCCGGTGAGGCTGTTGTCCACGATGGTAGGCAGGTTATAGGCTTCGCCTACAGGTGGTACCGCACCGAGGGCGCAATCATCAAATAGATCACGCATTTCAGATTCCGGTGCCAAACCGAGACGGCGGTCCATCATCGATTGCAGGGCGGTGAGGTCAACCTGATGGTTGCTGGGAAGAACCGCGAGCATTGGGCCTTCCTCCATATGGATGAGGACGGATTTGGCAAGGTGATCACCAGGTACATGTGCCGCTTCGGCGCATTCGCTGGCGGTTGCAGCATAGGGATGTGGGACAATGTCAAAGGGAATTCCTTGAGCGTCCAGATGGTGTTTCAGGCGAGTTGCAATAGTCATGGTGCCCTCCGGATCATCGAAGGCGCCCCGGCCGCGAGACGTGTCACAGTGCGCACCCAGGGCGCAATTTGGTGTGTGAGATCATATTGTGCGCTTAATGGGCGGGTCGGGCAAGAGGGCAAGGCTTGTTGTGCAATGGAAAGGGCTGGGGCGGGCTAGAGTTTTGCGATGAAAAGTAGAGCACGGGGTGCAGTTGCTTTATACGCCCAGCCCGTTGTGCCGATTTGTTGGTAATCCGTGATCGGCGTAAGGTACGTGAAAACCGTTGTTGTTTTTGTGGTGCGGGTACACAAACCCAAAAACCCTGGGTTGGGCTTCCAAAGTCTAATTCGGGGAACGGCAACGCACAAAGCAACACATCGCTCGATGACCGGTTTGGGTCATCTGCGAGGACCTATTATCCGCGCGTGCTTCAGCAAAAAAGGATCTTTCCCGTCTGCCTACGCGACCTGCGCTCTAGGCCGTGCGGCACGGGCAAATGGTCAGGAAATTGGCGACATGCACGGTGGTTTCTCAACACGACTACACCCGCCTCGACACCAACCCGACATTGACAGCTTTTTGTGCCAAAGGATGCCGCGGCGCATCCGAGGCCTGCAGTGAGGCCAAAGTGGGCACGCCTGATGAATTTGGCATCCAATTCCTATGCGGAGCTTTAGCTGATAAACTCTGCATTAGAACTCCAGCACACCGACTGATCAGATGGAGGCGAAGATGGAACGCAAGCTAGCAGCTATTATGGCCATTGACGTCGTGGGATTTGCCGGGCTGGTATCGCAGGATGAAGCCGGAACTCTCAAAAGGCTTGAAAGCCTTCGGCGCAACGTAATTGGCATGCAAGTTGAGGCTAACCGAGGTCGCGTCTTCAAGTCACTTGGAGATGGTTTCTTAGCGGAGTTCTCCAGCACCTTAGAAGCGGTAAATTGTGCTGTCGGCATTCAGAAAATGTCTTCGCTTGAAGCCCGGCAACCTAACGAAGCCCAGCCGCTTTTGCTTCGAATTGGTGTGTCTTTGGGGGACATTGTGGTCCAGGATGATGATCTCGTGGGCGAGGGCGTCAATATAGCAGCACGATTGGGGGCAATGGCTGAGCCAGGAGGCATCGCCGTATCCAGCGAAGTTATGAATCAGATTAGAAATAAGGTCGAGCTTCCTCTGGAGGATTGTGGATACAAATGCTTGAAAGAAACTGATTCTCCAATTCACGTGTATATGACACAAGCAAAATCCAGCGCACCAGGCGGTTTTTTTGATTTCGATGAAGATGACATTGCAAAAACGCTTGTAACAGGAGGCTGCATTTGCGGCTCTGTCCGGTACGAAATAAATGCGCCAACGATCAGCGCCGGTTATTGCCATTGCAGCATTTGTCAGAAGTTTTCGGGCTCAGCGATGAGCACGTGGAGCGCCTTTCCCGCGTCAGCGTTGAGGTTCGTAAATGAAGAGCCACGCTATTTTGCTTCATCTCCGATAGCGGAACGCGGGTTCTGCTCTAAGTGCGGCGCTAGTTTGACTTACAGACTCGTGCGGCCACGCATAGCTGCATACATAGTTGTTTTCACATTAAGCTTGGACAAACCAAGAGGCCACGCGCCAGCAGCTCATAACGGAATCGAAAGCCAGATGCCCTGGATCGACATCTTAGATGACCTGCCGCGCACCCAGTCCTCGGAATCCAGAGTGTTGCAAGAAGCATGGTCGAGTGTTGGCTTGCCTGATCCAGCCACATGGGGTCCAATGGCAAAGCCACCGAAAGTCTTCTGAGATACAGTTCAGTTGTCAGTTATCTCCACATGTGTTTGGCAATTGGAGGATCGCTCGGCCTTCTGACACCGCTGTTTCATCATTCGTGCCGCAGTTTCCTAAAGTGAATTGATGTCAGCCTGGTTCGCAATATGCCAAGTCTTTTTCTGCATCGCGCTACAGGCTTTGGGGACCAGCACACCAAGTTCGGTTTCGCCTTTCAGCATTCCGCGAAAGGAAGAGATAGGGTATTCTAGGTCCATGTAAAAACTCAGATATCCAGCGCTGTTAGGGCTTCTACCAACACCTGCCGGAAACGGAGACTTGAAGCTGGAACCAGCGCTAAAACGTGTTCTTTCCGGAGGTCAGGATTTCTGCGACGGGCTTCAGTTACCCACCAATGTGCTTTCTCAGGGTTGTCGTTCAACCAATGGCTCATGGCTGTAAAGAAGGCCATGCCAGCATGCGCCCATGGTGTGCGCGCTGCGATCTCTGCCCATTTCACGGCGGACTCATAGTCCTCCTGCGCTATGTACACCCACATTTTGTTACCGGTCATGCCAGGGCGAAACGGGTCAATCGGGCTCAGATCGATTGCTTTGTTGGCGTTTCCCATTGCACTGTTGAAATCGTCCGTGAAAACACTCGCCCAACTGGCCCCATAAAAACCCCATGTGTAATTGGGGCAGGCCTGAATCGACTGAGAAAACCACTGTTTGCTGCCTTCGGGATCGTGGTCAAGCCAGTGACATCGTCCCATCATGAAATTTGCGAAAGGATCCCGTGGTTGCAGCGACAGGCTTTGTTCCGCAAATCTGCGTGCCCTGTCTGCCTCAGCCGAATATTCCGGAGTGTAGCGCATGAACGCGTTCTGAAAGCGAACGAATGCCATCCCGGCACTGGCACGTGCCAACCGCGGATCCAGATCGATTGCTCGACCTAGCATCACCTGTGCCATCTCATTGCCTTTGCGGCTGAACTGGCTCATGTAGTGAAACCCTAAATGCATAGCGGACCAAGCATCCAGGTTCTCGGCGTCTACGGGTCCGAGCGACGTGGTTTCATGCTGCGGAATCTCAAGCTCCGCTACCATAATCACATTGGCTGCGATTTCGGCGCGCAGAGCGTGGATGTCGTCGATATTTGCGCTTTTTCTCAGCGCCCAAATGACTTCGGAACTGCGTGTATCAGATAGCTCCGTGTCGATTGTTATCTGGTTTCCCGTCAGCTCGACGACGCCCGTCAGGCAGTAACGTGCGTTCAGTATATTGTTGACCTGTGCCAGATCGACCTGTTTCCCACGGAACTTAAACGCTGAGCCATGCGAGACGACTTTGATCCAGCGCAGGCTGGCCAGCGTCATAATCAGTTCCCGGGGGATCGCTTCTTCGATGGCTTCAAACCTGTCCAGGTCGCCATTTCTTTGAAAGGGCAGCACGGCGATCGACGGTTGGACGTCAAGACCGACCGGGTCCTCATTGACAGCATGATTATCACCCGAATTTGGTTCCGGCCGGGATTCACTGCGGGGCGCGGCCTCGGCGCGAAGAGTGACATCTCCGGCAAATCGAAAACCGTGACCACGCAAAGTACGAACCAGGTTTGGGTCTTGTCCGGTTTCTGTAAGGACGCGCCGAAGATCCCTGATCCGACTGGAGATGGCGTCTTCAGATACGATGCGCCCCTTCCAGACTTTTTCCACGATCTCATCGCGGCTGACGACGCGATGTGCGTTTTCGACCAGCAGACTCAGTAGGTCGAATACCTGGGGTTGCAAGTGAACAGGCTGCCCGTCGCACAGTAATTCACGGCGCGATACATCAAGAAGAAAAGGGTCGAACGAGTAATTCACGGCGGTAGCCCGCATTAAGAATTCTGTCTCTCAAGCATAGTGGGATAAAGAATCCTCGCAATATCCCGGAAATCTCCAGCTTGGCTCCCAGCAACGTAACCGCATCCACACTAGTGCTGACGGATCGAAACTTGCCGACGGAGGCAACTATGCCCGATCACGTTACAAACCCCACCCATCCGGTTCTGCCACTGTCCGGTGAAAGCTACTTTCTGACAGATGGCGGCATCGAAACTACGCTCATTTTTCATGACGAAATTGATCTTCCGCTTTTCGCATCATTCGTTCTGCTGGAAACGGAAGAAGGGAGAAATGCCCTGATCAACTATTTCGAACGTCACATTGCGGTCGCTCAGGCTCATAAGCTCGGCTTTGTTCTGGAAAGCCCAACATGGCGTTCCAGCCGGGACTGGGGGCAGAAACTGGGCTACAGCGCTGACGATCTCGACAGGATCAACGCTGATGCGATCTATTTGATGCGCACTTTGCGCAATCGGCACGAAAATTCCGTGTCCCAGTTGGTGATCAGCGGGTGTGTCGGGCCGCGTGGAGACGGTTACGTGCCGGGAGAGCTGATGGCGGCCACCGAGGCCAAGGATTACCACGCGCCTCAAATCGCGGCCATGTCCAAGGCCGGAGCAGACATGGTTACTGCAATCACAATGAACAACACGCCTGAAGCGACAGGCATCGCACTGGCTGCAAAAGAGCAGGGCGTGCCAGTAGTCATCGCATTCACTGTAGAAACGGACGGCGCGCTTGCAACCGGCCAATCTCTGGCCGATGCAATCCGCGAGGTGGACGAAGTCTCCGGAGGCTACCCGATCTACTTCATGGTCAACTGCGCGCATCCTGATCACTTTGAACATGTTCTGCGCGAAGGGGGGGATTGGCTGCACCGTATCGGCGGCATCCGAGCGAACGCCTCTCGCATGTCGCATGCGGAACTTGATGAAAGCGAACTTCTCGACGACGGGAACCCGGCAGAACTGGGCGAAGATTATCGCAGGTTAATGGAGATTTTGCCGAACCTGCGGGTGCTGGGCGGGTGCTGCGGTACTGATCATCGCCACGTTGATGCCATGGGGCGGGCTTGTACGCACGCTCATCACGTTGCTGCGCAATAGCATTCCATAGAACCGAAGTGATCCGGGCACATGCCCGGATCAAACAGTATTGCAAAAGGAAATCCCAAAATGAATTTCTCGATCCGCCCAGTTTCTTCAGAAGATACCAAGTCTGTGGCAAAGGTCCTTTCGGACCCAACGGTTATGCTTGGAACGATGCGGTTGCCCTTTGTTTCTGAAACGCTTGTTGCAGAACGCACTGCCGCCGTGCCGGGAATCTACCGGCTGGTCGCAGAGACGGAAAAAGAGGTTGTCGCATACTGCCAGATGAGCACTTTCCCCGATGTTCCGCGCCACAACCATGTTGGTGAGATCGATTTGATCGCTGTACGCAGCGATTTTCAGGGGCATGGCATCGGAAAGGCGATGATGAATGCATTGCTTGACCTAGCCGATAACTGGCTGCAACTGGAGCGTACAGGGTTGCTTGTCTGGTCTGACAACGCTCGGGCAATTGCATTGTACAGTGCTTTTGGTTTCGAGGTTGAAGGCACATTGCGGCGATATGCCAGACGTCCTGGAGGGTTCGCCGACGCACACACAATGGCCCGGTTGACAGATAGCCGTGAGAGCGCAGAGTTGGAGTTCAGCGAGAATCTGGAACGCGCCTGATGCACCTTGTCAAAGCTTATCGGCATCTTCGACGCGAGAAGTGCAGAGATTGTCGATACGCCTGACAATGTCTCAGCTACTTCTTACTCGCGGAGAACGGTGTCTATTTGCAATCACTACCTAATTTTTCCCGAAAGGGGCCGAGGTGCAGGTCAGCAACTAGAACAACAATACGTGTGATCAGGTCCCCGTGTTACTTGCAGGGCGGATCGAGTTTAACGGTACCGTATTCTGATACAATCCCGCCATCGGAGGCTTTGGAATAGCAAAAGAGAAACGGACTAATTGCTGGACTTATCTGCTAGGAAGGTCGAGGCAATTATCAGCGTCCGTTTAAAAAAGTGCGCGGTAAGCTCGACCTGCCCGCACAAGAGTTTGTACGACAGAATGATGGTACTCCACGCCTGATCAACGGCTAGGTGAAGCTTATTGTATCTAGGCTCAGGACCCATTGATTTCCGGAGCGCCCAACGCGCGCGTATTATCTTCAATTGATCAAAGCATAGTCAGACAGGGTAGCCTAAATTTCGGATCAGCTGCCAGATGTCGCGATTGGCGGCGGACAGTTGATCGACCACATCTTCGATTTCCTTCATCGCCTTGTCATCAACGGTATCTTCGCGCCCCAGTTTGATATCGGTCTTGCGATCGGCAATGCGCATCAGAATGGTCTTGGGGTTTCCACTTTCGGGATCGAAAGAATATATACAATGATTGTATCTGTTCCGAATAGCGGACAGGCGGGCGAGACGTTGAGTGTGTTCCAGAATGGGATCCCGCACGTCAGATGACCGCCCCTCCATCTTGGCGAGGCGTTCGACCAAATCAATTCGCGCACGCGTCGTGTTAAGGGTCAGAAAAATGATGACAGCTACGTCCTTGTTTGCTCCGGTCAGGCCCGCAATCAGGTGGATCAGCAAACTTTCGGTATTGGTCCACATGTAATTGAGCCGACCAACCAGAAGGATCAGCCGGTCGAACCGAGTTTCGAATGTGTCAGCCACGTAACTGCTCGTTCGGTGAAACCTCGAAGTAGAAATGCGCTGCCGCAGTTCGGTTGCCCACCCCGATTTTGCCCGAGACATTGTGGAGGTGCAGTTTTACGGTGTGTTCGGTAATGCCCAGTTTCGCGGCAATCATCTTGTTGCTTATGCCTTGTGAAACCAGCTTCAAAACCTGTTTCTCCCGAGGCGTCAGCGTGGAATACAGCCGTATCTTGTTGGTTTCCGTTTTACGCAAAGGGGTTTGTTCAGGCTGCGGACCCGGTGCATGCGAAACGCAATCGGCCATAAAGCTGGGCAGGTGCAGTTCTTCATGCATCAACAGGCGCAGAATGGCACGCCAGACATCCGGCGCGACATTCATCGGCAGATACCCAATGTCGCCGAAATGCTGCCTGTCCCAATGTTCAAACAGAAACTGGGCCGAGCTTTTCTTGCGATACGCAAATGCCAAGCATCCCGCCGCCGCTACTTTTGTATAGTCTGAGGGGCGAGCCAGCAGATCTTCAAGCAACATCTGATCGACGACGATAATACTTTCGACTGGGCTTTGCTTGCCATTCTCTGAACGAAGTGTGTCCAGGCTGTCATACCGAGATGACAGAACACCGAATTCGCTTTGCACACTTCTCAGTGTTTGATTGGAAAAAAACAGCTCTTTTCCAATAAAAATAACGGACAATTCCGCAGGATAGCCATTGTGATTGCGGGCGTCGTTTTTCAATGAATCAATCATTGCTTCCTTCCCCACTAACAAACGTTCCCTTGGTCAACAAAAGGGAGATATTTAACCGGTACAGGATGTTCAAAGAGTTCCTAAAATGCGCGTGCATTATAGCTGAATGTGCAGAAATCGGCAACAAACCGTAATGGTTTTTTGTCGTGTTTTAGAACTATTGGCTAGGGCAAAACTTTCTCAGGAATTGTAACCCAAGGATAAGTTTGAATTAATTTCGATATCTGGCCAAATCTCTCGAAACTAGCCTGAATGACCCATGCTGACCGGGGCGTGGTTAAAAAAGTTAATCAATTTAGATGGTTGGTGAGATTTATGCTTTTGGTCAGCTAGTCATGATGCCGCGTCGCTGCAACGATGAACCGGCTTCAATTTTGGAAGCGTCCTTGAACCTGACCGGTGAACAGACCGCCAATTTCGCGGATTCTAAGAGGTCACGGAATCGGCTTGGCCGAGAAAGGGGGGTGCAGACAGAGAAAAACTTCAACGGCAATCGCGCATTAATTGATGTGCGGCTGCATTTCATTTTGTTCAATCGCGCTTGTTATCGCTTTGTAGATGAATGGCGGTCTGGCGCTCGAAAGATGGAAATTTATTATGAGACGCAATACTAATAATACAAATGTCACGACCGTTGACGAAGTAAATGTCGAAAATCTGGATGCTGCGTTTGAGACCGACGTTGAGATTGCAGAGGCCACGATTGAGGCTGACCTGACCGCACAACAGCAACAGCAGGATCAGGCCGTAGAAAACACCAACAACAATCAGGATGAGCAGAACCAGGCTCAGGCCCAGTCGACCGAAGTTGGCAATGAACAGGGTCAGGACCAGAACCAGGCTCAAGCACAGAACCAAGCTCAAAATCAATCCAACGTGAATGGTGGCGATGACAGTAACGACAACTCGAACTCCAATTCGGTCAACATTGATTTTGGTGGTGGCGAGTGGATTCCGCGAGACGACGACAAGGTCGACGTGGACGTAAGCAAAGGTGGCTATGTCGGTGGTGATGTCATTACTGCCGGTGATGCTCTGGACTACGATCCTGGCGACGACCTCAATCTAGACATCTCACTCAACGGTCGTGGCAATGATATGTCTTCGATCAACAAGCAGTTGGCTAATCTGAGTGATGATGACACGTTGTCAAGCGCGTCAGTGTCAAACAACTCCGGCTTCTACCAGTATGGTGACGCCAATGGCGGCACTGCCAAAGCTCAAGAAGGCATTAAGACCTCTTCTGAAGGCGGCAATTCCGGTAGTGGCGGCAGTACTTCCGGTGGTTCGGCGTCGACGAATACCTATGGCAGCCATGCGCTGGGCTTTGGCGGCAATACCGGTGATGCGGGTGCAAGTTCGCAAGGCGGCGCCGGTGGCGCGTCAGGAAATGCGACCAACTTGAGCGTGGGCCTAGGATTGTCCGGTGCGGGCGCAGACGGTGACAGCACCGGCGGTAAAGGTGGCGATTCCACAGGAACATCCAACGCGAACAATTCCGGCACCTCGGGCGTCGATGCTGACGGTACCGGCGGCACTGGCGGAAGCGCGGATTCGTTTGGCCTTGGTCTAGGCCTTGGTCTTTCGGGATCGAACGCGAACGGTGATGCAGACGGTGGAGACAACGGATCCAGCTCGGGCGCGTCGGGATATGGCTCTGCTGGCAATTACTCTCCAGCTAAGGGCGCGAATGGTGGTGATGCCGCCGATACCACGACGGGTTCGACGGCGAACTCCAGCGACGCGGACACCGAGGCCAATAACGCCACGGCTGGCGACAACACGGCGGCTGGCACAGCCAGCAGTCCAACCAGCAGCACTGCCGATGGTGAAGGTGGATTCTCGGCCTTGGTCGAAGAAGCCATCATGGCGCTGCAAGAAGAAGTTGGGCTGATAGACGGCGGTGACGGAACCGGCGGTACGTCATCTGCAGAATCTACGGCGCAAGGTGTTGGTGATCAATCGACCAGCGGCCCGGACATCAGCCAAAGTCCGGGTGATGTGAATGGTACAGCCAGCAACGCTCAAACGACAGATACGGATGGCGGCGCAGGTGGTTCCAACTCATCGAACGGTACTGCGACCGGTACAGGTTCCGGGACGTCGATGGCCGACGGTGTCGCAGGTGCAGGTGGCACGACCACACCGACCTCGACCTCGACCGGCAGCGGCGCGGGATCGGCCGATGCGGCCAATACCGCGGGAGCAGGTGGTGCAGCTGACGTTATGGGCGATTCTGCGACGACTGGCACAGCAGATAGTCTTGCTGAAGCCATCGCCGGTTACGGCGGATCCGCCAACAGCGACAATGACGCCACGTCGACCGGATCGGGTAGCGCAACTGGCGCAGCAAGTTCAGGTGCAGGCGGAGCTGGAGGTATGTCCGCGTCAACCGGTGGCACCAGTGGGTCCTCCACAGGGACCGGCACGTCGGGTGACACCTATGGTGGCCAAGTTACTGGCGGCTTTGCGGCTGGCGCCTTTTCGGGCGACGGTGGAGCTGGCGGACACAGCGGAGCTTGGGGATCTAACAACGGTGGTGACGGTATCGTGACCGGCGAGTCCTACGCCTCGGCGGCGGCTGTGGTCGACACTTCGGCCTTTAACCAGACGATCGTTATGGGCGCTAACGTGCTCGGCAACTCGGTCGATACGACCATGGTTGGCGGTTCGATGACTTCGTCTTACGCAAGCGACGATACCGACGTCTAAGACCAGTTTCGGGGGCCGCATTCTCGGCCTCCGTTTTAACAAGAACGCCGGGGCCGTCTTGTCGGCCCCGGCACAACAAACCCAGATCCGGAAATTTCTGGCCGGTGACGGAGATAGGGATCATTGACATGTCTCTCGACAGTGTTACCGAAACGATTGCTCATTTTGTTGGAACTTTTAATCTCACGATTGAACAAGCCCGCTTGAGGGATCAATACGAAGAATTCACGGCGCTCCGGCGTAAAGTAGAGCTTGAAGAGCTGGAAGATCCAACGGTTATCAAGATCGGAGCAAATCTTGACCCCGATCCAGGTCAGTATGATCCGCTTCCATATCGTTTCCAGCCTCCTCCAGCCGATCAGGAATTACCTTCTCCATCAGAGGGTCTCTATACCGAGGCTTCCATTTCAATCGGTTTTCCATTCCTCCCAGAGATTCAGTTGCCTGATAGCGAACTGATCTCGTCTGGCGAGTTTGGTGTAGTTATTCAGCAGCCGCAGATCGTAGTAGAGGTGATCGGGTCGGCAGTTACGTACACGTTCCAGACATTGTTCCTGAGCGACAATGATACGCTCGGGTCAGGCGATTTTCGCGACGCGGAAACACTGATGGCGGAGGCTGAGGCAATGTTGGACGTGGCAATGTCATTGCACGCGATATCCGCGCCGTCGTTTGCGATTTCGGATTACCTATCAGCCGACTTTGTCAAATCGCTGGCCGAGGAAATGCTGTCTCCTGTTACGGCTGAGGTCGAAGGGGTTACCATCTACCAGTTCCAGGGCGACGACGCAGTTGGCATCATTGTCAACGGGCAGCGTGTCGATGAGGCTCCGGAATGGAGCGATCTTCTTCCCGCATATCATCAGCCCGATGAACCGGAAGACGAAGATTCAGCCCCAGATATGACTCCGGCGGAGTGGGATCAGGGTGATGACCCGGAATTTGTCGACGGTCATACCGTTGTCACCGGCGGAAACCTCGCAATCAACGAAGTGGCCGCGACAATTGCGTGGGTGGATGCTCCGTTTATCGCGGTTGGTGGGCAAGCGATCAATCTGACCATGATCAGTCAGGTCGCGGTCGTCTCGGATTACGATCAGGGCAATCCCGGCAGCGGATCGGGTACCAATGTCGTTCAATCTTCACAAATCAAGACCGAGGCGAAGGCAGCATCCTGGTTGGACACGACCGCAAATCCTGGCGGCCAGCCTTCTAAGATTCAAATCGATTGGATTCAGACCGATCTGATCGTGTCGAACTTTATCCAGCAGACAATTGACGCCACCGATATCGACCACATTCAAACTGAAATCACTGCCGCCTCGACTATGTACACAATGGGCGCCAACCAATTAGTAAATGTGACTGATATCGTGCAGTTGGGCAGCTATTATGACCTCATCATGATCGGCGGAGACATGGTTTCGGTCGACATGCTGTTCCAGACTCTCGTGTTGATGGATGACGACGTGGTGACCGGGGGAATGCCCGGAACTGCGGGCGGCGCCGATGACAATTTGCTGATGAATCAGGCGTCTTTGACCACGCTAGGAAAGGATATCGAGGCTGCGGTTCAGAAAGACATGGCAGACGCGATGGCTATCGCCAACGCGGACCTGAAGGCACTTGAGGACGCTCTGCTGAACGATCCTATGTTCGCGGGTATGGAGCAGATGCGAGTGCTCAAGATTGACGGGGATCTGTTGCAGTTGAATATCGTTGATCAGGTAACGATGCTGGCAGATCAGGATGATATTCACCTGAGCGGGCCAAATGCAGCCCAGACCCAAGTCATCGCGGGCAGCAATGCGATGTTGAACGCAGCCAATATTACCAAATCCGGAGTGGATTCCACGGTAATGGCAGCGAACGGAACCTATTCGGATCTATTGCTTCATCAGGCCAGCCTGATCGACGCGCCTCAGACTGACACTGGCTCGGACTTGGCCAACGAAGCGATTGCCTTCCTGATGGACGATACAAACCCGATGGGGGCTCAGGCAGGTGTTAATCAGACCGGCCCCGATCTGACACCGTCCGAAGCGGCAAGCTCTGCTGATGGCCTGCAAACCATGCTCGCCTGACTTTCCCAATTGTTACGAGTGACTCAAAGGTTTTTCCATGTCGATTTGTTTTTCGTCGCGCCGCACCCGTTACGCCAGTCCGCTGGATCGCCATGGGGGTGCGCAGACAAACACGTTGAAGTCTCAGCCAGCAGCGCAGTCCACAAGAAAGGAAGACGCGCCAGCTGATAATATGAACCTGCGATTGACCAAGGAGATGCGTGTGCCAGCCACCGAGCAAAGCTCTTTGAAACCTGCCCAGGCCCGCACAGATGTCAACACCGGACAATCCATTGAGGCCGAGCAGGCAACGCAACCTCTGCGACCGCAACAGGTTGATCCGGCGGACACAAAGCAGGTGCCGCCAAAAACTTCAGAACAACAGATGCACGCTGGCTCTCCCCAGCAGCGTGTACAGCCGCAACCTGCCACCGACGATTCCTGTGCGGGCCGCGGCAATGGGGTGGCCGGTGCCGAGACCTCGGATCGTGATACCACCGACCAATCGACCGCGCGCATGACCCCCTCTGCGCCGTCCGAAGGCGGAGATCGCATGGGCACCACGATCGAGGCCAAGGCGAACGAACCGTTGTTGCGTCCGGGATCGGGCGGCGGCGACGGTAACGGGCCACCCCAAACTTTCCATAAACGCACTCCGCCTGAGGATTTTCAGAAAACGCTGCGCACGTCATTGCGAGCGATCTGGCGCAATCTTGCTTTTGTGTTGGTGCTGACTTGCGCCACGAATATTCTAATCCTCGCAATCCCGATTTATCTGTTCCAGATCAGCGATCGTGTGCTGACCAGCCGTTCGCTGGACACCCTGATCATGCTGACGGCAATTGTCGCTGGGGCGGTGATCTTTCAATCAGCCTTTGATGCTGTGCGCCGTTTCATGTTGATGCGCACAGCGGTCGAAGTCGCCGCTCGGTTGGGCGCACCGGTCCTGAGCGCGGCGGCACATGCCTCATTACATGGGAACGGGCGCGAGTATCAGACATTGGGTGACTTGCAGCAGGTGAGAGGGTTTCTGGTTTCAGGTACGCTGATCTCGTTTCTGGATGTCCCGTTCGCACCATTGTTCATCCTGATGATCTTTCTGGTGCATCCGCAACTTGGGATGATCGTTGTGGTGACCGCGCTACTGCTGATGATCATCGCGGTGGTTAACCAGAAAACGACGGCAAAACCCTTTGCCAAGGCCAATCGGGCGCAATCCATGGCAAACCAGCACCTGGATTCCATGTCGCGCAACAGCCAGATCATCAACGCGTTGGCTATGATCCCTGAGGCTGTGCGCATCTGGGGACGCGACACCGCGCAATCCCTGACCTGGCAGGTGCGCGCGCAGGATCGCAACGTCATTTTTGCTGCAATTTCGCGTGGTGTGCGTCTGTTGACTCAGATCGGAATCCTGGGATGGGGGGCGTTTCTGGCTCTGCAAGGTGAAATCACCGGCGGCATGGTCATCGCTGCCTCGATCATAGCGGGCCGCGCATTTGCGCCCATTGAAGGGTCCATCGAAGGGTGGAATACCTTCCTGCTGACGCGCGGGGCATTTGGCCGGATCAAGGCGTTGCTGTCGAATTCAGCCCTACAATTCGAAAAGTTGCGTCTGCCGCGCCCTGAAGGCCGGTTGGATGTGGAACGTCTGCTTTACGTACCCGGCGGCACCAAAAGAGTGGTTTTGAACGGAATCAACTTCTCTCTCAGTCCCGGAGAATCTCTAGCCATCATCGGCAACTCAGGCGCAGGCAAGACCACGCTGGGCAAGGCGCTGGTTGGTTCGGTTCTCCCGACGTCGGGCAGCGTGAGGCTGGACCTGATGGATATCCGCAACTGGGACTCACGCCAATTTGGGGAAAGCATCGGCTACTTGCCGCAAGACGTGCAGCTGTTCCCCGGATCTATCAAGGACAATATTGGTCGCATGCGCGCCGATGTCACCGACGAACAAATACACGATGCGGCGGTATTGGCCGATGTCCACAACATGATCGCCACGCTGCCAGAGGGATACGAAACTGTAGTCGCCGCAGACGGCGCACCGCTGTCAGGCGGACAAAAGCAGCGCATCGCATTGGCGCGGGCCTTCTTTGGCAATCCCCAGATGGTTGTTCTGGACGAGCCGAACTCGAACCTTGATGTGGCGGGGGACAAGGCACTGTCACGTGCGATCAATCAGGCCCGGGCAAGCAAGATCACCGTGGTCGTGATCACGCAGAAACCAACACTTCTGAACGTGGTGGACAAGATCATGCTGCTGACGGACGGACGCGTTGCGCTGTTCGGTCAGCGCGATCAAGTGCTGCAGGAACTCAGCGGTCAACGGCGTAAGCCCGAGTTGCAGGGGTAGGGGGAGAAGATGAACGAACTAGTACGAACCGATCAACCGAACCTTTGGTACTCTGAGGTCCCGCGCTCGATTAACAAACTCATTGTCGTCGGAATTCTATTGTTGGTCCTGTGTTTCGGGGGCTTTGGCGTGTGGTCTTTTAGTGCACCGCTGGCCGCTGCGGTCATTGCACAGGGCAGTTTTGTCGCCACAGGCCGCAACAAGATCGTACAGCACCTGGAAGGCGGCATTATTGAAGACATTTTGGTAGCAGAAGGCGAGGCAGTCGAGGTCGGTCAGGTCTTGATGACGCTGGACCAGACTTCGGCTCAGGCCAATGAGCGGGAGTTGTTCATCCGCAAGATCCGATTGCAGGCCATGACCGAACGGCTGTTGGCCGAGCATAGCGAACAGGAGCAACTGGCTTTCTCGTCTGCTCTGATCGAAGCCTCAAAGGATGTCGAAGTGATGACAATTCTCGACAGCCAGAAGCTCAGCTTTAATGTGTCACGCAAGACTTTGCTAAACGACATTGCCTTGCTGGAACGCAACATGGAGGCGCTCAGAATTCGTGCTTCCGGTTTCGAGGCGCAGTTGTCCAGCATGAAACGTCGTTCGGAAATCTTGCAGGAAGAATTTGATACGAAGAAATCATTATTCGAAAAAGGGTTAGTGCGCAAAGGTGATGTGAATACCATCCGGCGCGTTCAGGCCGAGGCCGAGGGGCAGTTAGCACGCCTAAGTGCTGAATCGGCCGAAGTCAGTCAGATGCTATTGAAATATCAGGAACAGATTTTGCGTACCCGGTCTGCTTACCGCGAGGCTGCGCTGGACGAGCTTGGCGTGATCGAAGCTGATCTGGAAAGTGTACGAGAAAAGGCGCGTCAAGCTCGTAGCGTGCTGGATCGCGCGGTAGTGCGCGCGCCGGTGACGGGAACGGTTGTTCGATTACATCACCACACTCCGGGTGGCGTTATTGAAACCGGTGAGCAAATAGCTGAAATTTTACCAGCCGACGCGCCGCTGATCATCGAGGCCCAGATTCCACGTACAGATATCGACAGCGTTGTCACCGGGCAATCCGCAACAGTGCGTCTGGTGGCGCTCAATCAGCGCACGACACCGGTGCTGAGTGGCGAGGTCTTTTACGTCTCGGCCGACGCGTTGCTTGAGGATTCGGCTGGTGTCCCGCAAGAGGTTTACTTGGCGCGAATATCCCTGTCGCCCGACGAAATGGAACGCGTGCGAGGTTTTATTCCGACACCCGGAATGCCCGCCGAAATCATGATTCAGACAGAGGAAAGGACGTTTGCGGCCTATATCGCCAAGCCGATAGTCGACAGCATGTCCCGCGCTTTTCGGGAGCACTAATGTGAGAACCAATTGGCCAAAACGGCTACATCTTCCATTAATTGCATGTTAGTTTCCCGCCAGATCAGAACTGGGGGAGTGCACATGCCGCTGACGGTCAAAACTATGCTCGAGGCAGCCAACGCCGTGGTCGAACGCATCGACGTAGGTCGGGCGAAAAACCTGCTGGAGCAGGGTGCACTGCTTCTGGACGTGCGGGATGCGCCTGAGTTGGAACGGGCCGGTCGAGCCGTCGGCGCACATCACATCCCACGCGGGATGTTGGAGTTTCGGGCGGACTCTGAATTGCCCTCATTCGACGCGGAGCTGCGTAAGGATCGACCGATAATCCTGCATTGTGCCACGGGAGGACGGGCTGCGCTTGCGGGTAAGCTGCTCAAGGAGATGGGGTATGAACAGGTCTATAACCTTGGCGGTTTCGCGGACTGGGTAAATGGCGGCGGCAAGGTAGTCGGCCCGATAGATGCAGGGATGTAACCCTTTGATCTGACAGAGATCAAAGAAGAAGTATTCAGCTGTCGTTATGTGATTTCCGAGTGTCACAAAACAGGACGTCGGACATGTTACGCCTTGCTGCTATGCTGTATTCTTTGATTGCCACTGCTGTGGCAGGGACGGCCGTGATCGCGGTCTTGTCGGCAGGAATGGTGTCCGCTGTCGCCATTCTGGCGGCCGCCGGGGCAGGGGCCGTAGTGGCCGCGCCAGCATCCTGGCTGGTGGCAAAACGCCTGTATCAGGGTTCCGCGTAATCAGGCATTCAGGAAAGCCCTGACAGCGGCCTCAAACTCTCTCGGTTTCTCGGCGTGAAGCCAATGCCCCGCGCCCGGGATTTTGGCGAACTTGGCAGCGGGAAACAGACTGCGAATGCGGTCTCTGTGCTCGGGCAGCACATAATCAGATGCTGCCCCGGACAAGAACAGCGCCGGGCCGTCCCATGTGGACGTTATGTCCGGAAAGCCCATGATCTTGGGCATTTCTTCGGCCAGAACATCCAAATTCAGGCGCCATTTCTTCTCTTCGGTATCCAGTGATTGGGTGAAAAAGCTCTGCAGTGCTTTCTCGACGCCCAACTCGGACAACTGTTCCTGAACGTCCGAACGTCTCTGAACACGTGACATATCAACGGCACGCATCGCCTCGATAAACTGAATCTGGCTGTGACCATAGGAAACGGGTGCGATGTCAGCAACGACAAGCTTGCGCACCATATCCCCATGTTGAAGCGCCAATACCATTGCGGATTTGCCACCCATGGAATGTCCGACCACGTCAGCTTGACCGCCAACACTGTCGATCACCTCGGCCAAATCGTTCGCCAAACGAGGGTAATCGTGGTCATCGTTCCAAAAACTGTAGGCGTGATTGCGCATGTCCACTGCAATCACCTGCCGCTCGTCCGAGAGCCTGCGGGCAATAACGCCCCAGTTTCGAGCGGAGCCATAAAGCCCGTGGGCAATCAGCAAAGGGGGGTTCTGTGTCGGTGTTCCATGAATGATCGTGTTCAGCATAACGCCGTGATACCTTTCGCTGCCTGGAACAACCAGCCCCATTGTCGACGGTCCCGCTCGCAGCTAAATTGCCCCTTCAGGAGGACCAATGTCGCAGGAAACCGATATTCAATCCCGGATCTCTGAGACGATCCAGTTGCTGCGCAAAAAGCTTGGCGTGCGGGACAAGACATTGGCCGCGTCGATCCGCCGTGCGAAACGTCGGCTGCCGCGTGCTGTGTACAAGCAAGCTCAGATTCTGGCGCGGGCTGAACCGATGATGGACCATCCAAGGTTGCGATTGGTACTCGACACGCCTGCTCTGCAAAAAGCGTCGGACGATGTACAGGCCCATCTGAAATCCATTGATCTCAAAGATCGTCGCTGGGGCTGGTTTCTGAGTGTTGTCGGTTCGATGGCGTTCGGGTTTTTGGTTCTTGCAGCGCTTGCGCTAGTGGTCATGCGATGGCGTGGATTCATCTGAAGAAACAGCCGAGGGTTGTACTGCAAGCCGATGTTATAAAATGAAAACAGCGCCCGATACGGACGCTGAAATCGTTTCGGATTTTTCGAACCAATTACAGGTTCGGATACAGGGGGAATCGTGCGCATAGGTCTGCGACTTCGGCTTTGACCTTGGCCTCGACCGCGCCGTTGCCGTCCTCGC